>JAZNXJ010000029.1:0-2022 GCA_045593805.1 Faecalimonas sp.
GAAAGGGTGGCCCCTCCCCTTTCTGCTAACTTGCTTACTAAGAGCATATTTTTTTTGTAGCACTTTCTGATGCTGTTGTCACATTTTCTTCAAAAACAATGTATTCTTACATTTCTACATCAAAAAGAATATACTTTCTACCATATTTATGATATATTTTTCTTATAAATATTAAACGAGGTAAGTTATGAATTTAGACACTACAGGCTTAGACAACAGAATATTTACTGCTTTCTCTGAAACTTCTGCTCGTCGCTATATCTATGTCTGCAATCTTGCAACCAATGTATCTCGTTGGTCCAAGAATGCTGTAGATTATTTTGGCTTTGAAGGTGAATACATTTACGACTTCGGTTCCTCCTGGGAAGCTCTCATCCATCCTGACGATGTGGAAATTTATCGAAAAGATATTTCTGCATTCTTTGCAGGTAAAAAGAAGAACCATTATGCAGAATATCGCGTATGCAATGCAGAAGGTGAATATGTCTTTGTAACCTGTCGCGGTATTATCCTCAAAGGCGAAAACGGAGAAAGCGATTTATTTGCAGGCACTCTCATCAATCATGGTGTTGCAGATTTTGTAGACCCGGTTACCGGTTTATACAACAACTACAAATTCATGCAAACCAAGAAAGAATTAATCCGTGCTAAACAACACATGCACATCTTGATGATTGGTCTCAATAACTTCGGTGACATCAATTACACCTATAACTTTTTCTTCGGTAATACCATTCTTAATCAATTTTCCAATAAAATTAGAAGCTTGATGAATGAAGACAGCACCCTCTATCGTATGGACGGTCCAAAATTTGCCATCATCTGCAAAGATTCCAGTAACGAAGCAATTGAAGAACTTTACGCTAACATTCAAGAAATGTCCAAGCACTTCACCACAGATGAAAACATTGACATTCCGCTGATGATTTCTGGTGGTGCCATCGAAATTAACGATTTCAACGTTACCGAACAATCTATCTATGGCTGTCTTTCCCACGCCTATGCAGATTCCAAATATAAAAATCACTCTGAACTGGTATTCTACGATACTAGCCTGCAGTCTACCTATAGAGAAGCTTTGAACCTTTTAACCGCTTTACGTCAAAGTATTGCTAACGATTGCGAAGGCTTCTATCTAAACTTCCAACCGCTTATCAATCCCAGCAATAATGAAATCATTGGTGCGGAAGCACTGCTTCGCTACAAGGATAAAGATTTTGGCGAAGTTTCTCCCGGTAAATTTATTCCCTTGCTGGAAGAAGATGCTTGCTTCTTCGACTTAGGCACCTGGATTTTGAAACAAGCTTTGACCGAAGGCAAAAACTTCCTCAAATATAATCCCAATCTTGTAATTGACGTGAACCTTTCCTATACCCAAATCTCTCAAGCAAGATTCAGAGACGTTTTGGTAGACGTTTTAGACGAAACCCAATTCCCTGTAAAAAATCTGTGCTTAGAATTGACGGAAAGCTGTCGTGATTTGGACGTTACCTTACTGCGTGAAGAAGTAATGTTCTATAGAAGCTTGGGCATCAAGGTTGCGGTTGACGATTTTGGTACAGGAACCTCCTGTCTCGCACTTTTGCGTGACATTCCGGTAGACTGTCTTAAACTAGACCAATCCTTCGTTTTGAACCTTCCCAACAACACCATTGACCAATACATCATCGATGCATTCGTACAATGCGCTAACAATTTGAAAATAAATATTTGCTTGGAAGGCGTAGAAAATAAATTTATCAGAAACCTTGTAGAAAAATACAAAGTAGGCATGCACCAAGGCTTCCTATATTCCCGCCCCGTATCCATTAGTAAATATTTAGAGCTGTTACAAAACAAATATATCGTTCCTGCATAAGAAAGAGGCAACCACAATGGTTGCCTCTAATTTTTTAGTATTTTAATTTTTAAGTGCTGCAAAGTAATAAAAGCTGTCAATTACATCAAGGAAGGCACCATCATAACCGCAGGCAAGCAGTTTATCTAAGTAACTATCCTTTCCTTTGAAAAGAATATCCTTCC
>JAZNXJ010000030.1:0-33916 GCA_045593805.1 Faecalimonas sp.
AGAGAAAGAAGAGGGACGGAAAATGCGGAGCGGAGTGGCTATTGACCGAAGGTCCTATAGGCAAGAGAGCGGAGCATCCTCAGGATAAAAAACTTTGTCCCAAATGGAGAAAAAAAGGGTAATAACGATTGTCTTTTAACAATTTCTTATCTCCCTCGCTTTTGGCGGGGGAGATATTTTTACAAATCTATAGGCATTTCGATGCCTGTTTCTACCCATATGGCTGTCTTGCGGCCTTCGTGGTAAGAATTATTCAACAAATTTAATTAAATATCTACCCATGAAGTGGTTTTGTTGGCTTTATGGTAAGAAATAATATAAGCAAACAAGCTTATCGTCTGCCCATAGAGTTTGTTTAGTGGCGTGGTGGTAAGAAAAAGCATAAGCAAACAAGCTTTTCATCTACCCATGGGGGTGCTTGGCAGCGTGATGGTTAGATAAAACATGTCGAACTGCTATAAAACTCTACCCACAAGCTTACTTTTGTCTTTCTATGGTAAGAGACTATAGTCTGACAAACTAAATTTTTCTTACCATAAAGCCAATGAAACAGCCTCATGGGCAGAGCGAAATGGAGGAATACTATGCACAATTTTATAGAATTAGCAAAAGAAGAAGTGCCACAATTAGAAAACGCCTTAAAAAAGATAGATGTATTTTAAAGTCATGCGCCAGAAGGGTGTTTGAAGTGGCAGAACAAGAAAGGAAAGACCTATTATTACCATCAATACATGAAAGATAATAAGTGGGCACGTCGTTATATCAAGAAAAATGAACTTTCGTTGGCAAAAAAACTTGCACAGAAGCATTATTATTTATTAATCAGACCTATTCTTGAAAAGATGTTAGATGAAGCAAAACGTTTTATGAGAAAATGTCAATCAAATGCGTTGGAAGAGATTTATGATAATTTAAGTGATGAACGAAAAAGTTTAGTTACGCCGATACAAATAAGTGTAAAAGAAAAGGTAAGACAATGGCAAACTGAAGTCTATGAGAAGAATTTGATGTATCCTGAAAATTTGAGATATGAAACGGAACAAGGCGATATGGTTCGGTCAAAATCAGAAGTTATTATTGCAAACATTCTGTATCGAAATCGAAGGGATATTTTATATAAATATGAAAGACCTTTGGAGGTCGTGGAGAATGGTCGACAGAAAACCATCTATCCTGATTTTACAATTCTCAATAAGCATACCGGGAAAGTGACATACTGGGAGCATGCGGGACGTATGGATGATTCGCATTATGCAAATGAATTTGTGAAAAAAATGAATACATATATAGAGAATGATTTACTGTTGGGAAGGGATGTTGTGATAAGTTTTGAATCTCTAATTAACCCGCTGGACATTAAAGTAGTTAAACGATTAGTCAAACAAATCATTAACAGTAGATAAATATGTGGTATAATGGATGTAGATAAATCTTGAATCTATGGAGGAGAAGATATTGAAAACAAAAAACATAGCAACAATATATGCAATATTGGCTGCTGCATTATATGCAATCAATGTTCCGCTGTCAAAGATCTTATTGAATTATGTAGAACCTACTATGATGGCTTCATTTTTATATCTAGGAGCAGGCTTAGGTTTGTTTGTATATGGTTTGGTTGAAAAAAGAATAGGTAAAGGTGAAAGAAAAGAATCCTTAACAAAAAAGGAATTACCATATACGATAACAATGGTTGTGTTGGATATAATGGCTCCAATTTTATTAATGTTAGGTATAGCAAGGACAAATTCTGCAAATGTGTCCCTGCTAAATAATTTTGAAATTGTTGCAACATCAATCATTGCGTTATTTATTTTTAAAGAAGTTATTTCAAAAAACTATGGTTTGCAATTGCTTTGGTTACGATTGCAAGTACTGTTTTAAGTTTTGAAGGTGCGGGCTCATTTGCTTTTAATCAAGGTTCTTTATTTGTTTTAGGGGCATGTTTGTGTTGGGGATTTGAAAACAATTGCACAAAAATGATTAGTAATAAAAGTTCTGTTGAGATTGTTGTAATAAAAGGAACCTTTTCAGGTTTGGGTAGTCTGATTGTAGCACTCGTACTGGGAGAACACATACCTGCTATTCGTTGGTTAATATGTATATTGGTTTTGGGGTTTGTTGCATATGGTTTAAGTATTCATTTTTATATTATGGCACAGAAAGATTTGGGCGCAGCCAAAACAAGTGCATATTATTCTATTGCTCCGTTTTTAGGAGTTGCATTTAGTATGTTGCTTCTCAATGAGAGGCCGAGTGTTCAGTTTTATATAGCCCTGATTATTATGATAATCAGCACTTACTTTATGGTAAAAGATACGATTGAATTGCAACATACCCATGAACATGAGCATACGCACATTCACGAACATAAACATGGGGGTATCGTTCATACTCATGAGCATACTCACGTTCACACGCATCTACATACTCACACAGGAGATAGTGAAAATCATAGTCATGAACATGAAATAAGTGAGCATGAAAAATTCTTCTCGCTCAAATAGATACTTACATTTGGGGGAATTTGTATGATATAATTCCCATAGAAACGTGTTGTTTTTAGTAAAAACGTAAGTCCAGTTTCTTGTAAATTTTTGAAAGAAGGTGGAGATATGTTTCAAAAAAAGGATACTGTTGTATATGGTGTACATGGTGTATGTAAGATTGAAGATATTACAATGAAGGAGTTTATGGGGAGTCAAAAAGAGTATTATGTTTTGAAACCAATAAGCGATTCGGCAGCAACGTTATATGTACCAATACACAATGAGAAATTGTTGGAAAAAATGAGAAAAATCCTTTCAAAGCAGGAAGTCTATCGTTTGATTGAAACTATGCCACATAAAGAAATATTGTGGTTTGAAAATGAAAATGAACGAAAAGAGCAATATAAAAGGGTTATTGCAAAAGGCGACCATAGTGAGTTGATTGGTATGGTTAAAGCGATTTATCTGCAAAAACAAAAGCGGGAAGCTGAGGGCAAACACTTATATATTTCAGATGAACGTTTTTTCAAAGAGGCAGAAAGGATTCTTTATGATGAATTTCAGTATGTTTTAAATATCAAAGAAGAAGACTTGCTTCCGCTTATATTTTCAAAGATTGGAGAAAAATAAGAATAAATTCCCTGCGAAAATTCGTGGGGGATTTTTCTGTTGAGGCAAGAGTGATATGTGGTATAATGGGTGTGAAAGGTTGAAACCAAGTATAAGGGAGAAGAAGGAAACATGAGCAGTACAATAAGAGTTATGACTATAGAAGATAAACCGGTTGTTTTGGAAATGATGAGGGTGTTTTATGCTTCGCCGGCAGTCTTAAGCAATGGCTCAGATGAAATATTCTCTAATGATATAGACTATTGCATTAATGATAGTCCATATTTGGAAGGGTATATCGTTGAAGATTCAAACGAAATACAAGGGTATGCAATGATTGCTAAAAGTTTCTCAACTGAGTTTGGTCAGCCATGTATCTGGATTGAGGATTTGTATATTAAAGACAAGTACCGAGGTTTGGGCCTTGGGAATATGTTGATAGAATATATCACAAATAAATTCACGAATTGCATTTTTCGTTTGGAAGTAGAAGAAGAAAACGAAAGGGCTATTAAGTTATATAAAAAATGTGGATTTGACGTTTTGCCATATATGGAAATGAAGAGGTAGGAGTTTATTCCTACCTCTTTTGAAACCCATCTTATTTTTTGACGAGTATATTATTAGAGGGAGATTACCTACATAAGTCAAAAGTAAAGAATTGGAAGGAAGGTGCTAGTAATGAAAAAATTATTTTTGCTGATGTGTATTCTGTTTGTCATGGTGTTAACAGGGTGTCAAGAGGAGGTTTGTTGTGAAAAGCCTGTTATTTATTTGTATCCAGAGCAAGAGACGGAAGTTAAGGTTCAACTAGATTATGATGGAACTTTGGTTTGCACATATCCGGAGTATAACGATGGATGGAGCGTGGTAGCACAACCGGACGGAACCTTGTGTGATGAATCGGGCAAGGCATACTCATATCTGTTTTGGGAAGGAAATACGGATGCAACATACGATTTTAGCAAAGGCTTTGTGGTAAAGGGTGCGGAAACGGCAGAGTTTTTAGAGAAAAAATTAGCAGAAATTGGATTGAATCCAAAAGAAACAAACGAATTTATCGTATATTGGCTTCCAAGAATGCAGGAAAGCAAATACAATTTGATTACATTTCAGACTGAGGCTTATACGGATGATGCAAAACTTCATATAACGCCAGAACCTGATAGTATTTTGCGTGTGTTTATGGCATACAAGGAACTGGAAACACCAATCAAGATAGAAGAGCCTGTAATTGCACCATTTGAGCGAACGGGATTTACTGTTGTAGAATGGGGCGGAGCAGAAGTGAAATAGCGAGGATTTATAAAATGACGGATGAAAATATTGTTGCACTCTATTGGGAGAGAAATGAGCAGGCACTTGATGAAACAAAGACCAAGTATGAACATTATCTGTTAAAGGTAGCACATAATGTTCTTGCAGATTATGAAGATAGCAAAGAAAGTGTAAATGATACATATTTAGCAGCGTGGAATTCCATACCACCTCATAAACCAAGCATTTTGTCTACCTATCTTGGTAAGATTACCAGACGAATATCAATTGATATGTATCGTAGAAAAAATCGCACGAAGAGAAAAGCATCAGAGTATGCATTGTCCCTAACAGAACTGGATGATTGTTTATCCAATGGTGGTACGCCGGAAGAGTCAATGGAATTAAAGGTTTTAGCAGATGCAATCAATACATTTTTGCGTACATTGTCAAAGGATGAAAGAAATCTCTTCATAGGAAGATATTATTTCTTGGATTCACTGAAAGAGGCGGCGAAGTATTGCGGAATGAGTGAAGGGAAAGCAAAATCTATGCTTTTTCGAACCAGATGTAATTTGAAAGCGTATCTACAGAAGGAGGGATTTGACGTATGAACCAAGACAATATCCATGATGCGTTGAATATGTTGGATGATGAATTGATTCACGAAGTAAGCAAACTTCGTGATATTAGGAAAAAGAGAAAAAGTATGTCGGTGCGTTTGGGTGCGATAGCGGCTTGCCTGTGTTTGTTTATGGTTAGTGTATATGTATTTGGAAACGGGCAATTAAAACTTGGAGGAGCCGACAAAGGTTCTGCAATAGAGGAAGATATGTCTCACGAGTCATCAGATGGAAAGGACGACTTCGAAGATACAGATAAGAGCAGTGTTGGAACAAGTGCGGAAAACCAAAGTTCTAAACAGGAGACAGAGGAGGACGGAAAAACATGGGAGAGAGTAGAAAGCAGTAAGAATTTCAGAAGAATTTCTTTGGCGATACCAACAGGTTGGAAGTATGCAATTTCCGTAGAGGGAGATGCGTCATCTGAAGAGTTTGGAATTAGTTTTTGGCCAGAGGGAGAGAAAGAAAGTGCAATCTATGTAGGGTATCATTCGGCTTGGGGTGTATGCGGAACCGACTTAGAGCAAACCAAGATTACTTTAGGTGATTATAGTGCAGTACAAGGCACATGTGATAATAAGGAAGTCTGGGACTTCATTCATTTTCATGTAGAAGATACAAAAGGTTCTTATGTGGCATTGAATGCCGGAACAAAATCGTGGTGGGATGAGTATGGCACAGAGGTTATGGAGATTCTCGCAACGATAAAGATAACAGAAGGAGTAAATGTGGAATATCTCGATTAGTCAAACGGAAGGAGTTGCTGACTATGAAAAAGAAGATTGTGATAGGTATTGTTGTATTTGTTGTGTTGGTGCTTTTGGTTCCGATTCGCTTGCAGATGAAAGATGGCGGAAGCGTACAGTATAAGGCAGTGCTTTATACTGTGACAAAATACCATCAGATTACTATGGAAATGGATGATGAAGACGAAGAGATTGTAGATTCAGGACATCTTGTTGGATGGGGAGTCGAGGTGTTAGGTATTGAAATATTTAACAATGTCGAATATGTATCTGACAACAATTCCGAAAAGGAAGATGTGGATAAAGAAACAGATTTTTTAGTTTCCTTAAGATATTGTTAAGTTGACATCAATGCTTTACCATACTAAAATGTAACTATAAGTAGTGTTATATTTATATCTGCAGGAGGGATGCGACATGAAGAGATGAAAAAGGACGCAGAAAGAGGTCAGCGACTGGCTTAAGAAACATCATGCACTCATCTACTTTAATCCAAGCGATAAGAACTTGTTTGTACGTAAGTATTACGGTATCGGGTGGATTATGAATCTCGGACATCCGTGGGCGTATGCTACCGTGATAGGAGCGGTTGTTATCCTATTGCTTATCAGTCGCATCCTATAGTGTTTAGGAGTATAAACGATGAAATTACATAAGGTGATAAAAAGACTTATAATCATTTGTTTTTGTCTAGGAGCAGCAGGGTTACTTGTCTTAATTGGCATTAATGCACATTTGAAAGGCACGGTAAAAGACAGAATAGTAGAATCTGATGGTCTTCCTGATGAAGAGTTTGACTGTATTATGGTATTAGGATGTCAGGTTAAAGAAGGCGGAGAGCCTAGCCATATGCTTCGCGACAGATTACAGAGAGGCGTGGAAGTGCATGGGTATGGCGCGTCAGAAAAACTTCTTATGAGTGGCGACCATGGAAGAACAGATTATAACGAAGTAGAAACAATGAAACAGTATGCGATAGATGAAGGTATTGATTCAGAAAACATATTTATGGATCATGCCGGATTTTCGACATACGAAAGTATATACAGAGCAAAAGAAGTGTTTGGTGTCAAGAAGATGGTAATCATCACACAGGAATACCATTTGTACCGGGCACTTTACATAGCAGAAAAACTTGGAATCGAAGCCTACGGCGTGGCCTCAGATTATCATATCTATGCCGGACAATCTATGAGGGATTTGCGCGAAGTATTAGCAAGAGCCAAAGATTTTGTGACAACAATTGTAAAACCGGAACCGACTTATCTGGGAGATTTTATTGATATACACGGAAATGGTGATATTACAAACGACTGACATGAGTGCCAACTGTGGAATAAATACGATTGGTTTCATACTATTGGGAATCATATAAAGAAAAAAGGAATAAGGGATAAAAAAGGTGATAGATGGTTATGTATATAGAAACAAAAAGGGAAATGAAGTGCTTATTTTTATAAAGGCGCTTTAGGTGGATTACGGAGGTAAAGAATAATGAAAAAAACATTGATTGTTGTTGATATGCAGAATGATTTTATCGATATGGCTTTAGGAACAAAAGAGGCGGTTGCCATTGTTCCTAAGGTAAAAGAGAAAATACAGGAATATGTGCAAAACGGAGATGAAATCATTTTTACTCGCGATACGCACACCGAGAATTATCTCCAAACACCTGAAGGAAAGAAACTTCCGGTTGAACATTGCATCCAAAGAACGAAGGGGTGGGAGATTGCAGATGGACTTTATGTTGAAGGATGCAAAATCATAGACAAACCAAATTTTGGATGGCCACATTGGAATGAAGAATATTTGGAAGATGTTGAAATCATAGGATTGTGTACGGATATTTGTGTTGTTTCCAATGCACTTATTATAAAGGCGACTTTTCCTGATGCTAATGTGAAAGTAGATAGCAATTGCTGTGCGGGAGTGACAGTGGAAACACACGAAGCAGCGCTTAAGACAATGTCAATGTGCCAAATTGAAATCGTTTAAGAAAGAGACAAGATTATGATTATTGGATTTATTATCTGGAGTATAGTTACTGTCATTTTTGTGGGGATAGGAATTAGTTGTCGCAAATCAAATGAGGCGGTAGGATTCTTTACTGGTTGTAAACCACCTGTTGTAGAGGATGTAAATCGTTACAATAAGGCTGTATCAAAATTATGGTTTGTTGCAGCAGGAGTATATGAAGTCATGGGAGTTCCGCTTTTGTTTTTAGAACAGAATTCGTTATTGTTTATTCCTATAATCTTTGGAGTAGTAATTGGACTTATCATAATGATGGTTGTGTATTTGAGAATTGAAGCAAAGTATAAGAAATAGATAATGCAATCTTGTGGAGGAAGTATCTGTGGTATGCAAATTGAAATACGGTAATACAAATACATTCTTGATTCGTGGTACAGGTGGTAATCTGCTCATTGATACCGATTATGCAGGAACATTACCGGCATTTTATAGAACCATCAAAGAACATGATATCAAGGTTTCTGATATTGACTATGTTATGGCAACACATTATCATCCGGACCATATTGGTTTGGTAAGTGAACTGATGAGACAAGGAGTCAAACTTCTTTTGGTGGATATTCAACAGTCGTATGTTCATTTTGCAGATGAAATATTTAGCAGGGATAAGCGGTTGAATTATGAACCTATAAATGCTGATGATGCAATCATTATTAGTTGTGAAAAAAGCAGAAAGTTTCTTAAGACTATAGGTATTAAGGGCAAAATCTTACATACTCCAAGTCATAGTGAGGATAGCGTATCTTTAATTTTGGATGATGGGGTCTGCATTGTGGGTGACTTAGAACCTATTGAACATCTAGATGCTTACGATAATAATGAAAAATTAAGAAAAGACTGGGAAACAGTTATGCGTCATGACCCTAAAACCATATATTATGCTCATGCGAACGAAAAAATATTGTAGAAAACGAATAACGGAGAAAGATAATGATTAACAGAGATGATATGCTGGAACTGACCAGGCGTATGACACCTTCAAGAACCTGCTTTGATAGGATTGCGGGAGCATACATCAGTGATACAGGAGAAATAGAAGATACAGGTAGGATTTAAAGCAAGATGAAAGAATTAGATGAAGTAGACCGTGATGAGGTTAACAAATTATGGGTGGCAAAAAAAGATGTAAATGGTGCAACTTGAAAAATGAATTATATGTCGAATATCATGACAAAGAATGGTGTGTACCGAATTTTGATGATAAATATCTGTACGAGATGTTAATATTAGAGTCTTTTCAAGCGGGGCTATCTTGGGAATGTGTTCTAAACAAAAGAGAAAGTTTTAGAGAAGCATATGATAATTTTCATTTAGAAAAGGTAGTTTCTTATGATGATAATAAGATAAACGAATTGCTGAACAATAAAGAAATAATAAGGAATAAGCGTAAAATAAATGCGAGTATCAATAATAGCCGAATTTTCAAAGCAATAGTCAGTGAATATGGTTCTTTTTATAACTATTTAAGAACGTTTACAAAAGATATAACCATTTACGAAACAGACAAAACTACAAATGATTTATCAGATGTCATTTCGGAAGATTTGCAAAAAAGAGGGATGACATTTGTTGGTTCGGTTATTATATATTCCTATTTACAAGCAATTGGTGTAATATATTCGCATGACAAAGACTGTTTTTTATATAAAAGTGAAGAATGACAACAAATTCGAAGTTGGTGGTGATTTATTGTGACAAAGAAATTATTCGTGCAGGCAATCACTAAGTATTTATTAGGTATTTTTACCGCTTTACAGGAGGGAGTTTTGATGAAGAAAGTTTTAGATACTTATTCAAGTAAAAACGATATTAATATAAATGTGCTTGATTTTACTAACGAATATCTGTTTAAACCTTTACATATACACATCAGAACAAGAGCGAGGGTCGTTGGATAAAAAACCATATTATAAACAGTCTGGAATTGTTTTACAGGGATATGAAAGCATCGTGCGGTACTTACAAGCCAACACGTTGTCGACGCAGTGGTTTATGCACATTTCTGTTGAGTTTCTGCATATAAAATGTTAAAACATATGCAGAAAATAGGAGGTGGATTCTTCTGGAAAGCGAAAAGTGCGTTTTACCCCAGTAGCAGCAAGAGAGACGAAAGAAGCCATGGAGCAACTAATGTTTGCTTATATGGAGGCAAGAACCAATCCAAATATTAATCAGTTGTTACTGATACCATGTGTCATTCTTGATTTTTTATGCATTCATCCATTTGATGACGGCAATGGAAGAGTTTCCAGATTGTTGTCACTTTTGCTTTTATATAAAAATAAAAACGATTATGACATTTGTAAGTATGTTTCCTTTGAGGAACAGATTAATCAATCGAAAGAGTATTATTATCAGGCTCTCTATAAATCATCTCAGAAGTGGCATGAGAATGAGAACAGTTACATTCCATTTATGGAAAACTTTTTACTGACGTTGTATAAGTGTTATAAGGAACTGGATCAGCGTTTCTCTGTTATCAATGGGAAAAGATTAAAAAAGAATGAGAGAATCGAGCAGACTGTGTTAAACAGTGTACTTCCAGTGTCAAAAGCGGAAATATGCGAAATCCTTCCGGATGTCAGCGTTACAACCGTGGAAGATGTGCTTGGCAAACTTGTAAAAGCAGGTAAGGTGCAGAAATTGGGACAGTCAAGAAGTACAAAGTATGTAAATGCTAAGTATGTAAAATAGATAAAGGATGAATGCGTGTAAAACCATAGTATACGAGGGAGGAATACATATGGAACTAAAAAGACTTGACAAAAGTGTACTTAAATTATGGTACATTCGTGCAGCAATCGGAGCATTGGCACTACTTGGTGTTTTTGTAAGTGTAATTGCTGTTCTAACCGCAACAGGTGCCCCAAGCAGTGTAATGCTTGCTGTTTTGTTGGGCGTTGGAATCGTTGTTGCTTTGCTGCTTTGCTTCACCTTGATTATGCCTGTGCTGCGTTACAAGATGTATGCCTGGGGTTATGACGATAAGCGTATCATCGTAAAGCAGGGCGTGATTTTCAGACAAAGAGTAGTGATTCCTGTCTGCCAGATTCAGGACCTTCACAGAACGCAAGGTCCCCTTATGATGATGTTGAAGCTGAGCGGTGTCACCATCTCAACGGCAGGGTCGAATTTCGATATTTCTACTCTTACAACCGAAGAAGCCGACCACATGATCGATGAGCTGGAACGTAATCTTGAAGCAAGAATTGAGGAATTGAGAAATGAAGAAATTTGACAAAGGATATATTTATTCTAGTTTGTTGTCGGACTTACTCAGTAGCCTTGTAGTAGTGTTTATCTTTCTGAAAGACTTTTTTCTCGACGAAAATACAAAGGTTGAAGATAAAATAGCCGCAATTCCGTTTTTTGTCATCGGATTTGCTGTAGTTTATCTGTGTTTTATTGTTTACCGAATTCTGTATTACAAGACCTCCGGCTACGAACTGACGGAAAATGAGATTCAATGCAATAGAGGCGTGCTTTTCAGAAAACGTTCTGTATTGGACTACAGAAAAGTACACGCTATCAATAAGAAACAAAACCTGTTTCACCGTATCTTTGGTATTGCGGTATTAACGGTAGACAGCGGTTCTACCAATACCTCTCATCAGGCGGAGATTACCATTATTGAAAAGGATAAGAACGTTGACGCCCTGCTGAACGAACTGAATGTGCTGAAAGAGGGCGGTACACGAAATGCGGAGAGCGTAGAGCCGAAGGATGAACTGCTCCTTTCGGACAAAGATAGCCTTTACCGATTTACCACCGGTAAGAAAATGCTGTACACGCTCATCAATATTGCTTCCACAGCCTTTTTTACAGTCTTGTTTGGCTTGTTTGCCATTATTGTTATCGGAATTTGCAAGTTGATGCTACAGCAGAATTTCCTTGGTACTTGGGGGCAGTATTTCCTGTACGCCTTTTTGATTACCATAGGTGCTATGCTGCTGTTTTCAATGTTTTCCCTTATCGGATGCCTGATCCATTCCTTCGTGGGATACTACAAGTTCAAAATTACCAAGCGTGGAAATGACATCCAGATTTCATACGGACTTTTGGAAAAGCATACCAATACCTTTAGCTATGACAGAATCAAGGCAGTTAAGATTACCCAGGGACTTGTACAAAGGATGCTTGGGTTTGCTGCTATCAGACTTGAGGTCATTGGCTATACAAACAACACCGGCGACGATAACAAAAATGCTGACCTTGGTGTACTTGTTCCATTTTGCAAATATGAGGAGGTCGGTGAAATACTAAGTAAGGTATTGCCGGATTATGTCCCAGATGAGAAGCAGACAAAGTCTGCATCCTATTTCCCGTTTGTATCGTGGTTCTTGTTAGTTCTCGGTATCGTATTGGGTGTAACGCTTATACTTGCAATTGCAGACATGGTGATTTTTAACGTTCCTGCGGTTGTAATCTTTGCTGTTTCCCTTGCTATTATTGGGGTGGGATTCGTTATTCTGGTTATAAAAGTGATAAGTGCTATTCTTAGCTATCAAACCAACGGTTTGGCGATAAACAATGGTAAAATTACAGCCTACTATGGTGGGTTTACCAAAAACGTTACGGTGTTTAACTCCAAGAATCTTATTGCAGCAGAAAACATCACTACACCACTTCGCAAAAAGGCTGGTATTACAAGTCTTGTTATGCACCTGAAAACCAATGCGTTGTCTAATGAAATTAAGGTTCAAATTCAAAAGGATAGCCTTTCGGATGATGTGGAAAAAATGCTGATATTGTGATAGCTGATGGTAATCAGCTTATACCTATGTGAGGAAAGGATGGAAAAGATGAAAAAAAGTAGTAGTATTATTTGGGGTCTGGTATTGATAGTAATAGGAGCGGTATTCGCAATGAATGCAATGGACATTACGGATATTGACATATTTTTTGATGGATGGTGGACTTTATTTATTATTGTTCCTTCTGTCATCGGTTTTTTTACTGAACATGATAAAATGGGGAACCTTATTGGTATTGCAATTGGGGTGTTCCTCCTGTTGGCTTGTCAGGATATATTGAGTTTTGATTGGATTTGGAAGCTTCTTGTACCAGTTATTATAATTCTCGTTGGTTTTAAGATGATTTTTAATGGACTGTTTGGTAGCAAAGCGAATGACATTATGGAATCAATGAAGCAGTCAGGTAAGAATTCAAAGGTAGGCTGTGCAGTTTTTTCAGGATGTGATATGAACTATAACGGAGAAGTGTTTGAAGGAACTGAACTTACGGCAGTTTTTGGTGGTGTGGAGTGCGACTTGCGAAATGCAATTATTGAAAAAGACTGTGCCATTCGGGTATCAGCGATTTTTGGAGGAATAGACATATTAGTACCTAGCAATGTAAATGTGAAGGTTAATTCCAACTGTATTTTTGGAGGTGTATCTAATAAAACATCTTCAACACAGGATGCACCAACCATTTATATAGGTGGTATCTGTATGTTTGGCGGTGTGGAAATTAAATAATATTAATATCCCCTTGTTTTTTCTTATTAGTCAAAACAAGGGGTGTTTTCTATCTATTTTATATTAATATCACCGGTTGAGGTTGTAATCTCACATTTCCCGCCAGTCGTTGATTTGGGAACATGAATGTCACCTGTCGAAGTTTTGGTGATGAAAATCTTTTCTGAGAGTAACTTGCCTGTCACATCACCGGTATCGGTTTTGACCCAAATCTCAGTGGCATCGCAACCGTCAAACTTCACATCTCCCGTGCTTCTTTCAATAGAAAAATTTTCTGTGGCAATCACATTTTTCAAAGAAATATCGCCGGTGCTTCCGTCTGATATTAAGCTTTTGCATTTGATATCGGTTAGGTTTACCTTTCCGGTGGATACATTGATTTTTAAATCGACCCCGCAGGTAACACCAGAAACAGTTATATCCCCTGTACTTGTTGCAATATCTATACTTCCAAATTTAAAATCCTCTGTAACTTCAATATCTCCGGTATCTTCTTTTATAACGAGAGAATCATATTCTGTTTCCGGCAGATATACAGTTATCTTTGGAGTCCCCCATGTTATGCCGATATGGTCGTACCATTCTCTATTGTCTAATACATTGATTGTAAGTGTATCATCTTGGACAGTAGTAGCGTGTTTCATGTTTGACATTTCATAACAAACCACTTTACACATTTTGTTATCAGAACGTACAAAGCGTATGTCTGCAGTATCTGTCAGCATTGATATACTGTTAAAAGCTTCGGTTACTTCATAGGTGTTGGTTTCATACTTTACAGTATTTAACTTCGTAAAATCCCAATCGTTTACTGTCATTAGCACTGAAAACATAATACATCCAAGAGCGACAAGGAAAGTTCCTATTATAAACTTTATTTTCATTGAATTTTTCATTAGGCTTCCTCCTTTTTTAGAAAACTTCTTTTTATTCCCAAGAAAATCTTCTTTGTAAGTGACAAAGTGCCGTTTGTTGCGCCTTTGAAGCCATAGAATAGGAAGATAGAAAGTCCCGCACAGACAAGACCTGCACTAGCCATGACAACACTTGTGACACCTTTATCAGCAACAGCAAAAACAATAGCGGCTGTAATACTACCAAAAGCACAACCGAAAAATGAACCAAATACGGCCCAGAAGGAAATTATCACAGACCACCACGCGACATAAATTGAAAGAATCACAGCAAAAGCGGCAATCAGCAGAGAAATCCATATTGGAGAACCAAGTACCAGAAGTACAATCTCCCATACACTAAGCCGTCTTTGGGGTGCTTTTTCTTTCATAAGTTTAGTAAGCGGAATATCAGCTACGGTTTGCGATATAATGGTATCAACAGAACCAATTTCGTTAACCGCATCTTCTTCTGAAAGACCTTCTTCCATTCGGTCAGCTATCATTTCACTGTAAAATGTTAAACGTTCCTCAATGTCATCTTGCGGTAAGCCTGACAATCCTTTGCGTAATTGCGCAAGAAATTCTTGTTTACTCATTTCCATCATCCTCCTTAGTTACAAACTGATATATGGACAGAATTTCTTTCCATTCATCCTTGAAATCTTCAATACGTTCTAATCCCTTTTGGGTAATGTGATAATATTTTCGAAGTCTGCCTTCGTGCTCTGTGGTTCGTACTGTCAACATATCTGCTGTTTCCAAACGTTTCAGAATGGTATACAAGGTCGATTCGGAAAGCTCAATATATGGCTTCATATCTTTTATAATCTTATAGCCATAGGAATCTTCGCTTTTAATCGCAGCTAATACACATATATCCAAAAGACCTCGTTTCAACTGAGTATTCATACTATGCCTCCTTATATGTAATACATCGTAACACGAAGTATGTATTGTGTCAATATTTTTCTATTAAGTAGTTGAAGCAAAAGAGTTCTAGTTGTTGCGGCGGGGGATGCCAAAATAGATAATCCGAAATACAAAGCATCGTATGCAAAATAAATTGACTTTATTTGTGCAAAAAAATATAATAAAAATTAACAGAAAACACCATGAAGGAGGAAAGTATTATGAAAGTATATAAATGCAATCAATGTGGCAATCTTATCGCTATGATTTCAGCATCAGGAGTGCCGGTAATGTGTTGTGGAAAGCCAATGGAAGAAGTGGTTCCAAATGAAGAGGATGCAGGTGCTGAAAAAACTGTGTGTGATTTACAACCTTTAGATTTGGATGCAAAAGAGAATTATGTAGTATGTAAATGTAATCAAGTATCTTATTTTGACATTTTGGATTCTTTGCAAAAGCACAGTAGCATTGAAAACCTGTTAGATGTATTTGATGATGTGAAAAATACAACTCATTGTTCTACAGGTTGTGGCGGATGTTATGAAAAAGTGGTTGCAGTCATATCTGAGGCGTTAAGTGCAGGTAAACATTAATTTAATGGGTATAAAAAAGTACAGAAAAAAGCTGAAATTCCAAATTGGAGTTTCAGCTTTTTATAAGTAATTAAAATTCAACTTTTCCAGATTCTGTTTTGTTGATTACATAGTAAACAGCATCATCTTCTGGTTTTACGTACAATTCAATTGTTTTGATGTCGCCAACTTTGTTGCCAGCAGATGTCCAAGCTTTTTTAACAGCTGCAATCATTTCTTTTTCTTCTACCTGTTTTCCGTAGTATTCTACGAACAAAGTAGTTTTGATATCTTTTTTAGTTGTAGCTTTTTTTGCTTTTTTTACAACTTCTTTTGCTTCCACAACTGCGTCAGCAACCTTGTCTTCTACGATATCCTTCACTTTTTCTGCTTTATCCTCTACAACATCAGCGAGTTTCTCAACTTTTTCTTCAACCACTTCAGCAACCGCTTTAGCAGCTTTTTGTACTTTTTCTTTTGTAACTTTAGTTGTTTCTTTTTTTGTTGCCATGTCAAATTTACCTCCTATAAACAACATACTTGCCGATTATAGCACATGTTTAGAAAAAAGTAAAACAGAATTTGAAAAAATTATATAATTCGGAAATATATACCATCACGTCCCATGAAGAAATGTTTATCTTGGAAGGAGGTATTTACCTGCATGGCTTCCACAATAGATGTAATTGTAGTTCCATCCTCATATCGTCCCTTGTTGTATTGGAAATATCCTAGAATATCTTTTGGAACACCGAGTTTAATGCGGCGTTTGCGCAGATATTCATCCTTGTCGGTGCCGTCAATGTTTAGCCCGAACAATTCTAATTCGATTTCCAAATATCCATCTATGTAATCAATCACGCTGTCAAATGGCTTGCGGCGCAGCGACTCATCAAAGATTTCACAAATATGGCGATAGTATAAATTGAAAAATTGTTCTTTATTAAAATCAATGTTAGCTTTCTTGCCTTCTGATGCATTTCTTAAAATACCCTGTAGTTCCCCGTGTTTGGTGTCAAAGTATGTCATGCATGCGATAGCGTATTTTGGTGCTTGTTCATTGATGGAGCGTATTGCAAGAACTTGATTAAAAGCATCATCTAAAGCCTTTGGTGCTTGGTCGCGCTTCCCGGTAGATTCCCAGATACTCCATTCATCAGAGGTTTTATTGTAACCAATAAAGGAAGGTTTTTTTCGTCCATTACACGAAAAGGCATCTGCCCCGTACACCTGCTCAAAAAGAGAGGAGTGAAGGAAGTAGTCAGTATCAAATTCTTTCATGCTAAATAATTTTGCGAAAATCAGACCAAGATAATATGCATTAACACTTTTCTCGCTTGCATCTAAATATTCCGTCGCCGGAGACTTAATCAAGTACCCATCTACAGCAGTAAGGTTTGTTTCAAACATAGAGATTTTAGAAATAAACTCCTGGGTTCTTTTTTCATGATGCCACGGAGATAAAAATTGATTTGGCATACCACAGGTTAAAATGGCATGTAATAATTCCAAATTGTTGCATTCCACAATTTTTGATTCATAAAACGGCCACTCCATTCCGTTGCAGCCGGTCACTTCCAAGGCAATTTTGAAATTATCATTCTGAATAAGCTTCACATTTTCACCAACTTCCTATTAAAAGCTTTCATATACAACCATTATATTCCATTTCAGAAGCAGTTACAAGTTATTAATTGTACTTATTAGTCGTAATAAGAAATAAATTAAAGTTATACTTTGCACTTCATTATAATTTATGATAAACTAACTCTGTTAAACAGTACATTTAGATTCAGATAAAAGAGGAGAAAATACATGGGCGGATTTTTTGGTGTAGCAACAAAGACAGATTGTGTTTTAGACTTGTTTTATGGCATAGATTATCACTCGCACTTGGGAACAAGGCGTGCCGGTATGGCAGTTTGTGATCACGGTGAATTTCAGCGTGCGATTCACAATATTGAAAATTCTCCATTTCGTACGAAATTTGAACGTGATGCAGAAGAGATGCGTGGAAATATAGGAATTGGATGTATTTCTGATTATGAACCACAACCATTATTGATTCAATCACATTTGGGAAGCTTTGCAATTACAACTGTAGGTAAAATTAATAATTTAAATTCATTATTAAAAGTTGTATATGCAAATGGGCATACCCATTTTCAAGAAATGAGCGGTGGACAGATTAATGCAACCGAATTAGTTGCATCCCTGATTTGCAAAAAGAATTCCATTGTGGAAGGAATCCGTTATGTGCAAGGCATTATAGAAGGTTCGATGTCAATTCTCATTATGACAACAGAAGGTATCTTTGCTGCGAGGGACAGATATGGAAGGACCCCAGTTGTTATCGGAAAGAAAAAAGAGGGTTACGGAGTAGCATTTGAAAACTTCGCATTCTCAATGCTGGGTTATGAAACCTACAAAGAATTGGGCTCAAGCGAGATTGTGTTTATTACACCAGAGGGTGTGGAGACGGTATCAGCACCTAAGAAGGACATGAAGGTATGTTCTTTCTTGTGGGTATACTATGGATATCCAACTTCATCTTATGAGGGAGTCAACGTAGAAGAAATGCGTTGCAAATGTGGTAGCATTATGGCGAAACGTGATGAGGGCAAGATTTCACCGGATTTGATTGCCGGTGTACCTGATTCGGGTTTGGCACATGCCATTGGATATGCAAATGAATCTGGTATCCCATTTGGTCGTCCATTTATCAAATATACACCAACCTGGGCGAGATCTTTTATGCCAACAAGCCAGGCCCAAAGAAACCTGGTTGCGAAGAGAAAATTGGTTCCGGTTCCAAGCTTGATACAGGACAAAAAATTATTGTTGATTGACGATTCTATTGTGCGTGGTACACAGCTTCAAGAGACAACAGAATTTCTATACAACAGTGGAGCAAAAGAGGTACACGTAAGACCTGCCTGTCCACCACTTGTATATGGATGTAAATATTTGAATTTTTCACGTTCCAAATCAGAAATGGACTTGATTACACGTCGTGTTATTGCAAAATTAGAAGGAGATAACGCGGAAAACGTGTTGCATGAATACACGAATCCAAATAGTCAACGTTATGAAGCAATGGTAGAGGAAATTCGCAAACAGCAGAATTTCACCTCCTTACGTTTTGTGAGTTTGCCGGATTTACTGGAATCCATTGGATTAGAACCATGCAAAGTCTGCACATATTGTTTTGATGGAAAAGAGTAAAAAAAGAGCAACTGCGAATTATAGTATTATAGTTCACAGTTGTTTTTTTAGGAGGTAGAAAATGGATAAAAAGAAGATAAAAAATATAACACTGGATTTAGCGGCAGACGTCATAGGGAGTTTCTTAATTGCTATTGGAATTTACAATTTTGCTACCGCATCGGAGTTTCCGGTAACGGGGATTACAGGTATTGCGCAGGTGCTTTATATTTATTTTGGCTTGCCGATTGGTACCATGACTACGATTATAAACATTCCGATTATCTTGGCGTGCGTCAAAGTGCTGGGCGTGAAATTTGTACTGAAGTCATTGAAAACCTTGCTGATTTCCAACTTCTTTATGGATGTTGTTGCACCTTTGTTACCGATATATGAGGGTGATTTAATGCTATCAAGCATCTGCATGGGACTTTTTGCAGGTCTTGGTTATGCCTTGATCTTTATGCGAGATTCGTCAACCGGCGGTGTTGATTTTATCTCTCTGACCATACGTGCGTTGAAGCCACATATTTCTTTGGGAAGAATCATTGTCATAGTAGACTGTGTGCTCCTGTTGGTGTGTGGATTTTTGCTGGGCGGAAATGTGGATAAAATCATTTACGGTTTGATAGCAACTTATATAGTATCTGTTGTGGTGGACAAGGTTATGTATGGTCTGGATGCCGGAAAGGTAACGCTCATTGTAACAGAAAAGGGATATGATGTAGCAGAAAAAATTCACGAGCTGACAGAACGCGGGGCCACATTACTAAAGGCTGTTGGAAGTCATACGAAAACAGATAAGCAAGTGGTAATGTGCGCCTGCAGCTACAAACAAATGCATATGGTGCAGAAGGCGGTGAAAGAGGTAGATAGTAGCGCATTCCTAGTGATGATGGAGGCAAATCAAGTACGCGGCGAAGGATTTAGACCCTACGAATAATAATTTACATTGCGACTTTTGAACAGTAGTTGTATAATGTCATTAATATAGAAGAAGTTATTAGATATAGGAGGCATAGTGATGTGGACTAGAGCATTATTAAAACAGAATGCCAAAACGGCGTTTAAAAGAAATTATTGGATGTGTGTGGCGGTAAGCTTTGTTGCCTTAATATTAATGGGCGGTTTCGGTGTAAGCAGCAGTAATACAGTGAATGTAGCTGAAGAAAGTCAAGATTTTGATTATAGTATGGAAGCGTTAGTCGAGTTTCTGAATCAGGTGCCACCATATTTTTGGACTGTTTTCTGGGCAGCCATTGTGGTAGGTCTTGTTGTGGGAATCTGTGTTTCCATTTTATTTACAAATCTTGTACAAGTGGGATGTAATCGATATTTCTTGGAAAATAGAGAACATAAGACAGGTATGGGACAGTTGTTTTATAGCTTTCAGGGCGGTAGATATGGAGCGACAGTATGGGTGATGTTTTTAAGAACCCTATACATTTTCGGATGGAGCCTATTATTTCTTATTCCTGGAATTGTGAAATCCTATTCCTATATGTTAGTGCCGTATATCATGGCTGAGAACCCAACTTTGGACCACAGACGCGTGTTTCAGCTTAGCAGGGAAATGATGAATGGGCATAAGATGGAAGCGTTTGTGCTGCAATGGTCATTCTTCGGATGGATTTTTCTATCTGTGTTTACATCCGGTATTTTAAATATCCTATATGTAAATCCGTATATGCAGGCTACATATGCGGAGTTCTATTCAGCAGTTAAGACAGAGGCTCGAATGAAAGGGATACTGCAGGCAGGCGAACTTCCGACCATGTTGGTGCCGGAGGAATAGGCATGCGAGAAGAATTGTTTAAAATGGAGCGAAAAGGTCTGGTATCAGAAGGACAGCAGGTAAATATAACAGAAAGAGTGAATGGAAGCTTGTATAGTTATCTGGTTGAGCCGTCGGTTGCAATGTCCGGAATATACCGCAGTAATCAGAGAATTAAATCTAACACGGGTATTATCAATGAAATCCGCGAGACGGAGAGAGGTTTTTATCTGGTGGTAGGCTTTGATGAGTAAATGAAAGAGAAGATGTGGCAAAACGCTACATCTTCTCCATTGTTAATTAAAGCTTAATATTCTTGAATAAATCTCCAAGGCTTGTTCCAATATTTTCTGCTTTTGGAATCACAACCTTTTCTACAACTTCTTCTTCCTTCTTTTCAATCAAAGCCTTCATGCTCAAACTGATTTTACCATCTTTCACGCCGATTACTTTCACATCTACGCTTTGTCCCACTTCCAATACAGCGGCAGGTGTTTTGATGCGTTTGTCAGAAATCTGAGAAACGTGAACCAATCCGGAAAGTCCATTGCCTAAGTCGATAAATGCACCATAGTTTTGTAAACTTTCTACAGTACCTGTCATCACACTTCCAACTTCCACACTTGCAATTAACGCTTCTTTTGCAGCTTTTTCTTTTGCCTTTAATAAACCGCGTGCAGATAAGATTAAACGGTTATCTGCCTGATTTGCTTCAATAACCTGCACTTCGATTTCTTTAGTTAAGAAATCTTCTAGATTCTCTACGTAAGATAATGATAATTGCGATGCTGGGATAAATCCGCGGATTCCTTCAACCACAGCAATTACGCCGCCATTTACAACACCTTCTATTTTTACAGTAAGAACTGTCTTGTTTTCCAGATAGCCGGCTACCATGTTCCATGGATTAGCGTCATCGAAATGTTCTTCCAAATCAGCCATTGTTTCGTTTTGTAATAATTCTTCACTCATGTTTTATACCTCGTAACTTTCTTAAGATGAAAACATTATATCATATTTTTTAAAATAGAAAATAGAAATATATGAAAATATTTGACAAACTGACTGAAAAATGGCAACCTATAAATATGAAAAGAGTGAGGTAACACTATGGTAAAAATAAAAAAGAGAAAAGTTTATGTAGTTGGGCACAAGAATCCGGATACAGATTCCATCTGTTCTGCAATTGCATATGCGGCATTAAAGCAACAGATTGCAGCGGACGATGAGAATAACTATTTTCCGATGCGTGCCGGTATACTCAATGAAGAGACCCAGTATGTTCTTAAACGTTTTGGAGTAGAAGAACCGAAAATCCTGGCAAATGTACATTTGCGCGTGCAGGACGTGGATGTCAATCGTATGTCAGGGATTAGTAGCCATACATCTATCAAGGATGCATGGGCGATGATGAAAGAAAGAAATGTTTATACGCTGGCAGTAACGAATGAGGAAAAACTAGAGGGTGTGATTACAACTAGTGATATTGCTACATCTTACATGGATGTGTATGACAGTCGTATTTTAGCAGAAGCTAGAACACAGTATCAAAATATTGCGAATACTTTGGATGGTGAAGTAATCAGTGGAAATCCACATGCATATTTCATCAAAGGGAAAGTAACTGTAGCCGCTTCCAGTCCGGAAATGATGGAAACTTACATAGAAAAGGATGACTTAGTTGTTTTGGGGAACCGCTATGAATCTCAACTCTGCGCGGTGGAATTAGACGCTAGTTGTCTCGTAATATGTCAGGGGGCACAGGTTTCTAAAACCATTTTAAAACTTGCACAGGAGAGAGATATTGTAATTATCACAACTCCACATGATACCTTTACGGTATCCAGATTAATTAACCAGAGTATTCCTGTAAGGCACTTTATGGAGAAGGATGGCCTTACTATATTTAATACCACAGATTACGTGGAAAATATCAAGGATGTTATGGCAAAGAAACGTGCACGTGACTTTGCGGTTATTGATAAAGAAGGAAAGTTCTATGGTTTCATATCAAGCCGTCGTTTGATGGATGCTCGTAACAGACGTGTGATTATGGTTGACCATAACGAAAAGACACAAGCGGTAGATGGAATTGAAGAAGCAGAAATTCTGGAGATTATCGACCATCATAGATTGGGTAGCCTTGAAACAGTAGGTCCAGTTTATTTTAGAAACCAACCAGTAGGATGTACGGCAACGATTATTTATGATATGTATAAGGAAAATGGAGTTGTGCCGGATAAGACAATTGCAAGCCTTCTTTGCTCGGCGATTATATCCGATACCTTGTTGTTCCGTTCACCAACATGTACATGGCTTGACCGTGCGGCAGGAGAAGAACTTTCGAAAATTGCAGAACTTGATATGGAAGAACTGGCACAGAACATGTTCCAAGCAGGAAGCAACTTAAAAGGAAAGACAGCGGAAGAAATCTGTTTCCAGGACTTTAAGTATTTTACAGTCAGCGATGTGAAATTCGGGGTAGGTCAAGTGAATTCCATGAATGCGGAGGAGTTGC
Organism: Faecalimonas sp.; assembly: GCA_045593805.1. GTDB lineage: Bacteria > Bacillota > Clostridia > Lachnospirales > Lachnospiraceae > Faecalimonas. The sequence continues at coordinate 23,112 of JAZNXJ010000030.1, forward strand.
AGGAGATTAAAGAATCCGTTCTTCCATATCTGGAACAGGTGGCTAATTCAGAAAGACTTGATATGGTATTTTTCATGCTGACAAATATTGTAGATGAAGTGACAGAGCTGCTATGTTACGGAAAAGGAGCAAAGGAACAGGTGTTAGAAGCATTTGACCTTCCGGCTGATACAGAGGATATTTTATTGGAAGGTGTTGTTTCTCGTAAGAAACAGTTGATTCCGACATTTGTGATATCATTGCAACAATAGGAGGACTTATGGCAAAACAAATTTGGAAACCGGGAAATATGGTTTACCCGCTTCCGGCAGTTATGGTAAGTGTTGGAACCGAAAGTGGGGAGACGAATATTATTACCATTGCATGGACAGGCACCATTTGTACGAATCCTGCCATGTTGTACATTTCAGTGAGACCTGAGAGACATTCTTATCAGATGATTAAGGAGTCGGGAGAGTTTGTGGTGAACCTAACGACAGAGGCGCTTGTAAAAGCAACGGACTTCTGTGGAGTTCGCTCAGGAAAGGATGTGGATAAGTGGAAGGAGACGGGGCTAACCCGTGGACAAGCTAATGCATTATCCTACGCTCCGATTATTGAGGAATGTCCGGTTAATATCGAGTGTAAAGTGACTGAAATCAAAGAGCTTGGCAGTCATGATATGTTTATTGCAGAGGTTGTTTCTGTACAAGTAAGTGATGAGTACTTGAATGAGACAGGCAAGTTCTGTTTGAATGACACAGGACTGATGGCATATTCTCATGGAACTTATATGACGCTGGGGGAAGAATTGGGGACTTTTGGATACAGTGTAAAGAAAAAGAAATAGTGAAATAAGAAAAGGAACTTTCCGTTGTTTTATTAACGAGAAAGTTCCTTGTTTTTTAGTTCGCCAAAGGTTTTACCTTAGTCTTTATAATGCGTTTTAACATGAAGATACACATGATAACGGAAACAACTTCAGCAATTGGATATGCGAACCATACCATATTTAATCCGAACAGTTTTGCAAAAATAAATGCAACCGGCAAGATAATTACAATCTGTCTTGCAATTGATATTAGCATGCTGTAAACTCCATTTCCAAGCGCTTGGAATACAGAACTTGCAATAATACTGAAACCTGCAAATACAAAACACAAGCTAATCGTTCGAAGGGCAGGAACACCAATTTCGAGCATGTGTTCAGATGCTTCAAATAAGCCCAACAGCGTTTGAGGGAATAACTGGAAGATTACAACCCCTATAAGCATGATGCTTATTGCAATGATTGCGCTAAGCTTAATTGTTTGATAAATACGCTTCTTATTCTGAGCTCCATAGTTGTAGGCAACAATCGGAATCATACCATTTGTTAAACCAAACACCGGCATAAATACAAAGCTTTGTAATTTAAAGTACACACCGAATACCGTTGCAGCGGTTGATGAGAACATCAATAAAATGTTGTTCATACCAAAGGTTGTAAGAGAACCGATGGACTGCATGATAATCGAAGGAACCCCGATTTTATAAATGTTGCCGATGGTTTCTCTGCATGGCTTAAAACCTTTGAAACTAACATGTATTTCCTTGTTAAATTTATAGTTAAAAAAGAGACCAAGCAATGCTGCAAAAATTTGACCAATTACCGTTGCAACAGCAGCACCGGTTACGCCCATGGCAGGGAGTCCGAACCAACCAAAGATGAGGATTGGGTCAAGGATAATGTTGATAATTGCACCCATTCCTTGTGTAATCATGTTGAAAATGGTCTTTCCTGTGGATTGCAATAAGCGCTCAAAAGTTATTTGCAAGAAAAGCCCAAATGATACAATCGTAATCACAGACATGTATTGTGTTCCGTACTCAATAATTTGCGCATCCTTTGTCTGAATCTCAAAGAACAATCTAGAGCCTAAAAGTCCTAGGATTGCAAACACAAGGCTACTTAGGATACCTAATAAAATACCATTCTTGGCAATGGTATTGGCTGTTCCAAATTTCTTTTCACCGAGACTCCTAGAAAGCAGTGCATTGATACCAACGCCGGTACCTGCAGCAACTGCAATCATTAAGTTCTGTATAGGGAAAGCCAGTGAAACGGCTGTTAATGCATTTTCATTCAGCTGTGCAACAAACATGCTGTCTACAATGTTATATAGAGCCTGTACCAACATGGAAATAATCATTGGCAAGGACATAGTAATTAATAGTTTTGGAATCGGCATAACGCCCATTTTGTTTTCTTGTCTTACTGAATCTGACATATTCGTCCTCCTTTTTGCGTACTTGACTATTCTAACACCGATAAAAAATATATGCAATAAAAAGTAGTGACGAAAATGTGAGAAAATGTTATCATGATGAAGTAAGAGAAAAATAGAGGTTACAAGAAAGAGGAATCTAGATGATACATGAATTTTCCAGAACAGAATTGTTAATAGGAGAAGAAGGACTAAAACGCCTTGCAAGTGCTACCGTTATGGTGCTTGGTGTTGGAGGCGTTGGTTCCCACTGCATTGAAGCATTGGCAAGAAGCGGAGTGGGAACTTTGATCTTGGTAGACAACGACAAAGTTAGCCGTACCAATATTAATCGTCAGTCCATTGCGTACTTGAGCACCGTTGGGGATTATAAAACCAAATTAATGAAAGACAGAATTGACGATATCTGTCCGAGTATAAATGTATTCACTTATGAAACATTTATCTTGCCGGAAAATATACACGAAATCTTTGAAAGAAAAGTGGATTATATTGTGGATGCAATAGATACCGTGACTGCTAAATTAGCTGTAGCAGTGTATGCCAAAGAACATCAGATCCCACTTATTAGTTGCATGGGCACAGGGAATAAACTGCATCCGGAGCTGTTTGAGATTACAGATATATCAAAGACCTCCGTTTGTCCGCTTTGTAAGGTGATGCGCAAGGAATTAAAAGAGCGAGGCATACACCATTTGAAAGTGCTATATTCCAAGGAAAGGCCGATTGATACGTTGGCACGTTCTACAGGAGAAGATAAAGGAATGAGAAGGTCTCTTCCGGGAAGCATTTCATTTGTACCACCGGTAGCAGGACTCTTAATTGCAGGTGAAGTGATTCGCGAAATCGCGGGAGTGGACTAGGAGAAAGATATGGATTTGTTTGATTATGTAAGAGAGCAGAAAAGTGATAAAGAGTCGCCATTGGCGTCAAGACTTCGTCCGACAACATTGGATGAGGTGGTGGGACAACAGCATATTATAGGGAAAGACAAGCTTTTGTATCGCGCAATCAAAGCAGACAAGCTTGGCTCCCTTATTTTCTATGGCCCGCCGGGGACAGGAAAAACCACCCTTGCCAAGGTGATTGCGAATACGACCAGTGCAGATTTTAAGCAGATTAACGCAACCATAGCCGGGAAAAAGGATATGGAGGAAGTGGTGCAGCAGGCGAAGAATAACATGGGCATGTATGGGAAGAAAACCATTCTTTTCGTAGATGAGATTCATCGCTTTAATAAAGGGCAGCAGGATTATCTGCTTCCGTTTGTGGAAGACGGAACATTGATTTTGATTGGTGCAACTACCGAGAATCCGTACTTTGAGGTAAATGGTGCTTTGATTTCCCGTTCCAGTGTATTTGAACTAAAGTCGTTAGATAAAGAAGATATTAAAGTTTTGTTAAAGCGCGCAGTATATGACGTAGAAAAAGGTATGGGAAGCTATAACGCAGACATTACAGAAGAAGCCTTGGAGTTCCTTGCGGATATCTCCGGTGGTGATGCAAGAAATGCGTTAAATGCGATTGAACTTGGTATATTAACTACAGAGCGCAGCGAGGACGGAAAGATACATATTACTATAGATGTGGCGCAGGAGTGTATTCAAAAACGTGTGGTTCGATACGATAAGACGGGAGACAATCATTACGACACCATTTCTGCATTTATTAAGAGCCTTCGAGGTTCGGACCCGGATGCAGCAGTTTACTATCTTGCAAAAATGCTATATGCAGGGGAAGATATCAAATTCATAGCAAGAAGAATGATGATTAGCGCATCGGAGGATGTGGGAAATGCAGACCCGAACGCATTGACAGTGGCAGTGGTTGCAAGTCAGGCAGTAGAGCGAATCGGGATGCCGGAAGCTCAGATTATCTTGGCGCAGGCGGCAACCTATATTGCCAGTGCACCGAAGAGTAATGCGTCCTATTTGTCCATTCATGCGGCGATGGAGAGTGTAAGGACACAGAAGACCACAGTTCCGGCGCATTTACAGGATGCCCACTATAAAGGGGCGGCAAAATTAGGACATGGAACGGGATATAAATATGCCCATGATTATCCGGAGCATTACGTGAAGCAGCAGTATCTGCCGGATGAGATTAAGAATGCGAAGTTCTATGAGCCGACAGAGATTGGATTTGAAAAACAGATAAAAGATAGGTTGGAGCGTTTAAAAAAGCGTCCGTCTTGACGGATTACATGCAAAATGGCGAATCATAACAGATTCGCCATTATTTGCGCATAGATTTCCTGATTCTTTTTATTCCAGTTGTTTGCAATCGTAGTTGCTTCTTCCTTGGTTGGAACGATTAAAGTCATGTCTATCAGCGGAGCATCACTCTCAATAATCTGACAGCGAACCGCATATTCCAGACTGCTGATTTGATAGTAATCGGCTTTCACAGAGATTTCATTTTTTAATTCATAACGCTTTTCTGCAAGGAATGAATTGATGTCATTCTGTATCGCAGGTGAAATATTGTTACGGAAGAATTTAATTGTGTCCGTTCCCTCATCTGTCAAGTGATAGTAGGTACGATTGTGGGTGGTTTCTTCGCGAATAAAACCAGCCTCCACCATTTCGGAAATTGCCTGTTGTAATGTGAAATAGGTGGTGTAGCCTTTATCCAGAATAAACTCCGAAATCTGTCCATTTGTCAATGGAAAGTCCAATTTATCCAACATATATAAAATGATTAATTTATAGAGTGTAAATGGTTCTGACATGAAAACTCCTTTCCGTGCCATATATCAGCATCTTTTAAATATTTTTGCATCGTGTTTAAAACAAGTCGCTTGTTGCCGGTCCACTGAGGGGCAAGCAAAAGATTTTTCGGGCCATCTCCGGTCAAACGGTGTACCACAATATCCGGACGTAAGCGCGAAAGCAGCTTGCCAAGCAGTATGAAGTACTCGTCCATAGTTGGCAGATGAAATGGCGACTTTGCATAAATGTCAGCCAAATCAGTACCCTTTAATATATGCAGTAACTGTAATTTTATTCCATCTATAGGAAGCCTGTTTAAATAAGAAATGGTTTCTATCATCATATCCTCCGTTTCATGAGGCAGATATAAAATGGTGTGAACAATCACAGAAATACCAATCTTTTTTAAATCATAAACGGCTTCTTCAAAAACGTCAAGGGTATATCCTCTTCGGATAAAGTTAGCGGACGTTTCGTGAATTGTCTGAAGTCCAAGCTCCACCCATACAGGTTTTCTTTGGTTCAGACGGAATAATAAATCCAGAATTTCAGGTGAAAGGCAATCTGGTCTTGTAGCAATGGAGAGTGCCTTCACATCCTCATCATCCATTGCTTCTGTAAAAATCCTCTCCAAATAAGAAACAGAAGCATAAGTATTGGTGTACGCCTGGAAATAAGCAATGTAAGAAGAACCGGCGTATTTCTTTGAGATTAGTTGCTTCCCTTGTGCTAACTGTTCTTTGATGGACAATCTGCGGTCACTTGCAAAATCACCGGACCCTCCTGCGCTGCAGAAGATGCAGCCACGAGTATCTAGAGTACCATCGCGGTTTGGGCAAGTCATACCACCATCTAAAGAGATTTTATACAATTTTTCACCAAACGTTTCTTTTATATAAGAATCCAGAGAGTAATATCTTTTATCACCCCAACGTCTCATTTCACCACATCCTTGGTGTTTATCATAGCATTCTTGCCAGCGCAAATCAACAAAGAGAAAAAAATAGTTTGATTTTGGCTGAAAATCGTGTATAATACAAGAATAGTAGAAACATTCGAGGCGTCAATTCAGACAGATAAATCCCAAAGATAATGTTTTTGAATAGAGAAAGGATTGTATGATATGAGAGAAAAGTATGAATCTTTGCCATTGGCTACTTTGCGTGATTTGGCAAAGGCGAGAGAAATGACAGGTATTAGTACATTGAAAAAAGCAGAATTAGTGGAAGCAATGCTTGAACAAGACGAGAAAGATAAATTAAAAACAGAGAAAGCAGCAATGGATATTGAGCAATTGGATAGTGGCGAGGTTGCGCATGGTATTCTTGAGGTTATGGGTGATGGTTTCGGATTCATTCGTAGCGATAACTATTTACCGGGGGAAAATGATATTTATGTATCCCCATCTCAAATTCGCCGCTTCGGATTGAAGACCGGAGATATTATTACAGGTAATATTCGAATAAAGACACAGCAAGAGAAATTCTCTGCATTATTATATGTAACAAAGATAAACGGATATACCACTTCAGAAGCTACACAGAGAAAGAATTTCGAAGATTTAACACCAATTTTCCCAGATGAGAGATTGCATTTGGAAAATGGAAAGAGCAGTACGGCAATGCGTATTGTGGACCTCTTATCCCCAATCGGTAAGGGACAGCGTGGCATGATCGTATCACCACCGAAAGCAGGTAAGACAACCTTGCTTAAACAGGTTGCTCAGGCTTTACTTAAGAATAATCCGGATATGCATATCTTGATTCTTTTGATTGATGAACGTCCGGAAGAAGTAACAGATATGAGAGAGTCTATTACAGGAAAGAACGTAGAGGTTATCTATTCTACTTTCGATGAATTGCCAGAGCACCATAAACGTGTTTCTGAAATGGTAATTGAACGTGCAAAACGTTTGGTTGAGCATAACAAGGACGTTGTGATTCTTCTTGACAGTATCACAAGACTTGCAAGAGCATATAACTTGATTGTACCACCAAGTGGACGTACCTTATCAGGTGGTCTTGACCCGGCAGCTCTCCATATGCCAAAACGTTTCTTCGGTGCAGCTAGAAATATCAGAGAGGGCGGCAGCCTTACAATTCTTGCAACAGCACTTGTAGATACAGGAAGTAAGATGGATGATGTTGTTTACGAAGAATTTAAAGGTACCGGTAACATGGAGTTAGTTCTAGATAGAAAATTGCAGGAAAAACGTGTCTTCCCAGCTATCGATATTCCGAAATCAGGAACCAGAAGAGAAGATTTGCTGCTTAGCCAATCAGAACAGGAAGCTGTTTATATTTTAAGAAAAGCACTCAATGGATTAAAACCGGAGGAAGCAGTAGATAATATTTTAAATATGTTTGCACGTACTTCCAACAATGCAGAATTTGTTGAAATGGTTAAGAGAAACAAATTCTTATAGAAAAAGCTTGCAATGCGAAAGTATTTGTGATAATATATAAAAGCTGTTTAGAAAAACAAACCTAATCGCGGTTGGAAATCGCGAAAAAATGATGAAGAGGTGAATAAAATGAGAGAAGGAATCCATCCAACATACCATCAAGCAACAGTAACATGTAACTGTGGGAACACATTTACAACAGGTTCTACAAAAGAATCAATCCACGTAGAAATCTGTTCAAAATGTCATCCATTCTACACAGGACAACAAAAAGCTGCTCAAGCTCGTGGTCGTGTTGATAAATTTAACAAAAAATACGGTATGCAATAATATTATGCAGATGTGCGGGTTGAGGTTGTTACTTCAGCCCGTTTCTTTTTGGAGGGTTATTATGAAATCATCAAATATAGGCGGTCAGGCAGTATTAGAAGGTATCATGATGAAAAATGGACCAAAGTACGCTGTTGCGGTTAGAAAGCCTGACGGTGAGATAGAAGTGAAAGCCGATGAATATAAAAGTGTTGTTAAGTGGGAAAAACTAACCAAAGTTCCATTTGTCAGGGGTGCGTTCAATTTTGTCGATTCCCTGGTACTTGGTATGAAAACACTTACATATTCAGCAAGCCTTTGGGAAGAAGACACCGAAGAGTTGATTACCATAGAGGAAGCAGAGAAACAGAAAAAGAAAGATGATTTAATTATGGGAGTCACAATGGTAGTTTCTGTTGTTCTTGCTATGGGGCTGTTTATGGTGTTGCCATATTTTATCTCTGATTTATTTGCGGGAATTATAACATCCCGTTTCCTTCGAACCGTGTTGGAATCGCTTGTGAGGCTCTCTCTTTTTATTCTCTATATAGTCGGGGTTTCCCGTATAAAGGATATTCAGAGGACTTTTATGTATCATGGTGCAGAACATAAATGTATCAATTGTATCGAAAATGGTATGGAGCTTAATCTAGAAAATGTAAAGAAAAGCTCAAAGCAACATAAACGTTGTGGAACAAGCTTCTTGTTTTTTGTAATGGTAGTAAGTGTGATAGTGTGTTTCTTTATTACCGTTGATTCTAAAATACTTCGTATTGTGCTACGACTTGCTTTACTTCCGGTAATAGCAGGCATTTCTTACGAAATCATCAGACTGGCAGGAAGCAGTAGTCATCCGTTGGTAGAACTCTTGAGCAAACCAGGACTTGCGATGCAGAATCTGACGACGAAAGAGCCGGAGGATGACATGATTGAAGTTGCCATCAAAGCGGTTGAAGAAGTATTTGACTGGAAAACATATTTAAAAGAAACTTTCAAGGAGAACCAAGAATGACCTTAAAAGAAGCTTATGAATATGGCCAGGAACAATTGAAGAACGCTGAAATAGATGATGCGATTTTGGATGCGTGGTATCTGCTTGAATATGTGACAGGAATTTCTCGTGCCGTATATTTTATGGATATGAATCGAGAAATCAGTTCAGAACAGGAGACGATGTATCGGGCCTATATAATCAGTCGGGCGAAACACATCCCGCTGCAGCACATTACCGGTGTGCAGGAATTTATGGGACTTGAATTTTGTGTGAACGAGCATGTGTTGGTGCCAAGACAGGATACCGAAGTATTGGTTGAAAGTGTGCTGGATGCCGTGCAGTTAGGTATGGAAATTTTAGATATGTGTACGGGGTCCGGATGCATATTGTTAAGTTTGCTGAAATTGTGTGGTTGTGACAGTATCCATGGTACAGGTGTGGATATTTCCGAAGAGGCACTTCGGGTTGCAAGACAAAATGCAGAACGTCTGGGAGTGAATGTACAGTTCTTACTTAGCGATTTGTTTGAAAAGATGGAGGGCTTGTTCGATATTATCGTATCTAACCCACCCTATATTCGGACATCTGTGATAGAAGAATTAAAAGAAGAAGTGAAATTTCATGATCCATATCTTGCATTAGACGGCAAGGAGGATGGCCTTTATTTTTATAGAAGAATTGTGGAAGAAAGCCCAAAGTATTTAAAAAAAGGTGGAAAACTATATTTTGAGATTGGACATGACCAAGGAGAAGATGTGAGTGCGCTGATGAAACATGCCGGATTTACGGATGTTACGGTGAAAAAGGATTTGGCGGGGCTTGACCGAGTGGTCTTTGGCGTGTACAATGTGTAATAGAAAATAATGAACAGCAACAAAAATGAAAAAGTAGGTTGTACAAGTTTACTTGAAATGCGTAGCATACGGTCTGTGGTCTGCTGTTCTAGTGGTAAAACAATGGAGGAAATAACATGTTTGATAGATTAGATGATTTGCTCATCCGATATGAAGAACTTATGAGTGAATTACAAGAGCCGGATGTGGCGAATGACCCAGCTCGTTTTCGTAAATTGATGAAGGAACAATCGGATTTGGCTCCTATTGTAGAAGCATATACAGAATATAAGAACGCGAAGCAGGCCATCGTTGACAGTGAAGAAATGCTGGAGATGGAATCTGATGAAGAGATGCGTGAGCTTGCAAAAGAAGAATTGTATGAATCGAAAAAGCGTGTAGAAGAATTAGAACACGAGCTGAAGATTTTACTTCTTCCAAAAGACCCTAATGATGATAAAAACATCATGGTAGAAATTCGTGCAGGTGCAGGTGGAGATGAATCTGCATTGTTTGCAGCGGAAGTGTATCGTATGTACTCCCATTACGCAGAAAGCCGTCATTGGAAGACGGAGATGATTTCCTTTAGTGAAAATGGAATTGGCGGTTTCAAGGAAGTTGTTTTCATGGTAAGCGGTCAAGGCGTATATTCAAGAATGAAATACGAAAGTGGTGTACATCGTGTACAACGTGTACCGGAAACAGAATCCGGCGGACGTATTCATACATCTACCATTACGGTTGCAGTTATGCCGGAGGCGGAAGAGGTTGACGTTGTAATCGATGAAAAGGATATCCGCATTGACGTAATGCGTGCATCCGGAAACGGTGGACAGTGTGTCAATACAACCGACTCAGCAGTACGTTTAACTCACCATCCAACTGGTATTGTAATCTATAGCCAGACAGAAAAATCACAGTTACAGAACAAAGAAAAAGCATTCCGTTTACTTCGTTCTAAACTGTATGAATTAGAGTTAGAGAAGCAACAGTCTGCAGAAGCAGAAGCAAGAAGAAGTCAAATTGGTACCGGTGACCGTTCTGAAAAAATCAGAACCTACAACTTCCCACAAGAAGTCGGAGGCCAAGCGGTCTTAGGAAGACAAGTTGCCCCCCCAACTCATTGGCTCACAGAACGACATGGCTACGATCCGACTTTATAGAACACACGGCAGCGAAAATGCAAAGGGCGATCCGTTTGCAATCCAGATGGAGGGTAACGAGCTTCTTGAAGTCGGAGGCCAAGCGGTCTTAGGAAGACAAGTTGCCCCCCCAACTCATTGGGTCTCAGAAAGAGATGGGGGAGAG
>JAZNXJ010000031.1:0-46340 GCA_045593805.1 Faecalimonas sp.
CGCTTAAAGTTTTCTAATGCAATCGGAATTCTCTTTTCATATTTTTCAATCGTAGTAATGTGACAATCTTCCGGCGCATATTCGCTCATCAGAATCGCCGAAAATCCTACTGCTGTTCCTACTTCCAAAATGCGTTTTGGTTTTTTTATCGCCAACATTACCTTCAAAAAACTCTGCATCTCCTTGCGGATAATCGGCACAAAGGTATCCAGCGCTTCTTTTTCAATTGTTTCTAAAATCTCACTGTTCTCTGTTTCCAGTGAATGAATAAACGTTACCATACGTTCATCTACAATCATGGTTTTCTCCTAACTTTATAACATATCAAAGACGGAGAACAGAAATTCTCCGCCTTCTTGCCATTATATATCCATAATAATTGGAAGAATCATTGGTCTTCTCTTTGTCTTCTTCCAGATAAAATCATTCATGGTATCGCGAATGACCATCTTGATTCGATTCCAATCGGCATAGCGATTGTGAATCAGACAATTCTCAATTGCGTCGCAAAGCACCTGCTTCGCTTCTTCCATAAGATCTTCAGACTCTCTCACGTAAACAAATCCACGTGATACGATATCCGGTCCTGCAAGCACCTGATTGGTTCCTCGCTCTAAGGTAAGAACAACAATCATAATTCCATCTTCTGCGAGATGCTGTCTGTCACGAAGCACGATATTGCCGACATCTCCGACACCGAGACCGTCTACCAGAATAGAACCTGTCTGCACTTTGTCCACAAGTTTCGCTTCGTTCTGGTCAATCGCAAGCACATCTCCCGACTGAATCATAAAGATATTTTCCTTCGGAATACCAAGTGCTTCGGCAATGCCTGCATTTGCTTTTCTATGACGATATTCACCATGTATTGGAATCGCATATTTTGGTTTTAATAACGAATAAATAAGTTTCAGTTCTTCCTGACAAGCATGTCCCGATACGTGCGCATCTTTAAAAATAACAGTTGCACCTTTCTGTTGTAATTCATTAATTACTTTTGAAACGGCTTTCTCATTTCCCGGAATCGGTGAAGAACTGAAAATAACTGTATCACCCGGTTTGATAGAAACCTTTTTGTGGATATCGGCTGCCATTCTGGATAAAGCAGCCATAGATTCCCCTTGGCTTCCTGTAGTGATAAGAACCGTCTTTTCATCCGGGTAATTTTTCAATTCATCAATATCAATTAATGTATTCTTTGGAATATCAAGATATCCCAACTCCATAGCGGTCGTAATAATATTAACCATACTACGACCTTCCACTACAACCTTTTTATCATACTTGCATGCAGAGCGAATGATCTGTTGCACACGGTCCACGTTTGATGCAAATGTTGCAATGATAATTCGACTATTGCAATGTTCTGCAAACAGATGGTCAAAGGTAACACCTACGGTACGTTCTGACTGGGTAAATCCTGCTTTTTCTGCATTCGTACTATCAGACATCAATGCAAGTACACCTTTTTTCCCAATCTCTGCAAATCTCTGCAAATCAATTGCATCCCCAAACACAGGCGTATAATCCACCTTAAAGTCTCCCGTATGAACAACGATTCCTACCGGCGAGTAAATTGCCAACGCTGCCGCGTCCTGAATACTATGGTTTGTTTTAATAAATTCAATTCGAAGCTGTCCCAAATTGATGGACTGTCCGTAGGTAACGACTTTTCTTCTTGTGCTGCGCAGCATGTCATGCTCACGGAGCTTATTTTCAATAACACCAATGGTAAGCTTTGTTGCATAGATTGGTACATTAATATCCTTCAACACATACGCCAAAGCACCGATATGGTCTTCATGACCGTGGGTAATCACAAAACCCTTTACTTTTTCTATATTATCCTTCAAATATGTGACATCCGGAATAACCAGGTCAATCCCAAGCATATCATCCTCCGGGAATGCAAGACCGCAATCCACAACAACGATGGTATCTTCATATTCAAAAGCAGTAATATTCATTCCGATTTGCTCCAACCCTCCGATTGGAATAATTTTTAGTTTTGAATCATTTACTTTCTTCACATTACACCTCCATGTCTTACTATTCTAGCTTTCGTAACTCATTACATCTCAATATCTACATCTTCTAACAGTTCTTCGAATACTTTTAAAACAGCTGAAAGCTCTACGTCATCCTCTACGATTTCGTATAGGCTCTCTACATCCTCCGCCGCACTCGTATCCTTTAAAATCAGACACTCCGCCTCATCTTCTTCCGAGTCTGTAACCAAGATATAGTTGCTTCCGTTTACTCTTGTCTGTTCCAATACAAAAAAATCCACTTCCTCTTTTGTATCTTCAAATGTAAATTTAATTTTTTCCATATTTTCCCCTTATATTCTTATTCTTGTCCAAACTGAAGAGAATCCAAATAGCCTTGCAAGATAAAAACTGCCGCAATCTTGTCCACATATTTCTTGCGGTTCTCTCTTCTTACCTTACTCTCAATCAGGGTTCTCTCAGCCTCTACAGTCGTAAGCCTTTCGTCCCACATAATAACAGGAACTCCGATACGCCTTTCTAATTTTTCTTTTAATTCCAACGATTTTTCCGCACGTTCACCGATTGTGTTATTCATATTCTTTGGAAATCCTAACACAATCTTCTCTACTTCGTACTCTTTTACTAACGCCTCAATTCTCGCAAGCGTCTGACGAAGCTTATTTTCCTCTTTTCTCTCAATGGTTTCAATCCCCTGTGCCGTAATTCCTAAGGCATCGCTAATCGCCACTCCAACAGTCTTTGAACCATAGTCTAAACCCATAATCCTCATACAATTATTCCCAATTATGATGATTAATATAAGTCTTTAACATTTCTTCTACTAATTCATCACGTTCCATTTTCATAATGAGACTTCTTGCACCGTTGTGGCTTGTAATATAGGTTGGGTCTCCGGACATAATATATCCAACCATCTGACTAACCGGATTGTATCCTTTTTCACGCAGAGCCTGATAAACAATTTCAAGAAGGTCTTTTGCTTGAATCTGCGGACCATTCTCTACCTGAAAAAATTGTGTATTACTAATTCTGTTCATCTTGTCACGTCCTTTGCTTATATTCCTCTTTTTATTCTAATATAATTGTTTGTCAAATTCAACGAATAATTTGTGACCGACTGACAATTTCCACATTTGTCACTTGATTTTGCAGGTTTTCTTCCGTTTGTAGTGCAATTTTTACATATTCTTTCGTGTGTCCAACTTGGAATGTTTCTCCGTTTATTTGGACGCTTTCTTCCATAAGCACCTCGACTTCTTTTCCCACAAAATTAGCTTCGTACTTTTGTCTCTTTTGCGCATCAAGTTCTAATAAAATGTTGCTTCTTTGTGTCTTGATTTGTTCCGGAACCTGGTTCTCCATAACCGCCGCCTTTGTTCCCTGTCTCTTGGAATATTTAAATACATGTGTCTCGTAGAAATCCACTTTATCTACAAAGGCTTTGGACTTTTCAAACTCTTCCTCCGTCTCTCCAGGGAATCCTACAATAATATCCGTTGTAAGAGCCGGATTATCAAAATACTTGCGGAGAAGCTGACATTTCTCATAATATTCTTCCGAAGTATATCTGCGGTTCATTCTACGAAGTATCTCATCACAACCACTTTGCAGAGACAAATGGAAATGCGGACACATTTTTGATAAACCAGCTATGGTTTTGGCAAATTCTTCCGTAATAATTCTCGGTTCTAAGGAGCCTAAGCGAATACGTTCAATTCCTTCCACTTCATTCACAGCAAGAATTAACGATAACAAATCTTCTCCTTCCAGGTCTACGCCATAAGAGCTCAAATGAATACCAGTAAGCACAACCTCTTTGTAGCCGTTATTCGCCAAATCTGTCACCTCTCGAATGACATCCTCTTTTGCACGGCTTCGCACCCGTCCCCTTGCAAACGGAATAATACAATAGGTACAGAACTGATTACAACCATCCTGTACTTTAATGTAAGCTCTCGTATGTTCCGCAGTCTTACTAAGGTGCATCTCCTCGTATTCTTTGGTATGATTGATATCTATCACAGCTTTTTCAATATGCTGTTCTAAAATTTCAATCAGGTCTTTTTTCTTATTATTACCAATAATTACATCAATGCATTCATCCACTTCACCAGAATTTTCTTTTGCCTGCACATAGCACCCTGTTGCAACCACCAATGCATTCGGATTCATTTTCTTCGCACGGTGAAGCATCTGACGAGATTTGCGGTCAGCCATATTGGTGACGGTACACGTGTTGATAATATAAATATCGGCACCTTCTTTAAAAGGTACGATCTCGTACCCGTTCTTTTCCAGCATTTCCTGCATTGCTTCTGTTTCGTATGCATTTACTTTACACCCCAAGTTGTGTAATGCGACTTTCTTCATGTTTTTATCCTTTCCGCTGTTTTTGATGTGATTTTCACCTTGACTTTTATTTCCTTTCAGCATAAGATATCTGTAGATAACAAACAATCAAGGAGGTTATTTATGAAAGCAGTAGACATTTCTTTAAATTCAATTGATAAAGTGAAAACATTTGTAAACCTAATCAATAGATTCGATTATGATTTCGATTTGGTATCCGGAAGATACGTAATCGATGCAAAATCGATTATGGGTATTTTCAGTTTAGATTTATCTAAACCAATCACCCTCAACATTCACGCAGATGATGCGAATGTTGAGGCAATTGTGAAAGAACTTGCTCCTTACATGGTATAAAAAAGATGTGTTTCACATCTTTTTTTGCTTCATAAGGAATTTTGCAAGCAAACTCTTTTTACTATTAACAAACTTGGGGGTCTATGCAACGTTTTTCGATGCTTAGACCCCGTTTTACATACAAATTTCAAAAAAACTTCATAAAATTGAATCAAACGGGGTCTATTCAAACAAATTACTTTGTCAGACCCCCAAAAATGGGAAATTATAAGAAACATGGGGTCTACGATAGAACTTTTTTTACATAGACCCCAACATTTTACTTCACAAGAATCGTCTCCACTGTATTAATCGCTTCTGCCATCAGTTCGTCAATCTTTTCTGCAAGATTTTCCTCCGAACGTCTGATAATTCCAATATTTGGCTTTGTTACAGGATGTTTTGCAACAAAGATGGTACAACAATCTTCAAATGGCAAGATAGATGTCTCAAAGGTATTGATTTTCTCTGATATCTCAATAATCTCCTGCTTATCAAATCCAATCAAAGGACGGTACACCGGAAGTGTACATACATCGTTTGTTGCCGCCAAACTTTGCATGGTCTGACTTGCCACTTGTCCAATGCTTTCTCCCGTAATCAAACCTAAGCATCCGCTCTCCTTTGCAAAGTGCTCTGCGATTTTCATCATATAACGTCTCATGATAATCGTCAGCTCTTCATGTGGACATTTCTCATATATATATAATTGAATATCTGTAAAGTTTACCACATTCAGTTTGATTGGCCCTGAATACTTCGACACCAATCTTGCCAAATCAACAACCTTTTGCTTCGCACGTTCACTTGTATACGGTGGTGCATGGAAATATGTTGCCTCTAATTGTACCCCACGTTTCGCAATCATATATCCTGCTACCGGACTGTCAATTCCACCTGATAAAAGAAGCATTGCCTTACCATTGGTTCCCACCGGCATTCCGCCCGGTCCCGGAATGATTTCCGAATAAATGTAAATCAAATCCCGCACTTCAATGTTCAACATAATTGCCGGCTTATGCACATCTACACGAATCTCAGGAAAGGCCTCTAAAATCGCTTCTCCTAAATCACAATTGATTTCCATCGAGGTCTTCGGATAGCTTTTCTTTCCTCTTCTGGCCTCTACCTTAAATGTGGTATTCTTATCCGGATACATCTTATCCATATAATCAACAACCACTTGTTTCAAATCTTCAAATCCGGTATCTTCTGCATAGATAACCGGACAGATTCCAACAATACCAAACACTCTCTTAAGAGCATCTACGGTCTCATCATAATCATAATATCCATCACACTCTACGAAAATTCTCGCCTGCGACTTGTGCACATGGAAGTTTCCTTCTACATCTTTTAAAGCAAATCGAATTTGATTCATGAGGGCATCCTCGAACATATAACGATTCTTCCCTTTTAATCCGATTTCACCATATTTTATCAAAAAAGCCTGAAACATCATTGGTAAAAATTCCTCCTAATGTCTTGTGTATTTCCTCAGCATCGGTACACAATTATATAACGTTTTCAGTGTATAGTCAATTTCTTCTTTCGTGGTAAATTCAGAAAAACTAAAGCGAATTGTTGCATCCAGATACTGCTGTCCTGCCCCAATTCCTCTTAAAACACCACTAATTGCCGGATGATTGGATGCACACGCGGAACCACTGGATACATAGATGCCCTTATCCTCCAATGTGTGAAGCAGCACCTCACTACGAATCCCTGCAAAACCTACACTCACAATGTGCGGTGCACTTGATTCATCGATACGACCATGAATCGCAATGTGCGGAATCTGATTAATTCCTTCGATGAAATAGTTTTTCAAATCTCGCATTTTCTCAATCTTCGCATCAAAATCTTTATAAATTTCTTTTGCAGCAAGACCGAGACCTGCGATTCCCGGCACATTTTCCGTACCTGAGCGCACATTTTTCTGTTGCTCTCCACCAAAAACAATCGGCTTAATCTTCACTTTTTCGTTAACATATAATACACCGGTGCCCTTTGGTCCGTGAATCTTATGGCCACTGATTGACATCAAATCCACACCAATACGTTTCGGGAAAATGCGATATTTACCAAAGCCCTGCACGGCGTCCACGTGGAATAAAATATTTCTATTATAGTTCTTTACAATCTGTACTGCCTCTTCGATTGGTTGAACAGATCCCACTTCGTTGTTGACGTACATAACAGACACTAAGATGGTTTCTCTGCACAAGGCTTCTTTTAATGCCTGCAATTTAATCCGCCCATCTCTATCAACTGGAAGATAAGTTACGCGAAAGCCTTCCTCCTGCTCCAGATAACGCATCGTATTTAAAATAGCCGGATGCTCAATGGATGAAGTAATCAAATGATTGCCGGCACGTCTATTCGCCCGTGCGCAGCCAATCAATGCCAGATTGTCACTTTCCGTACCACCGGAAGTAAACACCAATTCTTTTTCCTGAACCTTCAAAAGTTTTGCCAAAGCTTCTTTGGACTCGCGCACATATTTCTCAGCATCTACGCCCTTTTTATGCATAGACGAGGGATTTCCATAATCATCGCACATAATCTTACCAACTAAATCACGAACACACTCGTAGCATTTCGTTGTCGCCGAATTATCCAAATATACTTCCATACTACTCTCCTATTTTTCTTCTTACTTATAATTTATGAGATTCGCATTCTAAATGATACATTAAAATCGACAGTGTGGTAAGTCCCGCTGTCTCTGTCCGCAAAATACGTTTTCCAAGAGTAATGGCTTTGGCTCCTTGTGAAATGGCATACTCCACCTCTTCCGTTTCAAAGCCGCCCTCCGGTCCAATAAAGATTCCAACAGACTGTCCCGGCTGAATGGCTTCTATAATCTGCCTGGTTTCAGCCATCCCTTCTGCAAGTTCATATGGGATTAGAACCACATCCAACTCCTTCGCGTACTGCATGGCTTCTTTATAAGACATCACATGCTGCACCCTTGGAATTACATTTCTTCCGGACTGCTTTGCTCCCCCTTCGGAAATGCTGTTCCAACGCTCCACCTTCTTTACTGCCTTCTTATCATCCAGCTTCACCACAGCTCGCTTTGTCGCAACCGGGATAATCTCATACACACCTAATTCCACTGCTTTTTGGACAATCAGCTCCATCTTGTCACTTTTCGGAAGCCCTTGAAACAGATAGATTTTTGACGGCAGTTCCGTATCTGAAGTCAATTCCTCCTTGATGGAAACTTGAATTTCCTCCGCCGAAAGGTCAGCAATCTCACATAAGTATTTTTTATTATTCCCATCGCTGATATGCAGTTCTTCTCCAACTTTCATACGGAGTACATTTTTTATATGATTCACATCAGAACCTTCTATATAAATCATGTCCTCCTTCACCTGGTCCGGTGTTACAAAAAAATGATGCATTGCTTTCTCCTAATTCTTTCTTGCTGTAACGGAAACCCATTCACCCTGATAGGTTACTTCAAGCACTTCTAATCCTGCCTCTTTCACGCAGTTTACAACCGTTTCTTCCTTATCATCGATAATTCCACTGGTTATATATATTCCGCCTGATTTTAGCTGATTTACAATCACAGGTGTTAGCGGTACCAAAACATCTGCCAAAATATTTGCCACAACAATATCGTATTTCTCATAGCCCACTTTATCTTGTACTTCTTTGTCGCTGATGATATTACCAATCATAACCTCATATTGGTCTCTTGTGATGCCATTCACTTCCATATTTTCATAGGTGGCATCAATTGCACAAGGGTCTAAGTCAGTGCCCACCGAATACTTTGCGCCAAACTTCAGGGCAAGCATTCCAAGAATACCGCTTCCACATCCCACATCTAAGATGGTCGTGTCTTCTTTTACAAACTTGCGAATCTGGCGGATACAAAGCTGTGTTGTCTCATGCATACCGGTTCCAAATGCGGTGCCCGGGTCAATGTGGATAATCATCTTATCCTCATCCTCCGGCTTCACTTCTTCCCACGACGGAATAATCAAAATATCATCCACATAGAACTGATGAAAATATTGTTTCCAGTTATTCACCCAGTCTACATCCTCTGTCTGAGATTCCTCAATGGTACAAGCCCCAACATTTGCATAGGCACGCATTTCTTCTAATTCTTGTCTTACATTTGCAAGAATGGCCTCTTTATCTTCCTCTTCTTCCAAATAAAAGCTAATATATGCGACCCCATCATCCGCCGCAATCTCCGGCAGGATATCCACAAACATCTGCTCCTTGTCTGACTGCGTGAGCGGAATCTTATCTTCTATCTCAATTCCTTGAATCCCAAGGTCCATCAGCATACTGCTGACCAAATCTTCACTTTCTGTTGTCGTTGTAAGTCTGAATTTATTCCATTTCATCGTTCTTTCGTCCCCATTATTTTCTTGTACAATTCTCACATGTTCTAACGTTCAATTCCGGATGCATGGCACTTACCTTCGCCCCTGCTGGAACGGACTCTGTCACAAAGGTATTACCCGCAACCGTTGCACCTTCACCTACGACCGTGTTGCCACCTAAAATGGTTGCATTTGCATAAATGATTACATTATCTTCAATGGTTGGGTGACGTTTCACACCAGATAATGCCTGCCCTTTTCTCGTAGAAAGTGCACCGATTGTAACACCCTGATAAATCTTCACACCATTCCCTATAATGGCTGTCTCACCAATTACAACACCAGTACCGTGGTCGATAAAGAAATATTCACCAATGGTGGCACCTGGGTTGATATCAATTCCGGTTTTTCCATGTGCATACTCGCTCATAATACGTGGTAATAAAGGCACCTCTAATTTATACAAAACATGGGCATAACGATACACAAATATGGTAAACAAGCCCGGATATGCCAGTATTACTTCACTATTGCTGCTGGCTGCCGGGTCACCTGCAAGCTGTGCCTCTACGTCCTTTGCCAAAAGTTCCTGTACTTTTGGAATCTTTTCCATGAAACGTGCAGTAAGTTCTTCCGCTTTCTGCTTGTCGGATAAAATCACCTTCATCTGCGATTTCATTTTTTCATACAAAGAAAGTAATACAGCTTCCGCAAATGCTTCCTTTGATAAAAACTTGTCTGTTCCGAAGTAGCCTGGGAATGTAAGTTTACGCAAATCATCAATCATGCTATATACAACCTCCACATCCGGAAGTCGTGTTTTCATAGCAGAGCTTGCCACCTCTTGCTTTTCATAATTTGACGTTAATTGCTTCGCCACATCTAAAATAGTATCTTTTGTTTTGTCTTTCATAATCCATGCCTCCAATTATTTACGCTAATCTGCAAACAGCTCCGTAGACAAATATCTGTCCCCTGAATCCGGAAGAATGACTACAATCTTCTTCCCTGCGTTCTCAGGTCGCTTTGCAATGATACTTGCAGCCTTTAGTGCTGCACCGGAAGATATTCCAACCAAGATTCCTTCGCAGATTCCAAATCTCTTTGCTTCCTTATATGCGTCTTCATCCGTAATTGTTACAACTTCATCGTAAATGCTTGTATCTAAGGTATCCGGAATAAATCCTGCACCAATTCCCTGTATCTTGTGTGCGCCTGCTTTTCCCTCACTGAGGACCGGACTGCCGGCCGGCTCCACCGCAATCACCTGCACATTTTCATTCTTATCTTTTAAATACTTTGCAGTTCCGCTTAGGGTTCCCCCAGTTCCTACAGCAGAAATGAAAATATCAACCTCTCCTTCTGTCTGTTCCCAGATTTCAGGTCCTGTTGTTTTCTCATGGGCTTTTGGGTTCGCTTCATTCACAAACTGTCCTAAAATCACAGCATTTGGAATGGTCTTTTGCAGCTCCTCTGCTTTCTCAATAGCCCCCTTCATCCCCTTGCTTCCTTCTGTTAACACGAGCTGTGCGCCATAACCCTTTAGTAGATTTCTACGTTCTACACTCATGGTTTCTGGCAAGGTCAAGATCGCCTTATATCCTTTTATAGTTGCTACGGAAGCAAGCCCGATTCCTGTGTTACCACTGGTTGGCTCAATAATCGTTGCCCCTGGTTTTAAAATCCCTTTTTTCTCTGCATCCAGTATCATCATAAGTGCTGCACGGTCCTTCACAGAACCCGTTGGATTTAAATATTCCAGCTTTGCTAAAAGCATAGCATCTGTTATTTCTGCATTCGCAGCATATCGACTGGCATTTAAAAGGGGGGTGTTCCCGATTAAATCCAGTGAACTTTCAATAATATGTTTCATTTTCTATTCTCCCACCATCATTTTAATTATTTCTTCGTTGGTGCGTTTCATACCTTTTTTTCCAAGACGTCCAATGTTTCCAATGGTCTGCTCTGCACAATCTGCCACCAGACCGTCTCCCTCTTCAAAATCCTGTCCGTTCTTATGCATATAATATCCCAAAATACCGGCATCTACAGCGGATGCTATTTTTGCCGCACAAGATGATTTTGCACCATCACATACAATTCCACCGGTATTAGCCAGTGTGTTTACGACAATGTGTGCAATTCCATCGCAATCGGTTCCTAACAAATAACCGATACCGGCTCCTGCTCCGGCCCCCGCACTCACTGCACCGCAAAATGCGGATAAACGTCCAATACTTGTCTTTTGATGAATTGTTACAAGGTTAGAAAGAACAAGTGCTCTATATAGCGTCTCTTCACTTACTTTCAATTCTTTCGCATACTCAATAACCGGTAATGAGGTTGTCATTCCCTGATTGCCGCTACCGGAATTAATAATGACCGGAAGCTCACAACCATTCATTCTGGCATCCGAGCCCGCTGCCGCCATGGCTTTTGCACGCACGGAAATGTCGTCTCCATATGCATCCAAAAGGACTCTTCCGATATTGGAACCATAGTGGCCACGCAAGCCCTCTTCCGCGATTGCGGTGTTGTACTTGATCTGACGTGCGACAATCTTTCTTACGTCCTCAATATCAACTGTATTTGCAAAATCCCAAATGTCTTCCAAATTCAGAAGCGAACGGTCTGTGAGACCTGACTCTTCCTCGCCTTCAATTTCTATTTTGTGCAAAACTTCTCCGTCTTTTTCAATTAAAACAATATTTGTATGATAATTCGCAATTCTTACCTTCGCATAAGATTCACCCCTATATACCGTTACAATGATATCAAAGGTTATCCCGTTGTTTACATGCTCCACGAAGATATCAGTATTATACATAAATTCCTGAATCTTCACAATCTCGTCATCCGTAACGGTAGAAATTACCTCTAATTCCTTCTCCGCTTTTCCGGCTACAACACCGGCCGCAACCGCTGCCGGAATCCCCTTTAACTGATTCGTATTTGGCACAATTACACTCTTAATGTTTTTAATAATACTGCCACTGGCCTCCACAACTACACGTTCCGGAATACAGCCTAACACTTCCCGCGCTTTTGCTGCACCATATGCCAGGGCAATAGGCTCTGTACACCCCATTGCCGGAACTAGTTCCTCTTTTAAAATCTGGACGTAGGCTTTATATTTTGCGTCTTCCTTTCTCATGTGTACTTTCTCTCTTTCTATTCATAAATTAATATAGAATAATGCGCAGCAATTCATCCAGCTGATAAATTGCATTCTTTTCAAAAATCTTTTCAAGGCGTATCAAATTCACATCGGAATGTTCAATCTCTCTGGACACTCTATGAGCAATATCAACAAATAATTCAAACGGCATTTTTTCATCATTTTCGGACCACTTAGCTACTGCCAATTCCTGAATTAAAAATGTTACAACAACGGCAGTTTTCATCTTACCGATGATATTATCATCATATACGGAACCGCAAAAGTATGTGGATACAAAGTAAACCATCAACTGTTCCAACCAAATCGACCATTCCTCATTATGTACACTTTGTAATCCATACATTTTATGAAATGTGCTTCGATTTCTTTCAAATCCGGATTGTCCTTCTCCAAACAATTGTTTCTCTGCCTTTTTCACATATTCCGGCCAGTCGTCTTTTAAAACTTCCAACTGTCCAAAAATGCGGAACATCTTTCGCACTGTTTGGCAATACTCAATTTCCCCAATCTTATGTTCGTCTCCCCTTCTCTGAAATGCCACAATCTCATCCATATTTCCGAACTGTTCCAGCATCTCATCCACCTCAAACAGTTCATCTGAATCTAATGCTTCCTGCATCTTTTGTGTCAGCTCCAGACAAAGTCCTATTCGCACCATAATATCAATGTCACGCTTTTGTAATAGTGCTATCATCTTTTCTCTGGCATCCATTAGCTTTGTGAAAAGAAGAAAATCGAAATCTTCGTACTCTTCATCTTCTACCTCGTCTTCAAAGCGGAGAAACTGAACCGGCTCCTCACACCCCAAAATAATCTTGGCCGCTTCAATACAAGACAAGGACAAAGAACCCTCTCTTAATCCCTCATATTCTTCCATATGTCTTGGGTAATCTCTGCAGGTTTTACAAAGCATATGCTCTCCCGCTTCCATATGTAAATCGCAAAGATTGTCCTCATTTAGAAATGCACAACGCTTTTCATACTGACAAAAAGAACCATTCTCCCAGTCAATCGAATTGCGAACACGATTCCCTAATGCGCCTTCCATATTTTTATATTTTTCTAAAGATTCCTCGTCTATCATGATTGCCCATCCGGCACAGCAGGTATCTTCACACTCTGCCGCCACACATCGAAATCTGTCGAAATAATGCGGTATTGTATACTCCATAAATTCTCCTTCAACATTTGTACTTCTTGTTTATATCCTTATCTTATAGAATACGACAGTTCGCGGTTAGATGCAAGAAAAAAAGGAGGCTATTAAGCCTCCATTCCTACTAACATGCCGCCTTGCTCTGCATAAAAACTACACAAACCTTTTGTTGTACCAATTACAACATCTGCATTTGCAAATTCATGTGTTAT
The DNA here is from genome assembly GCA_045593805.1 of Faecalimonas sp. Taxonomy (GTDB): domain Bacteria; phylum Bacillota; class Clostridia; order Lachnospirales; family Lachnospiraceae; genus Faecalimonas. The sequence goes on from JAZNXJ010000031.1 coordinate 13,602, forward strand.
CATTTCTTTCAATTGTTTTGCAGCTTCCAGATTAAAACAATGGTGAATGATCACCTTTCCACCTTTGTATCCTAATTCCTTCATCTGCTTCCATACAGCATGAATGCCTTTCTTTTCTCCACGGCATTTTGCCTTCTGCTCTAAGGTGCCAACCTCGCTGGCAATACCAACCACATGAATACCAAGCACGCCCGCAATCTTTGCCACAGCAGGACTTACACGTCCATTGTTTGCTAAATTAGTGAGTGACTTCAATACAAATACCAAGTATGTAGACTTTTGGTATTCTGCAATGGCTTCACAAACTTCCTCATATTCTTTCCCTTGTACAAGAAGTTCTCGAATCTTCTCTACAATCAGCGTCAATTCAGGACCTGCTGATAAAGAATCAATTACACACACTTTCTTTCCCTGATTTTCTGATTCATATGTCTCTTTTGCTACCATTGCAGAATTGTAACTGCCTGACAAATTACTCGTGATTGTAATACAAAATACTCTGTCCGCATCTCCAAACGCATCCAGCCAGTCTCCAACTCCCGGACAGGCACTTCCCGATTTTCCACGATAAGATGCCAAGTCCTCCGTCATACCCTTCACATCCAGGCTGTCATCATCAACATATTCCTTCACATCCGTCATAATCTTCATCGGAACAGAAACAACACTTTTATCCTCAAGGGTAACTAAATCAGCGCTGGAATCAGCTACAATTCTTATTTTCATATATTTTCTCCTATTTAATCATATTCAAAACCATTTCATCGGTTTTTCAAAAACCGTTGAATATAATTATATTACCACTTTCATATACCTACGTCAAGGTCTTGACTATAAAAAGGAAAAAAAGTAAAATGAAGGATATGAAAGAGTCAATCAAACAACAGATGGCTGAATCCATCAAACAATTTCGTATGCCTAGGTATGAAGAGCTTCCAAATGAAGGTCTCTATCTGGAGCAGACAACTCAATACATTAACCATGCATTAGCACCACTTGGTTGCATGACAATTACTTCATCTATGATAAGCAATTATGTAAAGAAAGGAATTATTGCACCGCCAATAAAGAAGCTCTATTATGCAGAGCAAATCGCTTATCTGTTTTACATCGCAATCGCCAAGAACGTGCTTTCACTTGAGCATATCATAGCCCTACGTGAAATGCAGGAAAAGTCCTATCCTAAGGAGATTGCTTACAATTACCTTTGCGAGGAATTAGAAAATGTCCTATTCCACGTCTTTGGTCTGAAAGACAAGATTGATGATATTGGTCGAACAAAAAGTGATGAAAAAATGCTATTTCGAGAAGTCATTATCGCTGCTTCTAATAGTATACACCTGACATCTTGTTTTAATGCACTTCAGGACGACAATAATAAATAACGGAACGATTTGCCCTCTCTTTTGGGGAGTTACTGGGTATTAGACACTAATTTTCAACCTAAAATACCCATAAATACTCAAATCCACCTCTAAAACAAGGCATTTTTTAAGATAATATCTATAAAACAGTAAGAATCCATATAAAATACCCACGATTTCGCAGAATCGTGGGTATTTTTGCCCTCTGAAACCCGTTTTATAGAAAGTCACTCCATGTCCATGAGACAGGGCGCTCATAAAATTTCGGCGCCCCTGAAATGCGCACACATTATGCCTGAATTACATTTCCTGTATATAATTGATAATACTTTCCTTGTTCTTCGATCAATTGGTCATGGGTTCCACGCTCAATAATTCTTCCCTGTTCTAATACCATAATGCAGTCCGAATTACGAACAGTCGATAATCGATGGGCAATTACGAATGTTGTTCTGCCTGCCATCAATTTATCCATACCATCCTGTACAATACGCTCTGTTCTGGTATCAATGGAGCTTGTTGCCTCATCCAGAATCAGTACCGGTGGATCAGCAATCGCAGCACGCGCTATGGCAAGTAACTGTCTCTGACCCTGACTTAAGTTCGCCCCATCTCCCACAAGCATAGTGTCATATCCCTTTGGAAGACGCTTGATAAATCCATGCGCATTTGCTAATTTTGCCGCTGCAACAATCTCCTCATCCGTTGCATCTAATTTCCCAAAACGAATATTGTCCTTTACCGTTCCTGTAAATAAATGTGTATCCTGTAATACAATACCAAGCGAACGACGTAAATCTGCCTTCTTAATCTTGTTGATATTGATACCGTCATATCGGATTTTCCCGTCCTGAATATCATAGAAACGATTAATCAAATTGGTAATTGTCGTCTTACCGGCACCTGTAGAGCCTACGAATGCAATTTTCTGTCCCGGTGTCGCATACATTTGAATATCATGAAGTACCATTTTTTCATCAGTATATCCAAAATCAACACCGTCAAATACAATATCACCGGTTACTTCCACGTAATCCACACTGCCATCTGCCTGATGCGTATGCTTCCATGCCCAGCGTCCGGTTCTCTCCTCACACTCTACAAGCTTGCCGTCCACCTCTTTGGCATTTACCAACACCACATAGCCATCGTCTACTTCCACTTCTTCATCTAAAAGCTTAAATACACGTTCTGCACCTGCGAGTGCCATAACTATGGAGTTAAACTGTTGGCTCACCTGATTGATTGGCATACTAAAGCTCTTGTTAAAGGTTAGGAAGCTTGCCAGCTTACCAAGGGTAAATCCCCATACATTTCCAAGTGCTAAGGCACCGCCCACAATGGCACACAGAACGTAACTTACATTTCCAAGCTGCGCATTAATCGGTCCCAGTACATTTGTAAAAGCATGAGCTTTATCTGCACTTTCAAACAATTCATCATTGAGTTCTTTGAAACGCTTTTTGTTCTCTTCCTCACGGCAGAATACCTGAACTACCTTCTGGCCGTCCATCATTTCCTCAATAAAGCCGTTTACTTTACCAAGATTCTTTTGCTGCTTCACAAAATATTTTCCACTATTGCCGGCTGCATATCCGGTTGCAAGAAGCATCACTCCAACCATAATCAGCGTCACTAAGGTTAAAGGGATACTTAGAATTACCATGCTGACAAACACGCTAACAATGGTCACTCCACTGTTCACCAACTGCGGAATACTTTGGCTTATCATCTGACGAAGGGTGTCAATATCGTTGGTATAAACCGACATGATATCACCATGTGCATTTGTATCGAAATATTTAATCGGAAGCTTTTCCATATGCTCAAAGAGTTCATTTCGTAAATCTCTTAAACATCCCTGTGTTACGTAGATCATAATCAGGCTCTGTATAAAAGATGCACTCACACCAATTAAATAGAAGCCTGCCACACGCAAAATGGCCATTGCAAGGGGTCCGAAATCCGGTGTGTCAGATAACAATAATGGTGCAATATAGTCGTCAATCAAGGTCTGTGTAAATAACGTCCCCTGTACATTTGCCAATACACTGATAAAAATCAAAACAATAACTGAAATGTAATGCCACTTATAGGTGCGGAACACGTAGCGCATCAGTCTCATAAATAATTTCCCAGGATTTTTTACCTGTGGCTTCATCCCGCGTGGTTGTCTTCCCATAGGTCCTGCCATATTTACTCACCTGCCCTTTCGTCAAAATCTCCGCCACCCTGTGTCTGGGTTTCATAAACTTCGCGATAAATTTCGTTATTTTCCAGTAACTCCTCGTGCGTTCCAAATCCATGAACCTCACCATTTTCCATCACGATGATGCGGTCTGCATTCTGGATACTTGAAATACGCTGTGCGATGATAAATTTGGTGGTGTTTGGAATCTCTTCCGCAAACGCCTTGCGAATCTTTGCATCTGTAGCTGTATCCACTGCACTTGTACTGTCATCGAGAATCAATACCTTTGGTTTTTTAAGGAGCGCTCTGGCAATACAAAGTCTTTGCTTTTGACCGCCGGATACGTTGGTTCCACCCTGTTCAATAAAGGTGTCATAACCCTCCGGAAATCTCCGGATAAATTCGTCGGCACATGCCTGACGGCAGACCTCCTGACACTCCTCTAAGGTCGCATCCTCTTTTCCCCAACGCAGGTTATCCAAAATCGTTCCTGAAAAAAGCACGTTATTCTGTAGTACAACAGACACCTGACTACGCAGGCTTTCCAAATCGTATTCTTTTACATTGTGTCCACCAACCAAGACCTCCCCATCGGTCACATCATAAAGACGACTGATTAAGTTGACAAGACTGGTTTTTGCACTACCGGTTGCCCCCATCACGCCAATGGTTTCACCAGACTTTATCTTCAGATTAATGTCTTTAAGTACCGGTTCCTCCGAATCCATCTTATATGCAAAATTTACTTGCTTAAATTCCACACTTCCATCCGGAACCTCATAAAGCGGATTCTCCGGATTAGTAATATCACTGGTCTCACGCAGTACCTCAGCAATACGTCTCACACTTGCGGTGCTCATGGCAATCATAACAAATACCATAGAAAGCATCATGAGGCTCATCAAAATATTCATACAGTACGCAAGAAGACTCATCAGCTCTCCCGTGGTAAGGGTGTTAGATACAATCATCTTCGCGCCAAGCCAGCTAATTAACAAGATACAGCTATATACTGTCAATTGCATGATTGGCCCATTGAAAATGATATTCTTTTCTGCCTTCACAAATATCTTATAAATATTTTCACTTGTGCGTTTAAACTTTGAAGTTTCTTCCTTTTCACGTACATAAGCCTTTACCACACGAATGGCTGAGACATTTTCCTGTACAGCTGCATTCATCTCGTCATATTTTGGGAATGCCTGCTGGAAAAAGCCCGTCGCACGTTTCATAATGAAGAACAATGCAATACCAAGTAAAACAACCGCAACTAAATAGATACTTGCAATTTTTTTATTAATGCAAAATGCCATTATCATCGCCACAATTAAAGTGGATGGCGCTCTCGTAAACATACGAAGACACATCTGATATGCCATCTGAATGTGTGTGATATCAGTTGTCAACCTGGTAATCAGACCTGCTGTACTGAATTTGTCAATATTGGCAAACGAAAAGGTCTGAATGTGGTTGAAAATCCGTTCACGCAGGTTCTTGGCAAATCCAGTGGATGCCTTTGCACCAAATCTCCCACCTAAAAGCCCTGCAATAAGCCCAAGTGCTGCCGCGATAAACATCACAACACCCACCTGATAAATGTGTGTCATATTCCCCTTTTCCACACCATCGTCAATAATCGATGCCATTAAAAACGGAACACACATCTCCATTGCTACTTCAAAAATCATGCAAATAGGCGTTGCAATGGATGCTTTTTTATATTCTTTTACTTCACTTAACAGTAATCGTAACATGCTGTTCCTCCCTTGCTAGTATTATCCATTTTTTTATATTAACATATTTTTAAAAATATGTTTATAAAAAAAGCGTAAATTCACAAAGAATTCACGCTTTTGGATTAATATGCTTTCTTTTATTCCATCCGTGCTTTTTTCAGCGCTGTCTTTAATTTAATCGGATTACCATAATGTAACGTTCCATATCGGAAGATTTTCGCTGCCAAAATCCCGGCAATCACACAGCTTGCTGCCAAGATTACTCCTGATACAACCACTTCCCAGGTTGGCACGCTTCCCATAGCTACACGAACAAACATGGCATTTCCGGAGGTGAATGGAATGTAAGAAGCCACCTTCATTACAATATTGTTGCTGTCACTTGACATGCCAAAAATGGCAATCATAAATGACACAATGTAAATCATCAATACCGGAGATGAGCTCTTACTGATGTCTTCTGTCTTAGATACTAATGCGCCAAGCATACCAAAGATAAATGCATACAATAAGTAGCTTAAAACAGCAAATACAGCATAGATAACGAGCACGTTTGTAGGAATATCAAACAGGAAGTCCAACATTCCGCCCCAAGCGTCTTTCACAAAACCATAGGACACAAATCCACTTCCCAGAATAATACCGGCCTGCAGTACACCTGCGATAGCCCCTGCAAGCACCTTCCCGCTTATCAGACTGGTTGGATTCACACTTGTCACAAGAATCTCAATGGCACGGTTGCTCTTTTCGGTTGTAACGGAAGTAGCAATCATCTGTCCATAGAAGATAATGAGGAAGTAAACAACGAATACTAACACATAGGTATACCAGTAATTTTGTCCGCCGTCTTTTCCAAGTACTTCTTCTGTTACATTCACATAGAAGCTTTCTGACTCATCAATCTCCTCCGGTGTCAAACCTTTATCTATGAGATACTGCTGTTTATAAGCTTCCGCCAACATTTGGCTGAACATATCACCAAGATAATCATACATGGAAAGGTCATTTACCACATAAACGACTTCCGTTGGACTTTCGATGACAAATCCTGCCTCCAATTCACCCAGTTCTACCGCTTCTTTCATAGTCTTTTCATCGTCATATGTGGTCCATTCTGCCGGGTAAAGCGCTTTCACCGTTTCAGCATCCAAGCCAGCTTCTTCTTTCAGACAGATTCCAAGCACTTCTAATTCCGGTTCATCCTCAGCCTCTACATCAATTTCCTCATCAAGCACAACTTCGTTGCCTGCTCCTACCTCCGGCTCCTTATCATCACCCAATAGTCCAGGTATCATAGTCGGAACTATCACCACTGCTGCAATTACAAATGCGAGAATAAAGGTAGTGATAACAAAACTTTTATTCTTAAAATAGTTATTTAATTCAAATTTTAATACGGTCAAAAACTGTTTCATTACTCGTCACCTGCCTTTTCCACAAAGATGTCATGCAGCGATGGTTCATAGAGTCCAAAGAATTCAATATCCACGCCTTCATCTATCAATTTCTGCATAATTGCAGGTTTATTACCTTCGTTTTTCTCTTTAACCACAACCTGACTCTGCTGTACCTTTTCCACATCTAACAAATCAGAGAACTTTGCTTTCAATAATTCTGCCAATTCTTCAGGATTTTCGCTAAGGCTTGCCACTACCAGTCTGTCCTTACCAAACTCTCTCTTGATTTCACGTAGATTTCCCGATAGAACGATATCGCCACGATTCATAATCGCAATCTCATCACAGAATTCTTCCACATGACTCATCTGATGACTGGAGAAGATAACAATCTTCCCCTCCTTAATCTGTTCTTTGATAACATCCTTCAGAATCTGCGCATTTACAGGGTCAAGCCCTGAAAATGGTTCGTCTAAGATTACAATGTCCGGATTGCATAGCAAGGTCTGAGCCAATTGCACCTTCTGCTGATTTCCTTTTGATAAGGTTTCCAGCTTGCGGTTTTCATACTCTGAAACTCCCATGCGTGCGAGCCACTTTTTCGTCTGCTCCTTCGCCTCTTTTGCATTCAGTCCCCGAAGCGTAGCGAGGTAAACTAACTGTTCCCCCACTGTCTTTTTCGGATATAAGCCTCTTTCCTCCGGCAGATATCCTATCTGATATTCCTTTGCCACAAATGGTTTCCCATCCATCTGCATGCTACCGCTATTCGCTTTAAAAACATCCATTAAGATACGGATTGTTGTTGTCTTTCCTGCACCGTTTCTTCCCAAAAGTCCAAGTGCACATCCGCTTTCTACATGAAAAGAAATACCATGCAGAACTTCCGTTTCACCAAAAGACTTTTTCAATTCCTGTACTTCCAGTCTCAACTGAATCCCTCCTTCACCAATTTACTCCATACTTTCTTTTCATTATACTATTTCGCATTCTCCTCATCAACATAATTATACAAATAATTCCCTTCTTTGAAATGATTGACGAATCCTTGCAAACAACCTATACTAAAGACGTAATTATACTGTTAGAAAACAAGACAAGGAGTGCCATATGACAGATAGAAAAACCCGAAAAAGACGTTATAAAAGAAAACAAAAAATAGCCATTCTATTTGCCGGAGTTATTATATCCATTGCAATATTTTTAGCCGGTTCGTTAATATATGCCGTACTTCGTCCGGAAGAAAAATCTGCTTCTTCCATTGATACCGACAAAGTATACGATGACCTTTCCGAACAGGCAGACGAACCATTAAAGCTTCCAACTCCTAGTGCAGAGGTTTCCATCACTATTTCTGTCGTTGGTGACTGTACTTTAGGAACCGATGAAAACTTTAACTATGCCAGAAGTTTAAATGCTTATTATGAGAAAAACGGCCCGGCATATTTCTTAAAAAATGTAAAAAGCATCTTTGAAGCTGACGATTTGACCATTGCAAACTTAGAGGGAACATTTACGGATTTAAAAACCCGCGCAGATAAAACCTACGCTTTTAAAGGACCTGCTGAGTTTGTAAACATTCTCACCAGCAGTTCTGTAGAGGCAGTTACCCTTGCAAACAATCATAGCCGTGACTACGGCGCTCAGAGTTTAACAGACACTCGAAACACTTTAGACTCTGCCGGCGTAATTCACTTTGGTTATGATGTAACAAAGGTTGTTGAAGTGAAAGGTGTAAAAGTCGGACTTGTTGGAATCTATGAATTAATCGACCATACCGGTCGTGCACAACAAGTAAAAGATAACATTGCCAAAGTAAAATCGGAGGGTGCTGATATTGTAATCGTCATTTTCCATTGGGGAATCGAACGTGATGCGGCTCCAAATTCGCATCAGACCATGTTAGGTCGTCTGGCGATTGATGAAGGTGCTGACCTTGTATGCGGTCACCATCCACATGTATTGCAAGGTATTGAAACCTACAAGGGAAAGAATATTGTTTACAGCCTCGGCAACTTCTGCTTTGGCGGAAACTCTAACCCAAGCGATAAGGACACCATGATTTTTCAGCAGACATTTACTGTTACGAAAGAGGGCGTAAAAGACGATAATGTAACAAACGTAATTCCATGCTCATTATCTTCAGAAAGAAATCGAAATAACTACCAACCGACTCCTGCTACTGGTAGCGAAGCGGAACGCATTATGAAGAAGATCAAAGACCGTAGTTCGTTGATTAAATTGCCATAAAAACAGCTCTCCAACGCATGTTGGGGAGCTGCATTTTTTGCATATCTTATCTTCTCGATTCACTGCAAGTAAAATAGATTACTTGATATTTCTCTGCTATATAATCCAGGAACTTTCTCGCCTGCTTCATCTTTTCATCATCCAAGTTCGTAAATGGGTCATCCATAATAAGAACCGGCGCCTCCTCCTTGTACATGGCGTCTACCAGTGCAACACGCAGACAGATACCTATCAAATCGCGATATCCTGCACTCTGAGTATTGCTTTCTCTCTGTTTCCCCTGTTCGGTTACCGTGATATTGGTGTTCGCATCAATGTGAAATTCCTCTGTAGAAGCGGAAGTAATCATTTCATAATACTTACTGAAGCTTTCCAAAATCGGCGCAGCATATTTGTTGGTAATACTCTCTTTTGCCTTTGTTAGATAGTCCTGCACTTTTAAAATATGGTGATATTTCTGCGTCTCATTTTCTTGCACTTCTTTCAGTTCTTCCAAACGAATCTTATTCTCTTCCCATTCCTCTAACTGTATCTGCAGTTGTTCAATATCAGCCTGGTAAGCTTCTAGTCGTGTATAGATGACTTCTCTTTCTCCTGTCAAGGTTTGAATGTTATCATTTAGTTCAAAAAGATTCTTTGATTTATCTTCTTCCGTTACACTTGTAAAAAGCGATGTGTCTGTCTCCTTTTCAAAGAGTTCCAATTTACGCATTGCTTCTGTATAGGCTTGCGCAGCATCTCGAATGCTTAGTAATTGCACCTGTACATTATGTGCTGGTTTAAATCCATGTTGCGCAAGAAAAGCAAAAATCTCCTTCTGATGATATTCAAAATCAGCTTTGCTCTCTGATAATTTTTTCTGTTTATTTTCCAAAGAGATACGCATGGATTGACGGAGCTCTTCTGCATCCTTTCGTACCGCTTTCTTCTTATTATCACTAACCACGCCAGCCACAATAAGAAGTCCACCAACAATTGCTGCCGCAATTCCTACACCTACAGATATTACTGCCATCATAATGAAACCAATAACTATAAATAATAGTCCAACAATCTGCAACAGTGGGATTCCTTTTGTCTTTTGCTGTCCGTTTTTCTGCAAGGTGGAAAGCTGCTGCTTCTCGCTCTCTGTTAACTCATGGGAAGCCATGCGTTCCGATGCCTTTTCCATTTCACTATAGTGCTTCTGGGCTTCATCAACCAATTTCATTGACGAAACATCGCCTGCAAATGCGTTACGCGCACTTTGAACTTCTCGTTTCAGATTGTCCCATTGCTCTTTCTTTGCAAGTATCCGCTGCAAATTTGAAAGTCGCATCTGTTCTTTTTGAAGGGTTTCCAACTTCGTTTTTAATTGATTATATACCTGCAACTCCTCTGACCTTTTCTCTTGAAGTTTCTGCAAGGCCTCCGGAATTCCCTTTTGCGCAACTACTTTTCTATCCAACTCTGTAATTTCATTTTTTCGCTGTGAAATACTACCGGTCTTCCTGCTTGGTGTCAGACTATTTAATAAATCCTTCAACCTGGCACTTGCCGCCTCAAAACTATTTAAATCGTTGGAATTATCAGTTAGATTTCCTATCTTCGCATTGATATCATCTGTAACGGAAGTCTCACAATCCGCCTGTCCGATAAATACCGTTCGCATAAAAGACTCTCTATCAACCTTGAAAAGTTCCTCTCCAAGTTTACTGGAATAATCATTGCTAATCAGATTGGTTTTGGCATCACGCAATTCAAACTCGTCCTGCCCATTGAAAGTTCTGGTGACAGTATATACTCTTCCTTCTACTTCAAATGTCAATTGTCCGCCGAAGACTCCCCCCTGCCAAGGCGCATATCGCTTACGCTCATTTTCCTCGATACTTCTTTTGCGTTCACCTTCCAGTCCATAGAACATTGCTCGAATAAATGCTGCAAGTGTACTTTTCCCCCAGCCGTTTTCTTCGCAAATAATATGAGTGTCATTTTCAAAATCAACAGTATAATCATGCAGCTTCCCAAAATTTTCTATATGACAACAAATCAGTCTCATAGTTACTGCACCTCCTCGCCGGCAATCACCTGAAGTCCATAGCGGATAATAATTGCCTTATCCTCTTCTGACAATGCAGTATCCTGCATAATCATACGCACATACTCACCCTTTAAGGATTCGTCTAACATATAATCTTCTGCGTTAATCTTTAAAGTTGTCTCGTCATAAATTTTGACAAAGAAATACTGTGATTGGAAACGGGCTAAAATGTAATCCACGTCTTTTTCACATGCCACATCCAATGTTCCTGTCAAAATAATCTTCACGAGTGCTGTTTCATCACAATCTGTTTCCCGAAGCGCAGCAGCCACCTTTTCAATCATTTCTGAAGATGTCTGGCAATCCGTAACATCTACCGAAACGGCATATAGTTTTCTCTTAGCGAACGGTACGAATTCGTCGGAACACGTACCATCCTCCTCATTCACTTCAAGCAAAACAAAGCCATGTTCTCCCACTTCGTCAAAACCTCTGCCCTCCAAGCAGCCCGGATAACAGTACAAAGCACGTGCATCCAGTTGTTCGTGCTTGTATGCATGAATGTGACCTAACGCAAGATAATCTATATTTTTGTTTTTTAGCGTTCTCAGATTAATTAACTCTCCATCTTGTCCATGCATCATAACAATATTAAATTTATCTGATTCAAGCATTAGTGAAGCATGAGCAAGACTTGTGTTCTCTGTTGACAAATCAATGCCTGTAATTACAACCTTGCCAAATTCATAGGTTGTCCAATTCGGCCCAAACATCTTTAAATTCTCAGAAATGACATCAAGATTTGAAAGGAAATTATCATTATCATGATTGCCATTTAAATAAAAAAATGTAATGTCCGGATGACTGTTTATTTGGTATAGCACTGCATTCTTTGTGGTCGCAGTAATGTTTTTCGTGTCAAACATATCCCCTGCAATTAAAATGCCGAAAACATCATTTTCTGCTGCATACTCTACCATTCTCTCAAAAGTATGTAGAATCTCTGTTTTTCTAATTTTTGCTTTGTCTTTATCTAGATTTGCACTCATTTTGGCATCCAAATGCAAATCTGCACAATGAATGAATTTCATGAAGGTATCCCTTTCTAATCTTTAAATCTTACCTTTTTATTATATCAGTGTTCTCACAAAAAAGCCACCGCTTCCGCGATGACTTTTGTACCTACATATACTTCTTATTCACTTTCCTTGGATATGGTCGCTTTTCGTCTGTTAACTCTAAGAGATAATCAATACTGGTATCATGAAATCTTGCCAATTCGATTAACACTCTTGTGGATATTTCTATATCGCCACGCTCGTAATTACTGTAGGTCCTTTGACTACAATTCAACATTTTTGCAAGCTGAACCTGTGTCATATCTCTATCTTCTCTTAAATCTCTGATACGCCTATACATTGCACTTCACCTCAATGCAATGATACAATATTATTCTCTCTGTGACTTCTGCTTAGCGAAGTTTTCGCTAAACTTACAAGAACTTTCTGAGCTTATCGCGGAGTTCTTCCTCAATCGCAATTAGTCGTTTACAGATATCCTTTGCCGGCTCCTCGGCTGCCTTATACTGGTTCATATATTTGTAGAGGGATTTTACACCCATGTCGCAGCCATCTGTGATTAGTTCTGCAATCATCGCATCGCTATTGTCCATTCCCATTTTGAAATTAATTTTCAATTTAGACATCCCTTTTGCCATAGGGTTTGGTTCTTTCTCGTCCCATTCTTTATGATTCAACATGGAATGTAAATCATTTCCCAGCTTCTCATGATGTTTTTTGCTTTCTTCCAAAAGTTCTGCAAGCTCAGAGTCTGTGGCTTTGTCCATTAACTCGTCAATGGATGTAACTGCCATTTTACTTCCCGCATCACATTCTTGCAATAATTTAATCGTATCTGTTTTCTCCATAATACTTCTTTTCCTTTCCTTTTTTTGTTAGTATTTGGAGAAATTTAAATTATATGCTTCTCAATGGATAAACTCATTACTTGATTTTGTTCAATAAAGCGATTGTTTCTACATGCACCGTCTGGCAGAACTGATCGCAAGCCACCGCCTTCACAACTCTGTACCCTTTGGCCTGCATCATTTCCAAATCTCTCGCAAGACTCGTCACCTTACAAGAAATATAAACGATGGTATCCACACCATAGTCCAATATCTTCGGCAGCGCCTTCGGATGAATGCCATCTCTCGGTGGGTCCAACACAATCACATCCGGCTTTTCCTCAATTTCATCCAAGACTTTAAACACATCACCAGCCAAGAACTTACAATTGGTAATACCATTGTGCTTTGCATTTTCATTGGCAGCCACAACTGCTTCTTCCACAATCTCCACACCAATTACTTTTTCAGCAACCGGTGACAGAATCTGACCTATAGTTCCCGTTCCGCTGAACAAGTCATAAAGTGTTTTCCCTTTCATATCTCCAAGGTAATCTCTTACGGTACTGTACAAAACTTCTGCTGCCCTTGAATTTGGTTGAAAGAAGGAAAATGGAGTGATTTTAAATTCCATACCAAGCAACTTTTCATAGAAATAATCTTGGCCATACAGCACACGGGTCTCATCACTCTGTACCACATCGGATAAGGAGTCATTCAAAATGTGTAAGATACCTACAATCTTGCCTTCAAGTTCAAGCGCAAGCAAGGCATCTACGAGTGGTTTCAAATCATACTCTTCCTGAGTTGTTGTTACTAAGTTAACTAGAATTTCACCAGTAATGTCTCCACGGCGAAGCAACAGATGACGCAGATATCCCACGTGCTGCATTTTCTTATAATAAGAAATATTTCTCTCCTTAAAATAATTCAACACGCAAACTAAAATCTTTGTCATATCCTCATGTACCAGCTTGCAATCAAAAGCGGTCAGTACATCGTAGGTGCTTCCCTTCTTATGTAACCCAAGAGACAAAGGTCCGTCTTTATACTCATCCCCAAAGGAGAATTCCATCTTATTGCGGTATGCAAATTCCTTCGGGCTTGCCTTTACACCTTCAAATACATAATCACCTACAATAGCAGCATCCAGGATTTCCTTCACCTGCTGCTCCTTCATCTTCATTTGGTCTTCATAAGACATGGTTTGATACATACACCCACCGCATGCTGAAAAAATACTACAGACCGGTTCTCTTGTTTCAAGTGGCGACTTCTCCAGCACCTCCAAAAGTCGGCCTTCCGCCTTCCCTTTTCTCATCTTATTGACAGCGAATTTAACTTTCTGTCCTGGAATACCATTCTTAACAATGACCTTGTTCGCTTCTCCCTCTACGGATACAATTCCCTTATTTGGAAACTCTACCTTTTCTATTAGTCCTTCATAAACTTGTCCTTTTTTCATCTATATCCTCCATGCAGTGTCTACCTTGACAGACTCAAAAAAACTCGCCCGCGAACTCTTACGCGAGCGAGCCTCATTTAGATTTCGTCTTCTTCCTCAAAATAATCGTCTTCAAAATCATCCTCGAAATCTTCATCAAAATCTTCCAGATAATCCGGTGTAAAGTAACGATATACTGCATATGCAATTCCTGCAATTGCAACCACAGCGCCTACAATGGCGAGAGTCCAAAGAATGGTCTTCTTAATCTTATCGTCGTCTCGTTTCTGTAAAATCTCATTTAATTTTGTTGCAGAAATGATATCTTCAATCTTATTCATGCTATACACCCTTTCTATTTTTTCAGTACAATTATATTATGTACATTATAACATCATTATACCGCTATTGTCATTAAATTTTCGTAACTATATTTTCTGTAATTTCGCAAATCCGGCAAACATTTTTTTCGTACCCACATTGTCGAATGCAACAGTCACCTCATAATCTCTTCCACCTTCTACAATAGCGGTTACAAGTCCTTCGCCAAACTTCATATGTTTTACACGGTCGCCAACTTCATAATCAAGGCCTCCCCCCGTTTTCACTCCAAAGTTCTGGGCTGGTTTTACAGTGGAAAATGCTTGTGTCTTAAATGTTTGCTTTGCCTGAACATAGGCATTTGCCTTTACTACATCCATTTCTTCACGCTCTGATTTGACTTTATTTCCAAATAAATGCACTGGAATTTCTTTCAGGAAGCGGGACATCTTATTGTATTGCACTTCGCCGCGAATCATTCTGCGTCTTGCGCAGGTCAATGTCAAATTCTCCATTGCTCGCGTAATTCCTACATAGCAAAGTCTTCTTTCCTCTTCCAGCTCGTCCAAATCTCCCTCTGTCACTGTCATATAGCTCGGGAAAATCCCATCCTCCATACCTACCATATATACTTCTGGGAATTCCAGACCTTTTGCACTGTGAAGAGTCATAAGAACCACATAATCGCTATTTTCATCCAGACTGTCAATGTCTGCAACCAAGGCCACCTCTTCTAAAAATCCGCTTAATGTCGGTGCCTCATCCTCGCAAGCCTCCTCATAAGCTGCAATCTTACTCATAAGTTCATCAATATTTTCCTTGCGCGCCTCAGCCTCTTCTTTTCCTTCCTCTTCCAAGGTCTCCAGATAACCGGTATAATCCAGAATCTCCTGCATGAGTTCCGACACCAGCATCTTCTTTGCGCTCTCTTTGAAATGCTCCATCAGAGCCACAAAAGAATCCAACTTGGTTGCCGCTTTCCCAATCCCCGGAATCATATCCGCAGTACGCAGAGCCTCATAGAAGCTAACGCCTCGCTCAGCCGCATTCTCCTGTACACGATTAATGGTTGTAAGGCCGATGCCTCGCTTTGGCACATTGATGATACGTCGAACAGCCAAATCATCTAACCCGTTATCAATGGTTTTTAAATACGCCAGCAAATCTTTGATTTCCTTTCTGGCATAGAAATTGATACCGCCAACTATCTTGTACGGGATGTTTGCCGTGACAAATTTTTCTTCAAAAATGCGGGACTGGGCATTGGTGCGGTAAAGGATTGCATGCTCATTATAAGAACGATCCCCTTCTCTCACATGCTCCCTGATGTCACTCACCACATAATCCGCCTCATCATATGCGTTATCAAACTGTTGAAATACAAGTTTGTCTCCCACGCCATTTTCCGTCCAAAGGGCCTTTTCTTTTCGCCCGTAGTTGTTGCGAATCACACCATTTGCCGCATTTAAAATAGTCTCAGTAGAACGGTAATTCTTCTCCAGCTTAATCACCCGTGCATCCTCAAACACATCTTCAAAATTTAAAATATTCTTAATATTAGCACCTCGGAATTTGTAAATAGACTGGTCATCATCACCTACTACACAAAGGTTTCTGTATTTCTTTGCAAGAATGCTGATAAACTTAAACTGTACCGTATTCGTATCCTGGTACTCGTCCACCATGATATAACGGAAACGCTCCTGATAATATTCCAAAATATCCGGCTGTGTCTGCAACAGCTGCACGGTTTTTACCAGCAAATCATCGAAATCCAACGCATTGTTTGCTTTCAATTGCTTTTGATACTCCCGATAAACCTTCGCAATCTTTTGCTTGTGGTAATCTCCTCCTGCATTCAACTCATACTCATCCGGCAAAATCATTTCATCCTTCGCTGAAGAAATGGCCGCAAGAAGATTTCTCTCTTTATAAATCTTTGTATCAATCTGTAATTGCTTGCAGACATCCTTCATTAAGGTCTTCTGGTCGTCCGCATCATAGATGGTAAAATTGGTTCCAAATCCCAGTCGGTCGATGTGACGCCTTAATATGCGTACACAACTTGAGTGAAAGGTACTCACCCAGATACTTTCCGAACCAAAGCCAACGATTCTATCCACACGTTCCCGCATCTCACCCGCCGCCTTATTGGTAAATGTAATGGCAAGAATATTCCAAGGATTTACACCCATTTCATCAATTAAATATGCAATGCGGTGTGTCAGCACTCTGGTCTTTCCGGACCCCGCTCCTGCAAGAATCAGAAGCGGTCCTTCCGTATGAAATACCGCCTCTCTCTGTTCGTTATTTAATGTATCGTAAATGCTCATATTGTTTCTCCTCGTATTACGCAGTTAAGTTCGAAAACATGAAGTTTTCGAACTCACGGGCAGTCGCCCTATCCATCCTGCAACCACCATAGTCGTCTGCAAGCAGCCGTCTTTGCTAGTTGCAGGATGTAAACTGCTTGTTGCTTACGTGAATATTATATTATATTTTTTGACCAATGTCATCAAAAAGAATTCGCCAAAAAGTACTTGAGATGTGGTTTGCAATACTATATAATGTCTGTATTGAGGTGATAATATGACGATAGATAAAAATGATTTATTAAACAGTATTTTAGGGAGTATTTCCCGCATTGATTTTATAAAATCAACCGACATTCCTAACATTGATTTGTACATGGACCAGGTGACTTCCTTTATGGAAAAGGAACTGAAATCAACAAAGCGGAATGATGATGACAAGGTTTTGACAAAAACCATGATTAACAATTATGCAAAAAATGATTTGCTGCCTGCACCTGTCAAAAAGAAATATTCAAAAGAGCATTTGTTATTATTAGCATTTATCTACTATTTTAAAAACATTATTTCCATGAAGGATATTGAAACCCTTCTGAAGCCAATTACAGAAAAATATTTCCAATCAGATAGCGATATCAATATTGCGCATATCTATGATGGAGTTTGTGCGTTTGAAAAAGAACGAACCCGATTGTTGCAAAAAGATATAGAGTTGATGTACAACAACTCAAAGGAAACATTTGCGGATGCGCCGGAAGAAGACAAAGAATACCTTCAGTTCTTTTCTTTTATCTGCTCCCTCAGTTTGGATGTCTATGTGAAGCAATTGCTGATAGAGAAACTAATTGACGCAACTTCTGCTCCTGCCGAAGAAACTAAAGATTGTGAGAAAGATAAGGATAAAGATAAGAAAAAGAAGGAATAAAGAACATGAAAAAAGGGTTATTGCGATAAACTAAATTGCAATAATCCTTTTTTGCTTCTATTTATTCATTCTTTCAAAAACCATATCATATCCATCATTGCCGTAATTCAAGGAACGGTTCACACGGCTGATAGTTGCAGTAGATGCGCCTGTTTTCTCTGCGATTTCCAAATATGTTTTTTCCTCTCTGAGCATCTTTGCCACTTCAAATCGCTGTGTAATTGATAGCAGTTCATTTACGGTACAGATGTCTTCAAAAAAAGTGTAGCATTCTTCTTTATCTTTTAAACATAAAATTGCTTCAAATAATAAATCTAACGATTCTGTTTTTACTTTCTTGCCCATATTAAACCTTCTCCTTTATCGGCTTTACTTGTTTAACATTTTAGCACATTAAATTCGTGAAGTAAACCTTTTTTTGTTTGAACTTATATTTGAATAGTAACTTATTTTTTGCAAACCCTAATTGTGAAAAATGTAATCTAATGTTAGGAGATAATTTGTATGAAAAAAGAAAAAAATGAACTTAAAATTGAAGACTCTTATGATTACCTTACGCATTCAGCCTCAACTACAGACTGTACAGGTCTTATGCCTACGCCTGCTTCGACGGAGGCGGAAAGGGAGGCTTATCAGGCAATCTATCATTTTTTGCCAAAAGAACTAAACGACGATGTGGAGAACGAGTAACATTTTTTAAGGTCCTTCATATAGTATTAAGAAAAGTTTTTGCATGGAGGTTTTATGAAAAAGCGAATCTTAGCGTTTGCACTCATAACAACACTCGCCGCTCTTTCTCTGTTTGGATGTGCACCTAAAGAGGAAGAAACGGGCACTACAAAAGTTGTCTTAAATGAAGTGGCTCATTCTATCTTCTACGCACCTATGTATGTTGCAATCGAAGAAGGATATTTTGCAGATGAAGGAATTGACCTTGAACTTGTCTGTGGTTTTGGAGCAGATAAGGTTATGACTGCTGTCCTTTCAGGAGAAGCAGATGTTGGATTTATGGGGTCTGAAGCGTCTATTTATACCTATAACGAAGGGGCCACAGATTATGTGGTGAACTTCGCACAATTGACACAGCGTGCCGGAAACTTCCTCGTTGGCCGTGAGGAAACTTCTGATTTTACATGGGAAGACTTAAAAGGTAAATCTGTTCTTGGCGGCAGAAAGGGCGGCATGCCACAGATGGTATTTGAGTATATCTTAAAACAAAATAATATTGACCCGGAAGAAGATTTGGAAATCAATCAGAATATTGACTTTGGTTCAACAGCAGCCGCATTTTCAGAAGGGCAGGGAGATTTCTCCGTGGAATTCGAGCCGCATGCCACCTCCCTTGAAGAAGCCGGCAAGGGCTATGTAATCGCTTCTTTGGGTGAAGACAGTGGTTATGTACCTTATACTGCTTTCTGTGCAAAGGGAAGTTATATCGAAGAAAACCCAGATGTAATTCAAAGCTTTACCAATGCGCTTCAAAAGGGTATGGACTATGTGCAATCTCATACACCAGAAGAAATAGCAAAAGCCATTGCGCCTCAATTTGAAGAAACAGACATTGATACAATCACTACAATTGTAACTCGTTATTACGACCAGGATACGTGGAAAGCAGACCTGATTTTTGAAAAAGAAAGTTTTGATTTGCTGCAAGATATTCTTGATACTGCAGGCGAACTGTCAAAACGTGCCCCTTATAAAAATTTAGTAAATACAGAATTTGCCAAAAAAGCCCTAAAATAATTGACACTGTGGGGCGTCTGTGCTATTCTGTTAAAGTATTAACGTACAATTAAATAATGGAGGAGAAAGACATGAGCAAAGGTACAGTTAAGTGGTTCAACAACCAAAAAGGTTATGGATTCATTTCTGATGAAGCTGGTAATGATGTGTTTGTTCACTACTCAGGTTTGAACATGGAAGGATACAAAACATTGGAAGAAGGTCAGGCTGTTGAATATGATTTGACAGAAGGAGCGAAAGGACCACAGGCAGTCAACGTAGTAAAACTTTAATCACAATTTATATGTGCCTTTTAATATGCAGTTTATATAAAAAGCATGAATGGAAATGAGATTAAAAAAAGGGTTATTGCAATTTAATTTATCGCAATAACCCTATTTTCATGCCTAAAGTTATACATTCGCACGGTAAGCTTCGTCAGCTTCCCACACATCAAATCCATTTTCTCTTAAAATCGTCACAACCTTTTCCGGGTCATCTGATTTCAGAACAGCTGATGCATCTGCTCCATTTGCAAATGCATACATATATTCTACATTTACGCCACCTGCCATCAATTCATGCATAGCTTTGCTGAGTGAGCCTGTGGCATGTGGAACACGAAGTGCAACCACTTCTGTAAGCATAGAAGTAATTCCTGCCTCCTTTAGCACGCTTTTTCCCTTCACAGGATCAGAAACAATCATGCGAAGCATTCCATAGTCGGCTGTATCTGCCAAACTCAATGCTACAATGTTTACATCATTTGCACCGAGTGTCTTTAAAACTTCGTCCAAACGACCTTCTCTATTTTCCAAAAATACAGATAATTGTTTAATTGTCATTTTCCAATCCTCCCTAGCTTAAATTTCTATTATCAATCACACGTTTTGCTTTTCCTTCGCTACGTGCAATGGTCTTAGGTTCTACTAATTTCACATGAACAGCAATACCAAGTGCTTGTTTTAAGACACCTGCAATCTTGTTCTTCAATCCTTCCAATTCGCGGATTTCATCTGAGAAGTAACGTTCATCCACTTCTACCATGACAGTCAATTTATCCATGTTATTTTCACGGTCTACAATCATCATGTAGTGAGGTGCTACCTCTCCGCCCATGCTGAGAAGTGCTGCTTCTACCTGAGTTGGGAATACATTGACACCACGGATTACCTTCATGTCATCTGTACGACCTTTGAATTTAGAAATTCTCGGAAGGGTTCTTCCGCAGTCACAAGTGCTGTGGTCAATACTTGTCAAGTCTTTTGTTCTGTAACGAATTAATGGCATAGCTTCTTTTGTCAATGTTGTAAATACAAGTTCACCGGTTTCGCCGTCCGCACATGCTTCATTAGTAGCCGGATTTAAGATTTCCGGATAGAAATAATCTTCATGGATATGAAGTCCTTTATGGTGAATACATTCCATGGCAACGCCTGGGCCTAAGATTTCACAGAGCCCATAGATATCGAAGCAGTTGATGCCGAGAATGCTTTCAATCTGCTCTCTCATTTCTACAGTCCATGGTTCTGCGCCAAGAATACCTGCTTTGATTTTTAATTTGTCTACCAAGCCTGCATCACGAAGGGATTCTGCCAAGTAGAGCGCGTAAGAAGGTGTACATGCAATTGCTGTTGCACCGAAATCCTCCATACACATCATCTGTCTCTGGGTATTACCGGAAGACATTGGAATTACCATTGCCCCCAATTTTCTTGCCCCGAAATCAATTCCAAGTCCGCCTGTAAACAAGCCATAGCCGTAGCATGTATGTATGATATCCTCGTCAGTTAATCCTGCCATTGTCATACAACGAGCTACACATTCGCCCCAAAGGTCTACGTCCGCCTGAGTATAGGAAGCAAGTGTTAATTTACCGGTTGTTCCGGAAGAACCTTGCACTCTTGCAACCTTTGACTTTGGAACTGCCAAAAGTCCAAACGGATAGTTGTCTCTCAAATCTTCCTTTGTTGTAAACGGAAGCTTGTTAATGTCTTCAATCCCTTTGATATCTCCTGGTTCAATGCCAAGTGCTTTCATCTTTTTGTTGTAAAATGACACGTTGTTGTAAACGTTTGCCACCTGCTTTACTAATCTTTCACTTTGCAGAGCAGTCATCTCGTCTCTGCTCATACATTCCTTCTCTTTGTCAAAATATCTTTCTACCCATGCCATAATGCATTCCTCCTCTACTCTATAACGAGTATCCTACTTCAAAGGCTTTTTTGTTAATGTCAATTGTCTTTGGTGGAACTGTATTTTCAATTACTTCATACCAAGTCTCTTTTGCAAAATCCATATGCTGCGCCGCAATACCAAGCACAATCATGTTAAACACTCTTGAATTGCCAAGCTTCTTCGCTTCTTCTGTCGCATTAACGGTATAAACCTTATGCTCTTTAGAAAGGTTCTCGATAATGTTTTTCGGATACTCCGCCGCACCAATTACAACAGGCATCGGGTCAATTCTCCAGTCATTGATAATAAGAGCTCCGTCTTTCTTCAAGAAATGAGAATATCTTAAGGCCTCCAATTTTTCAAATGCAATGATAACATCTGCCTGACCTTCTTCCACGATTGGTTCTGCAACCTTTTCACCGTAACGCACAAATGTAACTACACTTCCGCCACGCTGTGCCATTCCGTGAACCTCGGAAAGCTTCACATCATAACCGCCTGCAATGGCAAGTCCGCCTAAAATACGGCTGGTAAGCAGTGTTCCTTGTCCGCCTACACCTACAATCATAATATTCTTCGTTGCCATTACTTATCACCTTCCTTTAAAAGTTCAATTGCATCAAATTTACAAAGTGTCTCGCAAAGACCACAACCTGTACACATGGTATCATCAATATAAATGGTACCATCTGCTTTTTTCGTCATTGCAGGACATCCCGGTTTCATACACATACCACATTTTTTACATTTATCAGAGTGTGCAATATAAACCGGTTTCTTTGATTTATCCAAAAGTACGCAAGGAGTTTTTGTAATGATAACAGACACTTCGTCCTTTGCCACTTCTTCCTTGATTACTTTCTCTAATGTATTAATATCAAATGCATTTACTTCAACCACATTTTTTACACCGATTGCACGACAAAGGTTTGGAATGTCAATTGCATTTGTAGGCTCGCCCATCAATGTTTTGCCGGTTGCTGCATGGTCCTGGTGTCCTGTCATACCGGTGGTTGAGTTGTCAAGAATCATAACTGTTCCGGTTGACTTGTTATATACCATGTTCATGAGGGAATTCACGCCCGTATGTAAGAAGGTAGAGTCACCGATAGCTGCTACCCAGTTCTTGATATAATCTTTTCCTTTTGCCTTTTCCATACCGTGAAGACTGGAAATACTTGCACCCATACAGATAACAGAATCCACAACGCTAAGCGGTGCAACTGCTCCCAATGTATAACAGCCAATGTCACCTGCTACGTGCATTTTCAATTTATTCAGCACATAGTACACGCTTCTGTGTGGACATCCCGGACACAGAATCGGTGGTCTTCCAGGCGCGGCTACAGGTGCTTTTGCTTCCACTTCTTCTTTCAAAATAGCCGTACGAATCATGTTTGCACTATATTCGCCCTGCACAGTAAAGATTTCTTTTCCAATTGCTTTGATGCCCCAAGATTTTACTTGCTCTTCAATCACTGGGTCCAGTTCTTCCACAATGTAAAGCGTATCAACTTTTGAAGCAAATTCTGTGATTAATTTCTTAGGAAGTGGATTTACCATACCAAGTTTTAACACAGACGCATTCGGAAGTGCCTCTTTTACATACTGATAAGGAATACCACTTGTAATCACACCAATCTTCGTATCGTTCATTTCCACTGTGTTGATTGGCAGTGTATTCGCTGCCTCTGCAAGCTCTAAGTTGCGCTTTTCAATCTCCACGTGACGAAGCTTTGCATTTCCCGGCATCATTACGTTCTTTGCAATATTCTTCTCATATGGAACATCCTCTACTTCCTCACGGTCATAAAGTTCAACCAAACCTTGTGAATGTGCCAACCTTGTTGTAGTACGAAGAATAACCGGTCTGTCAAACACTTCACTGATTTGGAAAGCTGCCTTCATATATTCCTTTGCTTCCATACTGTCAGCCGGCTCCAATACTGGCACCTGTGCTGCTCTTGCAACCATACGGGTATCCTGTTCATTCTGAGAACTGTAAAGTCCCGGATCATCAGCCACAACAAGAACAAGGCCTCCATTTACACCCATGTATGATACCGTGTAAAGTGGGTCTGATGCCACGTTAAGTCCGACGTGTTTCATACAAGCCATTGCTCTCACACCGGAGATACTTGCGCCGATTGCAACCTCTGCGGCCACCTTCTCATTTGGCGACCACTCAGAATAGATATCGTCTTTATATTTAATAATATTCTCACTAATTTCTGTACTTGGTGTTCCCGGATATGCTGCAGATACTTTCACACCTGCTTCGTATGCACCGCGGGCAATCGCTTCATTTCCAAGCATAATTACTCTCTTATTCGACATAATTCTTTCTTCCTTTCGATTCTGCCATTTTGAATTAATGTATCTATTATATCACAACACTTTGACGAGTTAAAGTACTAATTTGTTGAACACGCAAAAAAGAGCAGTCTCCTGCTCTTTTTTTAAAAATCAAACAACGACAACTGATTCGATGTCGGCAAGTCACCAAATAATCCCAAATCAGCCATAAATTCGATGACCGTCTTACTTACCTTCGTACGCTGTCTGAAATCATCCAGCGACAAATAGGGTCCATCTTGTGCTGCCATTTCCACCGCGTCTGCCGCCTTGTCTCCCATGCCTTCAATAGTGCTAAATGGCGGCAACAATTTCCCGTCAACAATCTGGAACTTGGTTGCCTTCGACTTATAAAGGTCGATTGGAAGGAATTCATAGCCTCTGGCATACATTTCCTGCACAAGACGCATATCCTTCAAGGTGTCCTGTTCCTTGTTAGATAAGCTGTCGCTCCGTCTCTTATAATCACGGATATAGTATTCTAATTTTTCCTTTCCCTGACACATAATCTCATAAGAAAATGCGTTGGCACGAATACTAAAATATGCCGCATAATAAGCCAGCGGATAATATACCTTACAGTAGGCAATACGATATGCCATCATAACGTAAGCTGCCGCATGGGCCTTCGGGAACATGTATTTAATCTGCTCACAAGACCATACGTACCAGTCCGGTATACCATGGGCAAGCATATCTTCCTTCCACTCCGGCCATTTTCCGGATTTTCCTTTGGCTACCTTTCCTTTACGGACATCCTCCATGATTTTAAAGGAGGTTTCACTTTCCATTCCGCTGTTAATCAGGAAGGTCATAATATCATCACGGGTACAGATTGCAGTTGAAATCGTCGCCTTCCCTTCTTGTATCAAGGTCTGCGCGTTGTTCAGCCATACGTCTGTTCCATGCGACAGTCCGGAAATTCGAATAAGGTCTGATAGGGTTTTCGGCTTCGTATCCACCACCATCTGAATAACGAAATCTGTACCAAACTCCGGAATTCCAAGACAGCCAACTGGACATCCTCCGATATCCTCCGGCGTGATTCCAAGAGAACTTGTATCTGCAAAGAGCTTCATAACTCCCGGGTCATCCAACTTAATCTCCGTTGCAATAAACGGTTCCCCGGTTATCTCTGTTACCAGCTCCTCCAGCATCTTAATCATGGTAGGATCATCATGGCCGAGAATATCTAGTTTCAACAAGTTATGGTCAATGGAGTGATAATCAAAATGGGTGGTTACAATATCCGTCGTCATATCATTTGCCGGATGCTGCACCGGTGTAAAGGAATTGATATCCTGACCGATTGGCAAAACAATAATTCCACCCGGATGCTGTCCCGTACTTCTTCGGATTCCAACACATCCCTGAAGCAAACGTTCAATCTCACATTTTCGTTTTCCTTGATTACGCTCCTCATAATAATTTTTCACATAACCATAAGCCGTCTTATCCGCCAAGGTACCGATGGTACCTGCACGGAAGGTCTGACCGTCACCGAAGATAACCTCCGTATATTTATGGGCATTACTCTGGTAATCCCCGGAGAAGTTAAGGTCAATATCCGGCTCCTTGTTTCCTTTGAAGCCAAGGAAGGTTTCAAATGGAATATCAAATCCGTCTTTCACAAGTGGTTTCCCACAAACTGGACAGTTCTTATCCGGCATGTCCCATCCACAGCCACCGGCATATTTTCTCACTTCTTCCGACTCAAAATCACTGTAGTGACACTCGGTACAATAATAGTGCGGACTGAGCGGATTTACCTCCGTAATTCCCGCCATGGTCGCTACAAATGAAGAACCTACGGAACCACGGGAACCTACCAGGTACCCGTCCTCCACCGACTTCCACACCAGCTTCTGCGCAATAATATACATTACGGCAAATCCGTTGGAGATAATGGAGTTTAACTCCCTTTCCAGACGTTCCACTACAATGGTTGGTAATTCTTCGCCGTACATACTATGCGCTTTATTATAGCAAATGTCTCGAAGCTGTTTGTCAGAATCCTCGATAACCGGCGGACATTTATCCGGTCTTACCGGAGAAATTTTCTCTATCTGGTCTGCAATCAGGTTGGTATTGGTAACAACCACTTCGTATGCCTTCTTGGAACCAAGGTAGGCAAACTCTTCCAACATCTCTTCGGTGGTGCGAAGATATAACGGTGCCTGATTGTCTGCATCCGTAAATCCTTGGCCTGCCATAACAATCCTTCGGTATACCTCATCCTCAGGCTCTAGGAAATGCACATCACAGGTTGCAACAACGGGCTTATGAAATTCCTCTCCCAGCCTTACAATTCGCTGATTAATTTCCTTCAAATCTTCTTCTGATTGAATGTTCTTATGTCTATCACTTTCAATCATAAATCGGTTATTTCCAAGTGGTTGAATTTCCAGATAATCATAGAAATTCACCAACCTTGCAATGGCTTCCTCGGATTTGTTATCTAAGATAGCACTATACAATTCGCCCGCCTCACAGGCACTACCGATAATCAATCCCTCTCGTAGCTTCAAAAACTCACTCTTCGGGATTCGTGGTCTCCTTGCATAGTAGGTTAAATGAGACATGGAAATCAGACGATACAGATTCACTCGTCCCACATCATTTTTCGCAAGAATAATCGCATGATAGGTCGGCATCTTTTTAATTGCATCCGGGTTCGCTGCACCAAAGCGGTTCACCTCAGCTAGGTTCGTGATGTCCTGTTCCTTCAGCATTTCCACAAACTTCACAAAAATCTCTGCCGTTGCCTTGGCATCATCCACTGCACGATGATGATTTTCCAAAGAAATGCCTAAGGCCTTAGCCACAATATTTAACTTATATTTTGAAAGGGTCGGCAAAAGTACACGGGCAAGAGCCACTGTATCCAGATAAGTAAACTTACCCTTCAACCCAAGCCTTTTACAATTCTGCTCAATAAATCCCACATCAAAACCGGCATTGTGTGCAACCAATGCCGCATCCCCTACAAAGTTTAAAAACTCCGGCAAAACCACATCGATTCTCGGAGCATCCACCACCATTTCATCGGTGATGCTGGTCAGATTGGTAATCTCAAATGGAATTGGAACGGCTGGATTTACAAAGGTACTGTAATAGTCGATAATCTCTCCATGTTGCACCTTCACTGCACCGATTTCTATGATACGGTCTTCCACCGAACTAAACCCTGTTGTCTCAATATCAAACACCACATATGTATCATCCAGTGTCTGCTCCCCTGCATTCACGGCGATGTCTGTCAAATCATCCACCAAGTAGGCCTCTACGCCATAGATAACCTTAAATGGGTCCTCTTTATCCAAATCATCCATAATATAATGATTGGCATCCGGAAATGCCTGCACTACACCATGGTCTGTAATGGCAATGGCCTTATGGCCCCAGTCATGGGCTTGTTTCACAATTGATTTAGTGTCGGAAACTCCATCCATATCACTCATTTTCGTATGGCAATGAAGCTCCACACGTTTTTCCGGAGCTGTATCCTTGCGCTTGGTTACAAAGCTTGGAATCTTCTTTACTCCGGTAACCGAACCAATGGTAAGCTCATGGTCAAATTTATCAATGGTGGTTACACCCTTGATTTTTAGAAAAGCGCCCTTCTTAATGGCGTCTAAAATCTCAGCAAGCTGCTCGTTTTTCACAAACATCTTCACCATAATGGTATCTGTGAAATCGGTCACTGCAAACATAACAATTGTTTTCTCGTTTCTAATCTCACGTGTATCAAAACTGGTGACCTGCCCGCGGAATGTAATCTCGCCCATCTCACCCATAACGGTCTTTAGTTCAATCGGCTCATCCTCAAAATCTCTGCCGTAAACCAGATTTGGATCCTCTGTCTTTTTCGCAGCCCGATAAGTTTCCTGTCGTTTTGCATAGGCCGCTGCCTTAGCCTTCTTCTCTTCCTTCTCGGCTTTCTTCGCTTCTTTCTCTGCCTTTTTCTCTGCGTTCAGTTCTTCCTGCTTTGCTTCATTTGCCTCCACAATAGCATTGATTTCCTGTTGCAGACGAATGGCGTTATGTTCCTGAATCTTACTCTTCTTGGCCTTATGATAATTCACACGGATATCCACCGGTATATGACAGCGCACTTCAAAAATTTCCTTCAAAAGTGCCACGATGGATTCTGCTTTTCCCTCTGCCACTATTGATTCTTCGAACTCCAGTGTCACAACATTTCCATTTTCAAATGTATATTTTGCATTGGCAAACATGTTGTGTTCCACAATGCTGCGATTTTTGAGTTCCAGTAAAATGCTTTCCCGGTGCTCCCGCAACAGATTTTCCGGTGTATACTGGCTGGATAATTGATAGAATTCAACCAGTTGTACACATATCATCGTCTGTCCAAAAAGCTGTTCCTTAATGGCTCTTTCCATGGCATATACGGCGCGTTTTTCTAGTAAATGTGTGCTCAAAAAATGGACATGCAAATAAGTCCTGTCCGGATTGGTTGCAACCTTCGTTACCTCCACATCTCCAAACAAGATTCGCATGTCTTCACTCACCTTTAAAGTTGGAAACACCTCGAAAAACAATTTACTCATTTGTACTCCTTACAATTACTTCTCCCAGTTTAAGAGTTCCTCCCTGAGAGTCTCTAATAGTTCTTCTTCTTTTACTTTCTTAACAATCTCACCCTTCTTGATGAGAAGTCCCTCGCCAACACCTCCGGCGATTCCAATATCCGCTTCCTTCGCTTCTCCCGGACCATTTACCACGCAGCCCATAACGGCAACTTTGATGTCAAGCGGAATATCTGCCACCATATTTTCTACTTGATTTGCCAAACTAATTAAATCAATCTTGGTTCTTCCACAGGTCGGACAAGAAACTACTTCAATTCCACCTTTACGAAGTCCTAGTGTACGCAGGATTAATTTTGCAGATTTGATTTCCTCCAACGGGTCACCGGTCAATGATACACGAATTGTATCACCAAGACCCTGATAAAGCATGATACCAAGTCCTACTGATGATTTAATATTTCCTGACAGAACCGTGCCTGATTCCGTAATACCGATATGTAATGGGTAATTACATTGCTCAGAAATTAGTTCATGGGCTTTCACGCACATCAAAACATCGGAAGATTTGATGCTTACCACCAGGCTATCATATCCCATGTCCTCAATTAGGTGCACCTTATCTAAGGCACTCTCAACAATCCCTTCTGCTGTAACACCGCCATATTTTGCAACTAGTTCTTTTTCTAACGAACCACTGTTTACACCAACTCGAATCGGCACATTATATTCTTTCGCCTTTTCAACCACTTGTCTTACACGTTCGGTATCACCGATATTCCCCGGATTAATGCGGATTTTATCTGCCCCGTTTTCAATAGCTGCAATGGCTAATTTATAATCAAAATGAATGTCTGCCACAAGCGGAATGTGGATTTGTTTCTTAATCTCAGAAAGCGCTTTGGCCGCTTCCATGGTAGGAACTGCACAGCGGATAATCTCACATCCAACAGCCTCCAAAGCCAAAATCTGTGCAACGGTTGCTTCCACATCCTCTGTTCTTGTGTTGGTCATAGATTGAATGGCAATTGGATTGCCACCACCAATTTTTACATTTCCTATTTGAATTACTTTTGTATGTTCTCGTTTCATAGCATACCTCCTAGTACCACTCTAATACACTGGTATTTTCCAATGCCTTGTCTCCACGGACTGGGTATTATAGCCTGTTATGTTGCCATTAATACCCAGAATTAATAAAAATCACCTCAAAAAGACGACTTCTGAAGCACAAATTTCTATAAACAGCCCTGTAACACTCAAAAATACCCAGATTTCCATAAAATCATGGGTATTTGGTATGAAAAATCTGCATTCTATAGAAAGTTGCTGTATAGCAAAGATAAGAGTTCGCAAGCGAACTCTTATTTCTCCACTCTGGTAAAAACGAATTCTTCTTCGAATTCCCGTTTTGTCAGTGTTAACTTACCATCCTCAATACTATAGTTATAAGAACCCAAGAACTCACTGATCGCCTCATCTATCTGATTTGCAGAAATTTTACCGTTGGTATCACTGGCAGCTTCTGCATATTCAGCCGTATTTGACTTCAATGTAATGATTCTATCCGTCTTATCTAAGGTGTAATATAAATCCACCTCAACATATTGGCCATCAATAGTAGCTTCTACTGTAATCTCATCATCATCAATATCTAGTTGATATCCTTTATCCTCTGCAAGCCAATCACCCTTCAGCGGATTGCCTGTTACAGAATTTGTAATAAAGAAGACAGCTAATAGCAATATAATCGCGCTGGAAGCAATCATCACAATCACCCACGCTTTGCTTCTTTTCGCTTCATCTCTCTGTCTCATTTCCATACGTTTCACCTCGTTTTTCTTCTATCTTGATTATAAGAATTTTTCCTAGTCGTGTCAACGTAAAAAGATGGGATTATTCCCCACCAAGTTTGCTTGCCGCAAACCATCCTGCAATAAATGTAACTACGCTGATAACAAGAGTCGGAACAGAGAATTTACCCCAATCCGTCTGCAAAAGTATGGCAATCGGTGATGCCATAATTAAACCAATAATTCCAAAATAAGCATGTGTCTCTGCCTTCGCAAAAATAAACTCAATAATCTTTGCAATCACAAAGATACCAACAACCACACCGATGCCAAATGGCGCCAGAACACCGGTTGTCGCCAAAATTGCTTTGATATCAAATGCTAATACAGCATCAATAAAATCATTGATTGTTGCGAGAATCACATCATAGTATCCCAAAAGCATCAGCATCATAGAGCCACTGACACCTGGAACAACCATAGTTGCAGCCGCAATAATACCTACACCAAGAAGCTTGATTACATTAACCACGCCAAAGCTTACATCTGCATCTGCACCAGCAGCTTCGCCCATCACTGCCATGAGAATTACAATTGCAAAGAAGATGATAAATGGAATAATTTTGCCAACCGTAATCTTCTTTCCCTCGACCTTTTTAAAGATAAAAGGAAGACTTCCTGCTATCAAACCACAAAATGCAAAGTTCGTCGGAATCGGGTGATTTGCAAGTAAATATTCAAAGAGTCTTGATAATACGATAACTGCAATCCCTGCTCCTGCAAAAATCGGAACTAATAATTTTAAAGCACTCTTTAATTCACTCTTCAAATGCGTAATGGCATGAATGAGTTTATCGTATAAGCCCATTGCAACCATCATGGTGCCGCCACTGACACCTGGAATAATATTAGCAATTCCTACTGCCATTCCCTGTAAAATAAGTTTTAACATCTTTCTACTCCCCTATTCGTGATTTCTCATATATTCTGTAAGGAACCCAATGAGGCGTTCCATCTCTTCCATAGTACCAATCGATATACGCAGATAATTCTTGATGCGCTCTCCTCCCAAAAATCTCACATAAATATCCGCCTCTTTCAGTGCCTCAAACAAATCCTTCGCGACATATTTTTCATGTGTGGCAAAGATAAAGTTGGACTGAGAATCCGGATATGTAAATCCAAGCTTTGTAAGTTCTGCTTTCGTCCATTCCCTTGTATCTTTAATTTTCTGCACTGTCTCTTCAAAATACGCCTTATCCTTCACGGCCTCCACGCCGCACACCAAAGAAGTCTGATTCATGGTGTAAGAGTTGAAGGAATATTTTGCATCGTTCAAGTATTTTATCAACGTTGGATTACTGATTGCGTAACCAATTCTCATACCCGCCATAGAACGCGCCTTTGAAAATGTCTGTACCACAATCAGATTCTCATATTTATCAATTAATTCAATGGCAGACTTCCCTGCAAAATCAATATATGCCTCATCCACAATCACAATGACATCTTGATTGTGTTTTAAAATATCTTCTACAAAATCTAAGTTTTCATAGATGGACGTCGGCGCATTTGGATTTGGGAAAATAATTCCGCCATTTTCCTTATAATAATCCTCTTTCACCATGTGGAAATCTTCATCTACAGCCGGGCATTCATATGGTATCCGATAAAGTTCTGCCCACACCTTGTAGAAGGAATAAGTAATATCCGGGAATAAAATCGGCTTATCCGAATTGAAAAATGTCAGGAAACACATAGCCAATACATCATCGGAACCAACGCCCACGAATACCTGCGAATCATCCACGCCATAATATTCTGCCAAAGTATGTACTAAATCTCCTGCTGTCGGGTCCGGGTATAAACGGAATCTGTCTACATCCATTCCCTGCAAAGCTTTACTAACACCCGGTGCCGGTGGATATGGATTTTCATTGGTATTTAATTTAATCACCTTACGCTGTGGCTGTTCACCAGGAACATAAAGCTCCACTTTTCTGATATTTTTTTCAAATGTTTTCATTCTAGAAATATTCCTTTGCAAGCTCTTTAAATTTCGGCAGGGCATTGACAATTGTCTCATAAGCAACGCAGTATGCCATTCTCACATAACCCGGACATCCAAACGAACTTCCCGGCACGATTAAAATGTTGTATTTTTTAGCAGCCTCGCAGAACTCTTTCTCATTTTCTACAGGTGATTTTACAAATAAATAGAATGCTCCCTCAGGCTTAATGCATGTAAACCCACAATCTTTTAATCCATTGT
>JAZNXJ010000032.1:0-7225 GCA_045593805.1 Faecalimonas sp.
TATTGACATCTTTATGACCAAGTACATCTGCTACCAGGTAAATATCTCCGGTTTCCTGGTAAAGTGCAGTACCATAGGTGCTTCGAAGCTTATGCGGTGTAATTTTTTTCAATGGTGTCACATGTTTGGCATATTTTTTTACAAGATTTTCTACAGCTCGTATACCGATTCGTTTTCTCTGGGTAGAAAGAAACAGTGCATGCTCATGACCTG
Source organism: Faecalimonas sp. (assembly GCA_045593805.1). Classification (GTDB taxonomy): domain Bacteria; phylum Bacillota; class Clostridia; order Lachnospirales; family Lachnospiraceae; genus Faecalimonas. Next base: position 214 of record JAZNXJ010000032.1, read on the forward strand.
CCACCGGTGTCATGGCTTTGCGGTCACCTTCCATATAGTCTGTGAGTGCCTTCGCCACTTCATCTCCAAAATATACGATCATTTCCGAGCCGCCTTTTCGAACGACCTTAATCCCATAATTTTTAAAGTCTACATCTTCAATATCAAGCCCCACGCATTCTGAAACTCGAATACCGGTACCAAGCAGAAGCGTTACGATTGCAAGATCACGCTGCTTTGTTTTTTCATAATATACTTTTTGCTGTCCGGTCAGATTGCTGCCGCCTTTTTCAATAAAGTCAAGAAGAAGTGCCGTTTCATCTGCTTCCAGCTTGATAATTTCTTTTTCGTGAAGCTTCGGCATATCAACCAGTAATGTGGGATTGGTTTTGATTAGTTCTCTTTTATAATAATATAAATAAAAGCTGCGGAGTGCAGACATTTTCCGTTTCAGACCGCGTTCTCCGTTGGTTACAATGTTTTCCTGTTCCTCAGTTGTATTCCGCATATAAACCTTTAAATATTCCATATATTCTTCAAGATCTGCCGCCTGCAGATTATCAAGGTCAGAAACTTTAAAGTCATCCGGTTCATATTCCCGATATGCAGGATTTTCCTCTTTTAAAAAGCGAAAAAATACAATCAGATCATACGCATAGGAAATTCTTGTTTTGGTGCTTGTTGTCGGCTCGATTGCACGAAAATAATCTCTAACAAAGGATGGTAATGCACGAAGGATCTCACGTAAACGCAGAGTATTGTCTATGTATAGTTGTTCATAATAGGTTTTAATGTCTTTGGCCATGAGAGTGGCTCCTTTCGAGAAATAGTATGTATTATAGTGATATTATACCATATATGGCTTTTTTTGTCTATATCTTTTGGAAAAATCGGTGTTTGTCGTATAGATTCATTTCTATTCATCATCCTTCTGATGTCCAACCATCTTCTGATAATTCGACTTTGTAAGACGTTCCAGCAATCCGGAGTAAGTCTTAAGCAAATCAAAATAGTTAAAATCTTCCAAATTGGTTACCACATGCATATAAAAATCTCCAAAATTTATGAAACCTTCACGTATAATCATATCGCATAATTCTTTTAACATCTCGTTTTTGATATTTAGATCTAATTGTTCATACGCTCCGATATCAAAATTATTTCCGGTTATCCTGCAGGATGAATCATATAAGTATTTACACTTTTTTCTGCAGGTTTCCGTATCATGAATCAAGTAATTATATGATGCCCGGATATTTATGCAGCGTTGTATTGTATTAAGCGCTACTTTTCCCGGAGCTGAAAGCAAATCAAACACACTCTTTGCATGATTGAACGTTGTTGTGTTTGGAAATGCCAAAATGATATGTACATGGTCCTTTCTATGCTCGCTTTGTGTATCCGTATCTGTATCATGCACACAATACGCATACGGAAGCTCCACAATGTCACCTATATCCGTTTCCCAATCTTCCAGCATATTCTCCGGATATAAAACCGCTGTCCAAAACCTAGCATTACTTGCCATAATATAATCTCCTTTTTAGTTTGTTTCGTCTTCCGTCTTCCGTCACATACTTTTTAGGTCGTAGTCCGTCTAAAAAGTATGCGACTTACCCCGAGGCGGCGGCACTCCCCACCGGGGAGAACCTCCGCCCCTCACCTCTCACCTCTCGCTCATCGGCTGCACTACATACCGAAAGCAAGACGCGAATCAACTACACTGGTTACTGCAGGTTATCCCCGCAACAACAGAGCAATTTACTCTACGCACCCACCAAGCCCCGCCAATATAAACACTGGCACTAGCGCGGCGGCCGGGAAAGGTGTTTTATAATCAAGCCCGGCTATATTATTAGTGAAACAATCCAATCTGCAGAATGATTCACTCACAATCACTTTTTAATCTGCAGAAAGCCGGATTAAAGTTTGTTATGTTTAATCAACTCGCAAAAAACGCTCGTTACGGGCTTCATTCCGGCAAGCCTACAGCGCCCGTTATTATCCCCGGAAGATAAAATGATAAATCCAAGCTACTATCTTGATTCCGTTCATGATTGCCCATTTTCCAAACAGCCACACCATAATTCCAGATAACAATGTTCTTCCAAATGGCAACAGGAAGCAATTTATCAAGCCCCGGGCATCTGCAAAAAACTCAGCGCAGATATTAACTATATTGCTAATCGCTCCGGCAAACTCACCCAAATCAATGTATTGGGCAACCGGAAGGGCAAATATTAAACCGACCAGCAGAACTGCAGCTGCAGCAAGTAGTCCCCACTTTACAACATCACTCACTATTGCCACCACCTTTCAACGTCAATGCGTATGAAATTGCACCATAAAGCTCCTTAAAACAGAACACGATTAAAGCTACCGTGCAAACCGATTGGACAAGAAGCAATATTCCGGATGGAATACTATTCACCCAATAAGTAAAATCTATCTCCTGCGATTCCACCAAAGTTACTTCATCCATAACTCCGGATATTGCGGGAATTTTTACTGTTGGAAATGTCCAACTGCAGTTTGTCCCGGTGTAGCTCATGGACGACGTTAACCCACCTAATGAATCTACAAATCCGGCGGAATCGTCTTGGATCATGTTATCGATATCTGCAGTTGATTGATTGCCTTGCTGCGTTGCAGCTTCCTTGTCCTTCTCATCCTTTTCTGCAAAAAAATTATAAATCTTTTCTAGCCAAGTATTAGTCTCTTCCTGTTCAGCCTTTATTTGATTAAGTAATGTATTCATATTATCCAACTTCTGTTGGATTACAACATTTTGATTATAGATATTTTCTAAACGATTAATGATATGATCACCATCTGAATCTAAATTTGCCAAACGAGTAAGAATATCATTCATTTTATTATTTAACTGAACTCCATCTGGAGACTCATTCCAATGAATAATTGGTGTAGGAACGTCACGATAACCATATTGAAACCCTGTCGCATTACCGCCATAAATAAAGCCAGCAATATCATACGAAAATTCCTCCGTACGCGAATACGTTTTCCAACCTACCAAACCATAGTGTAACATATGCAATGTACCAACTTGATCAAAATAACCAAATGTAAGATAAGCCGTACCATTATCACCATATACACAAGGTTCAAATGTAACACTTCTACTACTAGTAACATTTATATACATCTCCGCAGACGGACTAGTGTTAGTAGTATTTCTATTTCCAGTAAAAGTCCAAAAGTATGTATAAAGCGACCCCTCATTAGCAGTAGATATAACGCTAAAATATCCACTATTTTCATTACAGGCAGGTTGTGAATACCCAACATAATATTCATAGTTAACAGCTAAGGATTCGATGACAGGTAAAAAAACACCTCCTGCAAAAATAAATAATGCACACATAACAGCCATTATTTTCTTAGACATTTGAACAAAGCCCCCTTAAATACAACCATGAAAAATATTAACACTGTCACTGCAGTAGCTCCGTAGGTTCTTACTCCTTCATACGCCGGTATATCAAGCGATTTACCAAACCCACAATTACTGAACGTATAATACTCATTAGAAACCGAATAATCGAATTCATTTACTTCCCTCCTGCTTACTGAATAAGTTGTACTGTAATTGGATCCGGATGTCCGGGAAATCGTAATCTCTTCTACTTCCTTGTTGGCAAGATTCTTGATCAACGCAGTATATTCATACTCTCCGGTCTGCATCAGCACGTACAAGTCAAGCACAGACACGCTATTTGCTACCAAATTTTGAATATCTGAGCTTATGCTGCCATATCCTCCGGTATATTGCGTAATCATCTAAAATCGCCCCCTAAACGCAGCTACGACCTTATCCCAGATAATTCCAACCACCTGCAGCATAAAAACATAAGGCATGAACTGACCGAATCCTTGAATTATTTCATTCATTTCTTGAATTCCTCCCTCTTTACAACTTCCAACGTGTTATACATCCTCATGACAGACACATTCGGAACATAAAAGCAGCGCTTCGGTTCTTCCCCGGTATACTTTCCATCATCATCATAATCAGCACCATCAAACACACGGTAGCTGTACAAAAGCCCGGCTAAACCTTTCCGGCATTCATAATTCCAAGTTGTCTGCTCTCGCACTCCCTTCGATACACGATTAAAGCGCTGAGACGTGCCTAAAATCAATCTCCGGTTCTTCCGGTTCTGACACCATACCTGCATCGTTGATAACGGCATGTTTTTACTCTCCAGCGAATTGAAAAGCGTATGAATTTCATCAATTACAAAGATGCAGCCATCTTTTCCATTCGCATATTTATCAAAATCACCAATCCCGGTATACGGAAATGATGGAACACCATAAATTGAAATATTGGAAACCACTATAGCACCGGGGCTATCTTCTAACACTTGCTTCAGCAAATGCATCATGAGCAAAGTCTTCCCGGAACCCTGAGCTCCGGAAAACGTCCACAGCCCGGCATATTGGAATCCATCATTCGTTTTCAATGTATTTTCCGCAAATGTTTCTGCAATGCCACGCAGATTCATTGGCGGCTCCATATATCCACTCATGTATTACCTCCTAAAAAAATAAGGGAGTACATATAATACTCCCTATCCGCTGAACTGCTACTACAGTTTACCTCTACGCATTGCTTTTGAAACTTTGCCTTTGATAAATCCATAAGCAAACCACGCAATTGCAAGACCAGCAGTTAAACCAAGTGCAGCTACTAAAATAGTTGCTAAGTTGGTTGTTGTGAAATCTGATAACGCTCCAGTAATTGATGTGATGAAAGAACTTAATCCTTCAGATACTCCACCACTGGTTAATAACATTCCACCTCTTTGCGCTTCCGCAGCTATTGCCATCATGCAAATAACCTCCTTTTTAATTACATTGAGACCTCTATAGTAAACTGCTTAGCAGTTGTACCCTAATTTCTAACTTCTAGTCCAGACGACTGACAAGCAAAAACTTGTTCATCATTCAAAAAAAGTCTAAGTGTATATCCGGATTTAAATTCTAATACAAGGTTGCTGTAATCATTCCCGGTTCTACTACTTTTCTTCTTGATAATACAAATGTCTTTTACTGCATCAACACCCATCTTCCTTAACCTCCATTTCCTTAATTCATTTTATTATGAGTTAACTCTTGCTTACATAATAACAACAACGCTAACAAAATGCAAGCAAAATGTTAACATTTTGTAGCCAAATCATAAAAAAGCATATATCATTAGTACGAGGTGAAGATATGTACAAAGAAGTATTTAAATATAGAATTGTTCAAGCACGAAAAGAATGTAAACTTACACAAAGAGAAGCTGCAGCTCTACTGAAAATAAGTCACGGAACTATAGCAAGTTATGAAACAGGAAGAACTGAACCGGATTTAGAAACTTTAGGCAAATTAGCGCATCTCTATTGTCATACTGTGGATTATTTTCTAGGATTATCAGATGATTAGTAAGTAAATAAACTTACTTACCGAACTGGATGCGCAACCGGCAAATGAATCTGATACGTCAAACACGCTATTTGTCACACAGATTTCTACAGAAGAAAAAGCACCCTTGCAGGTGCTTTTCTTATTATCTGACGTTCCACTTGTGACAAACTACAACTGTTTGTCGTATAGATGTATATAGAATATAAACGGCTGTTACGAAGCACTTTCACTTCAATAACAGCCATAGGGAGAGCTACTCTCGCGGATTCTTAACGAACCTCTGTATCATAATATGCAACTACAAGATGTTGACCCTCATGAATTGTTTCAGATGTCAATCCATTTATTTCTTTTAATTCATCAATATAGTCTTGTGTATCGTCATATGCATTCGTGCGATATTCCTGTGCAATACTCCAAAGCGAATCACCGTGTTCAATCATAATGCTCTTATAATACTTATGTTGTGGTATATCTGTTGCCGGATCCTTTGCTGATGAAAAAATACTTCCACATACAATACTTCCAACTGTGATTACAAATAAAGCTGTTAATAATAAAACCATTCTGCGTTTTGCAACTTGTCTTCTACGTTTAATTCTTGCTCTTTCTTTTCTCTCTTGTACTGTCATAATTATTTATCCCCCTGAGTTATACACTCCACATTATCGAACATATTTTCCGAACAGCTGTTCTGTTCATATTTTTACTTTAACACACGAACAAATGTTTGTCAACACAAAAACGAACATATTTTCTAAACATTTGTTTGCTTTTTTGTTTTTTCTATGTTACTATACTTTTAGAGATAAGAATTTAGGAGGTCATATACGATGGCACAAGGTAAAATCAGCAAAAAACAAATGGAAATTTTAGAATACATAAAATCAGAACTATTAAGAATCGGATATCCACCAGCTGTTCGAGAGATTTGCGAGGCAGTAAATCTTCGCTCCACTTCTTCTGTACATGCACATTTAGAATCCTTAGAAAAGAACGGATATATCAGACGTGACCCTACAAAGCCACGTGCAATCGAAATTATCGATGATACCTTTAATTTAACAAGACGTGAAATGGTAAACGTTCCTATGGTTGGACAGGTTGCTGCAGGTGAACCAATTCTTGCAGAACAGAATATCACCAACTACTTCCCTATTCCAATGGAATTTATGCCGAACAACGATACGTTCATGTTGACTGTAAGGGGTGAAAGCATGGTGAATGTCGGTATTTATGATGGGGATTATGTATTAGTAGAGAAACGTCAGACTGCATCTAACGGCGAGATTGTTGTTGCACTTGTAGATGACAGTGCTACTGTTAAGACTTTCTATAAAGAAGAAGGCTACTATCGTCTCCAACCGGAAAATGATAATATGGATCCGATTATTGTCATGAATTGCGAGATTCTCGGCAAGGTTATTGGTGTGTTTAGATTTTTGTAATCAATTGTATTGTAATTTTTCAAATTGTTTGTATAAAATTTTTTTATTCATAAACCAACCACAAATCAGCAAAAAAAGCTATATTTTTTGCTAATTTTGTATGTATATGAAAAAAACTTGCATATAATAACTGAAATTCACTGTTTTCT
>JAZNXJ010000033.1:0-6567 GCA_045593805.1 Faecalimonas sp.
CAAGGGAAGTTGAGCAAATTTTAAATTTCATGAACTTACCACAGCGCAGACTCATTGGGTTAAAAGGAAATTCGCAGGTTGTCATTGATATATCGCAGATATTATATATTGAAAGCGTTGATAGAAAAAATTTTGTATATATGGAAAATGATGTGTTTCGAATTGAATATTCTCTGACTCAGATAGAGCAGATTTTGAATACGATTAATTATTTTCGTTGCAGCAAGTCTATGATTATTAATATAGACAAAATAATGGAATTGAAAAGTCTTGCTTCTAACCGCATAGATGCCACTTTGTGCAACGGTGAACATATAATTATTTCACGAACATATGCTTCAGAGTTTAGAAAAATATTAAAAGGAGGTCGTGGTGATGAGTAAGAAAATATTGTCTTATATAGAGCAGTATTTAACTAAGAAAATCGGAGCTGAAATCAAATGCTGTCTGACATTTTTCCTAATTCTCTGCTTTTATTGTTTATATAGATGGGTTGGTGGATTGATGGAAGCCGGAATTATACACATGCTGGAAATGATTTTGTTAGCTTATGTCTTGCAGTGGATTCAAGTGCTTATACATGCGGATTTTGATGAAGTGGATTGTTTGGGATTAAAGGAGTGGATGGCAATATTATTGGGTTCGTTGATATACGCATTTGTTGGTCATATAGGTAAGTGGTTTGATAATAGTATAGCTGTTAGTATTGCTTTTTGGTTTTATATGGTAATTGCATATCTGTGTACATTTTTAATTTATAAAATTAAGCGAGTCATTGATGCAAAACTGCTAAATATGGATTTGAAGTATTTTAAGGAGCGTTTAAGAGAAAGTGAAAATGTTGGAGAGGAGCTGTAAGATATGAGATTTTATGAATTTGGAAAAGAGAACAAAGAAACAATCATGTGTTTACCGGGCAATTTTATGACCCACAGACAGTTTGAAAAAATTGTGCCGATGCTTGAAAATAATTATCATGTTATAACGGTATCTTTTGACGGATATGATGAAACCGGAGAAACGGTTTACACTACAGCTGAGGAACAGGCAAATAAGCTGGCGGATTTTATATGTGAAAAATTAGATAGTAAAATAGATTTAGTGTATGCTGAGTCTTTGGGTAGTATTCCGGCATCTTTTCTGACACAGAATAAAAGAATTCAAATTGGTGGAGTTATTTTAAGTGGTGCGGAATATATGAATTATGGCATTTTTAATAAATTCGCGATTAGTCTTTTTGCGCCGATGACATATAAATTAATGACAAAGATTGTTACAAGCGGAGAAGTGAAGTTCCCGAAGTTTTTACAAATCAAGATGGGCATTACCAATGATGCATTTCAACCTATGCTAAAGCAGGCTTGCCAGAAATTAACGCTTGAAACAACAAAAGCAACCTTTTGGGAAGCAGTAAAATTGTACCCTAAATATATGAGTACATGGGAACCGAATCCGGATATGCGCATTGCTTGTTGGTACGGTGAAAAAGAAATGAATATGAAAAAAGCCATCAAGCATTTGAAGAGAGCATTTCCTAACATAGAAGTTCATCCGTTTGCAGGATTAGGACATGGAGAAATTATGCGACATGAGAGTTTGCTGGTCAGGGAATTGAAAGCATTTCTAATGAATAATTCAAACACAGTAATTTAGGGCAACTAACGCCCGTTACTCACTACAAAAGTTGAGTAATGGGCGTAGTTAATTGCTGGCTTTATATAGGGTATCATCTTTCTGAGATTTTCGCTTATATAAATAATAGATAAGTAGGGAACTGATAGCAAATAGTGTCATCAATAGTATTGAAATCCAAAAAATAGGAGAAGTTGGTTCAGTTATACTTGCACCAAACAAAGTAGCAAGAATGGTACTAGGAAGAGAACCTAATGAACTTGCTATTATATAACGCCCAAAAGGGGTTTTAGTAGTTCCTAAGTACATGCTGACAACATCTCCGGGCAGACAGTAGAGTGTTCTTAAAAAGAAACACATAAAAAATGAATTACTGTTTTGTTTTCGTATAATAGATTCAAGAGATGAATGCTTTTGGACAAGTTTTTCGATTGCAGTCGTACCAGAGAAATGTCCTATCCAATAGGCAATTACATGACATATCAATATTCCTATAGAGTTGATAATAATCGCAGGCAGAGTAGAAAAGAGATGTCCGCCGGCAATTTCCAAAATAATAAGTGGGAAAACAATGGATACACTTTTGGCTGCATACATAAGAAGCAGTATCAAAGCTGCCCCTAAAGAACTTTCTGGTGTATATGCGATGATTGTCTGTACGGATATTTCCTCGCTAAAAGTCATGTAACATAGTATGAGTATGATACATAAGGCGAAAGGAAGATATTTGATGATTGATAACCATTTGTTTTTTCCCATACTAATAAATCCTCCTGGTAATGAGGTGGTCACGAATTGACCACCTCATTAAATTATGTATATGTTTAGTGATGATGCTTGGTCAATCCAAATACTTTCACTATTTCCATAGCTAATATAGGAATAAAAGCTAAACCTAATCCTTTCAGGTATAAATGGGTAGGTAAAGTAATCAATCCAAATGCAACGGACAATGGCGTGAAGAGTACCAGACATACCAGTAGGATGGAAATAAGAGTTGCCCAGTTCAGTTTATGGTTGTTGAATATGCCGGTTTTCAACAGAGAATGATCTGAACGCATATTAAAGGCATGTATAATCTGTGAAAGCGCAAGCACCATAAAAGCCAATGTTTGGCCACCTGCAAGCTGTCCGGTAACGGTTTCGCCCATTTTAAAGCCGATCAGTGATAAGATTCCAAACATAATACCTTGAAGCACAATGCGGATACCATAGCCATGAGCAAAAAGGCTTTCATCTTTGGATTTTGGTTTTTGATCCATAATATCATCTTCTACAGTTTCCATTCCCAATGCAATGGCTGGTAGGCTGTCTGTAACCAGATTGAGCCAGAGTAGCTGCATGGATAGAAATGGAGATTTGTGCCAGAGAATCATGGCAGTAAACACGGCAACCACTTCACCTATATTGGTACCAAGAAGGAACCCAACAGCCTTTTTGATATTTGCATAGATGCCTCTTCCTTCACGAACAGCATCAACAATTGTGGCAAAATTGTCATCGGTCAGAGTCATATCAGCAGCTCCCTTAGCAACATCTGTTCCGGTGATTCCCATGGCACAACCAATATCAGCAGCCTTTAGTGCAGGAGCATCGTTGACACCGTCTCCGGTCATGGCAACTACCTTTCCCTTACGCTGCCATGCTTTTACAATGCGTATTTTGTTTTCCGGTGAAACACGTGCATATACGGATATGTTTTCAATTTCACTATCTAAAGCAGCATCGTTCATAAGATCAAGTTCAGCACCTGTGATAGCTTTATCACCAGATTGAAGAATACCTAATTCCTTAGCGATAGCGGAAGCGGTGATTACATGGTCGCCAGTAATCATAACAGGTTTAATACCTGCCTTTTTACAGGTTGCAACAGCTACTTTGGCTTCCGGTCTTGGAGGATCAATCATACCAAACATACCCATAAAGGTTAAATCATATTCAAGTTCTTCCGATTTTGCAGTTGCAGGAAGTGAATCCAATTCTTTATATGCAATGGCAAGGACACGTAATGCCTGTTCACTCATTTCTGAGTTAATGACCTGTGCTGTAATCAAGTCACCATTTATACAACGGGAGGTCATGATGTCAAAGGCACCTTTCACAATAGCAACGTATTTGCCGTTAATGTTATGGACCGTAGTCATAAGCTTTCGGTCAGAATCAAAAGGGAGTGTCATAAGCCTTGGATATAGCCTATTCAAGTCTTCTTTTCGTAAATGGTTTCTATATGCAGCTAAGACAATAGCCGTTTCTGTCGGGTCACCAATATGCTGTTCTTCTGTATCGTGGAAAATAACGGAACCATCGCAGCAAAGTGTAGCATATTGTAAAAGCTTTTTTACATCAGCAGAATTGTTATCACAAATATCTTCTGTATTACTTCGGCTGTTGCAGTAAGCCTTTACCAGAGTCATTTTGTTCTGTGTAAGTGTTCCTGTTTTATCAGAACAAATGACGGAAGCGCTTCCTAAGGTTTCAACCGCAGGCAATCTGCGGATGATGGCATTTTTACTTACCATACGCTGGACACCAATAGAAAGTACAATTGTTACAATGGCTGGAAGGCCCTCCGGTATTGCCGAAACTGCAAGGGATACCGCTGTCATAAATATTTCAATGGCAGGGATACCATTCGTTAAGCCGACTACAAATATAATTGCACAGGCAACAAGCGCTAAGATACCAAGATATTTTCCAAGCTGTGCTAACTTCGCTTGAAGTGGAGTTTGTAAATTTTCTTCATTGTCTAACAAATTTGCAATTTTGCCCATTTCTGTATTCATACCTGTTGCGGTAACAACCGCTAATGCAGTGCCATAGGTGATACTGCATCCTGAAAATACCATGTTTTGTCTGTCGCCGAGAGGTGCATTTGGTTCTACAATGATAGAGGCATCTTTTTCAGAAGGCACGGACTCGCCGGTTAATGCGGATTCTTCACTTTTTAAGCGGGCGCTTTCTATTAACCTTGCATCAGCAGGAACAAAGTCGCCGGCTTCCAAACGAATAATGTCTCCCGGAACTAACTGACTGGCATCTATGATGGATTCCTCGTCATCCCGAAGTACACGTGCGTGGGGGGCAGATAAGTTTTTCAAGGCTTCAAGAGCTTTTTCGGCTTTGCTTTCCTGGACTACACCCATTATGGCATTTATGATAACAATCAACAGAATTAAAACAGGTTCAAAAAATTCTTTAGGATTTCCTTCAATGCAAGCAATTACAAAGGAAATGATAGCTGCAACAATCAGAATCAGTATCATCACATCCTTGAATTGATCCTGAAAACGTTGCAGGTTAGTTTTCTTTTTCGTTTCTGCCAATTTGTTTTCTCCATGTTCAGCTAATAAGAAAACTATATTAGAGCTATTTAGACCGGATTGTGGGTTAGTGGCTAGCTCACCTATAACGGTGTCAATTTTTTCGCTGTGATAAGTCATAAATAATCCTCCTTAAGCTAGATATATACAATTATAAGAAGCAAGTGAGGAGGTTGCATTAGACCAAAGAGGAAGTTTGTCTGAAATTTTCCCTTTTTAAAAAAATGTTACTTTTTGGGACAAATACAGCAAAATGTCCAAACAGAAAACGTCGAAATCTGTTGAGAAAAAATATCTTTAATGCTATAATATTTTAAAATAAGGGAGTAGTCAGCACGGAATGTGTGGTTGGATTCAACATCATGGAGTAGCTCCTGGTCCAGCATGAAATGACGAGACTTATCTGCAGTAGTGGGTAAGTGTCGTCTTTTTTAATACGTATCAATAAAATGGAGAAGTAAAGATGGGGATTATTGAATTGTTTTTGATTGCGGTTGGTTTGTCGATGGATGCTTTGGCGATTTCCATATGTAAAGGCTTATCAGTGGAAAAGATACAAAAGAAGCATATGATAGTAACCGGATTGTGGTTTGGTGGCGCCCAGGCAATTATGCCGATGTTAGGATACTTATTAGGAACGGGTTTTCAAGCATTTGTGGAAAGTATTGACCATTGGATAGGATTTATATTGTTGACAGTCATTGGTATTCATATGATTAAGGAATCAAGAGAAGAGGTAGAGAAGCTGGATGCTTCTTTTGCAGCGAAGGTTATGTTTCCATTAGCCATAGCTGATAGTATTGATGCACTTGCGGCAGGCGTAACATTTGCATTCATGGAAATGCATATTGTACCGGCAGTTTTACTGATTGGTGGCACCACATTTGTTTTATCAGCACTTGGAGTAAAAGTAGGAAGCAAGTTCGGTGAAAGATATAAATCAAGAGCAGAAGTGCTGGGAGGAATCATTTTAATTATCATGGGTGCATCTATATTGTTACAAGATTTTGGGATACTTTAGGAGGTGTTTAATATGGCGGATTCAAATATCACAAAGCGTGCGCTAGCTGCTTCCTTGAAAAAGTTGATGGAGGAAAAACCATTTGAAAAAATAAATGTTGGGGATATTTGCGAAAAATGTGATATGAACAGAAAAAGTTTTTATTATCATTTTAAAGACAAATACGATCTGGTGAATTGGATTTTTGATACAGAATTTATTGCAGTGGCACACATAAAGAATTATGAAGATGTCTGGGATTTGTTAACTACAATGAGTAACTTCTTTTATGATAATCGTAATTTTTATCGTAAGGCATTAGGTATTAAGGGGCAGAATTCTTTTTCGGATCATTTCAAGGAATTGATATTACCGGTAATTTCCAGTAGAATTCAAAGTGTTACTGATGAAAAAATTATGGATTTCCAAGTGACCTTTATTGCGGATGCTGTAGTCATAGCGATCCAGAGATGGCTTATTGAGAATAGTACAATAGAGCCGGAAGAGTTTGTGAGACAGATTAAGTTGAGTATTAAGTATATTATTGTCAGGTATAAAGATATGGAAATTTAGTGAAGCAAAAAGAGGAGCCGTCTTAATAACCCGGCTCCTCTT
>JAZNXJ010000034.1:0-2577 GCA_045593805.1 Faecalimonas sp.
AAACGAACGTATGCAACCTCGTCCAGTTCTTTCAGATGATCCATGACAATCTCACCAATCACATTGGTCGGAATCTCTTTTTCTTCACGATTGAAAATCTCCGTCTCAATCTTCTCTAAGGTTCTCTGAATCTGCTCCGCAGAAACCGGTCTCTTATAGCATGCTCTAAGAACACCGCCCTCAATCTTCGAACGGTCATACTGCTCACGGTTGTCATCCTTCTTTATTACAATTAACGGAATAGTCTCCACCTTCTCATAAGTGGTAAAACGCTTCCCACATTCATCACAACATCTTCTTCTGCGAATTGAACTTCCATCCTCTGCCGGTCTGGAGTCAATTACCCTTGTATCTGCATTATTACAATATGGACATTTCATTTGTCTATCCTCCCTGTAAAAAATCTTTACATTACATTTTAACAGAAAGTTTTTACTCTTTGCAACCTTTCAGACACTTTTCTTCGGATATTTCTACCATAATAATGTCTGAACCCACTTTTTTAATACATTCAAATGGAATTACATACTCGCAGTCACTCCCAAAGATACCACAGAACTTCATTCGTTCCGGAACGATAATCGCCTGAATACACCCATCACACAGGTCAAAAATCAAGTCCTCCACACAACCAAGTCGTTTGCACGTACATAGATTAATCACTTCTTTTTCTCGCAGTTCACAAAGACGCATACCATCACCCATTTCACCCATTCTATAATCCAATATATGCAAAATGGCTTGTTTTTTCCACTCTACTTCGCTATACTAAAAAATGTAAATTGGGAAAAGAGAGGAAATGAGTTATGAGCGAAATTTATGTAAGTGAAGAAATCTATACTACAGCCCCAACGGATGGCAACCGCCTTCCAAAAGAGATGGCTGTGTATGAATTATTAGATAAATTGAAAATCCCATATGAGCGCATTGACCACGATGCAGCTGATACAATGGAAGCGTGTGAATTAGTTGATGAGAAGCTTGGCGTAACGATGTGTAAGAACCTTTTCTTACGCAACCAGCAGAAGACAACCTTCTTCTTACTTCTCATTCCGGGGGATAAGAAATTCATGACAAAGGATTTGTCAAAACAATTAGGTATCTCCAGACTCTCTTTTGCAGAGCCGGAATATATGGAGAAATACTTGAATATCACTCCAGGTTCTGTCAGCGTACTTGGACTTATGAACGACAAAGACTGGTATGTAGACCTTTTGATTGACAAGGATGTGCTTGATGCAGAATACATCGGATGCCATCCATGTATCAATACTTCCAGCCTCAAGATAAAGACACAAGATATTTTGAAAAAGTTCTTGAAGCATACCGGACATCGTCATACGGTGGTAAGATTATAAAATTACAAGCGACTAATACACTGTACCTTCACAGTTGTATCAGTCGCTTTCTTCTTTACATCACTTTATTTCACAGTTTTTTCACACTTCTTTCACAAAACATTTAATACTTTTCTTTATGATTATTAACAGAAATACCCAGAACGTAAAGGAGCATGACTTCATGTCATACCAAACCATTTTCAAACGTTATGAAATAAAGTACATACTGACAAAGGCGCAACAAGAAACCGTTCTTAAGGCAATGGAACCTCACATGGCGTTGGATGATTACGGACGTACAACGATTCGCAATCTCTACTTCGACACTGATAACTATCGTCTCATTCGACGCTCCATTGAAAAACCTGCCTATAAAGAAAAGCTTCGCATTCGCAGTTACCGCAAGGCAAATTCCGACACGCCGGTCTTCGTAGAACTCAAGAAGAAGTACAAAGGAGTTGTCTACAAAAGGCGTGTGCCCCTTCCGGAAAAAGATGCAGTCAATTGGATATGTGCAGGAAATCCTTGTGCTGAGAAAACGCAGATTACGGACGAAATTGATTACTTTTTAGAATATTACGGCAGTCTCCATCCAACTGTCTTTCTCTCCTATGAGCGAGAGGCATTTTACTCGAAGGATGGTTCCGATTTTCGCGTGACCTTCGACGACCACATTCTCTGCCGCCAATCAAATCTATCCTTAGAATCCGACGTTGGAGGCAATCTCATATTGGATGAAGGACTTGTACTTATGGAAATCAAATGCTCGGGCGGTATTCCGCTTTGGATGACAGAAGTTCTATCGAAAGAACGCATTTATAAAACATCATTTTCCAAATATGGAACAGCATATCAAACACTGATTTATCCGAAACTAAAGGAGGAAACAATCTATGGAAACACTATTTAAAGGAATTTTCGACACAGAATTAACCAGCGTAATCAGCGTACCCGACTTCTTACTCTGCATCGGCGTATCACTTATCATCGGACTGATTATCGCATTCAGCTACATGTACAAAACACGTTACACCAAAAGCTTTGTAGTAACGCTGGCTCTCCTGCCGGCGGTTGTCTGTGTTGTCATTATGATGGTAAACGGAAATGTAGGAACCGGTGTTGCCGTTGCAGGTGCATTCAGCTTGGTTCGCTTCCGCTCAGTACCGGGAACTGCAAAAGAAATCGGAACGTTATTCCTCGCCATGGGCGCAGGTCTTATTGCAGGTATGGGATATTT
>JAZNXJ010000035.1:0-45239 GCA_045593805.1 Faecalimonas sp.
TTGTCTTGCATGACCTGTTCCTTTTTGTCTCCATGGTTTTCTACCACCGCCTGAAACTTCTGAGCGAGTTTTTGCTTTTTGAGTTCCTTGACGTTTATTTGCAAGTTGTTGAACAACTGCCATGTGCATTAAGTGTTCGTTAACTTCAACACCGAATACCGCATCATTTAATTCGATTGTTCCAACTTCTTTACCTTCGATATTGTAAACATTTACGTTTGCCATCTCAAGTGTTCCTCCTTTCCTATTAAAGACTAGTTTGCTTTAACGCTTTCTTTAATTGTCACTAAAGATTTCTTAGGTCCCGGAACTGATCCTTTTACTAAGATTAAATTGTTTTCAGCATCTACTCTTACGATTTCAAGATTTTGAATTGTAATTCTCTTGCTTCCCATGTGTCCTGGCATCTTTTTACCCTTGAATACTTTACTTGGATCAGATGCAGCACCATTAGAACCTGCATGACGATGGAACTTAGAACCGTGAGTCATAGGACCTCTGTGTTGGTTATGTCTCTTGATTGCACCTTGGAAACCTTTACCTTTTGAGATTGCTGTTGCATCTACCTTATCTCCTGCAGCGAAGATATCAGCTTTGATTTCTTGTGCCAATGTGTACTCGTCAGCATTTTCAAATTTGAATTCTCTTACAAATCTCTTGCTTGAAACACCAGCTTTTGCAAAATGTCCTTTTTCTGCTTTTGTTACACCATTTCTGTGTACGATTTCTTTTTTACCGTTTGCGTCTTTGTTCACGATTTTGTCTTTCTTATCTACAAAACCAACTTGAACTGCGCTGTAACCGTCGTTTTCAACTGTTTTGATCTGTGTTACTACACAAGGACCAGCTTGAAGAACAGTTACTGGAGTTAATACTCCGTCTTCGTTGAAGATTTGAGTCATTCCGACTTTTGTCGCTAAAATAGCTTTCTTCATTATTACTACCTCCTGTGATTTACAGCGGAACACGTCCTGTGTTCATCCTAAATTATAGGATTGTTACTGTCTGTTAATTAGTTACCTGAACTCTTATTTGTTTTTCATTTTGATATCAATGTAAACACCTGCTGGCATCTCTAATCTTGATAATGCATCAACAGTTTTTTGTGTTGGGGCAATGATATCAATGAGTCTTTTATGAGTTCTTTGTTCGAACTGCTCACGAGAATCTTTATATTTGTGAACCGCTCTTAAGATTGTTACAACTTCCTTCTTTGTTGGAAGTGGTACTGGTCCACTTACTTGTGATCCTGTTTTCTTTACAGTTTCGATGATTTTCTTTGCGCTTGCATCAACTAATTGATGTTCATACGCTTTCAGTGTAATTCTCATTACTTGACTTGCCATAAAAAAACCCGCCTCCTTTTCGTACTTGGGTTTTAGTACGACAAGTGGTGACTGTACACTCTCCCGTGTGTGTCGTGAGTACTCACACGTTGTTACCGTTTTTCATCGGCTGTTATAGATTCGTACAGTGACTTGTCGCCAGTTTCCTAACTTGACATTCGCTCCACGGAATACCTACCACGGTGGGTAGCAACCTCACGCTTCATCGCTATCTTGTCACAGCTTTTTTATTATACAGGAAATAAATCCATAATGCAAGCACTTTTTTTCGATTTTTTGAAATATTTTTTCACAGTTTAGCCATGCGGCAAAATTAATAGCAGACACGTCATGCTTGCATGTAAGTGACTGATAATAAATTTTGACATATGGCGTTCTGCCAAAGCGAGAAGTAGCGCAGCGGATTCGAGCTTGGCATGGCTAAACTGTATGCCATATACACTTGCGCAAAAACCTTCCTTATAGTATACTCTTTTTCAAGTAAAACAAATGAAACTCTTCTTTAGGAGGTAACGTAATGCGTGTTGTAATTAAAGTCGGTACTTCTACGCTGACTCATCAAAACGGTAATATTAATATAAGAAGAATTGAAAATCTCTGCAAAGTGATTTCTGATTTGAAAAATGCAGGACTGGAAATCATCTTTGTATCATCAGGGGCTATCGCCATGGGCGTGGGAAAGCTTGGTCTTAGCAAGAAGCCGCAGGACATTCCGTCGAAGCAGGCATGCGCAGCCATTGGCCAATGCGAGCTAATGTATACCTATGACAAATTATTTCAGGAATACAATCACACAGTAGCTCAGATGTTAATGACCGGTGCTGATTTTGAAAACGAGGAACGTCACACAAACTTTGACAACACCTTAAACCGACTACTTGAATTCGGAGTTCTTCCCATTGTAAATGAGAATGATACAATTGCCACTTCAGAAATCATGGTTGGCGACAATGACACCTTGTCCGCAATTATTGCAACAAGTGCGAATGCAGACATGTTGATTCTGCTTTCAGATATTGATGGTCTATATACAGCAGACCCTCGAAAAGATGCAGATGCTAGCTTGATTCCTGTAGTAAATGAAATCACTGAGGACATTATGAACCTTGCAGGTACAGCCGGAACCTCACGTGGTACAGGCGGTATGATAACGAAGTTGCACGCTGCACAGATTTGTATGGATGCAGGAATCGACATGATTATCTCTAACGGAAGTAATCCAGAGGTTCTCTACGATATTTTTGATGGCAAATCCATTGGAACACGTTTCACAAAGAAAGGATAATAAATATGACAGTTCATGAACTATTAGATGCTGCCTTAGCAGTTAAACCCATTGCAGCATCCTTGAGTGAAGATGATAAAAATAAAGGTCTTCAGTCTATGGCCGAAAGCCTGATTGCACATACAGAAGAAATTTTGAAAGCAAATAAAGAAGACCTCGCAGCTTACGGTGACGGCGTGATGGCTGACCGTTTGCGCTTAGACGAAGCCCGCATTAGGGCGATGGCAAAAGGCATCACAGATGTCTGCAGCTTGCCTGATCCTGTAGGGCGCATATCAGAAACACGAACTCTTTACAACGGGTTGGAGCTAGAGAAAGTTTCTGTACCAATTGGTGTAGTCGCAGTCATTTATGAAAGTCGACCAAATGTTACCTCAGATGCTGCTGCTCTTCTTATTAAGAGCGGTAACGTATGTATCCTGCGTGGTGGTAAGGAAGCCTTCCGTTCCTCTTTAGCCATTGTAAACGCATTAAAAGAAGGTCTTGAAAATGCAGGACTTCCTGCTGACCTTGTTGGTATGCCTTCTAACACAGACCGCAGTGAAGCAACAGCACTTATGACTGCCGCCGGAAAAGTAGATTTATTAATTCCTCGTGGTGGCGCAGGTCTGATTCGAGCTTGTGTAGAAAATGCCACCGTTCCTTGTATTGAAACAGGAACCGGAATCTGCCACATTTATGTAGATGAAACCGCAGATATAGAAACAGCTATTAATATAGTAGAAAATGCAAAAATGAGCCGTCCTTCTGTATGCAATGCTGCTGAAGTTTGTCTTGTAAACAAAAAAGTTGCAAATGAGTTTCTTCCTTTATTAAAGAAACGCCTCACAGAGCGCGCAGATGGAAAACCAGTGTGCGAACTTCGTCTGGATGAAGCGGCCCATGAAATCATTGACGGTACACCCGCCGGAGAAACAGATTTTGATACAGAATTTTTGAATTATATACTTGCTGTTAAAATCGTAGAGGATGTAAAGGAAGCCGTTTCCCACATTGCAAAACACTCTACGCATCATAGCGAGTCCATCATTACACAGGATGATGCAAGTGCCGCATACTTTACACAAATGGTCGACAGTGCTGCTGTATATGTAAATGCTTCAACCCGCTTTACAGATGGCGGCGAATTCGGACTTGGCTGTGAAATTGGAATCTCTACTCAGAAGATTCACGCAAGAGGTCCAATGGGACTTTGCGAAATGAACACCTATAAATATGTCATCCGCGGGAACGGACAGACACGATAATTTCGATAAGATTTCTGGAAAGGGAAAAACATATGTGGATAGCAGATGGATGGAAGGATTACGAAGTAATCGACACTTCCAATGGTGAAAAACTAGAACGTTGGGGTGATTACCTTTTGGTAAGACCGGACCCACAGGTTATTTGGGATACTAAGAAATCACATAAAGGCTGGAGAACTATGAATGGTCACTACCACCGTAGCAAAAAAGGAGGCGGAGAATGGGAATTCTTTGACTTGCCAGAGCAATGGCAAATTAATTACAAAAACCTCACCTTCAACTTAAAACCATTTAGTTTTAAACACACCGGACTATTTCCGGAGCAAGCAACCAACTGGGACTGGTTCTCTGAGAAAATCAGAAATGCAGGTCGCTCAATTAAAGTGTTGAACTTATTTGCCTATACAGGCGGAGCTACGTTAGCTGCTGCCGCTGCAGGTGCAAATGTTACTCACGTGGATGCCTCCAAAGGTATGGTAGGCTGGGCGAAAGAAAACGCCGCATCCTCCGGACTTTCCGAGGCGCCAATTCGTTGGCTGGTAGACGACTGTGTAAAATTTGTGGAACGAGAAATTCGTCGTGGAAATAAATACGATGCGATTATCATGGACCCACCGTCTTATGGACGTGGACCAAAGGGTGAAATCTGGAAAATCGAAGATATGATTCATCCACTCATTAAACTATGCACCCAGATTCTATCTGATGAACCGTTATTCTTCTTAATTAACTCTTACACAACAGGTCTTGCACCTGCTGTACTAACTTACATGCTGGCAACAGAGTTAAAAGAATTCAACGGCACAGTAGACTCCCAGGAAATCGGACTTCCTGTATCAAGTAACGGTCTGGTATTACCTTGCGGTGCATCTGGAAGATGGGAAGCGAAATAAGAAAATGTAAACAAGCGAACTCTGAGATATTACCTAGAGTTCGCTCTTATTTTAATAATTATTCACATTTTATATCTGCTTCAATATTTGATAAATATAGGAAATCGGCAGGCCGACCACATTAAAGTAATCTCCCTCGATTTTCTCTATATGAATTGCAAATCCACTTTGGATTCCGTAGCTTCCCGCCTTGTCCATAACGTTATCACTTTCAATGTATTTCCAAATCTCCTCATCTGTCATCGAATTTACATATACATCTGTTTTCACTGCGTGATTGACGACCGTTTCATGGCCTTCCCCATCATAGCTTAGAATAGCCACTCCTGTATAGACTTGATGCTTATCACCTTGAAAACCCTGTATCATTGCAAATGCTTCTTCCTTTGATCTTGGTTTCCCTAAGATAGCCCCCTGATAGACAACAACCGTATCAGCACCTATCACCACCAAATCTTTCTTCTCATTCTGGCCGGCAATATCATTTGCTTTTAAAAGTGCCAGCTCTTTCACTATTTCATCCGGTGTCTCGCTGGTATAGGCTTCTTCTTTATGACTCACCTGAATTTCAAACTCATACCCAGCCTGCTGCATTAACTCTCGTCTTCTAGGCGAAGCGGAGGCTAGAATTATTTTCTTTTCCTGCATGTTTCATTTCCTCTTAACAATTTTAAGAATAATTTTCCAATTTAGACAAATATTGCTCACAGTCTCTGCATATAATGTAAATGGCAAATGAAGACAACGGTTGGACTTAAGTATTTATTTACGACCGTTGGACTTCGACTAATTATACCATATCTTTCTTTGTATACTTCCAATATGCAATTACTATTCCCGCAACCGCATAAACCATTCCAATTGTGATAAGCTTCATGTCTAATTCAACATTTGCGACAATACTTGCTCCATCTGTATAAGCAAATGGCGTCAAATATTTCAAAAACTCGGCGCTTTCCGTAATGTTGGAAATAAGATTCAGGAAATACATCATGATTGCAACGCCAAGTCCAACTCCCAGACTTCCTCGTTTTAAAAATGCGGAGATTCCAAAACATATTCCGGATATTTCAATCTGTAGTAAGAAGTTTGCTATATGAAGAAGATTGACCTCTTTCCACGGAACTGTTTCTCCCACAGCAATCATAGACAGTATTGACACTATATAAACAACAATACTTAAAATCATAAGCTGTACAAATACTGCCAATAGTTTTTGAGTAACAATCTTTGCCCTGCTAACAGGATGAGTTAGCAAAAATTCTGCCGTACGGTCCTTTTCTTCTTTCGCCAGAATACCTACACCGCAGAGTGCAGCGAAAAACGCGCCACCTAAACCGAATGTATTACCGCACTCGATAGAGTAATATCCGAGCAAAGTGCCAAAGTTTAGCTGGTCCATCCCAAATGCCGCCGAAAAGCTCCCCATGTCAGCAAAGACATCGCTGATACTCTCCATTTCTCCCTTCATTTCCGGATAAATAAAAATGCAGATGGCAAGCATAAAGGTAATTGCCCCAGTCCAGATAAGAAGTGAGATGCGATTTTGTCTTAATTCATGTTTCAATAATGTCATTACGCCTCACCTCCGTCTACATAATAGTGCATAAAGATTTCTTCCAAATTAGGTTCTGAAATTGACAAATCCTGAATCGGCTGTTTTGACAACACTTCCAACAATTGTTTAATCTCTCCGCCATACAGAAATGTAAACCCATTTTCTGGTTGTCGTAAATCGCGGACCTGACCAAGCTCCTCTATATTTACATTTCCCTGTACATAAACACGTTTGGCCTTGGTCTGAGACAACGCTTCCACACTGTCACAGGCTATGAGTTTTCCCTCACGAATAATTCCGGCACGTGTACAATTTCTTTGCACTTCTGCCAAAATGTGAGAAGACAAAAATATGGTTGTTCCTCCTGCATTTCGCTCCTGGAGAATTTGGAAAAACTCCCGTTGCATAAGCGGGTCCAAACCACTGGTCGGCTCATCCAAAATCAGAAGCTCCGGTTTGTGCTGAAGCGCACATACAATAGAAACCTTTTTCTTATTTCCAAAGGATAACTCTTCAACCTTTTTATTCACATCCAACTGCAATCTATCACAAAGCAACTTAGCTTCTTCACTACAATTGCGCCCACGCAAATCTGCTGATAGTTTCAACACATCCTTCACACGCATCCCCGCATAAAACATGGTTTCCGATGGCATATAACCAACCCTCTTTAATATCTCCGTCTTATCCTGCTCGATATCCAAGCCCAGTACAGTTGCAGAACCGCTACTACACTTAATCAATCCCAAGAGAGTACGAATACAAGTGCTTTTGCCAGCTCCGTTTGGTCCAATAAAGCCGAAAAATTCTCCTTTTTTTACTTCTAGATTTAAATCCACAATTCCTCTGGATTTCCCGTAATATTTGGTCAAATTTGTTGTCTGAATTGCATACATATTACTCACCGCTTTCTCTTTTGTTTCTATATAAGAGATAAGAATAAACTGTAGGTATAATGATAGCCGCAAAAAGAATTACGATAAAGCTTGCAACCATAACACTTGTCGGAGCAAGTATGCATAGCATCACAAGAAAACCTGTGATGACCCAAAGTTTTCCTGCCATACGATGTGTCTTGTTCCAATTTTCCTCATCATTTAAAGTCCACGGAAGTTTGATACCCATCGTATAATTTTGTTTGCACTTCGGCATATAATTTCCAATTACGATAAACACAAGCCCCACAAGAACCAACATTATTGTATCCACCTCAAATTCCATTCCCAAAGCAGTACCATAAGTTATTACTCCAAGCAAAACGGAAATCACCGGGCAAATCCAGAAAACCAGTTGCAATAGTTTCTCCGAGTAATTTTTATTTTTCGGGTCTGCGCTTGACCCCAACAGGCAAATCCAATGCACAACAAACAGAAACGTTGGTAGTCCAAAAACAGCGAATCCTTTGCTACTCCATCCATCTACCACACCTTCTGCATTCCAATGGGTAGGTAGCTTCTCCGGCAATTTATTCCACAAAATCAGTCCTATTACAATGGGAATCAGTATTATAATCGAAGTCAAAATCAGTTTCCCTTTATTCTTTTTAATCATTGTTCGTTTCCCCTTTCAAATCTGTAATCCAAAGCATAATCTCCTCCAAGACAGATGCATTTAATTCATAAATAATAAACTTCCCTTCTCTTTCGTCCCGAATTAGACCTGCGTCTTTCAGTACTGACAGATGCCTGGAAATCGATGCACCTGTTACTTCAAAATGATCTGTAATCTCACCCGCAGACATTTTCCCCTTCTTTAATAAATTTAAAATCTCTCGGCGTATAGGATCTGCAAGAGCTTTAAGCGTATTGTGTATACCCACATCATCACCTCTCTCATTTAACATTTAACCTAATTGTTAAATGTATTATAACAAGAAAGGCTGACCATTGTCAACCCTTCATATCTATTTATAGCCAACTGCTTACAAAAATTTCTATACCAATTAGAATTAAAATTACGCCACCCATAATGCCGGCCTTTCCTGCAAATTTCATACCTGCTTTTCTTCCGATAAAAAGACCAAGCATGCAAATAACAAAAGTAACCAATCCAATCAACAAGGAAGCGAACAACGCCGATGTGAAGTCGTAATCCGAAATAACAAAACCTACAGAAAGTGCATCAATGGATGTGGCTATACCCTGTATGAATAAGCCCCATAATCCAATCCCTTTTCCGGAACACGCATCACCTTCATTTTTTACTCCTTCGCATATCATGCTTACGCCTATATATCCAAGCAAGGCAAGTGCAATCCAAGGAATTAATACACCAAATGCCTTGAAATACTTCAGCATGGTATGGACACATATCCAACCCGTCAATGGCATAAATGCCTGAAAGAATGCAAAGGTTCCTGCTACGCCACACATTTTACGTTTTCTCATGCATGGTTCATTAAGTCCATTTGCTAAAGATACCGAAAATGCGTCCATTGCTAATCCTACGCCTAATAAAATGTTACTAATAAAAAATGTGATACCAAAATTCATATTCTTTCTCTCCTATGTAAAAAGCAAATCGTATTATTACACAGTTACCATATTTTGTCAACCCCCTATATTATACTTATACTGGTATATCAGGCACGTCAAAAGATTGGATAAACATTATCATATTTTTTGTAGTTGCCGCAGCCACATATCTATTGGAATTGTGGCTATTTAAAAATACAAGTGGATTTTGCATAGCGCCATTATTGGCTTTGTTCCTTTTATGTTTGGTCGCTTTAATTTTTGTAATATTTACTTTTGTACCACCAGAGATTCCATTGTTTCAAGCTTCGTAGATATAAAGTGTGTGTTTATGAAATTAAAAACGGTAGTGCATAGCACTACCGCCTCGTTTCTAGAATAATGGACCATATTCTGTTTCTTCATCATCTTTAACGTTCTCTTTATCGTCGTCCTTATCGTCATCCTTGTCATCGTCTTTTTCGTCGGCTTTATCGTCATCCTTATCGTCACCTTCATATGATGGATGCTTTGGGTCTTCCTTATCAGGAGTACCATCGTTGTTATCGTCGTCATCCTTTTTATCAGGTGTGCCGTCGTTATCATCGTCATCATCATCTTTATCAGGTGTGCCATCCTTGTCGGTATCTGTCTTGTCATCTTCATCATCCGAAAATCCATCTTCAAATTCAATTACATCACCTTCGCCAGATTCTTCTACCTGCAGACCACCTTCTACGCCAGTATTTTCTTTATCTTTATCTTTGTTCTTTTTACAACCGCCAAGCGCTAAAACGCTAACCATCACCACAACAATAATTCCAACTATGTATCTTAGATTTTTCTTACTCATCACTATCTTCCTTTCCAATCCATAAGATTTCTTCAATTATAACATTTCTATCAAAAAAAATCTATAACAACTTTCTTTTTTTTCAAAATAGTGTATAATAAATTCAAGAAATATAGAGGTATAAAATCATGAAATTTATTGTTGGATTAGCAGACAAATATATCGAAATAAATAGTGTGTATGATGAGTTGAAAAGTTTCTTTAAAGACTATCTTGTCACAGATGTGACACCGGATTTTTCTGTCTCGTTAAGTAACGATGACATATTAGCAGAACAAGAAGCAACTTCTGAAAACCATTTCTCGCCTACCTATTTGGAAACGCTTGCTCTTTTACGAAAATTGGCAGAAATCCTTCCATCCCACAACCGCATTTTAATGCACGGTGCATCCATTTCTTATAATGAACACGCTTACCTTTTCACCGCACCAAGCGGAACAGGTAAAAGCACACATATTCGCTTATGGAAAAAGTACTTGGGGGACAATGTGAAAATAGTAAACGGTGACAAACCGTTTATCTCTTTGGAGGATGAACCTATGATTTACGGCTCTCCATGGGCCGGGAAAGAAAATTGGCACAGGAACTGTAAGATGCCACTGAAAGGAATCTGTTTTGTGCAACGTGGAACCACGAATTCAATTCGAAGAATTGAGGCCGGTGATTGCCTTTCTCTATTATTCAAGCAAGTCTATCTTCCGGCTGACACACTTGCCGCCGGCTTAACATTAGAACTTGTAGATATGTTAATCAAAAAGGTTCCTCTGTATGTTTTAACCTGTGACATGTCTGAGGACGCAGTAAAATGTAGCTTCGAAGCCTTAACCGGCCTTAGTTACCCTGCTTCTTAAATATATTTAATAAGAGTTTGCTTGCAAAAGTTCACAAAAAAACCTTGTCGTTCGCGATACGACAAGGTTTTCTTTTATTTATTAATAATCAATGAATTATTAACGGCTTTTCTTTTGAGTTGCAACAACACCTGCACCAAGTGCAACTACTGCTACTGCTGCCAAAAGCATCCATGTTGAAGATGTACCAACTGTTGATGGAGATGATGTACCTGCTGCACCACCAGTTGTCACTTTTGCATAGATAGCAACTGGGGATAAGTTTTCGAATGTAGCTGTAAGTGTTGTACCACTAACTTTAGCTTCAACTACTTCCCAAGCTTTATCAGTTTCACTATAGTGAAGTACTACAACTGAATTAGGGTCGCAGTTTTTAAGTGCTGGAACATTCAATTTAACTGTATGACCATTTGTACAATTTGGATGTTCTCCAAATGGTTCCAAATCGAATACAGGGCAAACCAACTTTTTACCAGATAATGTTGTTTTGATATCTTTGATATCTGCTACGATAGAATCTGAAATCTTACCATCATTCAAATCCTTAATTGCAGTCTGAGCTTCTGCATCTAAGTCTTTAAATGTGTCCGCTTCTGCTTCAACTGTGTAGCCATATGTGTTGTCTTTGCTTACCTCAACCTCATCTGTTTTGCTACCTGCTGCTGAAACGCTCATTACAGAAGCTACCATCATAGCTGCCATCATAATTCCTGCTAAAACTCTCTTTTTCATGTCAACCTCTTTCCTTTCTTATTCTTGTATAGATAATAGTACTGCCTGTACTAGATATCTCTGCGCATCATTATTATTACATGTTGATAATGTAATAATCTTATCCTCTGCTGTTACTTCTACCGTTGTATCTATATTACTACTCATATCCTTTTTTGTCAAAACCGAATTGAGATAATAATCAAAAATATTTTTATCTTGGAAGTCAAAGCTCAACATCAAGTGCCTGCTGTCATAAACATAGGCTGCAAAAATCTTGTATTTCAACACTCTGCCATCCTGATAAATAAGAACTTCGTCATGTTCTTCCATAAATTTTCTGTCTTTATACTTATGTAAGCCCTTAAACATGGAACCATTTTTCATGTTATGACCGTATATCAAAGTATTCGGGTCTGAAAAATCTTTACTGTTATAGTTTTCTGTATAGATTGCTCCCTCGATGCGCTTACGCCCATCCACCGTGTGATTCAGATAATAACCATTATCACTCGGATGTTGCACAATCGGATAATCAATCTTTGTACCCGGAATTGTAATCCATGCATAGATATCCGGATACTGTGCTGTAAGACTTGCAAAATCGATTGGATTCTCTATCTTTTCTATCTCCAGTTGCGAAAGATCCATAAGTGGCTTAACATCATGTTCAACCTTAATATCTTCATAAACTTTTCCCGCATGCTTTTCAGACATATGTTTGTATAATCCTATACATCCTAGAACAACTCCTGCAAGAATTATGAGAATGCCTATTCCAAGCACAATCTTCTTTTTCACGACTAATCACCCTGCACTTCTTTATAAAAATGTTGAAGTACGAGTTCATATAATTGTTCCTCATTTATATGATACTCGTCAAATTCATTTCCGTCAACCTTTTTTCCCGGAATATCTTGAATTTTATCATCAGATTCGTAGCTTGCATCAAGTAATTGAGCAAAAAGGTCAGTTCCCATGCTGGTAACCATATGTGGTTTCAAACTGTCATACATATTTATGACCAATTCTGTATCATTCGATGCCTTTGTCCTTGCTGTCTCCATGAACGCTTCCATAAATGCTTTCTGGCGTTCCATTCGCATCATTGCACTCTGTGCAATATCGGTATCTCGATATCTCACAAACAGTTCTGCATTTTCTTCCGTAATCGTAACCTTGGCACCTTTTTTGTATTTAGAATCAACCGATTCCAAAGAACTATTCGGCACAACTACTTCCACACTCTTTAGCGCACCAACCGCTACCGGAATCCCATCCATATTCAGTGCCAGATAGCCTTGAATCGGAATCCCATACATCATATTGGAAATGGCCTCTTTCATTAAGCGGCAACTTTCTTCTTTCCCATCACCATACACATATTGCATATTAATATGGTCTTCAACAAGTCCTAAATCTGTACCATCCACTGAATAAGCATGAACGCTGGTCATTGTATCACGCGGAATAGCAAATGCTTTTGCAGTTTTTTTCACTCTATCATAGGATAACAGATAGATTGCATCCGCGCGACCGTTCTCTGCCCGTGCTTGATTTTCTTCAATTGTTTCCCTTTTGTCGATTCCCATGAATAGATAATTACTTAAATGTTCATTGTACTCATATTCTTTTCCACCATACGGGATAGTATCTTCTCGATCACTCTCCTTGTATTCCGTAGAATGGGTATCATCTTTGTTCCTCTTTATGAAAACAATCAAAGCAGCTATAATAATGATAGCAAAGCACAACAGAATGAAACTCTGTTTTTTCTTTCTATTCATAATCCTTTATTTCTCACTTGATGGCAGATAACCACTTCCATACGTCTTATACTTGCCCGCATAATTATACTTACCTGTATATTTTCTTCCATAGTAAGTGCCTTTAGCAACAACTCTATTCATTACCGCGCCAAGAACTTTACATCCACCTTTTTCCAATTGCGTTTTTACCTTTTGAAGTACTCTGCGACTTGTAGCATCCTTCTGGATTACAATAATAGCTCCATCGCAATACTGCCCAATAACTGCAGCGTCTACTACGATTCCAAGCGGTGGTGTGTCTATGATAACATATTGGAATACTTGTTTTGCCGCCTTTAGCAATTGTCCGAAAGCTTCATCACCCAACATTTCTGTTGGATTCGGTGCCGGAGCACCAGCCAATATCATATAGAGATTTTCATAATTTGTTTTACAAACCACTTCATCAATTTGTTCGACCAGTCCACTAAGATATTGAGAAAGCCCTTTTGTTTCTTCCTTAATATCATAACGTTCTTTGTACATAGATTTGCGAATATCCGCATCAATCAAAAGAACCTTCTTCCCAGCTTTACCCAGTTCAGCCGCCAAGTTGAAACTGATATCACTCTTTCCTTCACTACCATGTCCGCTAGTCAATAAAATAACTTTGTTATTCTTTCCTGAAAACTGCACATTTGTACGCAAGGTCTTCATGGCCTCTTCGTAAAAATAATTCCCAGGATTGCTATCTGTTAATGTAATATTTTTATATGCCATGTCCTACTTCGCCTTTCCTTTTAAACTTACTTTTTGTGTTCCCATACCCTGCAACCCCTTTTTTTGACTATTTGTCTTTTCAGGAATCATCGCCAATGTAGGAACGCCCAAATATCTCTCAATATCTTCTTCTTTCTGAATTGTGTCATCTAAAAGTTCAAGCACGACAATAATTGCACATACAATAAATGCTCCAATCACAAATCCCATAATAGCATTTTTAGTAATGCTTGGGCCCGTTTTGACTCCGTTCTCACCCTCTTCTACAATCTTAGGCGGTGTTACTTCCATCTTATCTCCAATAAACTCAGATGCAACGATTGACAATTCATCCACAACTGCCTTTGCCTGCTTTGCATTATTCATTGTTACAGTAATAAATAAGAGTCGCGTATCCTCCGGATTATCAATAGCGATTTTCTCTTTTAAAATTTTATAATTCATCTTCAATTCAAGATTTTCGATTACTCTTTCTAATACCGGACGGCTAGTAATCAAAACAGAATAATCCTTAGTTAACTGACTTCCAATCTGCAAATCAGTCAGCGAGGTTAAAGTTGTCTCTTTCGTCAATACCAACATCAATGATGTAGAAGAATATGTGGGTTGTATTCTAAAATATGTATATCCTGCCATGAAACAAGCAGAAAGAACTGCTGCTATAAGAATCACCCAAATTCTTTTAATCAATGCGCGGACAAGCCCTATTAAATCAATTTCTTCTTCAAATGTTCTGTTGTTTTCCATTCCTTTTTCCTTTCTTATGCTTTTATTCCATGTAAAATATCCTGTGCATTACCGAATAAAAGTTTATCTTGATATTGTGGATGCAGTTTCTTATGAACCCATTGCAATCCTTCTTCGGACAGAGGAGGGCGCTCTGTTAAATCATGCATATCCGAAGCTATAAAATCAACGACTCCCTGTTTCATCCATCGCTTCGCCATATTGCTTCTTCTATCAAACAATCCCCCCTGGAAAGCACTTACGTTCATCTGTAGTAATGCTCCCATCTCTTTC
Organism: Faecalimonas sp.; assembly: GCA_045593805.1. GTDB lineage: Bacteria > Bacillota > Clostridia > Lachnospirales > Lachnospiraceae > Faecalimonas. The sequence continues at coordinate 14,746 of JAZNXJ010000035.1, forward strand.
AGTTCTGTCAATCTTTCCATATTATGCATGCAAAAATACCTTTCCACATGTGCAATAATTGGAATATACCGGTTATATCGCAGTTCTCTTACAGCCCTATATATAGTCTGATAACAATCTTCCTGGTCAAATTCCACCAACACATATCGACTGCCGGCCAATGTGAGTGCCTCTCCTTTTTTCAACATCTCAACAGTATCCGTGCCATAATATATCTCATTGCCCGGATAAATATCCATTAAAATACCATATTTATCAGAAAGTCTCTCCTTTGCTTCCTTGCAAAGTTCACAAATTTCCTCTCCAACAGCATTCTGCTCCCAAGGAAAATGATGTGGTGTGGCAATAATCGCCTCAACACCGTATTTTGCACTTCTCACAAGCATCTCTAGTGTCGTGTCCCAATCTTTTGCGCCGTGGTCAACCCATGGCAAAACATGTGCATGTACATCAATTTTCACAAATTTTCATCCACTTTCAAAAACATTTATTTGAATCATCATTATAACATACATATACTTATGATTCAAGTGTTTTATTCAAGAGACACACTGTTTCAACATGTGTTGTCATTGGAAATTGGTCAACCGGTTTCACCATTTTCAACTCATATCCATTCTCACACAGATACTTCAAATCTCGTGCAAGAGTTGCTGAATCACAGCTCACATACACAATCCGTTTCGGCTGCATTTTTACCATGGTATCAAGCAATGTCTCATCGCAACCTTTTCTCGGCGGGTCCACTACTATGACATCTGCATAAGCTTTTGTACCATGCTCACGCTCATACTCGGCATAATATTCCGGCAGCACTTCCTCTGCCTTGCCCACAAAGAAGTCCACATTTTCCATACCATTTATCTTGGCATTATTTCTGGCATCATCTATGGCCTGCGGCACAATCTCCACACCATAGACCTTCTTTGCCTTCTGAGCCAAGAATAAGGAAATGGTTCCGATGCCACAATACAAATCCCACACGGTTTCTTCGCCTGTAAGCTGTGCATAGTCAAGTGCAAGTCCGTATAGTTTTTCTGTCTGAACGGGATTTACCTGATAAAAGGATAATGGTGAAATCTGATATTTCACATCTCCAATATAATCTGTGATATAGCTTTGTCCCCAGAGCACTCGAATCTCCTTGCCCATAATTACATTCGTATTTTCACGGTTAATACTATACGTAATGCTTGTCATTCCTTCAATTTGCACCAACTTATCCACAAGTTTTTCGCTATGCGGTAAGTTATCCCCATTTAGCACTAAGCAAACCATAATTTCCTTGGTCTTAAATCCATAACGGATGAGCACATGACGAACTAGTCCTCTTTGCGTCTCTTCATCATAGGCGGTGACGTAATTTTCCTGCATGAAATCTACGATGATTTTAAGAATTTCCTGATTTACCGGCACGCCAAGAGCACATTCCATATTCGGAATAATCTGATGAGTACGTCCCGCATAAAATCCCGTCACGATATTCCCACTTTTATCGGTTCCTATTGGAAATTGGGCTTTATTTCGATAGTAAAACGGTTCGTCCATACCATATATCGGTTCCATAACCGTGTCCAAAAATTCCGGTGCAAATCCTCCGATACGTTCTAAGTTCCCATACACTTTCTTTGCCTTAAAATTGAGTTGAGCCTCATAAGAAAGCTCCTGTATCTGACATCCGCCGCATTGGCGCGCCACCGGACATTTCGCCGGAACACGATGCTTCGACGGCTCTATGATGTTTATCATCTTCGCATAAGCGTAGTTTTTCTTTGGTTTTGTGATTACCGCCTCTACAGTATCGCCGATGATGGCATCCTTAACAAACAACGTATATCCGCCGACTTTGCCAATACCTTCGCCACTCACACCGATATCTTCTATTGTTACAATTATCTTTTCATTTTTCTTCATAAGACTCCCTGAAAAAGAGGGCGTTTTGCACGCCCCTTTTTACAAACTACTCTTTCTTAAGTTTGAATCAAACAGACGATTGAATCCCAACCACTCGTCGGTATCCTTATCCTTGAAAATCTCTTTCAAGGTCTGCATCTTCGCATCAGTTGCATCTGCATAGTGAAGTGCTACCGCTTCCGGAAGTGCCGGTTTCTTCGGTGAACCAAATTCCAATTCTCCATGGTGCGCAATCACACAATGCTTCACTTCATTTGCAATCTTCTCTGGGAAACCTTCAATATTGCGCACAGCCTCACTAATCATTTCCACACCGATTACGATGTGACCAAGCAATTGCCCTTCGTCCGTGTAATCATTTTCCGGAAAATTCGAAAGTTCCTTGGTCTTACCAATATCATGGAAAAGCGTTGCTGAATAAAGCAAATCCTTACTTAAAAGCGGATATGCCTTCGCATAATATTCGCACATTCTCAGAATACTAAGGGTATGCTCCAAAAGTCCCCCTGCAAAGCTGTGATGTACACTTTTCGCAGCTGAATGTTCTTTGAATGTCTTGATGAACGCATCATGTTTTACAAAATAATACTCTGCTAACTGACGCAAATATTTATTCTCGATCTGCATTACATAAGACAATAATTCCTGATACATGCCTTCTACGTTATTTTCACTGGTTGGCATATAATCTGCAATATTGTACTCATCTTCATACGGTTTACGAAGCTGCTTGATGTTCAATTGCAGGTTGTTGTTATAGCTCACAACCTCACCAAATATTTCAATAAAATCCATTTCATCATAATCTGCAATGCCGCCGGAGTTTGGGTCCCACACCTTTCCATCCAGGGTTCCCGTCTTATCCTGTAAAACCAGATTGTCATACGGTTTCCCGTTTCTAGTTTCTGCAGTACGTTTTGACTTGCATAGATAAATAGCGCGAATGGAATCGCCCTCTCTTAATGTATTTATATATCTCATGGTAATATTTCCTTCTTTCTAATAATCTTCTTATAAGTGTAGCATATTCCCCCTTTTCTTTGCAACTTAAATAGGGTAAAATGTATGCATATCCAGAAAAGGTGAGAAACATGAATCAGAAAACGTTAACAAAATTAGAATATGACAAAATCATCAATCTTTTAGTAGACCAGGCTTCTTCCGAAACCGGGAAGAATCGTTGTCGCTCGCTAAAGCCAATGATTGATTTGGAGGAAATTAATACCGCGCAGTTACAGACTGCTGCCGCATTTTCAAGGATTGTCAAAAAAGGGCGACTTTCTTTTAGTGGTTGCTATCCTGTGGAAGATTCCATGATGCGGTTAGAAGTAGGCGGAACTTTAAGTATTCCGGAGCTGCTTCGCGTTTGCAAGCTATGCGAAGTCGCAAATCGTGCCAAATCATACGGAAGGCATGATACCGTAGACGAATTAGCAGACTGTTTGGACAGTTATTTTGAACAGCTGTCACCTTTGACACCGCTTTCAAATGAAATTCGTCGTTGTATTATTTCTGAAGATGAAATCAGTGACGATGCCAGCAGTACCTTGAAGCAAATTCGCAGAAGTATGGGGCAAATTAACGACAAGGTGCACTCCACTTTGAATACTCTTGTAAATGGTTCCCTGCGTTCCTATTTGCAAGAAGCAATTATTACTATGCGCGGAGACCGTTACTGTCTTCCGGTTAAAGCGGAATATCGCAGCCAGGTAAATGGGCTGATTCACGACCAGTCTTCTACCGGTTCTACCTTGTTTATTGAACCAATGGCGATTGTGAAGTTAAATAATGATTTAAAGGAGCTCTACGCAAAAGAACAAGAAGAAATTCAGGTGATTCTAGCAAAACTGAGCGTGGAAACGGCAGAATATATTGACGAAATCTGCACCAATTATCAAGTGCTTGGAGAGTTGGATTTTATTTTTGCAAAAGGTTCTTTAGCACTATCTATGAATGCCAGCAAGCCAATTTTCAATACCAATGGATACATCCACATACGGGAAGGGCGTCATCCGTTATTAGACAAGAAAAAGGTTGTTCCGATTACCATTTATCTCGGTGGTAAGTTTGATCTTCTCATTGTGACCGGCCCGAACACCGGCGGTAAGACGGTTTCCTTAAAAACGGTTGGGTTATTTACCCTAATGGGGCAAGCAGGTCTTCACATTCCTGCCCTTGACCGCTCAGAACTGGCCATATTTGAACAGGTTTTTGCGGATATCGGTGATGAGCAGAGTATTGAGCAAAGTTTGAGTACATTTTCTTCACATATGACGAACATTGTATCTTTTCTACAGGATGTGGATGAACGTTCTCTTGTATTATTTGATGAATTAGGTGCAGGAACTGACCCAACAGAAGGTGCTGCACTTGCCATTGCCATTTTATCGCATTTACACGAACGTGGAATTCGTACCATGGCAACCACACACTACAGTGAATTGAAGGTCTTTGCGCTTTCCACGCCTGGCGTTGAAAATGCTTGTTGCGAATTTGATGTAGAAACGTTAAGACCAACCTATCATTTACTAATTGGCATTCCAGGAAAGAGTAATGCATTTGCCATCTCAAGCAAACTAGGTCTTCCGGGATACATTATCGAAAGTGCCAAGGGACATTTGTCAGAGCAGGACGAATCTTTTGAAGACTTATTAACGGATTTGGAAACAAGCCGCCGCACCATTGAAAAGGAGCAGGCAGAAATCGCTGCATACAAACGTGAAATAGAAGGACTGAAACGTGAAATACGTGCGAAGCAAGAACGTTTGGATGAACGCAGTGAGAAAATTATAAAAGAGGCAAATGAAAAGGCAAACGCCATCTTACGCGAGGCCAAAGAATTTGCTGACGAAACCATGAAAAACTTCCGAAAGTTTGGAAAAGAAAATATCTCTGCATCCGAAATGGAAAAAGAACGGGAACGTTTGAGACAAAGGATTGCTAAAACTCAATCCAGCGTCAAACTAGAAGCCAAGAAACCAATAAAACAGCATAAACCTAGTGATTTCCGTCTTGGCGAGTCTGTAAAAGTACACAGCCTCAACTTAACCGGAACTGTAAGTTCACTCCCGGATGCCAAGGGAAATATGTTTGTGCAAATGGGTATTCTTCGGTCTCAGGTGCACATTTCTGACTTGTCAATCATTGAGGAACCAATGACTGCCACAGAGCGTCAGAGACAACGGACATCTTCCGGAAAAATCAAGATGAATAAGGCGATGACTGTAAGTCCGGAATTGAATCTTCTTGGGAAAACTGTAGACGAGGCGATTGCTGAACTGGATAAATATCTGGACGATGCATATCTGTCGCATCTGAGTCCGGTACGCATCGTACACGGCAAGGGAACCGGCGCACTTCGTGCAGGTGTGCACAATTATTTAAAACGCCAGAAGCACGTGAAGTCTTATCGACTGGGTGCATTCGGCGAAGGCGATGCCGGCGTGACAATTGTGGAGTTTGAATAACCGAGGAAACACATCGTGTTTTCGAGGTGGCTCTGAACAGTTATGGACTATAAAAAATGGCTACCGAACGATTACGGTAGCCATTTTATTACTCACATTATTCTTCTACGATAGCTTCAACTGGACATTGTGCTGCGCAAGCTCCGCATTCTACACATGTATCAGCGTCGATTACGTATTTTCCATCACCTTCTGAAATAGCTTCAACTGGACATTGTGCTGCACATGCTCCACATTCTACACAATCATCTGTAATTACGTATGCCATGGTATGTATCCTCCTTTTGCAATTGGCAAAGCATTGCTTTTGCCCTTTTGTCCATTCTAATACAATCGGAGGAAATATACAAGAGGTTTTATCTTAAAACCTCTTGACACAGTCGTTGCATGCGTATTATAATCAACTTCCAACCTATGATGAACGATTAAATCTATCACATTTCATTTTTAAGTTGATTCAGTTAATCATTACAAATCCAAAAAACATACAATTTTATAGAAATTCATATTTTCAAACACGTGCTCTTATAGTATAATAATAGTGTACACTTTGCACATTCCGTACACTTGCATATTTTCTATTGGAGGTATAAGGAGATGATCGACATATTAACAGCAAAGGCAACAGATGTTAGAAAAGATTGGAGCACAATTTGCGACAGTGTCATTCATGATAAACCAAGATTTATCAAACGCACGAGAGACAGAATGTGGTTCTCTAGTTTAGATACATTAACTGAAATTTTAAAAGCATATTCTTTTACTGCAAAAAAATATATTGAAAGTGATGGTTCTGTCACTTTATCATTGAATGAAATTGATTTAATTGAAAATGGAATTGATGAAATTACTGCAAGATTAGCACTTGGGAATGCTATCCTAAACTATTCCTTTGAATATTACAAAGAATATTCTTTCTATTCTCACAGTCCTAACCGCAAAGCACATGTTCCGTATATATTTAAAGCATTAATTATGGATAATCCTGAACAAATTGGAGAAATAATTATATGCCAAGATGGCGAGAACTAAAGCGTTTTTGCGAGAGGGATACATCTAGGTTGATTATAAAAACGGATGGGATTTTCAGTTCCCATCCGTTTTATCTGCTATTTCTTCCTCGCCCTCTTATACGCACTCAATATAATATTCTTAGCAGCAACTGCTTCCTGTTTAGTTGCTTCTCTCGTATCTCCTAACGAATAATCCATCCCCAAGCTTTCATACTTCACTTTTCCCATGGAATGGTACGGAAGCACGTCAAGAGCTTTTACATTGCTTAAGCTTCCCATGAACTGACCAAGGCGTTCAAGATATTCTTTATATAGCGTAATGCCCGGAACAATAACGTGGCGAACCCAGATTGGAATGCCCTTCTTGTCCAAATATCTTGCAAACGCAAGAATGCGTTCATTGGAATGAGCAGTTAATTCCTTATGCTTTTCATCATCAATGTGTTTGATATCTAACATAACCAAATCGGTCAAATCCATTAACTTCTCAATCTTTGCCATCATCTTTTCATTATCCGGCTGAAACATGATACCTGATGTATCAATGCACGTATGATAACCGTCTCGATGAAGTTTCCCGAATAATTCAATTAAAAAATCCATCTGCATCATCGGCTCACCACCGGTCACCGTGACACCGCCTGTTTTATAAAATGCAGTATTATGATAAAAACTTTCCAGCACTTCATCAACCGTCATCTGGTCACCTCTATTCGGTTCCCAGGTGTCTGGATTGTGACAGTACTGACATCGCATTGGACATCCCTGTAAAAATATTACATAGCGAAGCCCCGGTCCGTCTACCGTTCCGCACGTTTCAATTGAGTGAATATAACCTTTAGTCATGTTTTGTTCTCCTTTAATTACAAATAGGAGATGGAAAATTCCATCTCCTACCTTTTGCTTTACATACCTTCGTGGAATGTACGTGAAATTACGTCATCTTGTTGCTCTTTTGTAAGCTTGATGAAGTTTACAGCGTATCCAGATACACGAACTGTCAATTGTGGGTAGTTTTCTGGATGAGCCTGAGCGTCTAATAAAGTTTCTCTTGTAAATACATTTACATTAAGGTGATGTCCACCTTTTTCAACGTAACCATCTAACATATTAACTAAGTTATCAATTTGTTGTTGATTTACTGCCATGTTAATATACCTCCTATTAATTCTTATTGATTGTCAATGCTTTCCATAATGTTTGGAATATCAGCACATGTTGGACATTCTCCTGCAATTCTGTCAACATCTAAGTCTCCAGCAAAGATTTGATCTTCTTTACCAAGAGCACCTGGAATGATTGAGAATGTATTTGAGATACCATCTTGAGCATGTCTAAATGGAATCTTTGCTACAGAAGCAAGTGAAGCTAATGCTCCATGTGTGTCACGTCTGTGCATAGGGTTAGCACCTGGAGCCAAAGGTTCTCCTACTTTTCTACCATCTGGTGTATTACCTGTCTTCTTACCATATACTACGTTTGAAGTAATTGTTAAGATTGACATTGTTGGAACACCGTGACGGTATGTGTGGTGTTTACGAATCTTATCCATAAATGTTTTAACAACTAATACTGCTAATTCATCTACGTCATCATCATCGTTACCATATTTAGGGAAATCACCTTCTACTGCGTAATCTACTACTAAACCGTCTTCATCACGAATTGGTGTTACTTTTGCATATTTAATTGCACTAAGTGAGTCAGCTACTACTGAAAGACCAGCGATACCTGTTGCAAAGTAACGTTTCACTTCTCTATCATGAAGAGCCATCTGAATCTTTTCGTAGCAGTACTTGTCATGCATGTAATGAATGATGTTCAATGTGTTAACATAAAGCTCTGCTAACCATTCCATCATGTCATCAAATTTCTGCCATACATCATTGAAGTCAAGAACATCGCCTTCTACTGCGCGGTATCTTGGTCCAACCTGTGCTTTTGATTTCTCATCCACACCACCGTTGATTGCGTATAACAAACATTTTGCAAGGTTTGCACGAGCTCCGAAGAACTGCATTTCCTTACCAACTCTCATAGAAGATACACAACATGCGATTGCATAGTCATCTCCGTGTGTTTCACGCATCATATCATCATTTTCATATTGAATTGAAGATGATTTAATTGACATCTTAGCACAGTATTCTTTAAACGCTTTTGGAAGTCTTGTTGACCAGAGTACTGTTAAGTTTGGTTCTGGTGCTGTTCCAAGGTTATCCAATGTGTGTAAGTAACGGAATGAAGTCTTTGTTACCAATGGACGTCCGTCAAGACCAACACCTGCGATTGATTCTGTTACCCATGTTGGGTCACCTGAGAACAATGCATTGTATTCTGGTGTACGAGCAAATTTCACAAGACGTAACTTCATAATGAAGTGGTCAATGTATTCTTGTGCTTGTTCTTCTGTGATTACACCGTTATCTAAGTCACGTTGAATATAGATATCGATAAATGTAGAAGTACGTCCAAGGCTCATTGCTGCACCATTTTGTTCTTTAACAGCTGCAAGGTATCCGAAGTATAACCATTGGATAGCTTCTTGTGCATTTTTAGCCGGTTGTGAAATATCGAATCCGTAGATTTCACCTAATTTTTGTAATTCGCCGAGTGCACGAATTTGTTCTGACAATTCTTCACGAAGACGAATGTTTTCACCTGTCATTCTCTTTAATGAAGTAGCAAGTTGTTGTTTCTTGTCTTCGATTAATTTATCTGTTCCGTATAAAGCTACACGACGGTAGTCACCGATAATACGTCCACGTCCATATGCATCTGGGAGTCCTGTGATGATACCAGATTTTCTAGCAGCTCTCATTTCCGGAGTATAAGCATCAAATACACCTTGATTGTGTGTTTTTCTGTATTCAGTGAAGATTTTAACAACTTCAGGATCTACTTCATAACCATTTTGTTCACAAGCATTTTGTGCCATACGGATACCACCAAATGGTTGTAGCGAACGTTTGAATGGTTTATCTGTTTGAAAACCAACGATTGTTTCCATATCTTTGTTAAGATATCCTGGACCGTGTGATGTAATAGTAGATACAATCTTTGTATCCATATCTAATACACCGCCTGCTTCACGTTCTTGTTTTGTTAAATCCATTACTTGTGCCCACAATTTTGTAGTTGCTTCTGTTGGACCAGCTAAGAACGAATCGTCTCCTTCGTATGGTGTGTAGTTTTGTTGAATGAAGTCACGTACGTTGATAGATGTACGGTTCCAACGTCCCGGTTTAAAACCGTCCCAGTTTGAGTGCCATTTTCTTTCCATGGTATGTCCTCCTCTTTCATGTATATATGTTTTTATTTTATTTTTTTCAACACTCATATTATAACTTAGATATTTTTCTAGTGCAATACTTTGGATTGTACTAAATTGAATACAGTATACATATATTATTTTTAAAAAATTAAGAAAATATTCAACCTTTTTTCTTCATTTTGGTGTATAGTGGTTTTATATCCTAACAAAATAATACATGGAGGATTTATTTATGAAAAAAAGATTATCACTTATCGCTGCAGTTCTCTGCTGCTGTTTAGCTTTTGGGGCCTGTGCAAATAAGCAAGACCATACACAAAAAGACCCGTCAGGGACAAGTATTGATAAAGTAAAAACAAAACTGGATGTGCTGAAACCGATTGCCTATAGCAGTGTTAATGGCTTAAGCCTGGAACCAGGTTCATACATTTCTATTATAGGCCGTTACTCGGACGATAGCTACTGGAAAGAAGTGGAGGCCGGAGCCAAGCAAGCCGTTGCCGACTTAAATGCAATGCTTGGCTACAAAGGAGACAAAAAGATTAAGTTAACCTACAGCGCTCCTGAAATTCGCGATGATGTAAATGAGCAAGTGAATATTTTAGACGAAGAATTATCTAGAGAACCAATTGCAATTGGTATTGCGGCCATTGATACAACTGCTTGTACAATACAATTCGACTTGGCTGCAGAAAATAATATTCCAATTATCACTTTAGATTCCGGAAGCGATTACCAGCATGTTGCTTCTCATATTGCAACCGATAATATTGCAGCCACACAAACTGCTGCTACTCAATTAGCATATGCAATTGAAGAAGAAGGAGAAGTTGTTGTCTTCGTCCAAGATTCAGTTTCCATGACAGCAAAACAGAGATTACAAGGATTTTTAGATACAATATCCTCAAAATTTCCAAATGTAAAAATTGCTGAAGTTTACAAATTTGACCAATTAAATGCTATGCGCGAAACAATTGCGAACGAAAAGAATGCTTCATTAGCTGAAGGTGAACAGTCCATAAAAGCTGAAGACCTTACGCAAGACGATGTGATTCAATACATCATAGAGAAGTATCCAAACTTAAAAGGTATATATGCAACAAACCTTGATACAACTCAAGCCGTTGCAAAGGTCCTTAAAAAGATGGATAAAAACAATTTGAAGTTTGTTGGTTTTGATGGTGGCAACGAACAAATGAAATTATTAGAAGACGGAATTGTGGAAGGGCTCATTATTCAAAATCCTTATGGAATCGGATATGCAACTGTTGTAGCAGCGGTGAGAGTTTCTCTTGGACTAGCAAATGAATCCTATGTCAACAGCGGTTATACATGGGTTACGAAAGAGAACATGAATACAAAAGAGATTAAAGGAATGATATATTAGGGACAAAGGGGATCGCGCTGCAATCCCCTTATCCTTCAAAAATTTTTCTTAATTGCCTCAATGGTGTTGACCTGGCGTACTCTTTGCGATATGATTGTTGTTGACGAATCAAATAATCAAGTTTTTTATAGCGTTCTTCTTCCTGTAAATCTTGGGCTTGGAATAAGTATCCCATTTCCTTTATCACAGATTGTGTAATGTTTTCCTGTAATATCTGGTTATTTTCCAACAAAGCAAGTTGTAATTCAGATAATTGTTTTACTTCCTCTTTATCTTTGTTCATCTTTCGTTCATTTGCTCTTGCTTTCGCTCTCAGCATATCTGGAATTAATTCCTTTAACTCTTTCAAAAGCATACCCTGCTCTTTTAGTTCCTTAATGCAGGTAAATAACCGTACATCTTCTTCTGTATAGTAACGATGTCCCATTTCGGTACGTCCAATTTCAAGTCCCAGTTCGTCTTCCCAATGTCTGAGAACATGAGTTTCCACATTGACACGCTTGGAAGCTTCCGAAATCATATAACGAACCTCGCCCATACAAAACGCCCCCTATATTCATATATTTGATTTATGTATCATATACATCATAGCATAGGGTGGAAACTTTGTCTTAAAAAATCAATCATCAAAGTTCGACAAAAACTATAATCATTCAAAGGAGAAAATTTTATGATTTATGAAAAAATGGTAACAGAACACAAAAAGATAGACACTCAAATAAATGCATTACAATCACAATTGAAAACATTACCCGATGGCAAACTCGTTTGCGCATCCAATGGAAAATGGAAAAAGTGGTATCATAGTACAAAACAAGGAACCACGTATCTCCCCAAAAAGGATCGGAAACTTGCCGAGGATTTGGCTTACAAAAAATATGTGCTACTCCAATTAGAAAATTTGAATTGCGAAAAAGAAGCAATCAATCTATATCTAAATCATCATGATCTAAACGCACGTCAGAAGGAAGAGGAACTCTTTTACTCTCATGATTTTCATACCCTGCTCGAAGCTCGTTTAACCCCACTATCGGAAGAATTACAGACATGGATGACTATGCCTTATAATAAAAATACAAATCATCCAGAAAACTTAAATAATAAAGCATATTCAGGAAACGTGGTCCGTTCAAAATCAGAAGTATTAATTGATATGTTTCTCTGCAAAAACAAAATTCCTTTTCGTTATGAATGTCTGTTAGAATTAAACGACATTGTGTTGTATCCTGATTTCACTATACGCCATCCTAAAACCGGTGAGATTTTTTATTGGGAACACTTCGGTTTAATGGATAATCCTACATATAGTAAAAATGCATGCTCCAAACTTCAACATTACATTTCAAGTGGAATTATTCCATCAATTCAATTGATTACAACTTATGAAACCAGGGACAATCCCCTAAGTGCAGAAAAAGTAGAAAAAATTGTGGAGGAATATTTTCTGTAATTTTTGAAGGATAAGGGGATTGCAGTGCAACCCCCTTTGTCAACTCTAAAACAATATTACTCTCTCAAATAATTTGCAAACTTGGTGTACTGTGGTAACCAGGTTAAGTTAATAGTGCCAATGGCACCATTTCTTTGTTTTGCAATGATAATCTCAGCCACATTTTTCATTTCTGTGTCTTTGTTGTAGTAATCGTCGCGATAAATGAACATTACCACATCGGCATCCTGCTCAATTGCTCCGGATTCACGAAGATCTGACATCATTGGGCGATGGTCCGGACGCTGCTCTACTGCACGGCTAAGCTGTGATAATGCGATAACCGGAACGTTCAACTCTCTCGCTATTGCTTTCAAAGCTCTTGAGATTTCTGAAATTTCCTGTTGTCTCGATTCACTTCTTCCACCTACGCGGCCTGTCATCAATTGCAGGTAGTCGATGATAATCAAATCAAGTCCATGTTCCAACTTCATCTTACGACATTTAGAGCGCAATTCAGAAATAGAAATACCAGGTGTATCATCAATCATCAATTTAGATTTACCAATGGTTCCTGCACTTTCAATCAATTTCTCCCAGTCAGCATCCTTTAGGTTACCGGTACGGAGCGATTGTGCATCTACCTGTGCTTCCAATGCAAACAGACGGTTTACCAACTGCTCCTTTGACATTTCCAAACTAAAAATGGCAACTGACTTATTCACTTTAAACGCTACATGTTGAGCAATATTCAAGACAAATGCTGTTTTACCCATAGACGGACGAGCAGCCACCAGAATCAAGTCCGAATTTTGCAGCCCTGCTGTCTTGTAATCCAAATCCAAAAATCCGGTTGGAATACCTGTTACGCTTCCCGCATTCTTTGATGCAAGTTCGATTTTATCAAGTGCATTCAGTACAACCTGTTTAATCGGAACAAAGTCTCCGGTGTTTCGATTTTGAACCAACTCGAAAACTTTCTTTTCCGTTGTCTCCAAAACCACTTCCATCGGTTCCTTTCCAAGGTAACACATATTTTCAATTTCTTCGTTCAATTTAATCAAACGGCGAAGCATTGCCTTTTCTGCAACGATTTGGGCATAGTACTTTACATTAGCAGAGGTTGGAACCGCCGCAACCAAATCACGTACAAACTCCAAACTGCTAATTTCTTCTGGCACATCCTTCTCCTTCAGACGACTCTGTAAGGTAATTAAGTCTACCGGTTTTCCTTCGTTATAAATCTCCACTATCGCCTCAAAAATCACACCATAGGCTGATTGATAAAAATCAGCTCCTGATATAATTTCAGAAGAGGTCAGAATTGCTTCCTTATCTATCAGCATTGCGCCGATCACTGCTTGTTCTGCTTCGATACTATGTGGCAGTACTCGTTTAATGAGTGCTTCATCCATAGTTTCTGCCTCCTATTCTTCTGTAACAATCACTTTCAATTCTGCAGTTACTTTCTGATGCAATTTCACAGGAACAACATGTGTGCCCAATGTCTTAATTGCATCCTTCAGCTGGATTTTTTTCTTATCAATGTCATATCCCATCTGCTCTTTTACTGCAACTGCAATTTCCTTTGTAGATACAGAGCCAAAGGTTCTGCCACCTTCACCAACCTTAATCTTTACTTCTACTTTTCCTGCTTCTACTTTTTTAGCAAGTTCTTTTGCTTCATCCAAAATCTGCTGCGCAACTTTTTCTTCATTTGCTTTTTGCAGTTTCAAATCATTCAGATTCTTGCTTGTTGCTTCCAAGCCTAACTTCTTTGGCAACACAAAGTTTCTCGCATAACCGTCGCTCACGTTTACGATTTGACCTTTTTTACCAAGTGATTTTACATCCTCTAACAAAATAACTTTCATCTCTAAATATCTCCTTCTGCAATCATGATGTCAATGGTCTGTTTCAGCGCCTTGATTGCTTCGTCCATATCAGTGTGTTGGAACTGCGTTCCGGCGGTATTGATATGGCCACCACCACCTAGTCTTTCCATAACGATCTGCACATTTACCTCATCAATTGCACGTGCACTCACATAAATCTTTCCATAATATTCCGTCAGTACGAAAGATGCCTTGATTCCATTGATATTCAACAATTCATTTGCCGCCTGTGCACCGATAATAGTCGGGCTGTCAATGGTTTCATTTTCAAATCTTGCAATGGCATATTCATGATGATAAATCTCTGCGCTGCTGACAATCTTCGCTTTCTCACGATACCAGTCCAAATCATCACGGAAGACTTTACGAACATAAGTGATATCCGCACCGCAACGACGCAAGAATGCCGCTGCTTCAAAGGTTCTAACACCGGTTCTGCTTACAAAATTATTGGTGTCAATCATGATGCCCGCATACATACTGTTCGCTTCCATATTGGTAATCTTAACATCATCGGTGATGTATTGCAGCACCTCCGCAACCATTTCACATGCGGAAGATGCATATGGCTCAATGTAAGATAACACCGTGTTTTCAATCACATCATTGGACTGTCTATGATGGTCAAATACAACAATCATTTTTGCTTTCTTAAGCAATTCCGGACATTCTGTCAACTCCGGACGATTTGTATCTACTACAACCACCATAGTATTGTCATTCATAACTTCGTGTACTTCAGATGACTTTATAAACATATCATCCGGATAGTTCGGACTCTCGCAGAATGAATTATAAAACGGACGCACTGAGCTCGTAATTTCATTTATGACAATATGCGCTTTCTTCTGCATGGACTGAGCTGCACGGTAGATACCAATTGCCGCACCAAATGAATCCACATCTGCGATGCGATGTCCCATAACAATAATTTGGTCCTTCGACATAATAAACTCGCGTAGCGCTTCGGCTTTTACACGTGCCTTTACACGGGTATTTTTCAATGTCTGTTCTCTCTTGCCTCCGTAGTATGTGATGTTGCTTCCATTCTTCACAACTGCCTGGTCTCCACCACGTGCTAAGGCGAGGTCAATTGCCACACGGGCATGATTATAGCTTTGAGCGTATGTTTCAGTAGAAAGTCCCATACCAATACTTAAAGTAACCGGTCTTGTATTTCCAATATTGACGCTCTTTGCATCCTCTAAAACAGCAAATTTACCCTTTACCATTTCTTTGAAATATTTTTGTTTCACAACGAAAAAGTACTTATCCTTTTCCATCTTCTTCACAAGACCATCGAAATTTGCCAAATATTGATTCACCTTTCGGTCAATCAAAGCAATGAGAAGTGATTGACGCACTTCCTCCACGCTTTCCATTACTTCTTCATAATTATCGAAATAAATAAGCCCCGACACCAACTTCTGTTCTTCGTTTTCACGAATGTAGAAGTTCAAATCCGTAATATCTTCAAGCGTAACTGTAACAAAATATTCTTTTCCCTTTGGAAGTCCAAAAACACTCTCCGTGTCATTTAAGGAGTCTACCGAGATTTTTTCCAAAATAGCACGATAGTCCTTATTTCCAAATTGAACCTCCAACACAACATTCTCTTCACCTTTTGGGAAAACGCTGCGATTTAAATCATGGATATAATTACTCAAGTATTTATTTACAACAGAATCATATCCAAATATTTCTTCAAATCTCTCATTTGCCCAAACAACCTTTCCATCATCCATCATAACTGCATGCGGAAATGCAATCTCTTTCAGTAATGTATTCTGCAAGAAACCGTATTGCTCCGCAATGCCTTTTGGATTGGAAATCACAAGTGTTTTATTATGAAAATACATAAGCAGCAATACTACAATGTATCCCATGGTAAAGCCACTCATTACAACGCCAGCCTTCGGTTCTATGAAAAATATCGTAATCGTCATCACAACCATGAAAACCGTCATGACTGCTGGCCATTGCTTTAACCAATTTAACAATTTTTTCATATTATTCTCCGTATCCGTTCGGATTGTTTGATTGCCATCTCCATGAGTCTTCACACATTTCGTCCAAACCACGAACAGCTTCCCATCCGAGTTCTGCTTTTGCTTTTGCAGGGTCTGCATAGCACATTGCAACATCCCCTGGTCTTCTATCTAAAATCTTATATGGAAGGTCATGTCCACATGCCTTGCTAAACGCTTTCACCATATCAAGAACTGAGTATCCGTTTCCTGTTCCAAGATTATAAACACATACGCCGGCCTTTTCTTCGATTTTCTTTAATGCCTTTACATGACCAACAGCAAGGTCAACTACATGGATGTAATCACGCACCCCTGTTCCATCCGGTGTGTCGTAATCATTTCCAAATACGCCTAAAAATTCGCGTTTACCAACTGCAACCTGTGTAATATAAGGCATCAGGTTGTTTGGAATACCCTTTGGATCTTCTCCGATTGTACCACTCTTGTGAGCACCAACCGGATTGAAGTAACGAAGTAATACCACATTCCATTCTGAATCTGCTGTATGGAAATCGGTTAAAATCTGTTCTAACATAGACTTCGTCCAGCCATATGGATTGGTACATTGTCCCTTTGGACATTCTTCTGTAATTGGAATAAATGCAGGGTCACCATACACAGTTGCTGAAGAACTAAAAATAATATTCTTCACGCCTGCGTTACGCATTGCATTACATAATACCATAGTACCATTAATGTTATTGTCATAATATTCCATCGGTTTTGCAACAGATTCTCCTACTGCTTTTAATCCTGCAAAATGAATAACTGCAGAAATGTCCTCATTTGCAAAAATATTTTCCATTGCTTTTGCATCGCGAATATCCGCTTCATAGAATTTTACTTCTTTTCCTACAATCTTCTCTACACGTTTCAAAGATTCTTTGCTTGAGTTACATAAATTATCTGCTACCACTACATCATAACCTGCATTGATAAGTTCAATACATGTATGACTACCGATATATCCTGCTCCACCTGTTACTAAAATAGCCATTTCAAAAATCCTCCTTGTCTAATCCCATAATCTTTCTGGATATAAGCCAGATTCTTTCATATTTTTGATTGCCGCAACAACAACCGGTTTATCTTCTTTGTAGGTTACGCCATACCATCTGTCTACAGAAGTAAGGACTGCTACTGTTGCTCTGTTGTCTGCCAACAGATTGCTCACAACCGTTGGCAAATAGTATTCACATTTCATTGGATTATTCACAAGATTTTCCTCTAGGAATGAAACAAACCCTTGTTTTACTTCTTGTAGAAAACTTGCCCCAAATCCCCACATATTCATAGAAACAACACTGTCTACCGGAAGTGAGTGCCATGTTACTCCTCCATCTTCCGTATAAATAGCTCCATCATCTTTTTTTTCGATATGTGTTCTTTCAACTACACTAACCAATTCATTGTTTTCATTCAGGCTGCAAATTCCTCTGGAAACGTGACCATTCTCTGTCAGCGTATTTCCCAATTCATAACCAACCATTGTATAACGATATTTCTCATCATCCTTGTGAGTTGACAAGTAATCATAAATTTTCTGAAATGCATCTTTTCCATAATAGTCATCTGCATTAATAACCGCAAATGGTCCGTCAATCACATCAATGGCACTAAGTACCGCGTGTGCTGTTCCCCATGGTTTCACCCTGCCTTCCGGCACCGGAAAACCAGCTGGAATATTATGAACATCTTGGAAAACATATTCTACTTCCATTACCTCTTCAATACGCTTTCCTATTGCTTCTTTAAAATCTGCTTCGTTCTCTTTTTTTATAATAAATACAACCTTTTCAAAACCTGCTCTTTTTGCATCAAATATAGAAAAATCCATAATAATATGGCCCTGTTCATCAATTGGGTCAATTTGTTTTAATCCACCATAACGGCTACCCATTCCTGCCGCCATAATCACTAAGACTGGTTTAATCATTTGCTTGCCCTCCTAAAATTGCACACTATGATAGATTATTATAGTACATCTAATGGAGAAAGTCAAAAAGAAAGACCAACTATTCTCTCGAATAATTGGTCTAAGTTATTAATCTTGTACGTATGGCATTAAAGCGATATGTCTTGCTCTCTTAATTGCTACTGTAAGAGCTCTCTGATGTTTTGCACAGTTTCCTGTGATTCTTCTTGGAAGGATTTTTCCTCTTTCAGAAACATATTTTCTCAATTTAGCCACATCTTTGTAGTCGATTTCGTTGTTTTCTTTACCGCAGAATACACAAACTTTTTTTCTTCTACGAATGTTTCTTCTCTTCATTGGAGAATCCACTTTACTTCCTTTATCAAAAGCCATTGTCAATTACCTCCTATTTCATTTATCGAATAACTATACAATCAATCGTTTAGCTGAATGGTAATTCTTCATCAATTCCATCTGGAATATTCATGAAACCGTCTCCAATATCTGCACTTGGTGACGGAGCAGGACTTGCCTGATAGTTATTATTGCTTGGTGCAGAGCTGTTTGCTTTGCTTTCTGCAAATTCTGATTCTTCTACAACAACTTCTGTTGTGTATACTTTTTGACCATCACGGTTTGTATAGCTGCCTGTTTGTATACGGCCACTTACTACAATCTTTGTACCTTGACGTAAATATCTTTCTGCAAATTCAGCACTTCTACCAAATGCTACACAGTTAATAAAATCTGCTGTAGGTTCGCCCTCACGTCTAGCTGCACGACGGTCTACTGCCAAAGTGTAACGTGCAATTGCAAGCGCATTCTCACCTTGTGAATATCTAACTTCAGGATCTCTTGTTAAACGTCCCATTAAAATTACTTTATTCATACGATTCCTCTTCTCTCTTATGCTTCTTGTCTAACGCATAAAAATCTCAATACGTTGTCCATGATACGAAGTCTACTTTCAATCTCTGCCGGAGCTGTAGCTTCAGCTTCGAAGTGAATGAAGTAGTAATATCCTTCTCTCATTTTTTGAATTTCGTAAGCTAATCTCTTCTTACCCCATTCATCAACGTCAGAAACTTGGCCACCGAAACGAGTAATGTAAGATTGTACTTTCTCGATAACTGCTGCTCTAGCGTCGTCTTCGATCTTTGCATTGACAACAACTGCTAATTCATATTTGTTCATGTCGTTTGCACCTCCTTATGGTCTCTGGCCCCCGCTTTTCTCATCGGGAACAAGGAATAAAATAATATATCACAATTTGGCATTATAACATAATGCGACATTAAATGCAAGTCCTTTTTCTTAGTTCCTTTGTGTTCTTCTCTACAAGCTTTCGGGCTATCATAATCTGGTGCCCGCACCCCATACATTTTAAACGAAAATCTGCACCCACACGTAGAATTTCCCACTCATAGCTGCCACAAGGATGTTTCTTTTTCATTTTAACAATATCTCCAACTTCGTATTGCTGTGCCACAATTATTCCACCGCCTTTTCTTCCACCGGTGTCTCTTCAGCTTGTCCCTCTTGTGCAGGCTCCTCTACCTTTACGCCATGAACCAGCAATCTTTGTGTCTCTGTCACATTTGTACACGTAGACAAACTTACTAGTTGGGTCTGCGCCGTCACCTCTACCCCTGTGTTGTATCTGGAAATACTTTTGATATACTGTAAATATTTCAGATAGGCATCATCATTCTTATAAAATTTATTATAGCTTTCTGACGTATCCTCCACAATACATACAGCATATACCTGATATTTCGCTTCTTTTCCATCAGGAGTATATATGTAGAAATATGGGTTTTCTTTATAAAAATCAAAGCTCTTATATTTACGGAGCTGGCCAAACATGGAACCATTCTTCATATTATGTCCGTAAATAAATGTGTTCTTGTCCGAGAAATCCGCTTTATTGTATGCATCCATAAAGATGGAGCCCGCCCCGTTTTTCTTACCTTCCACCGTCTTTTTTAGGTACTTATCATTATCCTTTCCTTGTACAATTGGATAACTAATTTTCTCCGGATTATCAAAGCGAATCCAACCAACTATTTCTTTATTAATAGATTGCAATTTCTCAAAATCGACTTTAAAAATTCCCTTTTCTTCGGTTTTACCTTCTTCTTTTTTCTCAGAAATATCTATGGTAATTACTTCATCCATAATGGCTTCATATTCCTTGTCACCCTCATGATATTCCGAGTAAATTGTATAAAGTTTATAACCAGAAAACAAGAATACTGCTAAAGCTAATACAAGTATAATATTACTCACTATATTCTGCTTTCTTTTCTTAATCTGCCTTTCCATTCTATCGCCTCTTTCATAAGAGTCCACCCTCTTGTTGCATAAAAAGGTGGGTAGTTATCTACCCACCTCAAGTTCCTAACTCACTTTTAATTTGAATTTCTGGATTTCTTTTTCGCTGGATACACGTTCAATCACACCACCGAGTGAACGAAGTTTTTCTTCAAATCTTTCATATCCTCGTTGAATATATACAATATCATCGACAATGGTAATTCCATTTGTTGCAAGCCCCGCTATTACAAGTGCTGCTCCAGCTCGCAAATCCGGTGCACTAATTCTTGCTCCGGAGAATTTTTCTACACCTTCTATCGTTGCTGAATTACCTTCTATCTTAACAACTGCGCCCATACGTGCAAGTTCATCCAAATATTTAAATCGATTCTCAAAAATACTTTCTGTAATAACACTGGTGCCTTCACACAACGCTAATGTTACACCGATTTGTGGTTGCATATCCGTTGGATAACCTGGGTATGGCAATGTCTTTACATGGGTACTCTTTAATCTTCCCTTCGCAACAACACGCACCGCATCATCAAATTCTTCTACTTCACATCCTATCTCAACCAACTTTGCAGTTGTAGCCTCTAAGTGCTTTGGAATCACATTCAGTACAGTCACATCACCTCTTGTTGCAGCCGCCGCAAACATAAATGTTCCAGCTTCAATCTGATCAGGAATAATGGAATATTCTGTTTTGTGAAGTTTAGATACACCTTTAATTCGAATAACATCTGTACCGGCACCTTTGATATTGGCACCCATACTGTTTAGGAAGTTTGCAACATCTACCACATGTGGCTCTTTTGCAACATTTTCCATAATTGTCTGACCTTCCGCCATAGCTGCCGCCATCATTACGTTAATGGTAGCGCCCACACTTACTACGTCAAAATAGATATGTTTCCCAACAAGTTTTTCCGCTTCTGCAGAAATCTTTCCATGTTCAATGTCAATCTCTGCACCAAGTGCGCGAAATCCCTTGAGATGTTGGTCGATTGGTCTGCTTCCGATATTGCATCCTCCAGGAAGAGCCACTTCCGCTTTATGATATTTTCCAAGCAAAGCACCCAATAGATAGTAAGATGCTCTGATTTTTTTTATATAGTCATATTCAATACTCAAATCACCGATGCAAGACCCGTTAATGCGGACAGTATGTCTGTCAACACGTTGCACACTTGCTCCTATGCCACTAATCGCCTCTAAAAGCACATTAATGTCATTGACATCCGGTAGATTATCTATTGTAACAGTTTCATCCGTCATAACAGCTGCTGCTAAGATAGCAAGCGCTGCATTTTTGGCACCTCCAATTTCCACTTCTCCAACAAGTGGTGTGCCACCCTTAATTATATATTGTTCCATTTTACACCTCTGTTACGGTTTATATTCATACTCCAACAAATATTATAACATAAAATAGGAGGTTTGTTAACCTCCTATTTTTTTCGTGTGATGCCTACAGACTCTTATCTAATAGTTCCAATACCACATCAATGGTTTCTTCCAAATCCAAGCCTTCTTCCGAAACCGTATAATCCGCATATTTCTCAAACAATTTTACCCGTTCGTCATACAGGTCCTTTAATGTCTGACCTTCCTTTAATACTACACCACGGTTTTTGGCATTTGTAATTCTTTTATATATATCTTCATATGTTGCGTGAAGATAAATAACAGTGCCTATCTCTTTAAAATGCTGCATGGCTTCTTCGCAGTAAACCACGCTACCTCCCGGTGATATCACTGCGCTCTCTGCTTCCAAATCACGATTTACCTGATTCTCTATTTCAAGAAATCGTTCATTTCCTTCTTCCGCAATAATTTCCTTCAAAAGACGTTTTTCCTGCTTCTGAATCAACAAATCTGTATCGATAAATTCATAGCCAATTCGTTTTGCAACGACAACTCCAACTGTACTTTTCCCTACCGCTGGCATGCCGATTAAAATGATATTCTTCATACGTAATTGCCTTTCTATCTAGTAAAACCTTCTTCTATTTCTCCTATGACGATTCCTTCTTTGGAACAGCTCCTGAAAGAGCATAATCTGTACCAAATCTCTTAACCAATCTTCATTTCTGGAAGCTTGCATCTCCATCTCTTCATCATCATATGGTTTCATCTTCTTTACTTTATCATAAATCCGGTTGCACATCAAACGAATTTGCAGTTGATCCGGATACTCATCATAAATCATGCTGCCGTCATATGCCATTCTGTCGCATTCTTCCTCCACATATGGCAGAATTTTTTTAACTGCCATTGGGTACATACTTTTCATATACTCATAATCACGTCGTTCGATTTTCTCATCGTCATATTGCAATGGCATAGGATACGCCATGTAATATGGTAATCGATAATCCATGAAACACACTTCCTATCTTTATACATTATAATATAAGATATGCAAATGTATATATATGGTGCGAATTTGAATATTTACAGTCTATCTTTTTTATCTTTTATTTTGCACCGTAAATTCTTGAACAATTCTCGGATTTTTACATAAAAAGGGACTCTCTCGAGTCCCTTCATTCCTTATCTCGCCGCACTGATTCGAGCCATCGCTCTTTTCAGCGCCGCTTCCGCACGAGTCACATCAAGACCCGTTTCTTTTTTCTGCAGACGTTCTTCGGCACGTTTCTTTGCCGCCTTGGCACGTTCCAGGTCAATTTCCTCCGGCCACTCTGCATTTTCTGCCATTACCGTAATTCTATCTTTTTGAATTTCAATAAAACCACCCATAACAGCAGCCTTTTTCACCTGCCCGTCACTGTGAATCTTCACAACTCCCGGAGCAAGGATTGTTGTAAGTGGAATGTGGTTTGCATACACACCCATTTCTCCTGTTACCGAAGTAAATTCTAAAAAGGAAGCCTGTCCTTCATAAAACATTCCATCCGGTTCAATTATCTTTAATTCAAACATCTCTGCCATACTCGCCACCTCTATTTCACACGGGCAAGTACATCATCAATATTTCCGGCATTGAGGAAATGTCCTTCCGGAATATCATCGTGTTTTCCTTCTAAGATTTCTTTGAAGCCTTGAATGGTTTCATTAATTGGTACATATCGACCTTCGAATCCGGTAAACTGTGTTGCAACGAAGAAAGGTTGAGACAAGAATCTCTGAATCTTTCTTGCACGAGAAACGGTCAGTTTATCTTCTTCTGAAAGCTCGTCCATACCAAGCATTGCGATAATATCTTGTAATTCTTTGTATTTCTGTAATACTTCCTGTACACCGCGTGCTACATTGTAGTGTTCCTCACCTACGACGTTAGGGTCTAACATACGTGAAGAAGAATCAAGTGGGTCTACCGCCGGGTAGATACCAAGCTCTGTAATCGCACGGGAAAGTACGACCTTCGCATCCAAGTGGGCAAATGTAGTTGCCGGAGCGGGGTCAGTTAAGTCATCGGCTGGCACGTATACAGCTTGAACGGATGTGATAGAACCGTTCTTTGTAGATGTAATACGTTCTTGCAATGCACCCATTTCTGTTTGAAGTGTAGGCTGGTAACCTACGGCTGAAGGCATACGTCCAAGAAGTGCGGATACTTCGGAACCTGCCTGTGTAAAACGGAAAATATTATCGATGAATAAAAGTACGTCTTTTCCACCTTTATCACGGAAATATTCTGCCATTGTAAGTCCGGTAAGACCAACTCGCATACGAGCTCCAGGTGGTTCGTTCATCTGACCAAATACCATGGCTGTCTTATTGATAACGCCAGATTCCTGCATTTCGTAGTAAAGGTCATTTCCTTCTCTTGTTCTTTCTCCTACACCGGTAAATACAGAATATCCACCGTGCTCAGTTGCGATATTTGTAATCAATTCCTGAATTAATACCGTTTTTCCTACACCGGCACCACCGAACAACCCGATTTTACCACCCTTTTGATACGGGCAAAGTAAGTCGATTACTTTGATACCTGTTTCCAAAAGTTCAGCTTCTGTTGATTGTTCTTCAAATGCAGGAGCCTTTTTATGAATCGGCTCGTATTCTACATCTGTTGGAGCTGGTTTTTCGTCGATTGGCTCACCAAGCACATTGAAGATACGTCCCAATGTGTTTTCACCTACCGGTACAGAAATTGCTGCACCTGTGGCAACCGCATCCATACCACGAACCAAGCCGTCCGTAGGTCCCATGGCGATACATCTTACGATATCATCACCCAAATGCTGTGCTACTTCCACCACCAGTCTGCTACCGTCTTTTCTGGTAACTTCAATGGCTTCATTGATTTCCGGAAGTTTTCCTTCGGCGTATTTTACGTCCAAAACAGCACCGATAACCTGAGTGATTTTCCCTATATTTTTTTCTGCCATTTTTTCACTCCTCTTATCCGATTGCTTCCGCACCGGCTATAATTTCTGTTAATTCTTGAGTAATAGCTCCCTGACGGGCTCTATTGTATTTCAATTCCAAATCGTTAATGATTTCTTCCGCATTATTTGTTGCAGCATCCATCGCCTGCATACGCGCACCATTTTCACTTGCAACTGCCTCTACAAAAGCACCATACAAAATGCTGGTCAAGTATTTTGGAATCAATAGCGAGATTGCTTCCTCCTCATTCGGTTCAAAATTCATAAGCGCAAGCTCATCCTGTCCATCTTGCTCTGCCTGCAAATCTTCAGGATTCACAGGAAGTAACTTCATGAGTTTTGGAATATGACTCACTGTGTTTTTAAATTCGGTATATGCCACATAGATTTCCCCAATTTCACCATTTGCAAAATCCGTAAGCAATTGTTTGCCCATTTCCTTGGCATCTGCAAAAGTCGGTTCATCAATGACATCGGAATAGTCGGCTGCAATTGTGTATCCTTTTCTGGCCAAACCGTCTGCACCTTTTCTACCAACTGTATACAGGCGCACCTTTTCCTTCGGAAGTTCACTTGCCATGATCATTCTCACGATATTGGCATTGTAGCCACCCGCAAGACCTCTATTAGAGGTGATAACTACGATTCCGATATTTTCAGAATTTCCACCCTTTAAATATGGATGGTCCACATCTCCCGCCTTGGCAAGCATGGAAGTAACTGTCTTGTACATATACTCGAAATATGCCTTTGAATTTTCCGCACGTCCTCGTGCCTTTTGTAGTTTCACAGTAGAAACAAGTTTCATGGCCTTCGTAATCTGCTGGGTACTTTGAATACTTCCCCGGCGTCTCTTAATTTCTCTCATTGTTGCCATGATAGTGCCTCCTAGAATTCTGTTTTGAATTCTTCGATTGCTTTGATTAATAAGCTTTCCGTTTCTTCTGTAATGACTTTTTCAGTCTTAATAGATTCCGGAATTTCAGGGTATTTTGTCTGGATAAAGTCAAACAATCCTTTTTCAAAACGCAGAATATCTTCTACCGCAATGTCAAGCAAATGCTTTCTTGTTGCCGCATAGATAATAATAATCTGATACTCAACCGGCATTGGTTTGTATTGTGGCTGCTTCAGCATTTCCTTAATACGTTCACCCTGTGCCAAACGCTCTGCAGTATCTTTATCTAACTCAGAACCAAACTGTGCAAAGGATGCAAGCTCTCGATACTGAGCAAGCTCAATACGGATTGGTCCAGCGATTTTCTTCATCGCTTTAATCTGAGCAGAACCACCAACACGGGATACGGAGATACCAGGATTTATAGCCGGTCTGAAACCTGCGTTAAACATTTCTGTTTCCAAGTAAATCTGTCCGTCTGTAATGGAAATTACGTTGGTAGGAATGTACGCCGATACATCCCCTGCCTGTGTCTCAATAATTGGAAGGGCCGTCAAAGAACCGCCGCCCAATGCATCCGAAAGTCTTGCTGCTCTTTCCAACAATCTGGAATGCAAGTAGAAAACGTCACCTGGATACGCTTCACGTCCTGGTGGTCTTCTAAGAAGCAAGGACAGTGTACGGTAAGCTGTCGCATGCTTTGACAAATCGTCGTATACAACGAGCACATCTTCCCCGTTTTCCATCCATTCTTCACCGATTGCACATCCGGAATATGGAGCAATATATTGAAGTGGTGCAAGCTCACTGGCTGTAGATACCACAACTGTTGTATAATCCATAGCGCCAAACTGTTCTAATGTTTTTACAATATTTGCAACGGTAGATGCCTTCTGACCAATTGCAACGTAAATACATTTTACGCCTTGTCCTTTTTGATTGATAATGGTATCAATTGCGATGGCAGTTTTACCTGTTTGTCTGTCACCGATAATTAACTCACGTTGTCCACGTCCAATTGGAATCATAGAGTCAATTGCCTTAATACCTGTCTGAAGCGGAGTATCTACGGATTTACGTGAGATAACTCCGGAAGCAACTCTTTCAATCTGTCTGAATTTCGTTGCCTGAATTGGTCCTTTTCCATCGATTGGTTGTCCCAATGCATTTACAACACGTCCAAGCATGCAGTCGCCAACCGGCACCTCTACTACTCTTCCTGTTGTTTTTACAGTATCGCCTTCGTTGATGTTTTTCTGGTCTCCTAAAAGAACCGCACCAACGTTGTCTTCTTCTAAGTTCAGCACCATACCGTATACTTCATGAGGGAACTCCAAAAGTTCTCCTTGCATTGCATTTTCCAATCCGTGGATACGAGCAATTCCATCGGCTACCTGAATAACCGTACCAACATCAGATACTTCTAACTCTGATGCATATCTCTTAATCTGTTCTTTAATGACAGAGCTGATTTCTTCTGGTCTTAAATTCATGGAACGAATCCACCTTCCTTCTAAACTAAACTGTGATATTCTTTAATTCTTTTGACAACTCATATAACTTCGTCTTAATACTGCTGTCAACAACTCGGTCTCCGATACGAATCACCATACCGCCAATCAGTGACTCATCCACGTGATAGCACATTTCAAAGCTTTCATACTTTGTAGTTTCAAGGAGTTTTTTCTCTACCTTCTCTTTCTGTGCGTCACTCATAGCCATAGCGGTGGTGACATCGGCTTTACCGATTTTCTTTTCTTCTTTTACAAGAGAGACAAAATAATCAAACACGGATAACATTTCATTTGCACGGCCTTTTTCCACCATAAGTTTCATAAGCCCAATAAACTCCTTTGGAAGTCTTGCAGCAAATGTTTCCTCTACGATTTTCACCTTGTCTTCTTTCATAATCTTCGGATGATTCATTAATTTGCTAAAATCCTCGTTTGTGCGTAAGATTTCGGCTAAGGCTACAGCTGCTTCAAAAAATTCATCCATACGGCCATCTTCCATAGCGACTGCAAACAATGCATCTCCATATGTCTTTGAAACTAACTTAGCCATGTATTTTCACCCATTTCTTTTAATGTCTCGTCAATCAGACTTTCCTGTACATCTGTATCAATTGAAGCAGACACAACCTTTTGTGCCATCATGGATGCAATCGCAATCATTTCCTGCTTCATATCGTCCAGCGCACGTTTCTTTTCCAGTTCAATCTCAGCATTTGCACGAGCCATAATGCGGGCTGCTTCTTCTCTTGCTTCAGCAATAATCGCATTTTCATTTTTCATGGCTTTTTTGCGAGCTTCGCTTAAGATAACCTGTACTTCTTTATCTACTTCCTGCAGCTTCTTTTCATACTCTTCTTTGTAGCCAAGAGCTTCTTCTTTTTCACGTTTTGCAGCCTCTCTATCATCGACAATCCGTTGCTTTCTTTTTTCCAGTAAATCTCTCACCGGATTGAATAACAGATAAGAAAGCAGTGTGAAAAGGAGCAGCATACTAAGCGCCATAACTAGTGTGTCGAACAGAAGCTGCGCATCTAGCGTAAATAAACGTTCCAACGTTTTGTACCCCTTCCTTGTTTTTTATTAGAGCATTTTTACCAATGGGTTTGCAAAGATTAAGATTAATGCAACAACCAAACTGTAAAGACCTGTTGTTTCTGCAACAGCTTGTCCAAGTAACATGGTTCCTGTAACATCTGATTTTGCTCCTGGGTTTCTACCTACTGCTTCTGCACCCGCTGCAGCTGCACGACCTTGTCCAATACCAGGTCCCATACCTGCGATCATTGCAATCCCTGCTCCAAGTGCTGATAAACCTAATACGAATCCTTCATTTGTGATGTTTCCCATAATTAAATCCTCCTAATTATTACTTTTTTTGTTTTTTGCTTTTTTGTTTTTTCTCTTTTTTTACTATATTATCCGGAATTTTATTTCCGATAAATACCATTGTCAACATGCAGAACACATAGGTTTGAATTGCTCCCGAGAATACATCGAAATATGCATGCAAGGCACCCGGCCAGATAAATGCAACCTTCGACAAGAGTCCATAAAGCAATCCCATAATAACCGTTCCTGCTAAAATATTACCGAACAAACGCAAGGATAACGAAATCGGCACCGCAATTTCCCCAATAAAGTTAATCGGGAACAAGAAAGGCACCGGTTCAAATAACTCCTTCACTGCGCCGAATTTGTTATACCTAACATTGTTAATCTGTACTAAAAAGAAAGTAATGAGTCCCAATGCAAGGGTAACACCATAGTCTGCTGTCGGTGGTCTAAGTCCCAACAAACCTGATAAATTGCTAAGCAAAATAAATGTAAACAAGATGCCAAGATAGTTTCGAAAACCTTTACCTTTTGCACCCATTGAGCCGTCTACCATGCCATCCAGCATCTCAACTGCAAGCTCCATTGCATTTTGCAGGCTTCCCGGCTTTCCGTCTGTATCCTTTAGCTTCAGACGAACCACTACTGCCAGTACAATCAGGATGGTACAGATAATCAGCAAGCTGACATGTGTTGTCGTCAGATACACCTCTTGACCGAAAAAATTGATTTTCGCCAACCCATGTATCATGAAATCCGGTTCTTTATTTGCAAATATTTCCGTCAATTTCCCCACATTCTTCTCCTCCTTTCTTTCGTTTTTCTACTACTCTGTGCACTGTAGGCTGTAGATACACGCCTATTTTCAGTGCCATCACTCCTACTAAGATGGTGAGCGGGTTTCCCCAGTCGAAATACATCACCACAGCCATGATAACAACGGCAACTGCCGTTCTCGCCATATAGGCTTTTTTCATGTGCTTCACACCGGCGTCTCCCAAAATATCGAGCCCATCTTCTATGGAACGCTGCATATGAATCGCCATGCCAACCGAGATACATACGCCTGTCCACAATCCTACCGCATGATACAGGTGTCGCTCAAAAAATATCAGACACATAATCTGAGAAAGAATTCCTACAAGTACAACCCCTATCAGCAATTCTAACAGTGTCCTATTCTTCTTCATCTGAATCCTCCTCTGTGATTTGCTTCATACGTTTCACCATGGCAATCACATTTCTTACCCCTGCCAAAACGCCAACCACAATCATGATTACGGTCCACGAAAAGTCGAATCTCTCTTCCAGCCAAACTCCTGCATACGTACATAACAGGATCGGTACTACCATACTGATTCCTACTTGTGATATCATTGCAAAGGTAGTATACACGCTTTTTTTGTAATTCATTAATTCCACTCCAAACGATGTAAATGTCCTTCTTTTGTCATATTTTCAAAATGGTTTTGTCTCAGTGCCTCATAGAGAACAATCGCCACGGAATTTCCTAAGTTTAAGGAACGAATATCGCCCACCATAGGAATACGAATGCTCTCCTTCTTATGATGTACCAGAATCTCCTCCGGTATTCCTGCACTTTCCTTTCCAAACATAATATAACAATCTGGCTCATATGCCACATCAGTATACACGTTTGTAGCCTTTGTTGGCGCCATGTAAATCTTGGCATTCGGATTTTTATCAATGAAATCCTGAAAATCAATGTATGTAGTGACATCTAAATCTTTC
>JAZNXJ010000036.1:0-66897 GCA_045593805.1 Faecalimonas sp.
TGCTTTCCGATGTCTAATCGTTGTTCTTTTGTGTATTTCATTTGACACCTCCTGTCGACTGTTGTTTACTATAGTGTAGACCTTATAAGAAATAGTGTCTACAAAAATTACGTAGGTGTCTACTTTTATCTTACCAGTTCAATAATTACATAACATACGGTGCAAAATAATTAATACACATACTAAACCGTAATTATCCAAATAAAATATTTATCCTTACGGCGCAGAACCTTAAATTCATACTACACACCGTAAAAACATAATTCACTTCTTGTATGAATCATTTTGCGTATTCCATCATTATGTATTATAATAATCTTATTAAATTCTTTGGAGGTTACTCATGAAAATTGTCGGCTTAATTGCGGAATACAATCCATTTCACAATGGTCATCAATATCATATTGAAAAGGCAAAAGAAATCACTGGTGCGGATGCAGTAATTGTTGTTATGAGTGGAAACTTTGTGCAACGTGGTGCACCTGCTATTATGCCAAAACATCTGCGTGCAGAGATGGCTTTAAAAGCCGGTGCTTCTCTCGTGCTTGAACTTCCAGCCTGCTACGCAACAGGCACAGCAGAACAATTTGCATTTGGTGCAGTTTCTGTTTTGAATAGTCTAGGGTGCATAGATGCTATTTGTTTCGGAAGTGAGTGCGGGGATATAAATATTCTTAGTGATTTAGCAAAGATTTTATGTGCTGAGCCTCATGAGTACAGAGAAAGTTTACAGATGCATTTACGCAACGGACTGTCTTTTCCACTCGCACGCCAAAAAGCAATTGAAACAATATGTTCTAATAGTTCAATTGCACATTTGCTAGAGCGACCGAATAACATACTTGGAATTGAATATTTAAAAGCTTTATATCGTTTAAATAGCAAGATGAAACCCTATACGATTCAGCGAATATCATCGCAGTATCATGACGTAGATTTACAAGAAGAATTTAGTTCTGCTACTGCTTTGCGCCGAGCAATATTGAGTGGGGATTTTGCAAACCTTAACAAACAGGTTCCGTCAGGTTGTATAACGCTATTAGAAGCGAATTATCAGACTAGATACCCTATATTCACAAATGATTTTTCATTATTGTTGAAATATCGCTTACTAAATGAAACGAAAACATCTTTGATAGAATATGCAGATGTTTCTGAAGATTTAGCAAACCGCATATACAATCAATTAAATAATTTCGTCTCATATGAACAGTTTTGTGAGTTTCTAAAGACCAAAGATATGACTTATTCAAGAATCAGTCGCGCCCTGTTGCATATTTTACTTAGAATCAAGAAAACAGATTACACAGATATTACGTATGCGAGAGTTCTAGGATTTAGAAAAGATGATTCTGATGTTTTGACTGTGATTAAAAAATTAACTACTATTCCTCTATTAACAAAATTAACGGCAACAAAAGATTTGTCGGTTTCGGCAATTGATATGTTAAATCAAGACATATGCGCGTCAAATCTTTATGAATCCATTGTAACTGATAAATTCAAGACGCCTTTCATAAACGAATACGAACATCAAATTGTTATTATATAACATCTCCTACTGGGGTCTATGTAAATTTTTCAAATACATAGGCCCTGTTTACAAATAAAAACCTATAAAACTTTTCAAAAATATTGCAAAACAGGGGCTATGCAAACTTTTTCATCTCACAGACCCCATATTTCTCATCATTTCTTGATTTCAAGGGTCTCATGATACATTTTTTTCATATAGACCCCGAAACAGTAATTTCTACAATGTATTGCTTCATTTTCCTATACAAACGGGGGCTATGTAATCAAAAAAATTACATAGACCCCAGTAATTAATAATAACCCCTCTAGTTCTTAAAACTATGTATCGGTGCTGGAATTCTTCCTTTTCGATTTACAAATGCACTACAATCAAATTCATTTACAGAGATAATCGGTGCATATCCAAGAAGTCCACCAAACTCAGCAATTTCTCCTACATCTTTTCCAATTACAGGAATTAAACGTACAGCGGTTGTCTTTTGGTTCACCATACCAATTGCCATCTCATCTGCAATGATTCCGGAAATGGTTGTTGCTTTTGTTTTTCCAGGAATTGCAATCATATCAAGACCAACGGAACATACACAAGTCATTGCCTCGAGTTTTTCAAGAGATAATGCTCCAACCGTCACTGCATCAATCATGCCTTGATCTTCGCTAACCGGAATAAATGCGCCACTAAGGCCACCCACATAAGAAGATGCCATAACGCCACCCTTCTTTACTTGGTCGTTTAACATAGCAAGCGCAGCAGTCGTCCCTGGTGCACCAACTCTTTCCAATCCTATTTCTTCCAAGATTTCAGCAATACTATCGCCTACCGCCGGTGTTGGAGCTAAGGATAAGTCAATGATTCCAAACGGAATATTGAGGCGTTTTGAAGCCTCTCCGGCTACCAATTGCCCTACACGTGTAATCTTAAATGCTGTTTTCTTAATTGTTTCACATAGTTCTTCAAAGCCTTGTCCACGAACTTGTTCAATGGCGTGTTTCACAACACCAGGACCGCTGACACCGACATTAATCACTGCATCACCTTCTGTTACACCCAAGAAAGCACCTGCCATAAATGGATTATCATCCGGAGCATTACAGAAAATTACTAATTTTGCACAGCCAAGGGAATCTCTGTCTTTGGTTGCTTCTGCAGTATCTTTAATAATTTCTCCACAAAGTTTAACAGCATCCATATTGATACCTGTCTTTGTTGAACCTACGTTAATGGAACTACAAACACGTTCTGTTTCTGCAAGCGCCTGTGGAATGGAACGAATTAATAGTTCTTCACTCTTTGTCATTGCTTTTGAAACAAGCGCAGAATATCCGCCTATAAAGTTCACACCAACGGTATGTGCTGCACGGTCTAATGTTTTTGCGATTGTAACAAAATCCTCGCTTGTTTTACAAGCTGCTGCACCAATCAGCGAAATCGGTGTGATTGAAATACGTTTATTTACAATCGGAATACCAAATTCCTGTTCAATTTCCTGACCAGTTGAAACCAAATCCTTTGCAATATTTGTAATTTTGTTATAAATATTTTCATTTAATTTATTCAAATCAGAATCGATGCAATCCATGAGACTAATTCCCAAAGTGATTGTACGAACATCCAGATTCTCCTGTGAAATCATTTGATTTGTTTCTGTGACTTCATAAATATTAATCATGGTTTTTTAGTCTCCTACTATTAAAGTCTGTGCATTTTTTCAAAGATTTCTGCTCTCTGACAACGAATTGTCACGCCAATCTCTTCTCCAATTGCTTCTAATTCTCCAAATACTGTACCGAATTCTTTTTCTGTCGCTGCCATATCGGTAATCATCATCATGTTAAAATATCCTTGTACAATTGTCTGAGAAATATCCAAAATATTAATTTGGTTCTCTGCTAAATACGTACAAACCTTTGCAATAATTCCTACTGTGTCTTTTCCCACAACAGTGATAATACATTTTTTCATATCTTGCCTCCTATGTTAGATATTAAAAATTTTTGACATTTTGTCTCTATCAGCAACCATAAGCGGAATGTCATTTCCGTTATATGGTGTCTTGCTCATTGTTACTTCCAGTTTTACCGTTTCATAAGCAAGTTCTGCGTAATTATTATCCTTGCTCAAATGCCCCAGTAAAACACATGTTAGTTTATCATGTAGAATATCACAAAGTAATCTTCCTGACAACTCATTTGATAAATGACCCTTATTTCCTAACACGCGTTGTTTTAACGGATATGGATATGGTCCGACCTCTACCATGTGGGTATCATGGTTTGCTTCTAACAGTACTGCATTTAAGCCTTTTAAATTTTCCACGATATAATCGTCATATGTGCCAAGATCTGTTGCAACAGCAATCGCCTTATCTTCTCCTTCAATACGAAATCCTGTTGGCTCATTCGCATCATGTGAAATATGAAATGGTTTCACCTTTAAATCACCGATTTCAAATTGCTCATCAATTGGTATCTCACGCAGGAGTCCCTCCGGCATCCTTCCAATTGTTTTACAGGTTTGAATCCCAACAATCGTGCCCTTCGATGCATAAATCGGCACATTATATTTTCTAGAAAACACTCCCAAGCCTTGAATGTGATCCACGTGTTCATGGGTAATAAAAATTCCGCTAAGTTCCTCGCCTCTTACATCCAGTTCTACAAGTCCTTCCTCTATTCTTTTTTTACTGATTCCTGTATCCACTAGCAAGTGTGTGTTGTCACTTCCAATATAAATACAGTTTCCGCTGCTACCACTTGCAATGCTGCATAATCTCATTTACAGTCTCCTAACGTTTCATTGCTTTCTCAATCTGATAACAAGTATCCTCAAAAACTCCGCTATTGTCAATCACAATCTGACATTCTTTGCGAAAAATTTGCTCTGATAATTGAGAAGCCATGATTGCATCTATTTTTTCATCCGTATACCCGCGACTTATCTTTAAGCGTTCTCTACGAATGCTCTCATTACAGTAAATATACCACATTTCGTCGCAAATCTGACTGTAATCATCTTCCAAGAGCAAAGCCGCTTCAATAATGAAATATGTAGTTTCATTTTTGCACTCTTTCTGAATCCATTCAACAATATACGTTTTTACAGCAGGATGCATGATTTCGTTTAATTTCATTAATTTATCATTGTCTGTAAAAACAATTTGGCCCAGTTTTCCACGATTGATTGTGCCATCTTCATTCAAAATGTTTTCACCAAAACAAGAAACAATTTGTGTATAACATTCTTGTCCCGGCTCCTGCAATTTCCAAGCCACATGGTCGGCTTGACAAACGACAGCGTGATATTCGGTTTCCAAATAAGAGAGAACTCGGCTCTTTCCAGAACCGACTCCCCCTGTTATTCCAATTATTTTCATTATTTCGCCTCGTACCAATTCTTTCCTGTATGCATGTCAACATCAAGCGGAACCAACAATTCTGTGGCATGCTCCATTTCATACTCAAGAATTTCCTTCACTTTATCGACTTCCGACTCATGTGCTTCAATCAGTAATTCATCGTGCACCTGCAACACAAGACGTGACTTCAAGTTCAATTCTGTAATGCGACGTTGCACACCAATCATGGCAATCTTCATAATATCTGCCGCAGTTCCCTGAATCGGTGAATTCATAGCCACACGTTCACCAAATGAACGCTGCATAAAGTTGCTAGATAATAATTCTGGAATCGGCCTTCTTCTTCCAAACAAAGTGGTTACATAGCCCTTATCTTTGCCCGTCTGAACTGCATCATCTAAAAACTTCTTAATGCCCGGATAGGTATTAAAATAATTATCAATATACTGTGCAGCCTCTTTTTTCGTAATACTAAGGTCCTGACTAAGACCAAAAGAACTAATTCCGTATACGATACCAAAGTTGACAGCTTTTGCATTTCGTCTCTGAAGCTCTGTTACCTCATCGAAAGGAATATGGAATACCTGAGAAGCCGTCATACGATGAATATCTCTTGCTTCTTTATATGCTGCTATTAGCTGCTCATCGCCGGAGCAATGCGCTAAGATACGAAGCTCTATCTGAGAATAATCCGCGTCAACAAACACATAACCGTCCTCCGGAACAAACACCTTTCGAATTAGTCTTCCCAATTCCATACGAATCGGAATATTTTGTAGGTTTGGCTCAGTACTACTGATTCTTCCGGTTGCCGTAATCGTCTGATTAAATTTGCCGTGAATACGTCCATCTTCCTGAATATAGTTTGCTAATCCATCTGCATAAGTCGACTTTAGTTTGGTCAATTGACGATATTCCAAAATGTCAGAAACAATCGGATAATCCACTGCCAATTTATCCAAAACATCTGCAGATGTGGAATAACCGGTTTTAGTTTTCTTTCCACTTGGTAATCCCAATTTTTCGAATAAAATTACTCCTAATTGCTTTGGCGAATTAATATTAAACTCTTCTCCTGCAGCCTCGTAAATTTTCTTTTCTAATTCTACGATTTTAACCGCCAGTTGCTCTCCGTAAATTTTAAGTGCCGGAGCCTCCACCTTTACACCATTCTTTTCCATCTCATAAAGTGTAAAAAGAAGTGGCATCTCAATATCAGAAAACAGTTTATCCATCTGAGCATCAGTAAGCTTGCTCATCAACGGTTCACAACTTGCAAATGCAACATAGCATTCATAAAAGCATTTCTGAAGTTCATCCGCTTTATCATCAATTAAAATATCCAATTGCTCTCTTGCAACATCTGTGAAATCGTAATCATTCTTAAGCGGATTTAAAAGGTATGCTGCAATAATGGCATCAAAGCACACCTCTCTACGCACTCCTTCTATGTGTTTCAGCACCTCTTTTACATGAAACAGTGAAAACTTTTCGACACATTTCGACACGTTGACAACCGCATCAAGTAAATAGGAAATGGTGATATCTCCCTCAGTGGTAATGACATAGACATCCTCTTTTCCAAACGAAATACCGATACCCGTAAGTCCTGCATCCATCATAAACAGAGGCAACACATTTGTTGTATCTTTATAAAAAGAAATCCCGACTATTTTTTGCTGTTTTGCCTTGGCGAATACATCTTTCGCTTCTTTCATGGTTGTAATCTTTATAAATGCGTCTTCAATCTTGTTTGCAGGTGCCGAAACCTCAAATTTTGCTAAAAGATTTTTAAACTGCAATCTTTGAAAATATACATACGCTTCTTCTGTATATAAATCTCCTAATTTTGCTTCTTCTAGATTATAATCAAAATCTGCATCCACATTAATCGTAGCAAGCACCTTGCTCATCTGTGCCAAATCATAATGTTCCTGTAACGCATTTGCCGCACGTGGTGGTTTGAGTTCACTTACATGTTCATACGCATTTTCAATGGAGCCATATTCTACGATAATCTTTGTAGCAGTTTTTTCGCCAATACTTGGTACACCCGGAATATTATCAGAAGTATCACCCATAAGCGCTTTCAAATCAATAAATTCTTTTGGAGTTACCTCGTAGCGAGTCTTTACATCCTCTGCATAGTAATCCTCAACCTCTGTTCTTCCTTGTTTTGTTTTCGGGATACGAATTTTTACCTTCTCAGTCGCTAACTGCAACAGATCTCGATCTCCGGAAATCACAGACACATCCATCCCCATACTCTCACAACGTTTGGAAATTGTACCCAGAAGGTCATCTGCTTCTAAGCCCGCCTGCTCTATAATCTTCACACCCATTGCACGAAGAACTTCTTTAATTACAGGAACCTGCTGACGCAATTCGTCCGCCATCGGTTTTCTAGTCCCTTTATATTCCGCATACATCTCATGACGGAAGGTCGGTGCATGCACATCAAATGCTACCGTCAAATACTCCGGTTTTTCTTCCTCGAGAATTTTAAACATAATATTTAAAAATCCATAAATAGCATTTGTATGAAGCCCTTCTGAATTGGTTAAATCCGGCACTCCATAAAAGGCGCGATTTAAGATGCTATGACCGTCTATCAAAACAATTTTGTTACTCAAAGGTAATTCCCTCCCAAATTTCACATACTATTTATGTATTATACCACAAAAAAGAGCTGAGAACAAAAATTTCTCAGCTCAAATTATTATTTTAATTTTTCACCTAATTCAAAACAATCAAATGTTGCAAAATAATCACTTGGTTTTTCTGCTCTACGAATCAATTGTACACTTCCATCTTCTTTTAACAGAAGTTCCGCAGATTTCAACTTTCCATTGTAATTGTATCCCATTGCAAAACCATGCGCGCCAGTATCATGAATTACTAATATGTCCCCCATATCAATCTTTGGTAACATGCGGTCAATTGCAAATTTATCATTGTTTTCACATAGTGAACCTGTAATATCATACATATAATCGCACGTCTCATTTTCCTTGCCCATAACTGTTATATGATGATATGCACCATACATCGCCGGTCTCATTAAATTGACAGCACATGCATCGCATCCAATATATTCCTTGTGCGTATGTTTCTCATGAATTGCTTTTGTCACCAAACATCCGTATGGTCCCATCATAAAACGTCCAAGTTCAGTGTAGATTGCCACATCTCCCATGCCTGCCGGCACTAATACTTCCTCGTATACTTGTCTTACACCTTCACCAATTGCATAGATATCATTTGGTTCTTGGTCCGGACGATATGGAATACCAATTCCACCGGAAAGGTTGATAAATTTAATATATGCACCTGTTTCTTTTTGTAATTTTACCGCAACTTCAAACAACACTTTCGCAAGCATTGGGTAATATTCATTTGTCACAGTGTTACTAGCCAAAAATGCATGAATACCGAATTTCTTTGCGCCCTTTGCTTTTAAAACCTTAAATGCTTCAAACAACTGCTCCGTTGTCATACCATATTTAGCATCTCCCGGGTTGTCCATGATATCATTACTAATCTTAAACAATCCGCCTGGATTATAGCGGCAACTGATGGTTTCCGGAATATGTCCAATGGTTTTTTCCAAGAAATCAATATGTGTGAAATCATCTAAATTTATAATTGCCCCAAGCTTGTTTGCATATACAAATTCTTCTGCTGGAGTTGCATTTGATGAAAACATAATCTCCTCACCAACTGCTCCAATTGCTTCGGAAAGCATTAATTCTGTATAAGAAGAGCAATCACAACCGCAACCATATTCTCTTAAAATATTGATTAAGAATGGGTTCGGCGTTGCCTTCACTGCAAAATATTCTTTAAATCCTTTATTCCATGAAAACGCTTCTTTTAAGGCTTTTGCATTCTCACGAATTCCCTTTTCATCATATAAATGAAATGGAGTCGGATATTCTTTCATAATCTCATCTAACTTTTCTTTCGTAACGAACGGTACTTTATTCATGTTGAATTTCTCCTCTCGAAAACTATATTCAAGACTTTACCACGTTACTGTGAATTTGGCAAGAAAAAAAGAAACAAACCCGTCCGAGTTTGTTTCTTAATTGTTGTTGTGTTGTGTCTGTATAATTTTTTGAATACTTTGATTATTTTCTTAATCCTAATCTTTCAATCAAAGAACGGTATCTTTCGATATCAGTTTTCTTTAAGTAAGCAAGTAAACCACGTCTTTGACCTACCATTTTAAGAAGACCACGTCTTGAGTGGTGATCCTTTGGATTAGCCTTAAAGTGTTCTGTTAATTCGTTAATTCTTGCTGTTAACACAGCTACTTGAACTTCCGGTGAACCTGTGTCGCCTTCTGTTCTGGCATATTCTGCCATGATTGCTTGTTTCTTTTCTTTAGAAATCATGCTTCATTCCTCCTATTTTCTTAAAATAACACCGAAGATTAAGTAACGGTTGGAGTGTCCAATTACCGAACCTTGGTTTTTACACCATGCTATAATAACACAACATACATAGTATGTAAATACTTTTTTTACAAAAATTACATTAACCAAAATGCAAGAGCTGCAATTCCAAAAACAACTGTCAGAAACCCAATGACAACCAGCATTGGTTTAAACATCATTCTCACCGCTGCCCAATAGGTATTCCAAATTTCTTTTGGACTAGATGTGGTTCCCTGTTTTGTCCACTGCATCCTGTTCGGTATACCGGACATATCTGCAATGGTTCTGCCATCATCAATATATGTGATTTTTTCTTTCTTTCGTTTCTTTTCAGCCATAGTTATTCTTCCAACAAGTGACATGCAGCGCAATGTCCATTTCCATAATCCTTATATTCCGGTGTCACTTCCTTACAAATATCCTTTGCATGTGGACAACGGGTATGGAATCTACATCCCTTAGGCGGATTCGCAGGCGAAGGAATATCTCCATTGAGGATAATTCGATTCATCTTCACATCCGGGTCCGGATATGGAATTGCTGAAAACAGCGCCTTTGTATATGGATGTAATGGATTCGAGAAAATATCTTCTTTCGTACCAAACTCAACCATTGAACCAAGATACATAACACCAATCTTATCAGAAATGAATTTAACAACTGATAAATCATGGGAAATAAATACATATGTAAGGTTCATATCTTGTTGTAATTTCTTTAATAAATTAATAATCTGTGCCTGAATTGACACATCAAGTGCAGATACAGGCTCATCACAGATAACCAATTTTGGATTCACAGACAACGCTCTGGCAATACAGATTCTTTGTCTTTGCCCACCCGAGAATTCATGTGGATATCTTTCGTAATAATAATCACGAAGACCACATTTTTCCATCAAATCTAACACGTAATCCTTTACTTCAGCTTTCGGTACAATATTGTGCACCTCAACAGGTTCTGAAAGGATTCCACCAACTGTACTTCTTGGTGGCAATGAAGAATATGGGTCTTGGAAAATAATCTGCATTTTCTTACGGATTTCACGCATCTGTGCAGAATTGTAATCGGTAATATCTTCACCTTCAAAAATAATGCGTCCACTTGTAGGTTGGTGCAATTTTAGGATTGCTCTACCTAATGTTGTCTTACCACAACCCGATTCGCCAACAATACCAAGCGTTTCTCCTGCTTTCAATTCAAAGGAAACATTATCCACAGCAATTAATTCCTGTGTTACTTTTCCTGTAAGCGTTTTTTTGAGCGGGAAACATTTACGGAGGTTCTGAACCTCAAGAATATTTTGTTCATTATTCATTGTTCTTTCCCTCCTCGTATAAATGACATGCTACAAAATGAGTTGGACTCACCTGAATCATTTCAGGGTAATCCCCACCGCATTTTCCGATACACTGTCCACATCTTTCCTTAAAATAACAGTAATTTGGCATATTAACCGGATTTGGAACATTACCAGGAATATTAAACAATGTATCACTGTCAGAATCCAAGGTTGGTTTTGATTTTTGCAAACCAATTGTATATGGATGTAACGGATTGTGGAATATCTCATCTACTGTTCCCTTTTCAATTACTTTTCCGGCATACATAACCACAACGTAATCTGCCATTTCAGCAATAACACCCAAGTCATGGGTAATCAACATGATGGAACCATCTATCTTTGTTTTTAAGTCACGTAGCAAGTCCAAAATCTGTGCTTGAATCGTAACGTCAAGCGCCGTTGTAGGTTCATCCGCAATAATTAATCTCGGGTCACTTGCAAGCGCCATGGCTATCATAACACGTTGACGCATACCACCCGATAATTCG
The DNA here is from genome assembly GCA_045593805.1 of Faecalimonas sp. GTDB lineage: Bacteria > Bacillota > Clostridia > Lachnospirales > Lachnospiraceae > Faecalimonas. The sequence continues at coordinate 11,165 of JAZNXJ010000036.1, forward strand.
TGTGGAAACGCATTGTAAACACGTTCCGGCATTGCAATACCAACCAAGTTTAACATCCCGATAGATTTGTCCTTTGCCATTTCCTTTGTTGCATTTGGGTGATTAATAAAGGTTACCTCATCCAACTGCTGACCAATCGTGAACACCGGATTTAACGATGTCATCGGCTCTTGGAATATCATAGCAATCTGATTTCCTCGAATCTTGTGAATATCATGAATTGGCATTTTTGCAATGTCATACACTTTTTCTTCTCCGGATTCTTCTTTCGCATTAAAACGAATTTCACCGGAATAAATCTGTCCGGTTGGTCCTTGAAGCAGTCTCATAACAGACATACTTGTTACGGATTTCCCGCAACCAGATTCGCCTACGACACCAACCGTAGCATTCTTTGGAATGTTAAACGAAACACCATTTACAGCTTTGACAACCCCCTGCTCTGTAAAGAAATAAGAATGCAAGTTGTCAATCTCTAAGATATTTTCATCATTCTCCATCTCTGTCAGATATTCTGCTTCTTCCGCTTTACGGTTCTTGTAAGCCTCCAGCTGTTTCATTATTTTTTTGTTTTCTTTAGCGATAGCACGAATTTCTTTTCCTGAAAGATAATTTTTCTTCTTACTCATAAACTATCGCCTCGCTTTCGGATCAAGGGCATCTCGCAAACCATCACCAATGAAGTTAAATCCTAATACAGCGATTACGATACATACACCGGCTGGAACCCATACGTTCCAATGGTTTTGCAAAATGTCTTGATTTGTTGAAATAATATTAATCATGGTTCCCCATGCAGCATAAGGTGCTTTTACACCAAGATTCAAGTAAGACAAAGTTGCCTCATACAAAATCATGCTTCCAAGGCTCAAACTCATACTTACAATCAATTGTGGCATAACGTTTGGAACCAAGTGTTTGAAAATTTTTCTTGAAGTTGAATATCCCATTGCCTCTGCTGCAACCATATATTCCTGCTCACGAAGTGAGAGAATCTGTCCTCTTACAAGTCGTGCTGTTCCCGGCCAAGAAATAAAGGTCAGGTAAATCATAAGCAGATAAATACGGTATTTTGCATCAATCTCGGATGCATCCAAAATTGTACTGATGATAAGCAGAATCGGTACACCCGGCAAACAAATTAACACATCACAAAGTCTCATGATGATGTTATCGATTGCTCCGCCGAAAAATCCTGCAATACCACCCATGAGTACACCTAAAATCGTGATTAAAAAAACGGCAATAAAGCTTACAATCAAGGAAATTCTTCCACCATACATCAAACGAACGAAAATATCGTATCCTTCATTATCTGTACCCAAAATGTGTTCAGAAGAAGGCGGTGCAAGGAAATTATCCTTTAAATATTTTTCTGTTGTCTGGCGAACCGTATATTCTTCTCCATTTACGGTATATGTAGTCTCTGTAATAGAATATTCCGTCTTACCGCTTTCATCCAGTTCAATCTCGCCCCACTCTGTATATACAAGCGGGCCAACAAAACTGAAAAGAAATAAACCAACCACCATAATTAAACCTACAATACTCAGTTTTGAACGGAAAAATCTACGCACTACCATACGTGTAGGAGACATTAATCTTACATTTTTATCTAGAGGCACTTCATTGCTGGCAACTTCCTGAGTTACCTCATTCTTTGTATTCTCTTCCATGTTGCGCCTCCCTTACTCTAATTTTACACGTGGGTCTACAATGCCGTACATAAGGTCAGCCAAAAGTACACCAACTACACTTAAGAGTGCCAAAAACATGTTGTATCCCATGATAAATGGAATGTCACCACGGTTCATAGCATCAAGAGCAATGTTACCAATACCAGGCAAGTCAAATACCTGCTCTGTGATAATTGCACCTGAAAACAGGGATGGTAACAACCCTGCCAATGATGTTACTAATGGAATCAATGTATTACGGAAAGCATGCTTGTTAATAACAACGCTTTCTTTTAACCCTTTCGCACGTGCAGTACGAATATAATCTGAGTTCATTACTTCTAACATATTTGTTCTTGTCATTCTCATTCTTGCACCAATGCTAAGAATAACAATTGTTAAAATTGGTATAAACATATGAAGCACATAGTCCATAAAGAGTGCCAAACCTGTATAGGACGCTGTTGCGTTTACCAATCCAGATGCAGGGAACCATCCCAATTTTAGAGCCAATACATTCTTAAGCATTTGCCCAAAGAAGAAGGAAGGTAATGAAATACCAATCATAACAAGAATTGTTACCAGATAGTCGCGGAAACTATACTGGTGTGTTGCCGCTGTAATACCAAGCGGAATTGCAATCATAAACTCAAATATAGTTGCTATCAAGGAAATTGCAAAGGAAATTCCCATGTGCTGGAAAATCACATCAGCAACCGGAATACCATATACAAAACTGGTTCCTAAATCAAATTTCGCCAATGCTCCAAGCCAGCTGAAATACCCTTTTAAAATTCCCAGAAAACTATTGTCACCAAGTCCATACATCTCATACATGGCGTTTACTGTTTCTTCACTTACAGTCGCCCCACCCTGATTGATGGCGTTGATTTTATCTTGGATAAAATCAACAGGCATCAATCGAATAAGGAAATATATAATCATTGAAACACCTAAAAGAATAAATATGGACGATATAATTCTTTTAATAATATATTTAAACATAAGCCACTCCGATATTAGTCAGCAAACTCTACTTCCCAGATACGATCCAATGGAGATGAATATGGGTTCATCTCTTTGCTTTCTGGAAGACTTGAAGCATCAATTACTTTAGAGTTGTATGCATATAATACACTTCTCTGATATACAGGAAGTTCAATTGCAAGGTCTAAAATTTGTTCCATTGCTTCTTTGTAGAGATCAGAACGTTCTTCTTTGTCATTTGTTTCACGAGCTTCGTCAATCAACTCACTCAATTCGTCTAATAAATCTAACTCTTCAGCTGTACCACTTGTTTTCAAGTAATTGTAACCCCATGCAAGTGTACTTGTTGCTGTAGAATCCTTATGATATACCTGATAAAGGTCTGGGTCCAATGCTGATGACCAAGCTGCAGCCCATACTTCCAAAGAACCTGTGTTAATCTTCGTAAGAGCCTGTGTATCACATACTACTTCTACATCCCATCCAAGATCATTTAAGAGTGCTGCTGCATCTCTAAACACTTTATATGTAGGATGGTCTTGTAAACTAGAACCTGCGATGGTAAATTTCACTGACAACTCAGAATCCCCAGCGCTAACACCTGCTTCTTCCATGTATTTTTCAATGTTTGCAATTGCAATATCATCACTCCAAGAACCAAGTGCCGGATAATCGAATCCATTATCATCTGCATCTGTTCCCTTTGGATATGCCCAGCTAACTTTTGACATTGGCCAGTAAATTTGTTCTGCTGTACCTGCACGATAATAGTCTAATGCAAGTGATGTGTTCATTGCACACATAATTGCTTTACGAAGGTTGATATCGTTAACCTTAGCAGAGTTGATACCAACATAACCATAACCAAGTTGGTCTGTTGACAGTGTCACCATACCCTTCTTAGATAAACCTTCTAATTTTTCATAGTTATCTGTTGTAAGAGCAGGTGAAATGTAGTGAACATTACCTTCTTCCAATGCTGCAATCGCGTTTTGTGAGCTTACAACCTGATAACGAATCTTTTCAATTTTAGCATTTTCGATTCCTTCACCAACTGTTTCAAAGTTTTCATTGGCTTTGAAATAAACAACATTATTTGTATAGAAATCGCTTTCTGAAGGAGTGTCGCTGTTCTTTGTGTTTGTAGCCTTGTAAGAACCAGCTCCCATAGGGATCTTAATATTTCTTGTTGACTGAATCTTATCTGTCATGAAATCAAAGCTTGCAAATTCCACACCAAATTTATTGTTTTCAATATCTACTTCTACTTCACTACCTTCACCGTAATAGTGTTGTGGTGCAACTGTAATTGCGAAGTTCCAGATAGCTTTCGGGTCAATTCCATCAATTGTGATTTGAAGCACATCATATTCATCGTCTTTCTTTACAGTACCGTCATCATTATGTCCGGAAGCAATCTTGTATTCTGTACCATTTACTTCGATTGTTGTTCCTGCAGCTTCTGTATGACCTAAAGAAACAATACCGGAGATATTTTCTACAGCTAATGTACCGTCATCAGAAACATTTTCGTGAAGAATAACTTCTTTTGCTTTTGCTGTAAACTCTGTTGTAAGTGTTGTAGCTGTTGCCCAGTATGAAAGAATAATGTCTAACTCTCTGGCAATTTTATCGTTAAAAACATAATCAATTGCTTTTTCTTTTGAGTTAATGGAATCTGGATACCCAGCTGTTAATTTTTTAATTTTTGTACGATCAATTTTGCCGTCTTCGCCTTCTTCGTATTCAACTTCTACGTAACCTTCTGTATACATGAAGCAGAATACTTCATCTTTAAATTCTTTGAATGATTTGTAAGGTGCATCAACGTAAGACTCTTGTGCACTATCATAATCTGTTTCAAGCTCTTCTTTGAATAATTTCAAAGCATAATCATAATCTGCCAATAAATCCTTGCTTGTAATTTCATCCGGATTGTTAGAGATTGCTGATTGATAACCACTGCTTACAGAATATCCTGTAATAGCTGCCTTCATTGCATCATAGCCAACTTCCTTTGTAGAAGAAGCTTTAATTTCTGCTCTGAACAGGTTGATTAATTCATTAATTCTGTCTGCTGCTCTTGAAGATGCTTGTGAAGAAATTAAATCATCACTGTCGTCTGATGCAGAACCTACTGTTTGTGTTCTATATTCTGACAAACCTAAAATGTCTGTAGAATATAATGTATTAGAACCAGTGTAAACAGGGTCTAAATATACATAATAGTTGAAAAGGATATCTTCCATTGTCAATGGTTCTCCATCTGAGAACTTGATACCATTTTTTACAACGAAATTGTATGTAGTTGTGTCATCATCATTTTCTACAATATCATAGTCCTTTACTACTACCGCTTCGTCTTCTCCGTATGCAACCTGCACTTCTCCGTCAACATACTTTGAACCAAGCATACCGATTTGTGTCATTCCTACAATTGTACCATCCGGTGCTGATGTGTAGAAAAATGGATTGAATAATCCGTCAAGTTGTTCGGTCATGATAACAAACGCATCCGCGTTACTGCCTGAACAACCAGTTAAAGAAGATAACATTCCTACGCACAATGCGAGACATAGGATTAAAGAAACAATTCTCTTTTTCATTTTGCTCAACTCTCTTTCTTTTTTTATTTATCAATTGTTACCGTATTGCCATTCACTGTGACCTTTAATTCTTCCGGTTTATCTCCTACAACTTCACATGTGATTTGCGCCGTAGCTACTGCGCTTGCATTTCCCATACCGCAAACCAAACCGATAGAATAATCATCCACACCAAAGTAACAAGAGGTGTCGATTTGAAGTTTACTTCCCAAAATCTTCACATTGTTAAGTTTCGCTGCTTCTGAAATCGTTCCTGCTAAAAGACCGTAGCTGGTACCAACTACACGTGTACCTTTTTTCAGGGTAAATGTAACATTTTCAAATGTCACATCGGAAATGTTTGCTGTTTCCGTTAAGTAACCGAAAAGTCCTGCATTAACTTTTGAGTTATTAGTCTGTGTAAACTCAATGTTTTTCATTGTGTGACCATTTCCTTTAATGACTCCGGTAAAATTACCATACATCAAAGAAGTTGGCCAAATTTCATCTGCAAAATCCAAATCCGCATGAATCTCATAATTACCATTGATACTCGCATTTTCTACAAATTGCTCTGTATTATAGATGTGATACCATTCACCTTCCATCCAGTCCACATAAAGCTTTAGAACCGGATTTTCAGCAACGCCTATTTCATAATTCACAACGCCCGGATGCGTTACCGTCTCTGCATCTAATGGCTGTTGACCACTTTCGTCATAGAAAGCTCTGTTGAAGGTATATCCTTTTCTTTCTGGAAAATGGTACATTTCAATTGCTCCGGTTTCTTCATCCCATGCCGGTACTTTGATATCTCCTGCTGTTGTTGGGTCGAAACTATAGCTATCCATCAACTCTCCTGAGTCTAAAGAATAAAATTCAATTTCAAACAATGGTACCCATGCGGCATAAAGTGTGAGCACCGGTTCGTCTGCGGAATATGTTTTACCTGGTTCAACTTGAAGTAAGTCCTCTTCAAATTCCCACTTATCTGAATAACTGTAAACTTTTTTTCCGTCTTCGTCTGTTTCTTCTATACGCTCTGTATACCAACCAGCAAGAAAATATCCGTTTTTCGCTGCTTTAAACGCATCATTACCCCTTTTGGAATCATCAGGTGATAGCAATGCAATTTGTACTTGTCCATCACTATTTTCCTTTAAATCATCAATGCTAAATGAGTCAACAATAACAGATGTATTCGTGGTGAAAGTACCTCCGTTAGCGTCATATTTGACGCTAACGTTGTAATTTTCATCATTATTTATTTGGTATGGAGTTTTATCTGCACTACAGCCCGCAGTGAAGGTAATGGTTGCTAAACCCAATAAAGCAATTATGCCAGCTTTAATTTTCAGTCTCATCTTGTTCACCATCTTCCTTCTTTTCTTCTGCAGTTTCTTCCACTGCAGTTTCTTCTACTTTGTCATCAGTTGCTTCTTCTACATTTTCTGCAACTGGTTCAGTTTTTACTTTCTTGGTTGTAATTTTCTTCCAAAGGTCAACTGTTTTTGCTGCAACTATTTTTGCAACATCCGCAGTTTTTACTGCAACAACTTTCGCAAAACTCACAACCTTCGGAGTGGTCATTTTTACAAACTGTACAATCTTCGTCCAAACTACTTTTGAAAAGTCTACAGTTTTAGTCCAAACTGTTTTTGCAACACTTGCAATCTTACCAAATGCAGGCTTTATAACTTTCGCAATCCTGTCTCTAGCAGGCTTAGTCACCGTTGCAATCTTATCCGTTACCGGCTTGCAAACTTTCGCAATTTTATCAGTTACCGGTTTGCATTTAACAGCAATCTTATGACCAACAAATTTCAAAAGTTGAACTAATTCCTTGCCTACCAAAAGGATTGCTACTACAAGGATAACAAGTAATAAAATGACTGCAGCTACAACATTTGCATTACCCTTCTTATTCACCTCTCCATCAACATCTTGTGATGAGTCTTTGCTTGGTGTCAGCGCCTTCACACGTTGCTCTGCTGAAACCAAATCAGAATAATTGTTAACTAATGCCTGCTGAAGTGTTGTTGCAACCTTATCGTATGCTTCACGTGCCTTTTGAACCAAGCCCTTGTCCTCATAAGTAACTCTTTCCGGAATTGCTTTAATTGCAAGGATTGCATCCACCGATGTCTCATCTGGTGCTGCCGGACCTTCAATTGAATCGTCAAAATATTGACTTACTATGTAAGAATCATAACCAACACCATTTACCGGACGAACCATGGTTAATTTGTTTTCTACATAACCTACATAATCCACAAAGTTTGCGCCGTAGAATACGTTTGAATACATAGAGCCTGTTGCATTCCACATGTAATATGGAAGCATTCCTGTACCTGTAATTGCAATATCATTTCCGTTGTAATCGGTATATGTACCGTAATCACCTGTTCCCGGAATATGCTCAAATGTTTCGTAATACTTCGGATCAAATTCTTCTTCAAAATTCGGCACTGTATAGCTTCCGAATGTTACCATTTCAAGTTTGTTACAATCATAGAATGCCTTGTGTCCAATTGCTGTTGTCATAAATGGCATTGTCACTCTGACTACATCACTGCCTGCAAACGCATATGCAGTAATTCGAACTGTGTCATCTGCAATTACAACATCCTTGTTATTGATTCCTGCATATGTAATCAATTCCAAACCTGTTTTGTTTTTGCAGTAGAGAGAACCATCAATTACGGAAACATTATCGCTCAATTCAAAAGTATAAACTGTAACTTCTTTTTCTTTTCCGTTTTCTTTCTCGCTTTCTGTTTTACTAAAGGCTTCTACTTTACACATTGCAAATGGATTATCACCAATCTTTTCAAGGTCTTTTCCTAATACAACCTTAATTGGTGTTAGTGTTTCCTTCATAAATGCATTCTTACCAATCGAAACTGCATTTGTTAAATCAATTTCTGTGATTGTATCATAAGCAAATGCGTAATCACCGATATTCTCTGATTTAGAAAGGTTTTCAATGGTAGCCAGTGGGTCACAGTAAGAGAATGTTCCCTCTCCAATATCTGTACCTTTCTCATTCAATTTTAAAGTAGCAAGCTTGCGGTTAGATACAAATGCGTAATCTCCAACTGTCTTTGCTCCTGAGATATCTACATTTTCCAAACCACATTCCATAAATGCATACTCAGCAATTGTTTCTACATTTGTAAGATTAATGTTCTTTAATGCATCACAACCTGCAAATGCATATTTTGGAATTTCTTTGATTTTTTCATTTAACTTTATGCTTACTAAATTTCTACAGTAAGAGAATGCATATTCCCCAATGCTTTTGGCAGATGATACATCCAGGCTTTCAACTAATGGTCCGTGATATGTATATCTGTAGAAGCCTTCGGAATTCACGGCCGCTACTGTCATATTTTCATCCAAGCATGCATAGTATACGTCACCGGAAATTGCATAATCTCCAATTGTTTTTGCCTTTGAAAGTTCAATAAACTTCAAGGAAGAGTTATTGTAGAATGCCATCTTTCCAATTTCAGCATTTTCGCCTAATGTAACGCTTTCTAAGCACGCCGCATTAGAGAATGCATTTTCACCAATTACAGAATCCTTACCAATTGTAAGTGACTTCAACGGTGAAGAGAATACATAGCGGAACAACTTCTGTGTTCCTTCGTAATACATTTCAACCTTAAATGCCTGATCTTTGTCAAGACTAAATGCATAGTTACCAATCTTAACATCATCACCGATTACAATCGTTGTCAAATTCATACATTCACTAAATGTACCTTCTTCGATTTCCATCTTGTCAGGAATCGTTACAGAAGTAAGTTTTGTGAATGAGAATGCATACTTACCAATCTTTGTATCTTTTGTAAACTGTGGCATTGTTGTAATTGATGTTTCGAAGAATGCATATTCTCCAATTTTCTTCAACTCGCCAAGTGTTACTGATACAAGGCTCTTGTTCGATGCTAAACCATATTCACCTATAGTTTTTACATCTTCTAGCACAATTGAAGTAATCTTCTGATTGTGTGAGAATGCGCCCTTGCTGATTTCCGTAATCTTCTTGCTTGCAGTATTAGCTACTGTAAATTCGCCTGTTACAAGCGGTGATACAGCAATCAGTTTCTTGCCGTCTGCTGACAGGATATGGTCTGCTGTCTGCACTTTGTAGGTCTTGTTTTTCTTCGCGATTTCAAATTTTGATACTTTCGTATCTCTAAATGCAAATACGCCGATATCATTTACATCTGCACCAACCTTCACGCTTTCCAGTTCTTCACATTCGTAGAACATGCCTTCCGGAAGCACGGCTGAATTCACTTCGAATTTTTTCAAAGACTTACAACCCGTAAATGCATATGCACCGTATTTTACTTTCTTTGCTTTAATTTCTACATCTGCCAGTTTCTCACATGCTGCAAATGCATATTGTCCAACAGAAAGCAAAGTGTCATTTAATTTGATACCTTCTAATTTCTTATTTCCTGCAAAGGCGTAATCTGAAATTACACAGATGGAATCTAATTCCAAAGTGCCGCGAAGGTCACAATTTTCAAATGCATTCTGGCTGATAATCTGCAAGTTGTTCTTATCGCTAAATGTAATCTTTTGAAGAGAAGTACATCCTACAAATGCGCCGTATTCAATGGATTGTAATGTAGAAGGAAGTACAATCTCCTCTAATGCAGTAAGATTTGCAAATGCATAACAGTTAATCTTCTCTACACCTTCCGGAATTACAACTTTAGTGATTGTATTATCACCGATATACCATGCCTTTGAAGTCTCAGCATCATCAAATGCAAGTTCTTCTTCTGTCTTCATAACATAATTGAAGTTAGAGAAAGCAAATTGTCCGATTTCCGTTAACTTCAGCTTCTTTGGTATGTCAACCAAACCACCATTACCATAATAATGTGTTAAACTAGAACCAGTCTTCACATAAGGATCTTTTACCTCTACAGAAACCGTTTCAGAATAATAAGTACTTTCATCATCCATCATGACTTTGATGGTAACCGATGCAAATCCTTCTTCTACTGCAGTTACTGTTCCGTAAGCATCAACTTTTACAATGCTTTCGTTACTGCTTTCAAACTCAACCGTTGTATCTTTCGGGAAGTAAGAATCTAATGAATAATTCAATACTACCGATTCTGAAGGATACATCGATAAATTGTAGTTTCCTTCAAAGAAATTGGTGTTTCCTGTCTCCCCAATATCTCTGTCTTCATTTTCTATAACATAATATGCTTTTGTGGTTGTATAACCATCTAAAACAAACACATCCGCTACCGGTTTATCATATCTTCTGTAGCCGTCATCGTCTTTACCAAGAACTGTGACTGTAAATGTAACGCTCTTGTTTGTCACCGGATCTTGTGCTTTGATTATTGCGGTACCCTTTGCAACTGCTACAACCTTGTTATTCACCACACGGGCAACACTTGGTCTTGATGAAGAATATGAAATCAATTCTGCCCACTCTGTACTAGGTGTCACAACCGGTTCCAATGTAAACACTTCATTTGGACTTAAGGTCAATCCCTCTTCTAAACCTTCAAAATAAAAGTCTACATAATCATCCGGCAAACCAATTTCATATGTCGCATAGTTCAATGCGAAGTCATATACTGTCAACACATAACTATTCGTGTTTGTTGCATTATTTTTAATATCGTAAATATAATCTGTAAGCTCGTAAGTTATTTTTGTTGTACTATTACGTTCCGAATAAATCGGTTGCATGTACTGTTCGAAAGCTTTCATCGCCGGAGCCATGTTGCCATTCTCATCAGCTTCCTCTGTTACATAACCAATCTGAGAACTCATTGCATAATGATTGTCATAAACATAAACATCTGCATATAAACGATTCTTATCCGCCGTTTTATCATATTTATAATAATACTCAACATCAGTGATTGTCGGTGCTTCAAAGTCTGCTACCAATGGAAATTCAAACACATTGTTTTTGTTTGTTTTAAGTCCACCATCTTCGCCATAATCCAAGTAACCAACAAGTTTTACTGTGTATTCACTATTATTCTCCAAGTTGTACTCGGTGGTATCGAATTCAATCTTGACATTTGCAGGATAAATAGAAGCTCCACCATCGCTGTAAGACTTACGAACATCTACTTCTTCGTGTTCAAAAACCACTTCACCCGTGGTATCGTCTGTGATTGAAATTTCTATCTTCGCAGCATTACGTAGCATACCTGCCCAAACAAAACGAAGGGAGTGGATTGTTCCTTCCTGATTAGAAAGAGCTATGTAGTCCTTATTTGCAGAGATTACCATATCATCCGGGTCTTGAAGGAAATAGTATGAACCGAGATAACTTACATAGTCTTCACTTACACCACCAACAGGACGTGTTGCATAAGCATCTGCTTTTGTCTTGTCTTCTTCGTCAATACCATCATCCAACTCATCCGCATTTGTATCAAAATAAGTTAAGTCAAATAACGGCGCTTCTGTCCAATCACCATAGTAAGCAAGGTAAGGCACACTTAAGTCAACCTTTGTTCCTGATGTAGCGGTTAAAGTAATAAAACCTTCCACATACATACCATTTTCAAAAGATTTGTCTAAGTACTTTTTATCGCTCCTGCTTAGCTTTACTTTTACTGTCACATCAGCGGATTTGCCTTTGCCTACTTTAATCTTATCGCCACTTAATTTGCCACCTTTTACAGAGACAATTTCAAACTTCGCACCTTCTAATTCGTACGCTTCCTCTGTAACTGTCGTCTTACCTGCGTTTGTCTTTGTTTCACTTACACCCTCTGTCATTACGAAAGCATCCAACTCATAAGAAACTTTCTTTTTACCAAAGTTGTTAATTGTGAATTTCATTTCATAAACACCGGTTCTCTTAGGGTCATCCCCAAGTTCCAGTTTGGCCTTATCCATCTCTTTGCCTTCCGCATCATATGTAGAAATATATGCTTGGGTTTTGATGGAATTTGTAAGGTTTGCAAGACCTGCGCCTTGTTTTCTTACAGAATATGGTAACCCATTTGTATTAAGTGCAATATCTGCAGTTGACATTAACAACTGATTTACCATTGCATTTACTTTTACGTTGTCTTTTGCAATGTCAGGGAAATTCTCTACTACATATTGTCTCAGGAGAATAACCACACCTGAAAGGTTCGGACACGCCATGGATGTTCCTGACAAACGGTCATATCCACCACCTGTAACTGATGAAAGAATACTTCCACCATGTCCAGTGATTTCCGGTTTTAATCCCAATGCAGGAGTTGGACCCCAAGATGAGAAATCCGAAATAAATGGACCTGAAGTTTGTTTACGGCTAATCTTCAATGTGCCTTTGTTTTTCTTGGCGAGCATTTCACCATCGTCCTGTGAAATGGAACATACAGCCAATGTAGCATCTCCGACATTCATCTTAATGTCACCGGATACATTGTTATAAATGATGATACCTGCAGCGCCTTGTTCTTGAGCAATAATAGCCTTTTCTTCAAAGGTGTTAGAACCACGACGAACAAGCGCAATCTTTCCTTTGACATCAATGCCGGTATAGTCTGCCGAACGTCCCACACCAGGAATTACAACGTAGTCTATTTTTATAGAATCTTTGTCGCCCAAAAGTGTATCAAAGAAATTGTTTTCTTCTGCCGAGCCATCTGTTGTTTCCAAGAAATAAATGATTTCATCACCATATTTAATATAAGGTGTCTCTACACCGCTGATAGATGCAACAGACAACACGCCCTTGTATGTAGAAGGAGAACCTACAGTACCAGTATCCGGATTCGAAGTCAAACCTAAGTTACCATTCGCTTCTGAACCATATGCGGAACTAAAACTATTAGAAGCGGCAACAACCATGCTAATTCCAGCTTCACGAATTCTGTCATAAATGCCATTTACTTTTTCCTCATCTGATTCACGACTGAAACCACATGCTGTACCAATTGACATATTAATTACATCTACACCGAGAACAACACAGTCCTCCAATGCAGATAAAATCCATGCGCTTCTTGCTGTATCCATTACATCAGAGAAAATCTTCATCGATACAAGCTGTGCATTTGGCGCAACACCACGAATCGTATCATCATTACCTACAATAACACCTGATACGTGTGTACCATGGTTATTATGTGTAGAATAAACATCCGGATCTTCATCAGCATAGTCAAAGCCAAATGGAACCTTCTCATTAACATATACATCATCTACAGTCAGACCTTCTAACAATTCACTTGCAGCCGTATCATCAATTACAGCCGCTACATCTTCATATGTAAGTCCTAAATTCTTTGACGAAAAATTATCAACTGAAAATGCAGTATGGTTTGAATCAAGTCCTGTATCCAATACAGCAACTACCATACCGGAGCCATCATAACCAGAATCCGAACTGTTAAAAATACCTGTATCAAACACATTAACCTCGTTTTCCACAAGTTCTGTTTCGCAGGTCTCATAAACCTCTCCGACAATCACATCCATGCCATCGCCAAGAGCTTTGCATGTTGATTCAAAATCACCCGCTTTGATTAACAATTCAAAACCGCTTAAGATAGTTGCATAATCCTCACCTGTAGAATATGGAATATCCATCTTATCAAGTTTTGAAAGAACCTGCTTCTTATCAAGAGCAATCTCTTCTTTTATCTCTGTGGCATCTTCACTCTGCAATGCATACTCAGTAAAACTCATTGTTTTATCTGTTCCTTCGTAAGCATCCATAATTGTAACCGTATCCACAGTAACAATTACCGAGATCTCCTCATTTGCACTTATTCCTTCCGGCAGTTCAAACATTTTTGAGCTATCAAGATATTGTGCATAATCGGACGCCAAATTGTCCACTTTCTGGATATAGGAAGCATCAAACTTGCCTTCCTCTTTTGCTTGTGTAGTTGGTGTAACTGTTGCAGCTTCTGCCTCAGGAATCAAAATTATTCCCGCAACTAAGGTTGGTACTAAGAACGCTGCCAGTACACTTTTAAATTTCTTTGCAAGCATTTTTTTCTTCATTGGTTTGTAATCTCTCCTTCTTTTTATATACTAACATGTAAATGAACACACATAATCAATTTATCTTACCGTATTTTAGCAAAAATTGCAAGGTTTTCCACTACTTTTTAACCAATTATCATCATGAATTTTCTGTGAAGTACAATTTACTTTCTCTCTTCAACATGCTATACTTAAATGCAAGAAAACTTCTATGGAGGCTATATAAATATGACAAAAGAAAATATGGTTCGAATACATCGAATATATGGCATCTTGCTTAGCATCTCAATTATACTTGCTGGCATATGTATGATTGCAGGATGTCTGACTATTTATTTTACCGGCGAACATACATATTCCAGAGAAATCGTAGCAGAAACCTTTTCAAAGATTGCAATTCCTGTCTATCTATGCCTGGTGCTTACAATCGGTAGTTTTGTATGGGAATTGATTCAACCTTCCAAGGTGCAAGCACTTAAGAATATGAAATCATATACATTTATACGGGATCGTTTGTGCGAGAAAAAAGATTTCAGTCAATGCGATGATACACTTCTTACTTCTATAAGCAAGGAACGTAGTGTCCGTAAACTTCATGTAGTTATTCGTTCTGTTTTAATTGGTATATCTAGTATAGCATTTCTATCTTATGCTTTGAATGGAAAGAACTTCCATCAATCCGAGATAAATACTTCTATGATTAATGCAATGTGGATTTTAATCCCATGCATGCTGGTGCCTTTTGGTTACGCTGTTTTTACCGCGTATTACAATGAGAAAAGCTTGCAGCGAGAAATTGCAATATTGAAACAAGTCCCAACGACAAATGAAAAAGAGGCAACCGAAGCATCTTCTGTTTGTTCATGTACCAAACGCGAAAATATCACTCGCTTTGCTCTTCTTATAATTGGTATTGTTGTTTTGGTTTATGGCTTTGTTTCAGGCGGAACCGTAGATGTTCTCACAAAAGCAATTAACATTTGTACGGAATGTATCGGATTAGGATAATCGAGGTGATGAATATGAATAAATTTGTTCAAAAGATAAAAGCGCTTGTTCCAAGCAAACGTAAGCTGATGCAGCTTTACTTCGCATTACTTTTTAATGCTAATTTAAAAGGATTCGTATCCGGTAATATATATAAAGGAAACACCAAGAAAATGTGTGTTCCCGGAATCAACTGTTACTCCTGCCCAGGCGCAGTCGGTGCCTGCCCAATCGGTTCCCTTCAAGGTTCCTTCAGTGCAGACAAAAGTACAATTTATTATGTAGGAGGAATTCTCCTACTTTACAGTTTGTTTTTAGGTCGAATGATATGCGGTTGGCTTTGCCCATTTGGACTAATTCAGGAACTGTTATATAAAATCAAAACCCCGAAGCTAAGAAAAAGTCCGGTAACAAGAATACTTTCTTATTTGAAATATGTTATTCTTGTATTCTTTGTTTTTATTGTACCGATTACATATGCATTCCGCGATACACCGCTTCCGGCCTTTTGTAAATACATCTGCCCTGCAGGTACATTGGAAGGCGGTATCGGACTTCTTGCAAACAAAGTAAATGCTAGTTATTTCTCAATGTTAGGACCTTTGTTTACATGGAAATTCTTACTGATGATTAGCATTTTAGTTGGAAGCGTATTTGTTTTCCGTTTGTTCTGCCGATTCATCTGTCCACTTGGTGCTTTGTATGGATTGTTTAATCGCATTTCATTCTTTGGAGTAAAAGTAGAACAACCAAAATGTACAAACTGCAATCTATGTGTCAGTCATTGTAAATTAGATGTTCTCCATGTTGGCGACCAGGAATGTATCAGCTGTGGCGAATGCATAAAGGTATGTCCTACGAACGCAATCGTTTGGAAAGGGCCAAAATTTTTGAAACGCAAAGATGAAATTCCATCTGATTCTATAAAAGGGAACAAAACAGCACGTTACATTACACGTACACTCTTCTGCTTATTGTTAGTCGGTTTGTTAGCCGGAGCAATCGTTTATTATTGGAATGACGAAAGCCATAATTCCTCAAATTCCGGCATCGAGCAAACAGAACAAGGAAACGAAGTGGGCGATTTGTGTTATGGCGCAGACCTACCGATTGTTGATGGCACCGGCGTTACAAATGAAACAATTAATCCTGTCAAAACCGGCAAGATTACAATTATTAATTTCTGGGGAACCTGGTGTACTCCTTGTGTAAACGAACTTCCGTACTTCGACCAGATTGCTTCAGATTACGAAGATACGGTTTCCGTTATAGCTATCCATACAAATATGGTTTCAGATACGGAACCTGAATATATTAAAAACTACTATTCCGAAAGTAAGATGACCTTTGCTCACGACCTTGAGGAAGAAGGCTACTACGCACTACTTGGAGGCCGTGGAACCTATCCATATACCGTTATTCTTGACGAAGACGGCGTTGTTATTAAAGTCTTCTTAGAGGCACTGCATTACGAAGATTTGCAAGAAGTTGTGGATGGACAATTGAATGAATAAATGAATAGAACATGCAGAAATGCCTTGGAGTTTCAATATTCTCCAAGGCATTTGTTTATGATTGATATATTGTTGCAAAATCTACTATACATTTTCCTTTAAATACTCCAACAGGTATTTTGTCATCAAATCCATAGATTCTAGGAAATTCATCGTTCTCCCAGTTGTACACTAGAATCTTTTTCTTATCTAAGTCAACAATCCAGTATTCACGCACTCCTGTATTCATGTATTTCGCCATTTTTGTAGTTAAATCATATTTCCTTGTAGATGGTGACAACACTTCTATAACCATATCCGGTGCACCAAAAACACATTGTTGTTTCATCTTGTTTTTATCACATAAAACAAGAATATCAGGTTGCACTATTGTCTTATCATCGCAATCTAGTTGTACTGCAATCGGCGATGTCAAAACTTTACATTCGCCTTTATTTTTCACAACATAATCTTTCAACAGATATGATATTTCTGATACTATTTCTTGGTGTGCAACAGATGGCGTTCCAAGATGATAAATCACACCATCAATCAATTCTACTAATATATCATCCGGAAATGAATAGAAATCTTCTGCTGTATATTCCCCTTGCTTTTTCAAAAGATACGCATTTTCTTCCCTTAAACACTCTAATTCTGATTCTTTTAACAAAGCCCTTTCAATTGCAAATCTCTCTTCATATGTAATAAATGAATAATCTATACACGCAAATAATTTTTCTACAGTTTCAAGTGATACTCCTGCTAATTCCGCAACTACTTCATTAGTGTACCCTAATTCCTTTTTTCTTTGTTTTAATTCTTCTATTGTCATAGTATTTTCTCCTAATTTTATACTCAAGCATTATTCTTTTTACGACTTTTCTTTATTGTATCGCAAATACATTAATTAATCAACTACAATCATATACATCACGCTCCCTATTAAATTTTTCATCAAAAGAAAATCTTCGGCTGATTTGCCGTGATATTCAGATACGTTTTGAAACGTAAAGGACTTTTATATGTTTGAATAAACAAGTCCGATTTTGATGTATTCTTAGAATATCAAAAAGAAAATGCAATTTCAATATTACAAAGACATTTCCACAAAAAGGAAAAGTTTTCCACAGCGTGTTGATAAGTGACTTTATATACAAGAACTTTATGTAGAAAAAGATAAAATTTATAATAAAAGAGAGTAACTCCTAAGAATTACTCTCTAATCTGTATAATAATATCAAATATTATCTTGCTCTTCTTTTAGATTCAGCAACTACAAATGCAGCGCCTGCAGCAACTACCATAACGATTGCCCATACAGCAACGTTTGAGTGGTCACCTGTGTCAGGTGATGGAACTGTAGTTCCTGGAGCTGGTGTAGAAGATGTAGTTTGTCCTTTTACATAATAGCAAGCAAACATCCAAGCATCTTCTGCTTCTGTTCCTTTGATAAATCCATTTGCGCCATACCAATCGTTAGTTTCACCAACTTTTTGGAACATTGTCATTAAATCTGCTGTTAATGGATAAATAACTGGATTTGTTCCAAAATTCTTTGCTTCTAACTCAGCAATATCTTTCACACCCAAATATTCCAATATTGCAGTTGTATAATCAATAGCTTCCGTTACTTTACCATCTTTGTCATAATAAACAGCTGACAATTTGCTTTTTGATACAATATTAACTAATGACATTAATGAATCATTTAAATTCACGTATAAAATTTCACCGTTTTCTGAATTCAAGTGATAATATCCATCTTTTCCTAAAACAGCTTTATCAACAACTTTATCAGTTGTATCAACATATGTTTCTAAAAGTTTGTCAACATCACCATCATATTTGTATTCTGTTGGTTTAATTGTGTTTTTGTATGTTGTCCAATCGATTGTCTCAACTTGAGCTTCACCGACTTTTTCAATTCTAATTCCAACTGTATTTCCGCCAAATACGTCTTTGATACCAACAACAATTGTTTGACCTACTGCTGTGATAGGTTTTTCAACAAGATTTGACAAGTCCGCATCATCTGGTTCTGTAAGGAAGTGTGTACCTGCTCCCCAGTATCCAATCACACCATCATCTGCTTGGAATTTATAAACACCAGTTGCATCTGGAGTGAATTCAAAAAGAGTCCATTGATATGATCCATCTAATTGTAAATCATTATTTTCTCCTACTTGAAGTGCAGTGTTGCTTACAACATAATTATCACCACCAGGTTGATTTCCGCCTGGAATTTGTCCACCTGGGTTTCCTCCACCCGTTGCACCTGCTTCAAAACTTGCTTGGAAATATACCTGACCTGGCGCAAATGTTTCTGTAGCAACCCAAACAGTAATTGTTTCGCCTGCTGCAACTACATATTCAACAGGATTAACAACTGTTTGTTCGTCTGTTGCCATATAAACACTTTCACTTGCCCCACCAGAAATCGAGCAAACCCATCCTGCAGAATTTAGATTATCATACATATTAATTGATAAAGTTCCCGCTTCTGTTGCTTGATATTCATAGAAATATGCACCATTAAAAGCATCTGCTGTTGAAAGTGTATCCAATACTAAAGTATCTGGTTGATCAACTGTACCTATAGTTGGCGCTGACACATTTTCTTCAAGAATATATGTGTATGGGCCACCACCCATCATATTCGTATTAGTAATAGTGAAAATAATAGCTCCGCTTGCAAATGGAGCTACACCTTCAAAAGCAGCATTTCCCATCATAGCACTTATAGTTTCACCCATTTGAACTGTTGCATCAAAATAATCCATCATACCACCACCACGAACAGATAGGTTGTATGTCTTACTATTATCAGCGTTAATTAAATAATACTTTGTTTCATTGAAGCCAATTGAAGGAATTTCCGTAACATTAGTTACATCATATGGATCCATCATAGTTCCAGAACCGGATAATGCATTTCCTGCACCTTCAGCAAAAGAAGCACTAAATTGAACTTCTCCATCCACTTCGTCCCAGTTCATAACAGTAATCTTGTAAGTCTTGCCTGCACTTACATTGAAAGTAACTGCACCAGGAGCGTTTGGATCTAAAGTTGCATTATCGAACCAACTAGCAGAATCTTCAATAGATACCCATGCGTTGTTTGATACTGCAGAGAGTGTAAGTACACCATTTGTTGCAGGTGACCATGTGTATATATATCCATCTGTCCATGGATTATCGACATGATCATATTGAATTGTATATGTTGTAGGGGTTTCCGTTGGAGCAAATGTTGTTACATCTGCAGATGATGCAGCATTTACCACCATTGGAGCCATAGCCAATGCTACAACAAGAGCTAAGCTCAAAACTTTTTTCATGATTTTCTTCATGATTTTTCCTCCTCTTTCTTGTAATTGCTTTATGTATTTTAATAATTCTCTAGCAATTACTTATTAAATCTTTATAAATTTTACCACTTTAGCACGTGAAATTCAAGAAAAAATATCCATTTTTCTAAATATTCTCACAATTTAGTTATATTTACCACACCATGTAATTGTTGTTTCTTGAAATTTACCTCTGTTGTTTGGCATTGCGCCCATTTTAATTTCTATTTCATCACCCTTGGTAACCTTTTCTAATTCAATATATCTCTTGCCGTTTTCATCTGTTTTAACACAGTTATCTAAATCAATGTCTTTCTCATCTTCAGTCTCTGCAACCGACAATAAAGTTCTATTGATTGTTCCAGGCGTCGAATTGTTTTGTGCACTAAAACTACTTTTTATAGTTGCTTCCATGTAAAAGCGAATTGTGCCACTTTTTTCAGCAATATATTTGTAGCAATAACCATCAGCATCTCCTGCAGACAACTTAATTGTAACCTTACTTCCATTCCCTAGTGTGTTTAAAACAGTTGGATTATCCTGACTTCCTGTTGGGTCAGAAAAAATAATTGTGAAAGATTTTGCAAAACTACTATTGTTACCAATCTGGAACAATACATAGTCACTAGCCAAAGCATCTTCTACAGTGAAGGATACCTTTCCACCACTTGCATTGTGTCTTGTACCATTTGATTCAATCACATATGCATTTGTATCGTTAATAGTAAAAATCGAATTACCAACACGCGAAATTGCATAATATGATTTTGAGCCAGCTGGAATACTAAGTGTTTTATAAACACGATCAGATTTAGGCATTAACGTATATGGATTGCTTCTACTACCGTCTCCAATAATCTCTTCACCATCCTGAGTTACTGTTGTTGGTTGCTGCGTAGCTGTTTGTCCGCCACCGTTACCACCATCTGTACCTTCAGCTTTCTTCTGAATCTTCAGTTCATATTCTGTAATACCTGCTGTGAGAGCTACCTCTCCACCAGTATACTCATATCCTTCCGGACATGACACTACAGACAATTTATAACCTTCTGTGATTTCAAGTTTAAATGTTGCAACACCTGTTTCGTCTGTAGTTGCAGGAACGCATTCATCTTTACAAACTTGAACTACTACACCTGCAACTGCTGCTCCATCTGCATCTACAACTTTTACAGTAAAAGTTGCTTCTTTTTCATCTTCTTTGTCCTTATCTTCTTTATCTTTGTCATCATTCTGTTCATATGTGGTTTTATCTTTGTCGTTATCTTTATCTACCTCTTTATCCTTACCGCCTAAGCAAACAACAAGAATTACAACAATCGCAACAATTAATGCTACGATACCAGCGCCAGCGCCGATTAAGATTTTCTTATCCAAAGATTTGATTTTTTCTAATAAACCTTTCATAATCTCACGTCTCCCTTGCTTTCTTATTTAAACTATTTAACTGCCTTTAATACCAATGTGTATTCTTTCTGGCCTGGTTCCAAATAAATATCTGCTTCCCCATCATATTCATAACCATCCGGGCAGTTTGAAACCTGCAACTTATGGCCATCTTCAATCTGCAAATTGAATGTAGCAATACCTTCTGCGTTAGAAATTGCCGGTAAACATGTGTCTTTGCACACTTGAACCATTGCGCCTTGCACTGGATTTCCGCCTTCATCCACCACTTTTACTTGGAAACCTGCTTGTGTTTGCACACCTTCGTCCTCATCTGACTCATCTTTTGATTCGTCATCCGCATCATCTTTAACATCATTGTTTACAACATTGTTGTTCTTGTCATCATCTTTTGTATCTGTATTGCCGCCACATGCGCAAAGGCTAAATACCATGCATAATACAAGAAGTAATGCAAAAACTTTCTTCATCATTTTCATTGACTTTTCCCTCTCTTCTTTTATTCTATAGCACTGATATTTCTAATAGTTGTCTGTTCGTAGGTATCAGAAGTAAAATACGAGAAAATCTTTGTAAATGTTTCTTTTTCCGTAATACTTCCTTTATGTATCATTGCAATTGTTCCGTATCTATCAATGACAACCGTGGTAGGATATGCTGTCAGCATAAATGAATTCTGCCACTTCATATCACCAACTGCCATTGGAATTGTTAATCCATTTTCCTGTGCATAAGCAGTAATCTTATCATTCGTTCCATCTACCGGATTGATTGCAAGTACTTCTATCTTGTCTTTATATTCATCATATGCTTCCTGCAAAAACGGAAACTCCATCTTACATGGACCGCAATTTAAGAACCAGAAATTTAAAACAACTGCTTTTTTCTCTTTCAATAATTCAGAAAGTTGATAAGTAGTTCTATTGGTGGCTGTTACTTCAAAGTCAAGAACTACATCACCTAATTTGTAAGTAACATCTTCCACATTACCATCCAAGGTGATTTCCAGCCCGATTTCTGTCTGGGTATCCTGAATGGAATAAACTTCCTCTGTTACATACCCTGCCGGAACTTCCTGCAAGACAGCCACATAAGCATCTGATTCTTCCGCTTCAAAAGTCACTTTGCCTTCTTCGTCAGTTTCTGCCGCCCACACCAAATCCTCCTGCTTACTATCCTTGTAAACATAAACCTTGATGTCAGAAAGAGATTTCTCCCCCTCTGACATCACAGTAATTGTATATGTGGTTTTAGACGCATTTTTATCCTGACATCCGGAAAGTACCATGAAACAAAGAACCAATGTAACTACTAAGATTAATAATTTCACTCTTTTCTTTGTCATGTTTCTTCACATCCTATTCGATGTAGCAGCACATTAAAAGCCATGCTATTTCAGAATTGATAGACGGATCATTGTTGCCATCAGCATCTTTGAATATGTAGCCGTTACTTTCAATATCCCACCAACCAACATATTCACCACGTTGTTGAATGATGTATTTGAGGTCCTTTGTCAACGGATATACGCCTGCATTTTCATCTACATATTCGATGTATTCTAACAAGCATTGTGAATAGTCTTCTTTCTTTTCAAATTCACCATCTTTGTCAAAGAAATACTTGTTAACACCTGAACGGTCTAATATTGTCTTAAAGCATGCGATGTAATCACAATCTTCAGCTAAACGAACCAACACCAACGGACCATCCGCAGATTTCAAGTGATAGAAACCGTCTTTTTCGTTGTATACCACTTTATAATCTTTTTCTGATTTTGTTAAATCAAACTCTTGAATCTGCGCTCCTGCCGGTAATGTATATGCTTTCAGCTCGCTTGTTTTTTCGTAAATTGTCCATGGTTCATCAGCTAAAGTCTTAATAGCATCACCAAGACGTTCGATACCGATAACACAATTTGTTGCTTTGTCAACTTTGGCATCAACACCGAGAACAAACACATTTGTTCCCGTATCTCCGGTTCCAATCATGCTTGCACTAACAGAGATTGTAAATTTATTTTTCACTACTTCTGCTATGTTATTTGCTTGTACATAATGTGGTGCTCCGTAATATCCGATTTCAACATTTGCATCTTCAGCAATAGAAAATTCATAGTTTCCTGCTTCTGTAGGAGTAAATAAGAAATAATTTCTTCCCTCTGCATTTAACTCTACATATGTACAGCCTGTGGTAAGATTATATGCATCACATTCTTCACCGCTTGCATGTAATACTGTTGGTTCGCCGGAAACTTTGTAAGCTGCAACAACTTCCAACTCTTTTTCTTTCTCAGTTAACTTTAAACCTTCTTTATATTGGAAACTAATCTTTTCATCCGTAGACATTAATGCAACTGTATACTCGCCCTTTGCAAGTTTCTTTGTTGCAACACCTTCTTTATCACAAGGCTGTATTGCTACTTGCTTTCCATCTTGAAGAAATTGAACAATTACTCCCGTTGTGTATGGATTTCCAAGCGCATCCTTGACGGACACTGTATATTTCTTTTCTCCACTACATCCTGTGAATCCCATGACTATGAGCATAAGCATCATAGCCATGAGTAACATACTCCATTTTTTCATTGATTTCATCCCCTATCCTAAGTAATCGTAGTAATAACATATCTTGAGCCATGAATTTTCTACCTCTTCAAATGTGTATTTATCCATCAAGAGTTGTAGAATTTCAGCCAATCTTTGGTCTACAGCTACACATCCCTTACGTTCAGCCGGACTCTTTTCAATCTTACTTAAGTATGTACGAATTTCATTTGTTAAATCAGGTCCATCTCCATGATAACGTCCTGCAAAGATATCATCAATCTGGTAAATTTCCGCATTTTCATCGTAATCTTCACCCCATAATTCTTTCAGATATTTCTTTGTCTTTTCTTCGTCATTACCATTTTGTTTCATGTATGCAATGATTTCACCGTCTGTCTCAGACTTACTAAAGTCAAATCCACCCATATCAATCATTTCCACAATAGAGTGACCAAAAATAGTTGTAAGGCCTTCAAAATCAGCATAAATTAAACTGTTATGCTCAGAATCGTAGTACTTACCATTTTTCAACACCGGCTTAATACCACCTGTAATGATGTCATACATTGCATCTCCTGTTGCATTGGTATCATAAGTAAAGTAACCAGGTGCACACAGACGGAACAACTTCAAGGATGCTCCAAGATATTCCACATCATAGTTGATTGTGCCTGTTGCATATACATCCCAGAATGCCATATTGATGAAATATGGTTTTCCTGCCTCCATGTAATATACGATAGAACAGTTGTTGTTATCTAAGAACATTTTCTCATCGTGTTCATATGTGTAGATAACCTCTGATTTTTCATTGAAAATCCATGCATCGATTCCATCTTGGTAATCGCTCTTTGATGTAAAGCGATATACACCTGACTTCGTAGGTACAAATTTCGAGAATAAACCTCTCGGGATAATTGCTCTGTCATAGTAGAAGTTGTTTGATGCCACATTTTTTCCAAGTGTAGTTGTAAATGCGCTAAATGGCGCAAGGCCTTTGATTGGGTCCTGCAACTGTGTAGCGTTTGGTCCATATGCTTTGAAATATTTACAAATCTTTAACCATTCGTTCGGGTCATCATCAAAACCAGCTACTTCCGCCACTTGTTTTAGCATTTCTGCCAATTCTTTTGTGACAGTACACACACCATGGATGGTTGCATTTGACGCATAAGAGAAATATTTTACCATTCCTGCTCCGCCATCTTCTACCTTATCATACAGGCTCTTTCCATCTTTATCAGCATCACCTGCATACACGATATCCTGTACACACTGTTCTTCGTTAAATTGTGTATATCCCATTAAATCAGCTAAAAGCAATGGGCCGTTTGCTGTTCCTACATGATAGTATCCGTCGCTTTCATTATAAACAACGGTTTCGTATGTAAATGTGTTACCATCTGTTGTTTTCGCTGTATATCGTGGCAAATAGGTTGCAACATCAATTGCAGATGCATCAACAACGCGCATATTATCGATGTATACAGTATCATCACCTTCTGCGCCATCTTCATCCTTCATAAAGCAAAGTGCCACTTCATAAGTACCATCTTCTTCTGCTACAACCGGATAACATGATTTCCATTCTTCTTTCTCAGATACACCGGAAATTTGGAAAATATCTTCATCATTTACGATGACATACATAAGGTCGCAGCCTTTCTCAGATGAAACCAGATAATCAAATCCTAAAGCCTGACCTTTTTTCAGTGTTACATCTGCATAAAGAATGGCATATGTTGAATCGATTCCTTTATTAGAAGCATAGATGCAATCCTGACCTAGTTTCTTTCCTAAAATAAATGGCCAAATATATTCCGCATTGTCATCTTCTGTCTCCGGACGATAGGTTACCTGAATATTGCCCTTGTTAATTGCCTTTGCAATTTCTTCTGATTTCGGCATTTCGAAGGTCGGTTTAATCTGTGTCACTAAGTCGCCAATTCCATTTGCGCAAAGCTTCTGCTCATATTTATCTGCTGTAAAATGATCAAACGCACAGATAAATGGTCTCTTACTTGTAATCGCACCCGACTCAACGAGACAAATCACACCGTAACGGTCAACAAATACTGAGGTTGGGTATCCGCTAACACCAAAAGTATTTGCCCATGACGATGGACAAGATGCCATTTTAAAGGAATATCCGTATTGGTCATGAAATCCTTTTACTGTTTTTGCATCTTCCATTGGGTTTAATGCAATAATTTCTACATCATCCTTGTAATCCTTGTATACTTCGTCCATAAGCGGGAATTCTTTCAGACACCATGAACATGTTGTATACCAGAAATTCAGCATAACCATTTTCTTTTCTTTTAAGACATCTGATAATTTCAACTCTTTACCATCGGATGTTGTAACCTTAAAGTCATACATTACATCTCCAAGACCAAGTGTTGCTGTTGAAATGTCTTCATCTTTGATAAGAGAGGAAGTCAATTTAATGGTTGCTTTCTCACCTTTAAACTTATAGCTGTCCTTCACATCATATCCTTTTGGAACATTAGCAAGAACAATCGCATACTTACTGTTCTTTGGAAGGTTGAACGTTACTTCACCCTTTTCATTTGTTTTGGAATAGTCCTGCATATTTTCCAACTTCTTATTATCGTAAATATACACATCAATTTCAGACATTGCCATGCCGCCTGCTGTTTTAATGCTAACAGTATATGTAGTCTTCTCGCCGTTTGCAACTCCACCGCCGGTTGAGCCTGATTTCAGCAATAAAACAGTAACTAGTGTACCGATAGCAAGAACCAATACACACGCCAGGATAATAAAAAGCACTTTTCTCTTTTTAATAAGTTCTTTTATTTTCCCTAATAATTCTTTTACTTTCTCCATACTTCCTCCTAATTTGTATATATTTCCATTCTATTCTATATATTGTATCATACGGCTATCTAAACCGTCAATCAAGACCGAGTAAGATTATAACCCAAAAGTTTGTTCACAAGTTCTACATTTCCCTTGTTTAATTCCTCTTTTATATAGGTACTACTGATATCTCTACCCTCATACATTTTCTTTTCAAAAACCTCAACCATAAATCCATATTTTTTACTATATTTCTGAAGCATATGGTAGTCTCCGAGTTTTTGATATCCAAAATGAAAGTCTGTACCAACAACAATATACTTGGCATGAAAGATTCCAACAATTATATCTTCGATAAAACGTTCCGCTTCTATCTTAGAAATATTTTCATCAAAAGGACAATCTATAAAATAATTGATTCGTCCCTCAAGAAGTTTTGCCTTTTCAGGATTTGTCAGCAGTACTTCCATCGTTTTGTTTTGTTTTTGAAACAGCGGGGTCATATCAAAAGCAACTACTACACCATCAACATCATCATTTCTTTGATGTTCCACTACGCGTTCTATCAACAACTCGTGACCCTGATGCAGACCATCAAATTTTCCAAATGTAATGGCAGTACCTCTTGTATTTTTATAACTGTTAATGCCCTTTATATATTGCATATTTCTCCTCTTATGCCTTCTCATTTTTATCGAAAAACATTTTTTCAATTTTAAATAAATATTTATCTTTTATAAATTTGTAGATTGCAATAAATTTGCCGTCTCTATCATATACACGAACCATTTTCCCATCGGTAAGTCCTACGTCCTGATTCAAATGCTTTGGAAAAAACACATTTCCATTATAGACAAAGGACATGAATTCCTCTTTTAATGTAACTGCTTCATAATCAGAAAACATCTCATCAATCGGAATTAAAATTTCTCCCAAGCGCTCTTCCTGTTTCAATTTTGAAACCTGCTCTAAAGTCAGCGCATCCTTGATATCAAAACGACTCACTTTTGTGCGAACTAATTCTTCCATACAGGCTCCACATCCGAGCAATTCACCAATGTCGTGACATAACGTTCTAATATAAGTACCCTTTGAACAAGTAACCGACATTCGCACTCTTGGAAGATTCATTTCTTTAATTTGAATATCTAGAATCTTCACAGGTCTAGCTTTCCTCTCGACCTCTACACCTTCTCTTGCAAGTTCATAGAGTTTCTTTCCATTCACCTTTAACGCAGAATACATCGGCGGAATCTGCATATAGTCACCAAGGAAAGAATAAATTACATTTCGCACAGTTGCTTCATCCAAACCACTGGTGTCATCCTCTTTTAGAATGCTTCCAGAAACATCCTGAGTGTCCGTAACTCTTCCAAGAAGCATAACTGTTTCGTATGTTTTGTTTTTATCTGTCAACATATCACAAAGCTTGGTTGCTTTCCCAAGGCACACCGGAAGTACACCCACAGCATCCGGGTCTAAAGTGCCTGTATGTCCAATCTTTTTCTGACCTACAATTCCTCTGAGTTTTGCAACAACATCATGGGATGTGTAGCCCTTTTCCTTATAAATATTTAATACGCCGTGTATCATAATTGTTTACCTATCTGCTCTACCAATGCATCAATGATATCCTGAACTTTACCTTTCATGGTTAAACCGGCGGCTTTTACATGACCACCGCCTCCAAAGACTTGTGCCACTTTGCTCACATCAACATCACCGGATGCTCGAAGACTTACTTTATATTCATCCAATCCTATTTCATAGAAAAAGATTGCAACCTCAACTCCTTGTGTGACACGAAGTTGACTAACAATGCCTTCCAAGTCCTTTTGTTTTACCTGAAATTCATCCATCATGTCTTTCGTTACATAAGAAACAATACATTGATTATTTAAAGTAAGTTTACTGTTTAATAATGCATGTCCAAGTACACGATTCTGTGCATAAGTTTTTTCATAATATGTCTTATCAATAATTTCATTGGCGCGAATATTTTTTCGCATGAGATATGCAGCCGCTTCCATTGTTTCCGGCGATGTACAAGAATACTGAAATACACCGGTATCATGAACAATTCCAAGATATAAACACTCTGCAATGTCAGTATCAATCTCTTCCTTGTGCATCAATCGGAAAACTAATTCCGCCGTAGAGCTTGCTTCAGCTACAATATAATTCTCCTGTGCAAATCCCATGTTGCTAATGTGATGATCCACACACACGGTGTAGTTTGCTGTATCAAAAAGATGTTCAGAAAATCCCAAACGACTTTTATCTGCACAATCTAATGCAATAAACAAATCATAAATCGCACCTTCAGCAACTTCGTGCTTAATATCTTTAACAACATCAAACATAACAAAGCTGTCCGGTATTTCCTCCAAATACACATCTACCTTTATGTACGGATAGCATTTCTTAATATATTGATAGAGTCCCATACAGGAACCCACACAGTCGCCATCCGGTCTGACATGACCGCCGATAGCAACTGTATTTACCTGTGATAATACATGATTTAACATATTATTCTTCCTCGTTTTTGATATCCTTTGTAATATCATCAATTTTCTTTGACATTGCAACTCCATATGCGATGGACTGGTCCATAACAAATTTGATTTCAGGAGTATTGCGCATATTTAGTTTCCTTGCCAATTCGCGACGAATAAATCCTTCTGCACTTTGCAAACCTTTTACAGTATCTGCCTGTGCTTTTTCATCGCCAAATACACTAATATACGCTTTACAAGTCTTTAAATCCGGTGCAACTTCTACCGCTACAACCGAAGTCATAGGCGCAACCCGTGGGTCTTTGATTCCCCCACGGATGATGTTGCTTAACTCTCTTTGCACCTCTACATTGACTCTTGTATTTTTAATACTATTCTTTCTCAAAATAATTCCTCTCTTCTATCTTGGAATTTCTACCATCTTATAAGCTTCTACCTGGTCGCCTTCTTTAATATCGTTAAATCTTTCGAATACAAATCCACATTCATATCCGGCTTTTACTTCCTTCACGTCATCTTTAAAACGTTTCAAAGAAGCAAGTGCACCATCAAAGATTACAATGCCATCACGAATGATACGCGCGGAGCATCCACGTTCAAACATACCATCTAATACGTATGAACCTGCAATTGTACCAACACCGGAAGCCTTAAATGTTTGACGTACTTCTGCATGGCCGAGTACTTGTTCTTCAAATACTGGGTCAAGCATACCCTTCATAGCTGCTTGAACATCTTCAATTGCATTGTAGATTACACGATATAATCTCATGTCTACGCCTTCACGATCTGCAATATCTTTAGCAGTTGCATCTGGGCGAACATTAAATCCGATTATAATAGCATTTGATGTTGAAGCCAAAGTAACATCTGATTCGTTAATTGCACCAACACCACCATGAATTACTTTTACAGCAACCTCTTCATTTGATAGTTTAACAAGACTCTGTTTTACAGCCTCTACAGAACCTTGAACGTCAGCTTTAACAATGATATTCAATTCCTTCACATTTCCTGCCTGAATCTGGTTGAACAAATCATCCAATGACATCTTAGATTTAGTATCATCAATTAATTTCGCTTTATTCTGTGCAATAAATGTTTCTGCAAAACTTCTTGCATCTTTTTCATTACCACATCCAACAAATACTTCACCTGCATTAGGTACATCGTTAAGTCCAAGAATTTCTACCGGTGTTGAAGGACCAGCTTCTTTTACACGTCTTCCCTTGTCGTCAATCATAGCTCTTACTTTACCATAAGCTGCTCCGGCTGCGATAGGATCACCAACGCGAAGTGTACCCTTTTGTACAAGCACTGTTGCAACAGGACCTTTTCCTTTGTCAAGCTCTGCTTCGATAACAAGACCTCTTGCACGACGGTTTGGATTTGCTTTTAATTCACCAACCTCAGCTGTCAAAAGAAGCATTTCCATTAATTCTTCAATACCTTCACCTGTTTTAGCTGATACAGGTACAAAGATAGTGCTTCCACCCCAGTCTTCTGCAACAAGTTCATACTCTGTAAGTTCTTGTTTTACTCTGTCAATATTTGCTGCCGGTTTATCAATCTTATTTACAGCAACTACGATATCAATTCCTGCCGCTTTCGCATGGCTGATTGCTTCCACAGTCTGTGGCATAACACCGTCATCTGCAGCAACAACAAGGATTGCAATATCCGTTGAGTTTGCACCACGCATACGCATTGCTGTAAATGCTTCATGTCCAGGTGTATCAAGGAAGGTAATCTTTTCTCCATTTACCGTTGCAACATAAGCACCAATGTGTTGTGTAATACCACCTGCTTCGCCCGTTGTTACACTTGTATTACGAATTGCATCAAGAAGAGAAGTTTTACCATGGTCAACGTGTCCCATAACACAAACTACTGGCGGACGTTTCTTCATCTTGCTTTCGTCTTCTTCTTCCTCTTTCAAAAGTTCTTCAATTACATCAACCACTTCTTCTTTTTCACAAAGCACTTCGAATTCCATTGCGATTTCTTCTGCAGTCTCGAAGTCAATTTCCTGATTCAAGGTAACAATCTTGCCTTGCATAAATAACTTCTTAACGATAACAGATGGTTGAATCTTCATATGATCTGCCAATTCCTTAATGGTCAACATTTCCGGAATAGTAATCATCTTAATTTTCTCTTCTTCCTTCTGTACAGGTTTTGCCTGTGGTTTTTGTTGAAGAGGTACATTCTTCTGATTCTTTCTGTTCTTTGGACCTCTTACATTTTCATCCTGGTCTTCGTTACGATAATCTTTTTCTTTATCTTTTTTCTTGTAATTGTCTTTTTGTTTTTTGCTCTGTGGCTTTTGTTCTGAAACGATTGGGTCTGGAATTGACAATCTTTCACCTCTGCGGTCATCTCTTCTGTCATTTCTTCTATCGTTCCTTCTGTCATCACGTCTATCGTCGCGACGTTCACCACGTCTGTCGTCTCTTCTATCATCGCGTTTGTCATCACGACGTTCACTGCGTCTGTCATCACGGCGGTCTTCAAAACGTTGTGGTTTTTGAGTTGGTGCTACCGGCTTTTCTGCAACCACTTCCGGTTTCGCAACAGTTGTAACTGGTTTTTCAACGACTGGTTCTTCTTTCGCAACTGGCGTAACCGGTGCAGCTGGAGCAACAGGCTTTTGAATCGGTTGTCTATTTGGATTCGGTCTGGCTGGTTGACCATATGAAAATCCTTGTCTCAAACCATCCTGGCTATCATCTGTACGTCTTCTTTGGTCATTACGCCTATGGTCAGAATATCTCTGTTCAGGACGTCCCTGTCCTGGACGATTACCATTCGGACGTCCTTGTCCTGGACGTCCTTGATTTTGACGACTGTTTTGTGGTCTAAAAACCTGGACAATGTTTTTCTTTTTCGGTGGTTCTACAGGTGCAGCACTTTCTGCTGGTGCTTCTGCTGGTTTTTCCGCCGGCTTATTCGAAAACTTTGCTTTTACCATTTCCACATGCTCTTCTTCAAGAGAACTCGCGTGACTTGCTACAGCCACATCTTGACTTCTCAAAAATTCGATTACTTCTTTACTTGTTTTATCTAGTGATTTTGCTAATTCATGTACTCTCATTTTTGTCATATATTCACTACCTCCTCTATGCATCTAAATGTTTGATAATCCCTTTTGCAAACCCTAAGTCAGTTACCGCTAAGCTTGCTCGGAATTCTTTTCCCATTGCATGCCCCAAGGTATCTTTATCTCCATAAAAATAGATTGGCACTTCATAAAATTCACACATGTTTTTAAACTTCTGTTTTGTATTGTCTGACGCATCGTCTGCCACAATAACAAGTTCAGCTTTTCCAGATTTCACTTCTTTTTCTGTACAAAACTCTCCACTTGCTGTTTTGCCAGCCTTTGTCGCCAGACTAATCAAAGATAATGCTTTATTTAATTTCAAGTGTAGCAAGCTCCTTTTCCAATTTTTCATAAACTTCTTTTGGAATAGCCTGTTTAAAAGAACGTTCTAATCCTCTGTTTTTCACAGCTTTCGCAAAGCATTCCTGTGATGGACATACATAAGCGCCTCGACCATTTTTCTTTCCGGTCGTGTCGATTACGAAATCACCATCTTCCGTTTTTAAAACACGCATCATTTCCTTTTTATTTTTCATTTCCTCACATCCCACACACTTGCGCAAAGGGATTTTTTTATTCATACTCACTACGGTCACTTCCTGACTACATTTCTTCGTAATATGCATCTTCCTCATAGCTTTCAGCTAATTCCATCCAGTTAGCAGGAAGTTCACCCGATTCAATCGCTTGAGTTTCGCTCTTGATATCAATCTTGTAACCTGTCAAACGAGCTGCCAATCTTGCATTTTGTCCTTCTTTACCAATTGCCAATGACAGTTGATAATCAGGAACAATTACGCTTGCTGTCTTTTCATCTGGGTCAGCTGCTACAGAAATTACTTTTGCAGGGCTAAGCGCATTTTCTATTAAGTATGCCGGATTTTCATCCCAATTAATGATGTCGATTTTTTCACCACGTAATTCACTAACAATTGCATTTACTCTTGCACCATTCATACCAACGCAAGCGCCAACTGGATCTACATCCGGGTCGTTTGACCATACAGCAATTTTTGTACGTGAGCCTGCTTCTCTAGATACGCTCTTAATTTCAACAATACCATCTTTAACTTCTGTAACTTCAGATTCAAATAAACGTTTTACAAGTTCCGGATGTGTACGGGATACTAAAATCTTAGGTCCCTTTGTTGTGTTCTTAACTTCAACCACATAAAGTTTGATACGTTCTGTTGGTTTGAACACTTCACCTTTTACTTGTTCATTTTCTGTAAGAAGTGCATCTGCTTTTCCTAAATTGATGCTGATATTTTTGCCAACATAACGTTGTACAATACCTGTAACGATATCTTTTTCTTTTTCAAAATATTGATCATAAACTACTTTTCTTTCTTCTTCACGGATTTTTTGAAGAATCAAGTTCTTTGCGTTCTGTGTAGCAATACGTCCAAATGATTTTGATTCAATCGGAATCTGAACAATATCACCAAGTTCAAATTTGGAATCTTTCATTTTTGCGTCCACAAGACTGATTTCCATAACATCATCTTCTACTTCTTCAACAACAGTCTTTTCTGCATATAAAGAGTATTCACATGTTTCACGGTTCATGATAACTTTGATGTTATCTGCTTTACCAAAATGGTTCTTGCATGCATTGATTAATGAATTTTCAATTGCATCCAACAGTGTTTCTTTGCTGATTTCTTTCTCTTTTTCAAGAATGGTCAACGCTTCTAATAATTCTGTGTTCATTTTTTTGATTTCCTCCTAGATTAAAAATTTAATGCTAAACGAATCAATGCAATATCTGCTCTGTTAAATACCTGCGTTGTTTCGTCTTCGTATTCAATCGTTACTGTATCTTTATCGTATTCCACCAGAATACCGATAAATTCTTTTTGTCTGTCGATTGCGCGGTATGTGCGAATTTCTACTTCTTCGCCAATGCTTCTTGCGAAATCTTTTTCCTTTTTCAAAGGCCTTCCAAGTCCTGGAGAACTCACTTCGAAAATGTAAGTGTCCTCGATATAATCTTTTTCATCCAAAATATCCGAAAAAGTTCTGCTCACCAGCTCACAGTCATTCACTGTGATTCCGCCCGGCTTATCAATATAGGCTCTTAGATACCAAGTCCCTGCTTCCTTTACATACTCTACATCCACCAATTCAAATCCGTGACTTTCCACGATTGGAAGTAAGAGCTGTTCTGTTTGTTGTTCATATGCTTCTCTCTTTGACATGAAAGCCTCCTTTTTTCAAACTCCTAACACAAACAAAAGTGAACCTTGCGGTTCACTTTTTGGTCGAGTCAATATGTTACTCTGTAAGTATAGCACTCTTGACATGGAAAATCAAGGATTATTTTAAACTTCCGGGTACAATTTCCCTTCTGAAATATATTTTTTGTTTTTACGGTGTGAATTTTTCAATTATGCATTTACACCGTAATTTTTTAACTTAATTCCAAGTTCTACGGTATAAAAATGATTTTTGTTTATTCACACCGTAAAATTTATGAGCTTATTTGAAGCACTACTGTTTAGATTGATTTTTCTAGCTCTTACACCGTAACTCATAATCAAACATACGGCGGAAAATATGAATTTCGAATTTTAAAACCGTATATCCCCAAAATCATAGTGTGAAATTACGGTGTAATTTCTAACGATAAACTCTTTGCACCGTAACATTCAAAGATCCTCAAAATATTTTACGGTATAATTACAAAAATCATTCTATTGCACCGTATTTCATGAAAAAGGTCACGTTTTCTCAGTTCAATGAATTAACTAATCAACATAATCTCAACTGCTGTCATCTGTGGCGGAATCGACATCGTCATTTTCCCATCATGTGTGATACGTACCGTAGCACCCTTTTCAATTTCTGAAATCTCATCTTGTGACAAGAGCCCAATCTGTACCCGCACTTCACCTACAATATCTTGTCCTTCCAGTGCCTCAACCATAATATATTCATCACAATTCTCTATTACTTTTGCATCAAATTGATTTTCTGCCGGTTCTGTTGACAGATATGCGATATATTTCGGACTTTCATCTGGCGAACCTACTTGTATCACCAGCAAATCATCTACATAAAACACATACAATTCTTCATTTTTTCCGTCCAACACATAAAAAATCGCATTTTCATAATCATTGCCAAGATATCTGGTATTTCCTACAATTGCCTCCTTACCTTCAATAAGTTTTGCAATGTCCAGGTTATTAACATTCTCTTCAATTTCTGCACGTTCCAGAAAGTCTCTTATGTAGTCTTCTTCTAAGACAAACTGTGTATCGCAGTAATTACCTTCCACATATTCCATAGATATCACATGGAAGAACAAGAATTTCTTGAAATCAAAATCTGTTATGGTAATGTCTTTATCTTCGTAATATACATAAGTTTCATTATAGGAAAATTCAGTTTCAAACTCTGCCGTGTCATCCGTATAACGAAATGCAATCAGTTTGTTATCTGTTTTGATTTCTACAGTTGGATAAATGACTAAAAAAAGTCCAATGATAACAAGCATTATAATAATTGGTATCCATATTTTCTTTTTCATCCAATCCCTCCTATAGATAAAAGTTTATTCCCCTTTTGTTAAATATGACGTAATCGCATAAACAATCTGACCGTTGTACTCCAGCTTCGACCAACCGTTTGAATGAACACCGATTCTTCTCACGTATTCACCATTTTTCAATGTGTAAACAATCTCGGATCCTTCCGTTGTCGGCTTTGTCCGCAAATTAGTTTCCTCTTTTGCGGTTACCTGTTCATCTACTGCTGTAAAACCATCATCACTTGTCGGTGGCGTCGGGTCTTTTGGAGCCACAACTTCATTACTGAGATAGCTTGTCACTGCATAAACGGCCTGCCCATTATAGATGAGTCTGGACCAGCCTTTATCACTCACCGCTGTACGTTCTAAGAACTCGCCGCTGTTTAGTGTACCAACTGTTTCACTATCCGTAGTAGGCAATGCACGCAGATTCACATATTCCTTCGCTGTCACCTTATCGTTCTTTGGTGTAAAAGTGTGTCCTGCCACAATGTCTTGTTCTTTCGTAGGTTCTTTTTCCTGTTCGTTTCCTGTTTCTTTTTTTGTTAAATCCGTTGTCAAATAACTACTGATTGCATAAACAGTTTTTCCATTATATTGTAGTTTTGACCAACCATTTTTTCCAACACCGATTCTGGTAACCACTTCCCCATTCTTGAGCGCTACCACTATATTACTCTTGGTGGTTGCGGCATCTCTCAAGTTAGTCACTGCTTTTGCAGTCACTTGCTCGTTCGTAGCAGTATAAAGTTTTTCTTCATCAGTCAGAGGTGCCTTTGCCGTTTCTGGTGCTGCAGATGCATCTTTTGCCTGTGCCTCCTCTTTTGTGAAATAGCATACTACCATATCTACATTTCCAGATATACCACTGACACTTCCTTTGTTAGTATATTGCCATGCATCACAACGATTCGCATAATCTGGTTTTTCTTTGTTTGGATAAGCAACGGTTGAATAATGTGCCACCCAGACTTTATACTTTTTCTCTATACGAGAAATAACCCAACAGCTTATATCCACAATCTCATTTATTGCACCATAGAACATGACATCATATCCTGCATCAGCAACAGTTTTCAAAAACGTCATTGCATGATTTGTACGTTCTTCTGCTGTCAAACCATACATTCTACTGTTGGAAATTTTATAGCCTTCACAATCGTATACCACCGGATAAGAAATTTTATATCCCTCAACGGCCTTCAACGTCCATTCTGCTTCTTCCTTTGCTTCCGTTTCACTTACTGCAGTTGAGAAGAAATACACCCCAACCAAAACACCTGCTTTCTGGGCTTGTTGGATATTATAGTCGGCATTATCATCCTTATAAATGATGCCATTTTCTCCACGATAACCAATTCGGATAAAAGCAAACTCCACTCCACTATTTTTTACCTTCTGCCAGTCAATCTTGCCCTGCCATTTGGATACGTCAATTCCATTACTTCTTCCACTTTCTACCGTTAATTCTTCCACCTCGACAACGGTACCTTCTTCCTCTTCTTCCAATTCCACATTCTCAGGATCAACAGTAGCATCTCCTATCAAGTTTGTGTCATAAACTGTATTATCAACCTTGTCACCTTGTGAAGGCGTTTTATCTTTTCCTAATGTTATCGCAACAACAATCGCAACAGTAGTCAAAATCACAGCTACTGCAATTGCTATTATAATCAGCGTCCTTTTATTATTTCTTCTTCTGAAAAATCTTGATTTTTGATATAATTCCATGTTATCTCCCCATTCACAAAATACTTTTAATACATGTTCACATTTTAACATAGTGTATTAGAGACCACAAATATAATTATAAAAACACCATAATTCACTTATCCAAGCAAATTATGGTGTTCTGATTACTCACCCAAACGAATATTAATTCCACCACCATTATTGTCACCTGTATTGATGTTCAAATATGGTGTGATTGCCTCTGCCATATTAATTAATGGCATGGATTGTATGTAAACTTTTCCTGGTCCAGTAATTCGTGTATGGAATAGTCCTTCGCCACCAAAGAAAATGTTTTTAGCACCTTGGACCGTTTCAATATCCATCGTACAGCTTTCCGTCATGGCAGCAAGATAACCGGTATCAACAATAATGCTTTCTCCAATACCAAGTTCGTACACCTTGCAGTGACCATCGATTTCAAGAAATACCATACCATTTCCGCTAATCTTCTGCATAATAAATCCTTCGTCGCCAAAGAACCCTTTGCCAAGTCTCTTTTGGAAATATACAGACAAATCAAGCCCCTTCTCCATCGCAAGGAAGCCCCTCTTTTGCACGATAATTCCGTTTCCTTCTGTTACTTGATACGGAATAATCGAACCCGGGAAACTAGATGCAAACGCAATCATGCCCGTTCCACCTTGTGCCGTATATTCATTCATGAAAATAGATTCTCCTGAGAACAATCTACCAAACGCTTTTTTCAATCCGCCTCCGGTATTGGTATCCATTTTCATATTTGGGCTCATCCAACTCATTGCGCCCTTTTCCGTACAAAGTGTTTCACCTGCCTCCGGATAACAAATGACAACCGGTAAATTACCGCCTTCAATTTCATATCGAATCATATGTATATTCCTCCTTATGTATATATATTATATTATTTTTTCGCCGTATCAATGCTTTTTCCAAATACAACAAATCGGTCGTATAAATATTCTGTCACAAAGTTAACCAGCATCGTCAAGATTAAAACTAAGTACTCATTCCATCCTACTTTTGCTCCTGTTAAAACAGCAGTCCACCAAGTAGATAGTGGAGTAAATACCAGATAAAACGCTGCCACCTTCATCATTGCAATTGAAACATTGTTTGCAGAGTAAAATGTAAACTTGCGGTTCAGTGTGAAATTCCAAAGTACTGATAAGACAAGTGATACCAGGTAAGAAATCCAGTGTTCTAGATGCAACACTTCCTCCATAAGCGTAAAACTCAATACTTGAATAATTCCGGCACTTGCAGAGAATAATACAAATTTAATAGTGCGAATCATTTCTTTTCTTGCTTCAGTCATTAAACAACCTCCCCGTATGTGTAACTTCTGTCGTTATTATATCATACTTCCCTTAAAACTTTCTATATATTTGTATCTTTAATAATGTATTTCGGTCTATTTTTTGTTTCAAGATAGGTTTTTGACAAATACTGTCCTGTAATCCCATGACAAAACAACTGAATCCCACCAATAAAAAACATAATACATACCAAACTTGGCCATCCTGCAACCGGGTCACCGAATAAAAGCGTTCTTACAATAATAAACACAATTAATGCAAAAGAAAGT
This sequence comes from Faecalimonas sp., assembly GCA_045593805.1. Classification (GTDB taxonomy): domain Bacteria; phylum Bacillota; class Clostridia; order Lachnospirales; family Lachnospiraceae; genus Faecalimonas. The sequence continues at coordinate 50,477 of JAZNXJ010000036.1, forward strand.
ATGCAAAATAACATTCCAAACACAGAAGACAATACCAACGGTGCTGTAGAAAATGCAATAATTCCCTCTATTGAATACAGAAATAGTTTCCAGAAGTTCCACTTTGTTTCCCCTGCAACTCGTTCTACATTTTCATATTCCAGCCATTTGGTTTGAAATCCTACCCAACCAAATATTCCTTTTGAAAATCGGTTATATTCCGGCATGGCAAGAATTGCGTCCTTCATCTGCGCTGTCATTAAACGATAATCTCTTGCACCGTCAACAATATCCACGTTAGAAATCTTATTGATAATCTTATAGAACATTCGCGCAAAAAAGCTTCGAATCGGCGGTTCTCCTTTTCGTGTCACACGTCTGGTTGCAACGGAATCATAGCCTTGCTCCATGTACTTTAACATTTCCGGCAAAAGGCTTGGTGGGTCCTGTAAATCCGCATCCATCATGACAACATAATTGCCCTCCGCCTTCAAAAATCCCGCATGTATTGCAGCCTCTTTACCAAAATTGCGAGAAAATGATATATATTTCACTCGTTCGTCTTTCTCACTTAATGCTTTGATACATTCTAGCGTGCGGTCAACAGAACCATCATTCACAAAAATAAACTCAAACCCCTGCTCCATTTCTTGTGAGACTTTATTTATCTCCTCATAAAATAACAAAATGGATTCCTGTTCGTTGTAACATGGTACTACGACTGAAATTTTCATTTGTATTCCTCCTTAAAAACTAGCAATTTTCCCAATATATAATTCGCAACTATAACAAACAATTGGACAATTACTTTTGCAATTCCATCCCGAATGCTGCCCACTGTAACCAACAGATACATAAGAAACATATCCATTCCCAAAGTTCCGATTCTAGACAGATAGAATTTTATCATTTCTTGTCCTACTTCCCCTTGGCTTTGAAATACATACCTTCTATTTGTGACATAGGCAAATAAAACACTCACAAACCACGCAATGATATTTGCGGTCTGCAATTCTATGGCGTTTGTTGCATCCAAGAAAAATCTGGTACAGACAAAATATGTGAACAAACTAACCAAAGTTGTCAGAACACCAAATACAAGATATAAAATGACCTCTCTATGTTTTTTGTAATACTTAGCAATCGTGTTTCCAAACCACTCTTTGAAAGCAACAAAAATCAGTAGGACAACACCAACGATGCTTACAAGAACTCCTTCAATAAATAGAGGCGCCTTATACTTCATTACGACGTCATTCTTTCCTTCCTTCAAACGAATTCCAACAAATGCTTTGTTTACAACTTCAACCTCTACATCCTTACCATTAACTGTAGCTGTAAATCCCTTTTCATAAGGAAAGGAAGTCACCAAATACTCTCCCTCTTTTGCTTCTGTGGTGCAAGAAATGATGCCCTTCCCTTCATTAACCTTCAAAGCATCTACTTCCTCATATTGAGAATAAATCATATCAGAAGTGTACATTTTCAGATTCCGGATATCATACTTGCCCTTTGTAATTTCAATTTGCAATTTGGTGGTATCTTCCATCGGAATTACAAAGTCAAATTTGGTATTACCGTTGTAATACAACGCATTTTTGGTTGTTAATTTATTCTTTACTCCGTTTATGGTAATACTGATATCTTTGCTGTTCAGATATTCGCCTTCATTTGCAATATCAAAGGTGAGGTATATAAGTTGATTCCGATAAGCTTCATCTAGTGGAATCGTATAGGTCTCTTTTTTCTCTTGTATAAATGTATACTGTTCCGGCACATCATGTTGTTTTAGTATGGAGTTATATTCTGTCTTTGCAGCTTGCGATACAACGGTGTGTGTCATCAAGTATTCCGTTGTATATGGAAACTCTGCTTTGTCAAACTGGTCTTCACTCATCACATGTGAGCTTTTATACACGACCGGATACGCAAATTTATTTTCATAAAGCTTCAGGTGTTCATCTTCTGCAATCAGTTCATAATATAATCCCGGATCCGATTCCCCAATTATATATTCCGTTCCCATGAAACTGTAAAAAAGTTCATTTCTGGCTCCTGCTGTAATAAAACAGTTTCGATACATTTCGTTATTTCCCATATAGGTTTCATAAAATCTCTCGTACAACGGATTTGCTGTAGAGGAATACACAGAGCTGCCGTGAAAGTTATTTCCATACACCTTATTCGCTGTATCCTTTTCTCTGTACATAACATGGGAACGATATAAGTTGCCTTCTGTCTGTTCCATAAGTTCTGCAATTTCATCGTGATACATTTCTTTATAATACTCAACCGACACAAAATCTTCACTTGTATGGACCATACAGGTGGTGACAAATACAATAATAACAGGGCAAATATACCACACCCGTTGACCTTTACGAAAACACCAAAGAATACCCAGTTCTCCCAAGAGACAGAGACCAATTTCCCAATTATCACTGCGAAAAACACAAAATACTACAACAAATATAGCTGCAAATAAAAATGTGCGCTTTAAATTGATTTCGTTTTTCTGAACATGCTCCAAAAACTGACAAAAGAGATACAAGAATAAAACAGATAATGCAATAAGCACCTTTCCTCTTGCATAGAGCATTCCATTTAGCGCATACATAAACAGCGGACAAACCAGCACAAATACCGCACATGCATTCAAAAACACATCGGCTTTCTTACGCCCCTTGCAGGTCAAATTTCCAATTACCACAATCAACATAATGGCCGTTATTCCCATGCTGTACGGACTGTAAAACAGTTCTTCGTAGGAAGGAAGCAAACGGTTCATTAGTGTCTCAGCTTGTGTCGATGTTCTCCCATTTGCAAACAAGGTATATGCGGTTGGTAGCAAAACACCCCCACTCATCAGGACAGGAATAGCAAAAAGAAACACACTGTTCGCTATCCGTTTTATAGTTCGTACCTTCTTTGGTACATTCCCAAGTAATTCTCCTTGTAGGTTGTACCCAGGCAATAACATACGATAAACAGCATATACGAACAGAAAAACCAAACCACCCACACTAAAATAATAATTGGTCAAGATCATGAAACATGCACTGAGAATAAACATTCCACTTCTCTTTTTCTCAAAGTACCTGTCCAATCCCATCAATGCCATGATAAAAAATGGCAGAAACCATACAAACATAATGTGACGATGAAAATGATAAGTCATCGGTGGCAAAGTCATAAACAATATCGTAGCCCAAAATGCCTTTGTTTCATCAAAGTGGTGCTTTAAAAATCGGTATACCAAAACTCCACTTGCTAAATATGATAAAATACTTAAAACAATTATGTACGTTGTCATATCTACAAATGGCAAAAGGTAAGATAATAAAATGCCTGGACTCAAAAAGCCATAATATACAAAATTGAATGCATTCTGTCCGCCTCCGATACCAAACAAGAAATTCGGTATCAATTGTCCGCTTTCATAAAATACCTGCCGAAATGTATCTGGAAACACAATGTGTTGTCCCAGCCAATCCACTCTACTTCCAAACAAATTTCCAAATCCAAGCAATAATCCCAGAATTAAAAGACCATAGGCAATCAAAATAAGATGTTTCTTCATAGCAAGTTTCCTCCGAAAAGTATTGTAGCATGCAATGTCTGAATTAATTTGTATAATTTTCTTTTTTATTCCTTAAGAATTATTGCCTATTCTCTTAAATTTAATCAACGCATTTCGATTACACAAAAAGAGCCTCTCCCTATTGGGACAGACTCTTGCATAAAACAGCACTATTCAATTTTCATCATTCGATATCCTACGCCTATATGTGTCTGAATATACTGTGGTGAATTTGGTTCCGATTCGATTTTCTTTCGCAGGGTAGCCATAAATACTCGCAAGGATGCAATATCATTTTCCATGCTTTTCCCCCACAATTTCTGCGTAATATAGGTATGCGTTAACACTTTACCTACGTTCTGCGCAAGAAGACATAAGATTTTATACTCGCTCGGTGTCAAATGTAGCTCCTGCTCTCCCAAATATGTACACCCTGCAGCATAATCAATTGTTAATCTTCCATTTGTAAAATGCGAATTATTAACACCTGCATCCGAATGCATCATAGCAAGTCGACGTTGTGTAACTCTTAAGCGGGCCAATAGTTCTTCAATAGAAAATGGTTTTGTCAGATAATCATCTGCTCCGCTGTCGAGTGCTCCGATCTTATCCGAATCTTCACTTCTGGCACTAATCACAATTATCGGTGTATTTGTCCATGTACGTATTCGTTTAATGACCTCCACACCATCCATATCAGGCAAACCCAAATCAAGTAAAATGATATCCGGATTATGGGATGATGCCTCCGCAATTGCATTTTCTCCATTTGTTGCTACGATATATTTGTAATTATTCGTTTTTAATGTTGTTGTAATCAGATTGCGTACAGGTGCATCATCTTCTACAACTAAAATCATTGTCTTATTCATTCATATTCACCTCATCAGCTGGTAGTGAAAAACAAAAAACTGCTCCGTGAGGGACATTGTCTGTAAGTGTTATTTCCCCACCGTGTGCCTCTACAATTGATTTACAAAGCGAAAGTCCAAGACCCAGACTCCGTCTGCTATCAGCAATTTTATGCTTGTCAGTAAAAAACATTTCAAACACTTTTTCTTTTATTTCATCAGGAATCCCCTCACCCAAATCTGCAACTCTCACGTTAATTCTGTTCTCCATTTTCTCTGCAGTAATCTTAATTTCGGTTCCCTCAGGCGTATATTTTATCGCATTATCAATTAAATTAAGTACCACCTGTATCATCAATTTAACATCCATTTTTGCCATTAAGATATGATCCTGACATTCCACCAAAATAGGATGTTTTACATTTTTTCTATTGATATGTCTTATCGCTTCTTCTATCACTTCGTCCATCAATTGAGAAGACATATGGAAATTCATTCTTCCTTCTTCTAACCTAGTAATTGACAATAAATTCTCCACCAAACCAATCAACCATTGTGAATCCTCATCAATATCATGAAAGATTCTATTTCTCATTTCATCATCCATTTCCTGATAATTACTGATTAAGTTGCTCGCATTTCCGGATATTGATGTCAATGGAGTACGTAAATCATGCGAAATTGCACGAAGCAGATTTGCTCTAAGCTGTTCATTTTTTGCCAAAACCGCTGCAAGTTCCTTTTCCTTTGCGTTTCTGCTGTTATTAATCGCCAATGCACACTCACCCAAAATAGACAAAAGTACACTGTTTTCAAAAGAATCAAGTTCTTTTCCGGCAACCCGAATTCCAATCACGCCAAAAACCTTTTGATTGATTCGAATAGACAAATATAAACATTTTGCATCCCGAAAGGTATCTGTAGTGGCACCTGCTCGATGCTTATTCACAAATACCCAGTCAGCTACTTTCTTTTCTTTTTCCGAAAAATAAAGACTGCTGTCCTTTTCTGGTGTGACCGGAAATAATGAGCCTTTCGAAAGTTTGCCTCCTACTTCCTGATATACAATAATATCTCGATCCAGCAATTTCATGAGTTGACTTGCCGTTATATTAAAGATGTCGTTGTCATTTTCTGCCTTCTGTAAAAGTTGATTCGTGTCAAATAGGACTTTGGTCCGAAATGCTGACTGTGCCGACTGTTTTGCATGTTCTTTTAGTTTATTTGCAAGCGTTCCGGTAATTAACGCAGAACTAAGCATTACTGCAAATGTCACCGGATAACCTGGTTCATATGCATGCAATGTCAATCTTGGTTCTGTAAAGAAAAAATTAAACAATAATACACTCGCCAACGAATAAACGACACTGCACGCCTGGCTTTTCGTGAAAAGTGATGTTAGTAGTACACCAAGGATATAGATTGTTATAATATTTGTTTCTGTAAAACCAAACAATAAGAACAGGTTTCCTATTCCTGTTGCGACCGCTAGTATCAGAAATGTAACGATAATATCCTTTAGAGACGGAACAAATTGTTTCACAAACACTTCTCTTCTTGTTTTATATTTTAACTCTGATGTAGTATCCGGAATAATATGAATATCTATATGTGGTGCAATTAATGTTAATTTTTCTGTTAATGACTGTTTTCCAAACATATGACGTTTTTTAATATTGCTTCTTCCAATTACGATCTTCGTCACACCCGAAATCCGTGCATACTCCGCGATTTGATAGGATACATCATCACCGTAGATGGTGTTGATATCTGCACCCAATTGTTTTGCAAGTTTCATATGATAATCCAATCTGTTCCTATCTGCCTCATCCATTTTGTCGGTATTTCTTGTCTCTACATAAAGTGCAGTAAAACTAGCATTAAAAGCTTTAGCCATCCTGGCCGCTGTCTGAACAATTCTTCCATTTGATGGCGATGCAGAAAGACAAACCAGTACATGTTCAGTATCATTTTGTTTTATAAGATTTGATTCACTTACCACGTATCATACTCCTTATGATTTATCCTACTGTAATAATTTATCATGTTTCGTCTCTTGCGTCCATATCGTCAAAAATAACAATTCTTGCATTTTCATGTTTACCACAAAATTGTCGTATCTCATTTAAAATCTCCTCATCACTTAAGTCATTGGTAAGCATAATGCGAGAAGGCTCCGTTTTTCCACTTTTTTCTTCTATAGACTTTCTATTTTCTGATAAAAACCTGTCCAATTTCCCCATCAGGATATAGACGTACCCAAATAAAAGCAGTACTGCAAGCACTAGTAATACTTCTCTCATATGCCACCTCCTTGTCATTGTTATACAGTTCGTTTATATATGAAAACATTTCTGTAGTGCCCTATATTCTCCTAGAACCAACATTGTCTTATCCTCTGTTAAAACTGTGTCTGGAGTAATGGCCACATTCATTTTCCCGTTTTCTTTGAGTGCCATAATGTTAATATTATATTTTTTACGAATGTCTATCTGTCCAATTGTCATACCTAGCCATGCTTTCGGAATCGTCACTTCAAAAATAGCATGCAATTCATCCAATTCAACATAATCACGAATATGATTTGATGCATATCGAATTGCTGTCCACTTTGCGAGTTGCTTTTCCGGATATACAACCTCATCTGCTCCATTTCTTAATAAGAACTTTGCTTGTACATCACGCGCTGCTCTTGATACAACCAGTTTCGCACCTAGTTCTTTTAGATTAGATGTTGTTTCCAACGAACTTTGAAAATTATTTCCAATTGCCACAATACAAACGTCAAAATTACGTATTCCTAATGACTCAAGAAATTCCATATTTGTACTATCACCTATTTGCGCATTGGTAACAAATGGTAAAATCTCATTAATTCGCTCTTCACGATGGTCAACTGCCATCACTTCGTGTCCTAACTGATTTAAGTTCAAAGCAATATGTTTTCCAAATCTTCCAAGACCAATTAATAAAATTGATTTCATATCTTTTTCCTCCTAGCCAACTGTTATTTTTTCCTGTGGCAACTTGGATAAATTCCTTCCTGTTCCAGAAATTGCCGCATAAATTATTGTCAATCCACCTACTCGCCCCAAAAACATCAATATAATTAAAACAAATCTTGAAATAATTCCTAACTTTGACGTAATTCCAAGTGTTAATCCAACCGTGCCAATTGCAGAAGATGTTTCAAAAAGACAAGTTCCCATTGGAATCCCTTCCACAATACTAATAACCAATGCTCCGCTTACAAATAGTGTCAAATACATCATCAAAATAGTGGATGCGTTTTTCACCACACCGTACTCGATCCTACGTCCAAAGAAATGTGCATCTTCTTTCTTACGGAACACTGCCATCGCATTTGCGAAAAGCACTGCAACTGTGGTTGTTTTCATACCACCTGCTGTAGACCCCGGCGAACCACCAATAAGCATAAGCATGATTAAAATCGCCTGTCCTGCCCCACTAAATAATGTCAAATCCGCAGTATTAAATCCTGCCGTTCTCGGTGTCACTGCTTGAAATAACGAAGCCATAATCCGCTGTCCTGTAGGCAAGTTTGTGAACTCAGCAAAATATAAATATAACGTTGGAATCAGGATTAGCATTCCTGTTGTTATTAAAATCACCTTACTCTGCATACGATAACGTTTGAAATGGTGCTTATTTGCACGAATGTCATCCCAAGTGAGAAATCCAATACCACCAATGATAATTAGTAATACAATGGTGATGTTAATCACAGGATTTCCTATGTATGAAGTAAGGGATACGAATGGATTTTCTACTGTTCCCATGACATCAAAGCCCGCGTTACAAAATGCGGATATGGAATGGAATACTGCCATCCAGATTCCCTTCAAACCGAAGTCCTTTAGAAACACCGGCATCATGATAATTGCACCTAACAGTTCTAGCAGAAATGTGATTTTGATTACAAAACCCGTAAGTCGTACGATGCCCCCCATCTTTGGTGCTGCAATTGCTTCCTGCATTGTACTTCTCTGCATTAGTGAGATTTTTCTACCTGATATCAGCGCCAGAGATGCTGCGACTGTAATAACACCCATACCTCCTATCTGAATCATGACCAAAATAATTGCTTGGCCAAAGGCAGACCAATAACTTGCTGTGTCCTGCACAACTAATCCGGTTACACATACAGCTGATGTAGACGTAAAAAGCGCTTCGTTAAATGGGGTAATCTGACCACTTTTTGATGATACCGGTAACATCAGTAATATGGTGCCTACAAAAATGACCGCCGCAAAGCCTAATATGATAAATTGAAATGATGTCAAATGCTTCTTTTTATGTATCTGCTCTGTCATATCACATTGCTCCTTCTTTTATATAACTATTATATAAAATTAAATTTTAAGAAGGTATAAAGAAGAAATGTCTGACATTAAGATTGTATAAAGAAAAAAGAGCCCGCTCTTACCGGACAGACTCCTTTGCGATGTGATAGCACTCACCAAAGCTTTGCGTTGGTTTCAAAATTTATAAATATATTTTACCACAAGTTACCACATAACCAAAGAATATGAAAAGACGCCGCTATAAGCGACGCCCATCATTTAATCATATGTTCCCACTTCAATTAGGTTCCCATCCAAATCATAGAACCGAATCACCTTCTGTCCCCACGAATGTTCCATGAGATGATTTACATACTCTATTGGTCCCTCATAGGCTTCCAATTTCTTTGCAAATGCTTCAATATCCTTCTCTTCAAAATATAGTTCAGTTGCATTGTTGCGTTTCACGATATCTTTCTGAATAAAATCTTTCCAAACCTTAGCATCTTGAAGGACAAGCCCTTCTGTCAGAATTACATTTCCATCATTATCTAAAATAACATCTAAACCAAACAAGTCTTTGTAAAATTTTTTTGATTTTTCAATATCATTTACGACTATTAGAACATTTTTTAATCTCATTATATTCCGAACCTTTCTCTTTTCAAAACATGGGGCCTATGTAAAAAAATGTATGTAGTAGACCCCTAATTCAAATATTTTTCCTTCAAAACCACATGTTTTCAAGTCCGAATGGGGTCTATGCATCTTTTTTCAGTATTCAGACCCCATAATTTACTTCATTTTTTATTTTCTGGGGTCTGATACCATATTTTTTTCATATAGACCCCGGTTAATAAAATTTTTTGTAATTTCTTTCAATATAGTAGCAAAACGGGGTCTATGCACCATAAAATTTTGCATAGACCCCACAACATATTGTAAAGCCCAAATTACCCTCTCTGCTTATTACCGCTTCCACCTCTGCTAGACTGTTTCAATCGATTCAAGGTCAGTTCTTTATCTTTATAAACAACCTTAGATTCCTTACCTTCTTCAAAGAGATATACATTTTCTACTATATCCTTCTTCTGAAGTTTGATACCTTTCACTCCTGCAGCAGTCTTCTTCATTTCTGAAATCTCACTGCCGTGGAAGCGCAAGAAATATCCGCCTTGTGTCTGGATAACAACACTTTGTTTTGCGTTGATAATCTGTACACTCAAGAGTTCGTCACCATCACCCAGTTTGGTGGCTGCTATGGTACGTTTCGCTACTAAGAATTCGCTACCATCAACCTTCTTAACAATACCATTCTTTGTGGCAAAAAGAAGTTTCGCAATACGGAACTGATTTTCATCACAGATAAAGACAATTTCTTCCTCTGCGCTGTTAAAGTTACTCATATTATCGATTGGCGTTCCTTTGTCACGGAACTTACCAAACGGAACATCCAGCACCTTCACCTGATGCATCCTACCGGTATTGGTAAACAGACAAACCTTTCCTGTATTCAAGCAGGAAACTACATACTTGCTTTCCAAATCCGCTGCCTCTTTGTTTCTTTCATAGGTTGGCACATCCACCGTTCTTGTATAACCGAAACGGTCCATAAGAAGAACTACTTCCTGTTCCTCAATCTTCTTTTCCTCGAAGACTGCTTCTTCTGCATTTTCGATTGCAGTACGACGTGGTCTTTCATAAGACTTCTTAATAGACTCTAAATCTTCAATGATTACATTCGCCATAGAGTCATAGTTATTTAAAATATCTTCGTATTTTGCAATGTTTTTCAGTGTCGTCTCATGCTCAGCCTGTAGGGCTTCAATTTCCAAGCCAATCAATTTGTACAAGCGCATTTCCAAAATAGCGGTTGCCTGTCTCTCTGTAAAACGAAGCATAGAAGCCATTTTCTTAGAAATGTTAGACTTAAATTTAATATTGTCAGTTGTACCGTTAATCAAACACTCTTTTGCATCCTTCACATTCTTACTTCCACGAAGAATTTCGATAATCAAATCAATCACATCGCAGGCTTTAATCAAACCTTCCTGGATTTCCTTCTTATCCAATTCCTTTGCAAGCAAGGTTTTGTACTTTCTGGTTGCAAGCTCAAATTGGAAATCCACGTGATGCTCAATAATTGCTTTTAAACCTAATGTCTCTGGTTTTCCATCTGCTACTGCAAGCATATTTACACCAAAGGTATCTTCCAGACGTGTTTTCTTATAGAGCATGTTTTTCAAATTTTCTACATCTGCATCCTTCTTTAATTCGAGAACAATACGGATACCTTCCTTGGAAGACTGGTTGGAAATATCCACGATATCGCCTGTCTTTTTCGCATCTACAAGTGCAGCTACGTCATTTAAGAACTTACCGATGCCGGCACCAATCATAGTATATGGAATCTCTGTGATAACAAGGCGTTTCTTTCCGCCCTTCATATCTTCCACTTCCACCTTACCACGAACCTTGATTTTACCCATACCGGTTTCGTAGATATCCAGAAGCTCATCTTTATTTACCACGATGCCGCCCGTTGGGAAATCTGGTCCCTTCACAAACTGCATCAGCTCTTTTGTGGTAATCTCGTTGTTTAGCATGTAAGCCCTAACTGCATTTATCACTTCACCCAGGTTATGAGTTGGAATGCTGGTTGCCATACCTACAGCGATACCTTCTGCACCATTCACTAAAAGGTTTGGAATACGAACAGGAAGAACCTGTGGCTCTTTCTCTGTCTCGTCGAAGTTCGGCATAAAATCTACTACATTCTTATCCAAATCCTGCAAGAATACTTCCTGCGTAAGCTTTGCAAGTCGTGCTTCCGTGTAACGCATGGCAGCTGCCCCATCACCTTCAATGGAACCGAAGTTACCATGTCCGTCAACAAGAATCATTCCTTTCTTGAAATCCTGAGCCATTACTACCAATGACTCATAGATGGAACTGTCACCGTGTGGGTGATATTTACCCATGGTATCCCCGACAATACGGGCACATTTTCGATATGGCTTGTCATATTTTATCCCCAATTCATGCATATCATAAAGGGTTCTTCTCTGAACAGGCTTTAAACCATCGCGCACGTCCGGAAGCGCTCTGGCAATAATAACACTCATCGCATAATCGATGTAAGATTTCTTCATCACATCAGAGTATTCAGTTCTGATAATCTGCTCTGTTGGCAATGTCATTTGTCCTTTCATCTTTTGTCGCCTCCTATACGTCTAATTCTGCTTCTTGCGCATTTTCGTAAATAAATGCTCGTCTTGGCGGAACTTCCGTTCCCATCAGCATTTCTGTTACTGCAGAAGCCATTCTGGCATCCTCAATCTCCACGCGCTTCATAACACGTGTTTCCGGATTGAGTGTTGTTTCCCAAAGCTGGTCCGCATCCATTTCACCAAGACCTTTGTATCTTTGCAGGGTAAATGGACCATTTACACGTTGACGATACTTTTCCAGTTCCTTATCGTCGTATAAATATTCCTCGTCACCATTCTTTGGCATGGCTTTATATAATGGAGGCATGGCAATATAAACATGGCCTTCAAAAATCAGTTCCGGCATGAAACGATAGAACAAAGTAAGTAATAATGTGGAAATGTGTGCACCATCCACGTCGGCATCGGCCATAATAATAATCTTATCATAACGAAGCTTTGTGATATCGAAGTCATTTCCATAGCCTTCGGAAAATCCACAGCCAAACGCATTAATCATGGTCTTGATTTCCGCATTGGCAAGCACTTTATCAATACTTGCTTTTTCTACGTTCAGTATCTTACCACGGATTGGCAAAATCGCCTGATACATACGGTCTCTGGCTGTCTTTGCAGAACCACCAGCAGAATCCCCTTCCACGATGAAGATTTCACATTTGCTCGCATCACGGCTTTCGCAGTTTGCCAATTTACCGTTGCTGTCAAAGGAGTATTTTTGTTTTGACAAAAGGTTCGTCTTTGCCTTCTCTTCTGTCTTACGAATCTTTGCTGCTCGTTCTGCGCAACTAAGCACTTTTTTCAGCGTGTCTAAGTTACGGTCAAAGAAATGAATAATCTCGTCATTGGTAACCTTGCTGGTTGCCTTCGATGCATCAGGGTTGTCCAATTTTGTTTTCGTCTGTCCCTCAAAACGCGGATCCGGATGCTTAATAGACACGATTGCAGTCATACCATTACGAATATCTGCACCGGTAAAGTTGGCATCCTTTTCTTTTAAGATTCCAAGTTCCCTTGCATACTGGTTCATCACCGTTGTAAAAGTTGTCTTAAAACCTGTTAAATGCGTACCGCCCTCAGCATTATAAATATTGTTACAGAAGCCAAGTACATTTTCATGGAATTCGTTCACATACTGAACGACAGCCTCAACCTCAATGCCCTCAGCTTGTCCTTTAAAATAGATTGGTTCATGAATGGTCTCATTCTTTTGATTCAAATCACGAATAAATCCAAGAATACCATCTTCTTCATGGAATACTTCGCGTTCTACCTCTGCACCGCGTCTATCCTCGAAGGTAATGGTAAGTGCAGGATTTAAATATGCAGTCTCATGGAGACGGCTTTTTATTTCTTCTGATTTAAATTTCGTCTTTTCAAATATAGTTGGGTCCGGCAAGAAATTTACCTTTGTTCCGGTTTTCTTTGTCTTGCCAAGAATCGGAAGCAAGCCATTTTCCAAATTCACAACCGGAATTCCCCTCTGGTATCTATCGTGATGAATGGCACCATCTCTACAAATCTCTACATCCAAATATGTAGAAAGCGCATTAACTACGGACGAACCTACACCGTGAAGACCGCCACTTGTCTTATAGGAAGAGTCATCAAATTTACCACCTGCATGTAAGGTTGTATATACCAAACGTGCAGCCGGAACACCTTTTGCATGCATTCCTACCGGAACACCACGTCCATTATCGATAACCGTAGCCGAACCATCTTTTTCTAAGTAAACCTCTATGGAATCACAGTAGCCCGCCAAATGCTCATCCACTGCATTGTCCACGATTTCATAAACCAGATGGTTTAACCCCTTTGTGGATACACTTCCGATATACATTCCCGGTCTTTTTCGTACCGCCTCTAAACCTTCCAGTACCGCAATACTGTCCGCATCATATGTATTTTTCTTTGCCATTCGTTCTAAAACCTCTCTTTTACAACATATAGTGTGTTCGGACACACTCTCATACATTTTATAGTAACACTTCTACTAGTATATTTGCAAGTAATTCCATCGAATTTTTCATTTCTTCTACCGTATTATTCTGTGCTCCCGCCTCAATCAGCAAAGATTTTGGCATCATATGCAGGCTATAGCGATATCCTTTTAAATAAATTCGTCTGGCAAGCCCAGGATATAACTTTTCTGCAGCCATCTGCATCTGGAAAGAAAAAGATAAATTATCCTGTATATACGGGTTTTTCAGATATTCAATATTTCCATTCTTTTTAGTTCGACTTAGTCCATTAAAGAACATAATCTTTCCGGTCTGTTTCCCATTAATCTCTGTCACCAAATGAGTGGTTTCCGGCACTCCGTCTCGATGCAAATCAATGACCACCTCAATACTTGGATTTTGATTTAAAATTTCTTTCACTCCAACCTCTGCCATCTGATATGCCTTACTTCTATCTAACTTTCCATTAATCAAATCATACACCCCATTGTGATGCAGCGTTTCGATACCTTTTGCATTCAAAAGCTCTGATAAATACCTTCCCATTCCAACAATACTTGTATTGCTGTCACCGGCAACAGAGTCCTTAAAAGCCTCCTGTGAATGAGTATGGAAAATCAAGATTTTTGGACCCTTCTTTTTATTATCAATCTGCATGTCACGGCTGAGCAAATCATCCACATTCAGTTGGTCAGGACCAATCGTAGTTGTGCTATCCACAGTATAGTATTTACTCAGCAAATAATTGAAATCACGCAGTTTATCAATAGAAACTTCCGCAGCTTGCGTGTTTTGTGTGGCCTGCTCCGGCTTTGTGTGCTGTGTGACGGTTTCTAAATCTTCACTCATGGTATATTCATCATTTTCCTGTTGTGCCAGAATTATTTCATAGGTGAAAGAATCCTCAACCTCCGCCTCAGGCGGTGTGTTCTCACTCATGTATGCATAAAGTGGTAAGATTCGCTTCACTACAGCCTCATTCCAATCCCATTCGGTTTGTCCACCAACAGAATAAAACATTGTCGGATAACATAGTTTTTCTGCATATTCTCGTAGATTAGGAATTTCCCCTAACAAAAACATTCCGCAAAGAATGATAAGAAGTACTTTTGATTTCAATCGTCTAACTCCCCATTAGTTTCTATAATCAAAAATATGCTTATCAAAGCTTCGTTAGACCTAAGCGCTATGCGTAAATAATAAATTTAAACCTTCCGCAATCGTTGCTCCAATTCGGTCAATGGATTCATCAATATCTTTTGGAGTCACAAACATGCCATACAAATGAGGTGCAATCAAATTTTGAATCACCTCGTATTTATCGTCATCCTCCAATACAGATATTAGATTTTCCATGGTGTCTCGCACTATTACATCGGCTGATACAACTGTTGGAACCCCAATTGCTACTACCGGAATCCCAAGTGTTTCCTCACTTATCTCGTTGCGATGATTTCCCACACCGGAACCCGGATGAATGCCTGTGTCAGCAATCTGAATGGTTCGATTCAAACGCTTGGTATTTCTTGCTGCCAACGCATCAATCACAAACACAACATCCGGTTTCACTGTATCTACAATGCCCTTGATAATCTCATAGGTCTCCATACCTGTTTGCGCCATAACCCCAGGTGCAATGGCACTCACCATCTGACAGGCCTCTTCCCCCATTGCATATTTGCCATATTCTTTCACAATATGCCTAGTTACATTTAAACAGTCAACTGTGTGAGGTCCCAGAGCATCCGGTGTCACATTTCGGTTGCCAAGCCCAACAACTAACGCCGTGTACTCCTCTTTGTCGAGCTTCAAAATATCCCCCACATATTTCGCCAGCTTTGCCGATATTGCTTTATTATACTCTTCCTCTGCCTGAACCAGATTTGCCATCTCCATTGTAATATAGGTGCCAATTGGTTTTCGCATCGCCTTCGCGCCATTTTCTGTTAAGATTTTCACCTCCGTTACGCGAATCTCATACTCCTCGTCATAAAATTCCTCTACACTCACTCCTGAAATTTCTACGTCATCTGACTCGTAACGTTCCTTGTCCTCCAACGCCAAATCTGTATGAATATTGTAACTTCCAAGCATAGTTTCTCCCTCCGCAACTTTCTTCCACTAATCTCTATTTTTAGCAAAAAAAATGGAAATATGTATTGACATTTAAGTTTTATTATCTTAAAATATACCAGTATGTATCGATAGATCGTTCCGTGTCTTGGTTTATCGAACACGAAATATGGAAACAATATCTTACTAATGGAGGTGTTCACATTGGCTAACATTAAATCAGCTAAGAAAAGAATTTTAGTTAACGAAACAAGAGCTGCTAGAAATAAAGCAATCAAATCAAAAGTTAAGACAGCTATGAAAAAAGTTGATGCTGCTGTTGCTGCTAACGACAAGGCCGTTGCTACAGAAGCTTTGAAAGCTGCTATCGCTGAAATCAACAAAGCTGGAAGCAAGGGTGTTTATCACAAAAACACATGCGCTAGAAAAGTTTCTCGTTTAAC
>JAZNXJ010000037.1:0-24004 GCA_045593805.1 Faecalimonas sp.
TCCACATACTAACTCCACACCATTAAATAGTGAAAAGGAGTTTTTATATATGAAAGCAACAGGAATAGTTCGTAGAATAGATGCTGGTGTTATAATAACACCAAAGTGCGATAAACTCTTATAAACACTGGACTTTCGGGCGATTTTTGAAGAAAAATTTTCGACGAAAAACAGCGAAAATCAACGGAATTTTACATATTTTGAATGGAGCAGAGAAATCTGCTCCTTTTTGTATTAATGTGGAAATATTGATTTTCTGAGATGATTAATATATAATTATTACTATCAAACATTCGAGATAATGAAGAGGTGCAATTAGAATTCATGAAATTAATGTACCAAGAAACCAGTCTGGAGAAAAAGCAGTTAGGCAAAAGATTAACTGATTCAAAGATGCAAATTAGAATTAAAGACATGCTCAGAACCTTTTTGAGCTTGCTTTCTAAAACACGAGTTAATTATAAAGTTATAATTGAAAAGCCGTGCAATTTGATACCTAACCATTCAGTTATTTATGCGGCTAATCATTTTTCTTTTATGGATACACCTATTATTTGTCGTTCTATTCCCAAACGCGGGTATATTTTTTCGGGGAAACAACGACTTGGATTTTCTGATTGGTTATATTTTGTATTAAATGGTGTGATTTTTGTAGATAGAAAAAACAAAGAAGATATGGCTGCTTCTAAAGAAGCAGTGATTTCTTATCTCAAAAAAAATTGCAGTATCATTATGTTTCCGGAAGGTACGTGGAATCTTACCGATAATGAGTTGATGATGCCTATGAAATGGGGAATTATTGATATTGCAAAAGAGGCAAATGCACAAATAGTTCCAGTAATACTCGATTATAATAGAGAAGAAAAAATATGTTGTGTGCATTTTTGCGACCCACTACTTTTTGAAAATGAAATTGACAAAGCAGTGGAAATCAATAAGTTACGAGATATTATGTCCACTGTTAGATTTTCGTATTTTGAACGAAGAAAAGCAAATCGAAAAGAAATGGATATAGACGCAGAAAAAAGAGAACAGCAATATTCGATTAAAGAGTTCCCTTCAATTGAATGGGAATATGAAAGTTCCTGTATTTACTGTCCATATTCAAAATCTAAAGATGTTTTTGAGCATTTAAAAAATATACATCCAACAATGCAAAATGCATTTTTATTTAATAAGAGATTAAAATAACCAATTACCTTTAAGGCACCGCAAAAAATTGCGGTGCCTTTTCATTTTAAAAACATTTGGAAAATCTGCTCATAATTTCTACAAAAAGTGTGATACTAATATCACATTAAAATTGTAAAAAGAGGAGATTTATATATGAAAGCAACAGGTATAGTTAGAAGAATAGATGACCTGGGACGTGTTGTAATCCCAAAAGAAATCAGAAGAACCCTTCGCATCCGTGAAGGAGATTCCCTTGAAATTTTCACGGACAGACAGGGGGAAATTATTCTAAAAAAATATTCTCCTATAGGAGAACTTTCCCATTTTGCGAAAGATTATGCAGAAAGTCTTGCGAATACGCTTGGAAATACCATTTGTATTACAGACCATGACCAGGTGATTGCTGCTGCAGGTTATGGTAAAAAAGAGTTACAGGATAAATACATCAGTAAGCGCTTGGAAAGTGCAATTGCTGAAAGGGAACAAATTTTGGCGTATCAGGGAGAAAGAAATTTTGTCCCGATTACAGAAGAAACACAGAATGACTTTTATGGTCAAATCATCAATCCGGTAATCTGTGAAGGAGATGTGCTTGGCTCAGTCATTTTATTGGAAAAGCAAGATAAGAAGAAATTAGGAGAGATGGAGCAGAAGGTAGTAACATGCGCATCTAATTTCTTGGGAAGACAAATGGAACAGTAAGCATAATTTGTCCCTCTTTCTCATACATTGTGGTAGAGAAGGAGGGATTATTATGCGCAAAAAAGATGTAGGGAGAAAAGTAATGTGGGTGCTAAAATCATTATTGGCATCTTATATCATAACAGGCATTTTGTTACTTATTTTAGCTTTTCTTGTGTACAAGTTTGAATTGGACGAGCAGTTTGTGGTAGGGGGCATTGTGTCTATCTATATTATATCAACTTTCATGGGTGGATTTATTATTGGGAAGCTGACAGAGGTGAGAAAGTTTATATGGGGAATGATAATTGGAACAATCTATGTCCTGTTACTGTTTGCCATATCATATGGTGTGTACCGCGAGTTTAATACAAATGGTCTAAATACCATATCAACGATTATTCTCTGTGTTGGCGGCGGAACTTTAGGAGGAATGCTGGCGTAATTTTAGACGAAAAAACTTTACAGATAGCGAAATGAACGTCATAATAGTAGGGATAGAGGATGTCTTCTATCCCTACTATTATTTTGTAACAAAAGAAGTACTATTTCAGAGGTGCATTATGGAAAAATGGGTTGTTATGCGCAAGGGTGCAGATTTTCAGAAAATTGCAGACAAATTTGAAGTCCATCCGATCATTGCAAGGTTGATTCGTAACCGAGATGTTATTGGTGATGAAAATATAAATTTTTATCTAAATGGGACAATCGGGGATTTGCATGACGGCATGTTGATGAAGGATATGGATAGGGCAGTTGATATATTACTTGAAAAAATACATGAAGGCAGAAAAATTCGGGTGATTGGGGATTACGATATTGATGGTATCAATGCCACCTACATATTATTAGAAGGACTTCGCATGCTTGGTGCAGATGTGGATATAGATATTCCGGACAGAATGAAGGATGGTTATGGATTGAATAAGAGTCTGATTGACCATGCCTATGAAGAAAATGTGGACACTATTATAACCTGTGACAATGGTATCGCGGCATACGAGGAGATTGCCTATGGGAAGCGTCTTGGAATGACCATTATTGTAACGGACCATCATGAAGTTCCATACGAAGAAGTGGGGGGAGACAAACGTTATATCCTACCTTTGGCAGATGCAGTGATTGACCCAAAACGGGAGGATTGTATTTATCCTTTTAAAGAACTTTGCGGTGCGGCCGTAGCTTATAAGGTGGTTGAGGCATTGTTTGAAACCATGGGAAGAGATGCATATGACGTGGATTATCTGATGGAAAACGTTGCGATTGCAACAGTTGGTGATGTAATGGACCTTGTGGGTGAAAACCGCATCTTTGTAAAGCAAGGATTGGAAATGCTGAAGTGCACCCAGAATCTGGGGCTGAAGGCTTTGATTGAATGTACCAAAGTGGATGTGCAAAGACTTAGTGCATACCACATCGGTTTTGTGATTGGCCCATGTTTGAACGCCAGTGGCCGATTGGATACAGCGAAAAGAGCATTGGAGTTATTGCGTGCAAAGAATAAAAAGGAAGCAGATATTCTAGCAGGTGATTTAAAGGCCCTCAATGATAACCGAAAGGATATGACAGCCATTGCCGTAGAAGAAGCAATCAGACAAGTGGAAAAGTCAGATTTGCAAAATGATAACGTGTTGGTGATTTATTTGCCAGATTGTCATGGGAGTTTAGCAGGAATTGTGGCAGGAAGGGTACGTGAACGTTTCTATAAACCGACATTTATTTTGACTCAGACAGAGGATGGAATCAAAGGCTCAGGGCGTTCCATAGAAACCTATCATATGTATGAGGAGCTAAATAAATGTAAACACTTACTAACAAAGTTTGGTGGGCATAAGTTAGCAGCGGGATTGTCATTAAAAAAGAACGATTTGGAAGAACTGCGCAGAACATTGAATCAAAATGCAAATCTTTCCGAGGATGATCTGACACCGAAGGTATCAATTGATATGCAGCTCCCATTTACTTATGTCAGTGAAGAACTTATTGAACAGTTGGACTTGTTAGAACCATTTGGAAAGGGAAATACAAAACCACTTTTTGTGGAAAAGGATTTGGATATCATAAGCACACAGGTTTTAGGCAAGAATCAGAATGTACTGAAAATGCGTGTGAAGGATACTAGTGGAAGAATGATGGATGCCACGTATTTCGGTGACATTGCATCTTTTCTTGCATATTATGAAGAGAGAAAAGGGCAAAAAGCAGCATTTACCTATTATCCGACCATAAATGAATATCAGGGAAGAAAGAATGTTCAAATTGTGGTACAATCTTTTAGGTGACAGTATGAAAAAAGTTTGAAAAATCGACAAGAAAATGATATAATATCGTATATTTTTTAATTCAGGAGTGACGAATATGAAAAAAAATATTGAAGAATATGTAAGAAGTATACCTGATTTTCCGGAAGAAGGAATTATATTTAGAGATGTGACTAGCATTTTGGAAGATGCAGACGGTTTGCATTTAGCAATTGACCTGATGCAGAAAAAACTAAAAGATGTAGAGTTTGATGTGGTTGTGGGTCCGGAGTCACGTGGTTTTATCTTTGGTGTTCCGATTGCATATAACTTAAATAAAGCATTTATACCTGTTCGTAAAAAGGGAAAACTTCCATGCGAGACAGTTGAGATAGAATATGATTTAGAATACGGAAGTGCTGTGATTGAAATGCACAAGGATTCTATTAAACCTGGACAGAGGGTAGTCATCATTGATGATTTGATGGCAACAGGCGGAACCATCGAAGCAATTATCAAGCTAGTAGAACGTTTAGGCGGAAAAGTGGTAAAAACGGTTTTCTTAATGGAATTAGAAGGTCTTGAAGGCAGAAAGAAATTAGAAGGATATGATGTAGAAACAGTGATTGCTTATCCGGGAAAATAAGTCATCAGAGGGGGCATACAGATGTCTGACACAAAAATTTTGGAAAATCCATATAGTGGTCTTGAGATTGTAGATGGACATGCGGTAAAAGCACCGGAGGATTATCAAGACCCAAAAGCATTATATGACAAATTAATAAGACGAGTTCGCAAATATCATCCGTCTGACGATATCTCTATGATAGAGAAAGCGTTTGATATCGCTTATCATGCCCATGAAGGACAATGTAGAAAATCTGGCGAGCCGTATATTATTCATCCGTTGTGGGTGGGTATTATTCTTGCTGATTTGGAGTTGGATAAGGAAACAATCATTGCCGGTATTTTGCATGATGTTGTGGAAGATACCGTTATGACAGAGGAAGAGATTACAGAAACCTTTGGTAAAGAGGTTGCGCTTCTTGTGGATGGCGTAACAAAGTTAGGACAATTATCCTATTCTTCAGATAAATTAGAAGTACAGGCAGAAAATCTTCGAAAGATGTTTCTTGCCATGGCAAAGGATATTCGTGTTATTCTGATTAAACTGGCAGACCGTTTACATAACATGAGAACCTTGCAGTTTATGCGTCCGGAAAAGCAAGTAGAAAAAGCAAAAGAAACATTGGATATTTATGCGCCGCTTGCACAGCGTTTGGGTATTTCCAAACTAAAGACGGAGTTAGATGACCTCGCGCTTAAATATACTAAACCGGAAGTGTTTGATGATTTGGTAAACCAGATTAATGCAAGAGCAATCGAACGAGAACAGTTTATAGCACAGATTGTAGAAGAAGTATCTAAGCATATGGAGGATGCGAACATCAAGGCTGAGGTAAAGGGCCGAGTAAAGCATTTCTTTAGTATTTACAAAAAGATGGTCAATCAAGACAAGACTGTTGACCAGATTTATGATTTATTTGCCGTTCGTATTATCGTGGACTCTGTGAAGGATTGCTATGCGGCGCTTGGTGTCATTCATGAAATGTACACGCCGATTCCGGGACGTTTTAAGGATTATATCGCAATGCCAAAGCCGAATATGTATCAGTCTCTGCATACCACACTTATGAGTACGGCCGGTCAGCCATTTGAGATTCAGATTCGTACTGCAGAGATGCATAAGACGGCTGAGTATGGTATCGCGGCACACTGGAAATATAAAGAGTCTAATGACGGCCAGAAGAATGTGGAAGCACAGGAAGAAGAAAAGCTTTCTTGGCTTCGACAGATTTTGGAGTGGCAGCAGGATACGGATAATCGTGAATTTTTAAGCCTCCTCAAGGGTGGTTTGGATTTATTTGCGGAAGACGTATATTGCTTTACACCGAATGGAGACGTGAAGAACTTACCAAATGGCTCTACGCCGGTTGATTTCGCATACTCGATTCACAGTGCCGTTGGAAATAAGATGGTGGGTGCCCGTGTAAATGGTAAATTAGTAAATATCGATTACCAGATTCAAAATGGTGACAGAATTGAAATTCTGACATCTCAGAATTCCAAGGGACCTAGCCGTGACTGGTTGAATATTGTTAAAAGTACGCAGGCACGAAACAAGATTAATCAGTGGTTTAAGAAAGAATTTAAAGAAGAAAACATCATCCGTGGAAAAGAACTTCTACAGCAATATTGCAAGACCAAGGCGCTTGTGTATAGTGACTTGACAAAGCCAAAATATATGCAGGTTGTGCAGGCGAAATATGGTTTTAAAGAGTGGGATGGTATTCTTGCTACAGTTGGTCATGGCGGGCTAAAAGAAGGTCAGGTTATTAACCGATTGTTAGAGGAATACACCAAAGACCACAAGGAAGTCATTACCGATGAGACCATCATCGAACGTGTCAATGAGGCTACCAAAAACAAGGCTCATGTTGCCAAATCAAAGAGTGGTATCGTAGTAAAAGGTATTGATGATATGGCAGTTCGTTTTTCACGCTGCTGTAATCCGGTGCCGGGTGATGAGATTGTCGGTTTTGTAACACGCGGACGTGGTATGTCCATTCATAGAACAGACTGTATCAATATATTAAATCTGTCAGAGTCAGAACGAATCCGACTGATTGATGCAGAATGGGAAGCAAGTATTACAGAGGAACGCGGACAATATTTGTGTGGTATTAAAATATATGCAAATAACCGTCAAGGTCTGCTTATGGAAGTTTCCAAAGTGTATACGGAAAACAAGATTGATATCAGTTCTATTAATACACATATAAGTAAGCAGGATGTGGTTACTTTTGAAATTAGTTTTGTGGTAACCGGACGTGATGAACTCAATCATGTCATTGAGAAATTGCGCCAGATATCAGGTGTAATTGATATTGAACGTACAACGGGATAGAGTTAATGGGTCTTGGCATGATTTTTATCTTGCTAGACCCAATTTTTGTGTATATATTGTCTAACAACAGGGAATAGGCTATAATAACTTAAATAATGAAGAAAAATCAATTAAGGAAAAATATCATGAAAATTGAAAAATTTGTATTAGGTTCCATGGGAACCAATTGTTATTTATTAATAAATGAAGAAACAAAGGAATTCGTTATGGTTGACCCTGCCACTTGTCCGGATTATCTGGTAAGTCATGTGAAGTCAAATGGCTACATCCCAAAGGCAATTCTTTTGACACATGCCCATTTTGACCATGTAATGGGAATTGACGGATGGGTGAAGGAGTTTGAGATTCCTGTATATTTGCACGAAGAAGAAAAGCAAATCTTAGAGGATCCTAAACTCAATTTGTCAGGGGTGTTTGGAACAAGTTATTCTTATCACAGGGTAGAATGCTTGCGGGACAACCAAATCCTAGAACTTGCAGGCTTTCAGTTTAAGGTGATTCATACACCGGGACACACAGCCGGGGGCTGTTGTTATTATGAGGAAACAGAAGGAGTCCTAATCAGCGGAGACACCTTATTTTATCAAAGCGTTGGAAGGAGCGATTTCCCAACCGGCAGTATGTCTATATTGGTGCGTTCCATTAAAGAAAAATTATTCTGTTTGCCGGATGACGTGATGGTATATCCGGGACATAATGATGTGACATGCATTGCAGATGAGAAAATGTACAATCCATTTGTATAATATATGAGGGTTAAAATGATTAAGATTCAAGTAAACGACGAGATGTTTGTCTATGATATGTACCATATTAGTAAGGCATTCTGTCCGGGAGTAGAGATAGAGCAAAAAGTGGATAAAGAATGCGCACAAGCTGTGACAATTATAATAACAGAATATGATAGTAATCCCATTCAGCATAGTGCAAAAGATGAGGGAAGTATACTGCAAATAAACGCAGATGAATTGGCGGGCGTTGAAGACCGCAAGCTAAAAAAGCGCTATGTGAATCTCAAAGTCTACGACTGGTTAGCTGAAGTGACAGGCAAAGAGCTTGCCTGGGGAATTATGACAGGGGTCCGTCCAACCAAACCTATGATGAATCTCATGGAAGAGGGTATGACTGACGAAGAAGTTATGACATGGATGCAGGAGAACTATCATGTAACCGATGAAAAAGCCCAGTTGGGACTAAAGGTGGCGAAAAGAGAAAAAGAACTTTTAACGCAGTTGGATTACAAGGAAGGATATAGCCTTTATGTTGGTATTCCATTTTGTCCAACGACATGTTCTTATTGCTCGTTTACTTCGTATCCGATTGCAGAGTGGAAACAGCGTGTAGATGAATATTTAGATGCAGTTTGCAAGGAATTAACATTTATAGCAGAAAAATCACAAAATAAAAAGTTAAATACCATTTATATAGGTGGTGGTACACCGACCACCTTAGAGCCAGAGCAATTAGACAGATTGCTCACACACTTGGAAACACATTTCTCGTATGCAGACTTGAAGGAAATTACCGTAGAGGCCGGAAGACCGGACAGTATTACGCGGGAAAAATTAGAAGTGTTAAAGGCTCACAACATTGGAAGAATTTCCATTAACCCACAGACCATGCAGCAGAAGACGTTAGATATTATCGGAAGGAAGCATACCATAGAGGATATTAGGCGCGTGTATGCAATGGCGAGAGAAATCGGTTTTGACAATATTAACATGGATTTAATTGCAGGTTTGCCGGAAGAAACGGTAGAGGACATGAAGGACACCTTGGAGCAAATCAAGGAGATGGCACCGGATAGTTTGACAGTCCATGCACTGGCAATGAAGCGCGCTTCAAGAATGACACAGGAGCAGAAACGTAAAGTGCAAGAAGCAAGGGATGCTCGCGAGATGCAGACAAGCCGGGGTACAGAACAGGAAAATCTTACAAAAGATGCCGACAAGGACAGAAAGAAAAACAGCGAGGCAGAAACAGCCAATACGCTATCGCAGATGATTGAACTTGCAAGTAATTATGCAAAACAGATGAATTTGGAGCCGTATTATTTGTATCGACAGAAAAATATTGCGGGAAATTTTGAAAATGTTGGCTATGCAAAGGTTGACAAAGCCGGAATATACAATATACTTATTATGGAGGAAAAACAATCGATTATTGCAGTAGGAGCAGGTGCTTCCACGAAGGTTGTGATTCCGGATGATAAAGTGATAATAGACCCAAAGACCGGCAATCCGAAAAAGATTGTCCGTGCAGAAAATGTGAGGGATATTCAGCAGTATATCAGTCGAATCGACGAGATGATAGAGCGAAAGGGAGAACTTTTATGGCATTAAAGAAAAAGCCGGTTACCGGTATGAAGGACATGCTTCCAAAGGAGATGGAAATCCGTGATTATGTAATTCAGATGATTAAGGACACCTATAAAACCTTTGGATTCACATCTATGGAAACACCATGCGTGGAGCATATTGAGAACCTTTGCAGTAAGCAAGGTGGCGACAATGAAAAATTAATCTTTAAGATTTTAAAGCGCGGTGAGAAGCTGAAATTAGAAGAAGCGAAGGAAGAAGCAGACTTGGTGGATGGGGGGCTCAGATACGACCTTACCGTTCCGCTTGCAAGATATTATGCAAATCACGCAAATGAATTACCTTCACCATTCAAAGCAATGCAGATAGGAAATGTGTGGAGAGCAGACCGTCCACAAAGGGGACGTTTCCGCCAGTTTGTACAATGTGATATTGACATTCTTGGTGAAGCAAGTAATCTGGCAGAGATTGAACTTATCCTTGCAACTACAGCAATGCTTGGAAAATTAGGATTTAAGAACTTTACCGTGTGCATCAATGATAGAAACATTTTGAAGGCAATGGCTGCATACAGCGGCTTCCGCGAAGAAGATTACGATGAAGTATTTATTATTCTTGATAAAATGGACAAGATTGGTGCAGAAGGTGTTGCCAATGAGTTAAATGAACTCGGTGGTTATACACAGGAAAATGTAGACACATATCTTGCACTGTTTGATGAGATTGCCGGAGATATCGAAGGTATTCGTTTCTGCAAAGAGAAATTGGATGGATATTTAAGTCCTGCAATCGCAGATGGTATGGAAATGATTATTTCCAGTGTGGAAAGTGCAAAAGAGGCAGAATTCAAAGTGAAGTTTGATCCGACATTGGTACGTGGACAGTCTTATTACACCGGAACCATTTTTGAAATTCGTATGGATGAATTTGGTGGCTCGGTTGCAGGTGGCGGACGTTACGACAAGATGATTGGTAAATTCACAGGCCAGGATACACCGGCATGCGGTTTTTCAATCGGATTTGAACGTATCGCAATGCTTCTGTTGGAAAATGGCTATGAGCCGGGGAATAAGAAAGAAAAGAAAGCATATTTAATCGAGAAAAATATGCCACAGGAAGGCATTTTAAAAGTGCTTGAAATGGCAAAGGCAGACCGTGAAAACGGAAAGCAGGTGCTGATTGTAAACATGAAGAAAAATAAAAAGTTCCAAAAGGAACAGTTGATTGAAGAAGGTTACACAGACATTCAAGAGATGTACCAAGAAAAAATATTCTAACTATTCAGAGCCAACCTGTTTTATAAAATTTTGCTTGGCTCTGAACAGTAACAAAATAAAAGAAAGAGGATAAAAAAATGGCAGAATCAATGAGAGGCTTGAAAAGAAGCCACAGATGTGCAGAGTTAAACAAAGCAAACATCGGTGAAACAGTTACTGTTATGGGCTGGGTACAAAAGAACCGTAACAAAGGTGGAATTGTGTTCGTCGATTTACGTGACCGTTCCGGTCTTTTGCAGCTTATTTTTGAAAATGGTGATGTGAACGAAGAAGATTTTGAAAAAGCAGGAAGACTTCGTAGCGAATTTGTTATCGCAGCAACTGGTGTGGTAGAAGCACGTTCCGGCGCGGTAAATGAAAATCTTGCAACAGGTGAAATTGAAATTCGTGTAAAAGAACTTCGTATTTTATCAGAAGCAGAGACACCACCGTTCCCAATTGAAGAAAACAGCAAGACAAAAGAAGAGTTAAGATTAAAATATCGTTATCTGGACCTCAGAAGACCGGATTTACAAAAGAACCTGATTATGAGAAGTAAGGTTGCAACCTTAACTCGTCAGTTCCTTGATGAAGAAGGTTTCTTAGAAATCGAAACACCGATTTTAGTTGGAAGTACGCCGGAAGGAGCAAGAGACTACTTAGTACCAAGCCGTGTACACCAGGGAAGCTTTTATGCCCTTCCACAGTCACCACAGTTGTTTAAACAGCTGCTGATGTGTTCCGGTTATGACCGTTATTTCCAAATCGCAAAATGTTTCCGTGACGAAGACTTGCGCGCAGACCGTCAGCCGGAATTTACACAAATCGATATGGAATTATCATTTGTAGATGTGGATGATGTTATTGATGTAAACGAAAGACTGATAGCAAAAATCTTCAAAGAAATTTTAGATGTGGAAGTACCACTTCCAATTCAAAGAATGACATGGCAGGAAGCAATGGATCGTTTTGGTTCAGATAAGCCGGATGTTCGTTTTGGAATGGAATTGGTAGATGTATCTGAAGTTGTAAAAAATTCAGAATTCGTTGTATTCAAAGGTGCTTTGGAAAACGGCGGAAGTGTTCGAGGTATCAACGCCAAAGGCCAAGGTGAAATGCCACGTAAGAAAATTGATAAATTGGTTGATTTTGCAAAGGATTACGGCGCAAAAGGTCTTGCATACATTGCCATTCAAAATGACGGCACAGTGAAATCTTCTTTCGCTAAATTCATGACAGAAGAAGAAATGGCTGCTCTCGTAAAAGCCATGGATGGAGAAAACGGCGACTTATTATTATTTGCAGCTGACAAGAACAAAGTGGTTTGGGATGTACTTGGTAACTTACGTCTTGAAATCGCTCGTCAGTTGGAAATCTTAGATAAAGGTGAATACAAGTTCTTATGGGTAACAGAGTTCCCACTCTTAGAGTGGAATGACGAACAAGAACGTTACCAGGCAATGCACCATCCGTTTACAATGCCAATGGATGAGGATTTGCCACTTCTTGATACAGACCCAGGAAAGGTTCGCGCAAAAGCATACGATATTGTACTTAATGGTACAGAGCTTGGTGGTGGTAGTGTGCGTATCTTCGATAGAGACATTCAAAACAGAATGTTTGAAATGCTTGGCTTTACACCGGAACAAGCACAGACACAGTTTGGTTTCTTGTTGAACGCATTTAAGTATGGTGTTCCACCACACGCAGGACTTGCATACGGATTAGACCGTCTCATTATGCTTATGGCAAAAGAGGACAGCATCCGTGATGTAATTGCCTTCCCGAAGGTGAAGGATGCATCTTGTCTGATGACAGAGGCACCTACAAGAGTAGAGCAAAAGCAGCTTGATGAGCTTGCAATTGCACTTGTAGAAGAAACAAAAGAAACAGAAGAGTAGGGCAAGAAGAAACAGATAAAATGAAAGGGCTATGTGGATAAACAAAATTGTGTATTCACATGGCCCTTGTTTATTATAAAACTTTGGCATTTGTAGAAAGTATGTCAGTGTAATCTTAGAAGCCCAATTCTTCACCAACAAGAATGACCTTGATTCTATCTTTGTTTCTGGAATGTCTGGTTATTACAATCTGTGCACACATACAATCTTGTGAGTGGCAGTCTCCGCAATGTCCAAGTGTTGCACAAGGGGTGCGGGTTCCAAGTCTTGCTGCATTTGCAGGTGCTGCAAAATTACCGATGCGTGCAATTCCGGAATCCACATCATCAACGATTTTGTTCATGCCAGCGATAACAATCACTTTCTCCGGACCACACATTAAGCATGCCACACGATTTCCATTTCCATCAATGTTTACCAACTCGCCGTCTACGGTAATTGCATTTGAACTAGTAAGAAAATAATCACACTGCATAGTCTTGATATAGATATCTTTCTTTTCTTCCGGAGTTTTGGCTGTTTCCCTATCGATGAAAGTCAAATGCTCTGCTGACTTAACGGCATCAAGAAGTCCGACTTCTCTGACTGTTTCCGTACCGCCTTTTCCGACCGTTCCACCATCCTTCATCAAGTCCATGGCAAGTGCCAATGCAGAAGCGCTGTCTTCGCAGTAGAAGGCCTCGATGTTTCGTTTCTTGAAATTCTTAATCATGGTATTGCCTAAGGCTTTATACGCCTGTTGTTTCGCTGTCATATGTATCCCTCCGTAGTTCGAATATTACATATTATACCATGTGCAAAGCACATGCTACGCCCCGCACGGATGCGCACTTCACTTCATTACGGCGCGGTATAATATCTGTCGATATTATACCATAAATTTATATGATAATAAAAGAATTTTCATGCATGACGAAAAATGAAGTAATATTTGTTAAATATGGGTACAATTACATTAGAAATTCTTATAGATTTTATGAAGAAGAACATATATAATAGAAACATGAGAAAAATATGAAAAAAGGAGATGAATTAATGGCTAGAAAAATGAAAACCATGGACGGTAATCACGCAGCGGCACATGCATCCTATGCATATACAGATGTTGCAGCGATTTATCCAATTACTCCATCCTCTGTTATGGCCGAAGCAACAGATGAATGGGCTACACAAGGAAGAAAAAATATATTTGGACAGGAAGTACAGGTTACTGAGATGCAATCGGAAGCAGGTGCAGCCGGAACAGTACACGGTTCATTGGCAGCAGGTGCGTTGACGACTACTTATACAGCATCACAAGGTCTGTTACTTATGATTCCAAACTTATATAAAATTGCCGGCGAACAGTTGCCGGGTGTATTTAATGTGTCAGCACGTGCGATTGCAAGTCACGCATTATCAATTTTTGGTGACCACTCAGATATTTATGCCTGCAGACAGACAGGAGCAGCCATGCTGTGCGAGTCCAGTGTTCAGGAAGTTATGGATTTGACACCGGTTGCACATCTTTCTGCAATCAAAGGAAGACTGCCGTTTATTAATTTCTTTGATGGGTTCCGTACCTCTCATGAGATACAAAAAATTGAAACTTGGGATTATGAGGATTTAAAAGATATGGCAGATATGGATGCCATTACCGCATTTAGAAAACATGCCTTGAATCCAAATCATCCTTGCGAAAGAGGTTCGGCACAGAATCCGGACATTTTCTTCCAGGCAAGAGAAGCATGTAATCCATACTATGAAGCTATGCCGGCTATCGTACAGGGATACATGGACAAAGTTAATGAGAAAATCGGGACAAACTATAAATTATTTAATTACTACGGAGCGGAAGATGCAGAGCACGTTATCATCGCAATGGGTTCTGTTTGTGAAACAATTGAGGAAACAATCAACTATTTAATGGCGGCAGGGAAAAAAGTCGGTGTTGTTAAGGTTCGTCTTTACAGACCATTTTCGGCAGAAGCTTTGTTGGAAGCCATTCCGGAAACAGTGAAACAAATTTCCGTATTAGACAGAACGAAAGAGCCAGGAGCACTTGGGGAGCCATTATATCTGGATGTTGTGACAGCATTAAAGGGAACGAAGTTTGATGCTGTGCCAATATTCGGTGGCCGCTATGGATTGAGTTCAAAGGATACAACTCCTGCACAGATTGTTGCAGTTTATGAAAATAATACTAAGCAGAGATTTACCATTGGTATTGTGGATGATGTGACTAATTTATCCTTAGAAGTTGGCGCACCGTTAGTTACCACACCGGAAGGTACAATCAACTGCAAATTCTGGGGACTTGGCGCAGACGGAACTGTAGGTGCCAACAAAAACTCCATTAAGATTATCGGTGATAATACCGATATGTATGCACAAGCCTACTTTGATTATGATTCAAAGAAATCCGGCGGTGTTACCATGTCACATTTACGTTTTGGTAAGAAGCCAATCAAATCAACCTATTTGATTACAAAGGCTGACTTTGTGGCATGTCACAACCCATCTTATATGAATAAATATAATATGGTTCAGGAATTGGTCGACGGCGGAACCTTCCTTTTGAACTGCGCATGGGATATGGAAGGCCTAGAAAAGAATTTACCAGGTCAGGTGAAAGCATTTATTGCAAATCATCATATCAAGTTCTATACAATAGATGGTTTCAAGATAGGAAAAGAAATCGGACTTGGAGGAAGAATCAACACCATTTTGCAATCTGCATTCTTTAAACTTGCAAACATCATTCCGGAAGATGAGGCTATGGAATTGATGAAGAAGGCTGCAAAGGATACCTACGGCAAGAAGGGTGACAAGATTGTTCAGATGAACTACGATGCCATTGATGCCGGTGCACAGCAGATTGTGGAAGTCGCTGTGCCGGATTCATGGAAAACATGTGAGGATGAGGGATTATTTGCACCTGTCATTAAAGGCGGAAGAGAAGAGGTTGTGGACTTTGTTCAAACCATTCAAAGAAAGGTAAATGCGCAAGAGGGAAACAGCTTGCCTGTATCTGCATTTACAAAATATACAGACGGTACAACACCATCGGGAACAGCTGCGTATGAAAAACGTGGTATCGCAGTAGATATTCCGGTATGGATTCCGGAAAACTGTATTCAATGTAATCGTTGTTCTTATGTATGTCCGCATGCGGTTATCCGTCCAATTGCGCTTACTGAGGAAGAAGTAGCAAATGCACCGGAAGGTATGCAGACAGTTGATATGATGGGAATGCCGGGAATGAAATTTGCTATTACGGTATCCGCATACGACTGTACAGGTTGTGGTTCTTGTGTAAATGTATGTCCGGGCAAGAAGGGCGAGAAAGCACTTGAACTTCGCAATATGGCAGAGAATGCAGGAAGGCAGGTATACTTTGATTACGGGCGTGCATTGCCGATTAAGAAAGATGTGGTTTCAAAATTCAAAGAAACAACTGTAAAAGGTAGTCAATTTAAACAACCATTATTAGAGTTCTCTGGAGCTTGCGCAGGTTGTGGAGAGACACCTTATGCGAAATTGGTGACACAATTATTTGGTGACAGAATGTATATTGCAAATGCAACCGGATGTTCTTCTATCTGGGGTAACTCATCACCGTCGACACCATATACCGTGAACGATGAAGGAAGAGGACCGGCATGGGCTAACTCATTATTTGAAGATAATGCAGAGTTTGGTTATGGTATGTTGCTTGCACAAAAGGCATTGCGAAATGGTTTGAAAGCAAAAGTAGAAGAGCTTGTAGAAAAAGGCGACAATCCGGAAGTTGTAGAAGCAGGTAAGGAATGGTTAGAAACCTTTGGCTGCGGTGCCACAAATGGAACTGCTACAGATAAGTTTGTAGAAGCGCTAGAAAAATGCAATTGTGGTTGCGGATTGCGAAAAGACATCTTGGATAACAAGGATTTCCTTGCAAAGAAATCACAATGGATATTCGGTGGAGATGGCTGGGCATACGACATCGGATTTGGCGGTGTTGACCATGTATTGGCATCTGGTCAGGATGTTAACATTCTTGTATTTGATACTGAAGTTTATTCTAATACAGGCGGACAATCTTCGAAATCAACTCCAACCGGTGCAATTGCACAGTTTGCAGCGGCAGGAAAAGAAGTAAAGAAGAAAGACATGGCAAGTATTGCAATGAGCTACGGATATGTGTATGTAGCACAGATTTCTATGGGTGCAGACTTCAACCAGGCTGTGAAAGCGATTACGGAAGCGGAGGCTTACCCAGGCCCATCACTCATTATCGCTTATGCACCATGTATCAATCATGGTATTAAGAAAGGTATGAGCAAAGCACAGACAGAAGAAGAATTGGCTGTGAAATCAGGTTACTGGCATAACTTCCGCTACAATCCAGCAGCAGAAGGTAACAAGTTCACTCTTGATAGCAAAGAACCAACAGAAAGCTACCGTGAGTTCTTGGACGGCGAAGTGCGTTACAATGCGCTGATGCGTGCAAATCCGGAAAGAGCAGAAAAATTATTCTCTCAATCTGAGCAATATGCGAAGGAGAGATATGAATATCTGAAGAAATTGATTACACTTTATGGAGAAGATGCAGAGTAGTCGTTCTGTGATGTCGTCAGTTCGGAGGCAGGCTGAGACGCCTGCCTGAAAGTGGTTGACTACTGGCTTGGATGCCTGCGCGAAAGTTTGACTTTCTATAAAATGGCTAATTAGTGGTGTTTATACCCAGGATTTTTCGGAATCCTGGGTATTTTATGAGCAAGCATACTGTTTTATAGAAATTTTACTGAAAATATCGTGAATATCTAATACAAAATAGTGGGTTTCTGGGTAAAGGGGGATAAAAATGGGTTTGTATACCCATTTGTAAAATAGTTGCAAGAGATTTCTGAATCAAAATGTAAAAACCACTGACAAAATATCTAAAAAAGGATATAATACGATTAACAAGACATTAAGCAAGGATGGAATCGAATTATGGATATAAAAGCAAAAAGAATACAAGACTCTATGGTAGAAACAGTGCACATTGTGCGACCAAATCATTTAAATGGGGCAAACCGTTTGTTTGGTGGGATTTTAATGCAATGGATAGATGAAGTTGCGGGGATTGTGGCAAAACGCCATGCAATGATGAATGTAACAACTGCCTCCGTTGATAATCTACGCTTCATGAAAGGTGCATATCAAAATGAGATGGTAGTTATCGTAGGCAGACTTACTTATGTTGGAAAATCCTCTATGGAAGTGCGTGTAGATACCTACGTGGAAAACAAAGAGGGAGTTAGAAAGGCAATTAATAGTGCATATTTTGTTATGGTTGCACTAGACGAAAACGATAGACCGGTGACTGTTCCTCAATTAATTATTGAAACAGAGGAACAAAAAGCAGAATGGGAAAGTGCAAAGAAACGTAGAGAAATTCGAAGCCAAAGAAAAGTAGAAGGATTTTAATCCTTCTACCTTCTATTTTTAGCCATCATACTAGACACCATCTGTACTGTCTGGTCAATCTGCATTTGCTCTTGTGGAGATTTCCCTTCTTTTAGTATGTTTAAAATCATTGTAATTTCATCAGTAGAAAATCGGATACCTTTTCGGTTAGCCGATGTAATGAGAGACATTAAGACAGGCGCAAGGGAATTTCCGCTTTTGCCTGCAGTCTGGTGTGCTGCTGTCTTAATCAGTTCCAACTTTATCGGATCCATACTTTTAAGTAAAGGATTGTTCGTCCAGTCCATCAATTGTTTCACCTTCTTTCTGCGATTCAGTATATTCCTCCTGTGCAAACATTCCCATCATTGACATGGGATCAAAGTCCATATCAGACATATTCTGCATTTCCTGCATCATACTCATCATATTCATCATATTCTGCATCTGGTCAAAAGATTCAAGGTCAGATGGGGATAAATATGGCTTCAATCCGTCAAAAATATCTTCCGGTGAAGAAGCATTTTGTCTCATGTTTCTAAAAAAAGATAATGTGTGACGGAATTCCAAGAATTTCACATAAACAGCTATCATGCGCTGACTCTGTGGAGGCAAAAACGGGATTAACAACTTGGTCATCTGCAATGACTGGTTGGATATGTATTGGTCAAATGGGGTCATCATGTAAGAAAAATCGTCGTTCATATTGCCTCCTAAAAAACTAACGTTGTGAAAATATATGAATCAGATTTGTGAAATATGAGTATGTCTCTGCGTATCCTAAAGAACTTTGGTGTAAAGCACGAACACAAAAGGCCTCTGCCACAATGGCAGAGACCTTTCGGTGAGACAGGGAAACCCTGAACTCATCACTTAGCAATTAGCAGTACATATCGTCGCAGCCACATCCGCAACCGTTACCACTTCTGTTGTTGCCAAATCCGCCACAGAAGAATAACAAGATGATGATCCATAAGCAGCTGTCATCGCCACATCCGCATCCGCCACGGTTAGAACCCCAAGCGTTACCGCCACAGCAGAAAAGAAGTAAGATGATCCAGATACAAGAGTTGTTTCCAAATCCGCATCCGCAGCCACAGTTGTTAGATCTTTCGTTTACACATCCGCAGTTAGTTGCATTTAAATCGCTCATAATCATAAGCCTCCATGTGATTTATATTTACACTTCATCATATGTAAGGAGGCTTATCCATGTGAACTAAAAGTAAAAAAATAATCAAGCACCCAATAACACAAAACACATATTCTAATAAAAAAGGAACCTATTAGTATATGAAGCGTGTTAAAAATTTATTACATTGTCAATATAATCAAAAAAATCAGTTAGGTGGAAAAGGAGTCACAGTTGCAGTAATGGATACCGGTATGACGCTTCATCCACAGCTTCAGGCAAATGCATTATTCTTTCGTGATTTTGTAAATGGGAGAAGGGAATTCTATGACGACAATGGACATGGGACTCATGTGTGTGGCATTATCGGTAGCACGCAAATAGGGATGGCTCCACATTGTAAATTAATTGCCTTAAAGGTATTAGATGAAAACGGTGGTGGCGATATTGTCTATAGCATGAAGGGGTTCCGGTGGATTTTGGAAAATCAGGAGAAGTATAATATTCGGATTGTAAATATATCAATGGGAATGAAACCAGGTGTAAATCTATGGGGCGAAGAGCGCATATTGCGAGCAGTGGAAATGCTTTGGGATATGGGCATTGCTGTGGTTGCGGCAGCAGGAAATTTGGGACCGAGTGAAGGGAGTATTACCATTCCGGGACTTAGTAAGAAGATTATTACAGTCGGGACCGCTGATGTTATGAACTCAGGCAGAGGTTCCTTGCAAAAACAAATCTTAAAGCCAGATTTGGTTGCGCCGGGCGCAAATATAGTTTCCTGTAATTCCAAATTTCAAGAAGGGAACTTATACGCAAAAAAGAGTGGAACCTCTATGGCAACGCCTGTTGTAAGTGGGGCTGTTGCATTGTTATTATCAAAAGAACCAAATCTAACCAATGAAGGGGTAAAGAAAAGGTTAAAAGGAAGCTGTGATAATTTGAATATGCCTGTGATAAGGCAGGGGAGTGGAATTTTGAATGTGCAGAAACTTTTGAAATGAAAAAGTTAAGGTTGTCAAGAAAAAACACTTGACAACCTATTTTTTATCCGTTATTATAGCAAAGGTGATAAAAATGGATGAGATTTTAAAACAATCATTGCTCTATGATTTTTATGGCGAGCTTTTAACAGAACACCAGAAAGAAATCTATGAACAGTTCATCGTAGAAGATTTATCCCTGAGTGAAATCGCGAAAGATGCCGGTATCAGCAGACAGGGTGTACATGATTTGATTAAACGATGCAACAAGATTTTAGAAGAATATGAAGCAAAGTTGCACTTGGTAGATAAGTTTCTTTCTATTAGAGAAAAGGTACATCAGATAAATGGGCTTTTAGAAGAAGCAAAGACAGATGAAAGTCAGTTGATTCAGGATATTAGAAAGATTTCAGGAGAGATTATAGAGGAGTTATAGGATGGCATTTGATAGTTTGTCGGAAAAACTTCAAAATGTGTTCAAGAATCTTCGCAGTAAGGGTAGACTTACGGAGGATGATGTGAAAGCAGCACTGAAAGAAGTTAAGATGGCTCTCTTAGAAGCAGATGTTAACTTTAAGGTTGTAAAAGGATTTGTAAAGGACGTTCAGGAGCGTGCCATTGGGCAGGACGTAATGAACGGACTGAATCCGGGACAGATGGTAATCAAGATTGTAAATGAGGAACTTGTGAAACTCATGGGTTCCGAGACAACCGAGATTAAGTTACAACCGGGGCAGGCGACCACCGTGATTATGATGGCAGGTCTGCAGGGTGCCGGTAAGACGACGACAACTGCTAAGATTGCCGGTAAATTCAAATTAAAAGGCAAGAAACCATTGTTGGTTGCGTGTGATGTGTATCGTCCGGCTGCGATTAAGCAATTGCAGATTAACGGTGAGAAGCAAGGCGTGGAAGTGTTCTCCATGGGTGAAAATCACAAGCCTGCGAACATTGCGAAAGCAGCACTTGAGCATGCGGCGAAGAATGGAAACAATATAGTAATTCTTGATACAGCAGGTCGACTTCATATAGATGAAGATATGATGGCTGAACTACAAGAAATAAAAGAAACTGTGGACGTGCACCAGACAATTTTAGTTGTGGATGCCATGACAGGTCAGGATGCTGTTAACGTTGCAAACAGTTTCAATGAGAAAATCGGAATTGATGGTGTTATCGTTACAAAATTAGATGGTGATACCCGAGGCGGTGCGGCGCTTTCCATTAAAGCAGTTACCGGAAGACCGATTCTCTACGTAGGTATGGGTGAAAAACTTTCCGATTTGGAACAGTTTTATCCAGATAGAATGGCTTCCCGAATCTTGGGAATGGGAGATGTATTGAGTCTGATTGAAAAGGCAGGCGAGAGCATTGACGAAGAACAAGCCAAAGAAATGACACGAAAAATGAAGAAAGCTCAGTTTGACTTTGAGGATTATCTGATGAGTATGCAGCAGATGAAGAAGATGGGCGGACTTTCCAGTGTCATGAGCATGATGCCTGGTCTTGGCATGATGGGTAATGCCAGAATCAAGGACGAAGACATGGATGCAGGCGAGAAGCAGATGGCAAGAATTGAATCCATTATCTATTCAATGACCAAAGAGGAACGCCGCAATCCGGACATTTTAAATCCATCAAGAAAACACCGAATTGCAAGAGGTGCCGGTGTGGATATCAGTGAAGTGAATCGTCTGGTAAAACAATTTGAACAGATGAAAAAGATGATGAAACAGCTTCCGGGTATGATGGGTGGCAGAGGTGGTAAGAAAGGAAAGTTTAGATTTCCTTTTTAACACATAGATAAAACTAACAAAAACAAAAAAGTAATGTGAGGTAAAGAAAAATGGCAGTAAAAATCAGATTAAGAAGAATGGGACAAAAGAAAGCTCCTTTCTACAGAATTATCGTAGCAGATTCACGTTCACCAAGAGATGGTAAATTCATCGAAGAAATCGGATACTACGATCCAACAAAAGAACCAAGTGTAATCAAAGTTGACGAAGAAGCAGCTAAAAAATGGTTAAACAATGGTGCTCAACCTACAGAAATGGTTGGAAAAATTTTCAAAGTAGCAGGTATTGAAAAATAATCTGCTCCAAGATAGTGGAGGTACAGGTAATGCGCGAATTAGTAGAAGTAATTGCAAAGGCATTAGTTGATCATCCTGAAGAAGTTGTTGTTACTGAAAAAGAAGATGGAAAGGCACTTGTTATTGAAGTAAAAGTGGCTGAATCTGATATGGGTAAAGTAATCGGTAAACAGGGAAGAATTGCAAAAGCAATTCGTTCTGTTGTAAAAGCCGCAGCAGCAAAGGAAGACAAAAAGGTAATCGTAGACATCGCTTAGGCGATGTCTTCGCTTTCTAAAAGGAGTTATATGGAACAATTATTACAGGTGGGAGTAATTTCCTCAACACATGGAATTAGAGGAGAAGTAAAGGTATTCCCGACAACAGATGACGTAAAACGTTTTAAAAAATTGAAAAAGGTGATTCTTGATACGGGAAGAGAACATCTGCCTTTGGAAGTGGAAAGCGTCAAGTTCTTTAAGCAGTTTGCGATTGTGAAATTTAAAGGAATTGACAATATCAATGACATCGAAAAA
This sequence comes from Faecalimonas sp., assembly GCA_045593805.1. Taxonomy (GTDB): domain Bacteria; phylum Bacillota; class Clostridia; order Lachnospirales; family Lachnospiraceae; genus Faecalimonas. The sequence goes on from JAZNXJ010000037.1 coordinate 22,672, forward strand.
TATAAGGGCAAAAGCCTTTTGGTAGATAGAGAAAATGCAGTAAAGCTTCGTAAGGACGAATACTTTATTGCGGATATGATTGGACTTCAGGTATACACAGAAGATGGGGAAGACTTTGGCGTGCTCAAAGACGTGCTGGAAACAGGTGCAAATGATGTGTATATTATTGACAGCCCGAAGTATGGAGAAGTTTTGGTTCCTGCAATTAAACAGTGCATCTTAGATGTGGATATTGAAGGCGGGAAAATGACGATTCATTTAATGGAAGGATTGGTGTAGAGTATGAACTTTCATATATTAACATTATTTCCGGAAATGGTGATGGACGGACTTAACACAAGCATTATCGGTAGAGCGCAGAGTAAGGGGCTACTTTCAGTAGAAGCAATCAATATTCGTGATTTTGCTGAGAACAAACATAATCGCGTGGATGATTATACTTACGGTGGCGGTGCGGGAATGCTTATGCAGGCAGGTCCTGTTTATAGTGCATACCAGTCTGTTGTAGAAAAAGCAAAGAGTAAGCCGCGCGTGATTTATTTATCCCCGCAAGGTGAGACTTTTTCTCAGGCAAAAGCAGAAGAATTTGCACAAGAGGAGGAATTGATTTTTCTCTGTGGACATTATGAGGGGATTGACGAACGCGTCTTAGAGGAAATCGTAACTGATTATGTGTCAATTGGAGATTACGTGCTGACAGGCGGAGAACTGCCGGCTATGGTTATGATAGATGCAATCTCTCGTTTGATTCCGGGCGTACTTCACAATGATGTATCCGCAGAATTTGAGAGCTTTCAGGATAATCTTTTGGAATATCCGCAGTATACAAGGCCAGAAGAATGGCATGGAAAAAAGGTTCCGGAGATTTTGCTTTCCGGTCACCATGCAAATGTAGAGAAGTGGAGAAGGGAGCAATCCATTATCAGAACCGCTGAAAGAAGACCGGATTTGCTGAAAAATGCAAATTTATCTCAAAAAGAAAAAGATTTTGCAAAAAAAATACTTGAAAGTATTGGAATAGTATGGTAAAATATCTGAGATTGTGAGAAGAAAGAGATGGTCCTCTGGTACCAAAGAGTATTAAGAACGTCCGAATAATAAGGAGGAACACAATGAACGATATTATTAAGAAAATCGAAGCTGAACAATTAAAAGCAGAAGTACCTGCATTTAACGTTGGTGATACTGTAAGAGTATACGGTAAAATCAAAGAAGGAAACCGTGAAAGAATTCAGGTTTTCGAAGGTGTAGTACTTAAGAAACAAGGCGGCGGCGCTAGAGAGACATTTACAGTTAGAAAGAATTCTAACGGAATCGGCGTTGAAAAGACTTG
>JAZNXJ010000038.1:0-3035 GCA_045593805.1 Faecalimonas sp.
CCACCGAAACCGCCAAGTGAAACAAAGTTCTTCTCCTTCATGCGTTGGGTAGCGTAGGCGATGGCAGCTTCGGGTGTAGTTTGAGTCCCATCGAATCCTCCCGTCTTGGTTTCGTTGATAAACTGGCCAGGCGCTGGAGTATATTCAAAGACAATGGTTTGCTCGGCTACCGATGTAGCTGTCTTAGCACGATAATGGTCTTCCAACTCTTCGGTAATCACATCGTCCGTATTGCAGGACGATGTGATAATAAGTGCTAATAATAAATAGATATATTTCTTCATTACTTATTATTTTTCAAATCTTACAGCAATATCATCATAAGCAAAGTAACCAGGAATTGTAAATCCGTATTTTCCACCCATTTCCGATGAGTAAAGGAAATTAAACTGAACTTTGGCAACTTTGCCAAGAGGTGACAAATCCCACTTCTGCCAATTTTCCACTACATTTTGACCATTTACCAAATAGAACTCAGTTTCTTTTGTATGTTCTTCATCTTCAATGTTTTCAAATCCATAAGCTACAATCTTCAACCAAGCATCATCCGACAGCCCTGTCCAACTGCCTCCAAAGGTATTACCTGCTTCACTACCTACACCACAAACCAATTGGTTCAATGTATAGTTTGTATTGCACACATACATGTGGTCTATAACACGAGCTTCACCGTCAGCAAAACTTATTTCTGGAAGATTTTCACACATAGACATACCGTCTATATACCCAAAATGAACGGCAAAGTTTTCACCCGAATGTGCAGGAACCGGTACCATCCACTGTACATTGAACCAACCCAACATTGAGTCATTACCAGCATTCTCTGTTACATAATCTTCTCCATAATACTTAGAAATATGTTTGTCACGATCTTCATTAGTATAACCTGCACCCCAATAGTTAGAGATAGCATGGCCACCGCTCCAATAGCAATATGTGTCCCATGTTGATGGGAATGTATGTGTAAGCTCTGTATTTCCTTCATCCCACCAAGTGTACATAGCTGACGTATAATCTGCATATGTCAATGGACCACCATATTGTGGGTCATCAATCAAATCACTCCAAGTGGTAATCTCTCTACCAGACCAATTATCAGCATAATCAAGAGTGTATGGAGTAAACTTCACATCTTTATCCTCAAATGTCAATACACGTAAGGTTATATCTGTTCTTTCTTCAACATCTGCTCCATCTTCAATTTCAACTTCCCCACCTTTGACAATCAATTTATTGACTTTAACTCCTGACTTAATAATCAAAGTCTGCTTAGCTGTTTTAGCGGTAATTGTTTCATAAGTACCAGAAGCCAATTCTACAGTCAGGGTAGGGGCATCGATGTTCAATTCTGCTACAGTTTTATTGTTTTTTACATCCACAACGACTTTGGCCTTACTATCTTGAGAATCTCCTGTTTCCCCGTCAGAAATATTCAAGGTTGAATTGTCGTTTTCCGGTGTATAGTTCAAATTCAATTGTGGATTTGGATCATTTGCATCACTTGAATCCGGAGTTTCAATGATCAATGTTTCTTCTTCACCGCTAACATTCATATCTTGCTCTGTGTTTTCCAATGTAAAGACATTGTCTCCTTTGGTCAGTTCTGTTCCATTGCAAGTGAAGGTAGGCATCAACAACAATGTGCGTCGCCTGATGATATTGGTGGCTTGCGAATTATACGAGCAATTATTACCGACTTTGATAGTGAAACCATCGTAAGTTCCTATAGGAAGTGGCACGTAGAATGTTCTTTCTGTTGTTTGGCCTGCTTCAAAGGTAATGGTTACGGTATTGTTGCTATTAGATGCTGTAGTTGCCTTAATAACATTTGCGCCATTTTCCTCTTCCACTAGGAAATCACCAGTAATACCACTATTGGCTGTAAAAGTAAAGGAGGTAGCATCGTTAGGGATGTTTTTGATGACGAAACGCATCAAGCCACCCAAGTGACTGAACGAAAGATTGTTACTCCCATTTTGAACTTTAGCCAACATAATGGCATTGGTGCTGCCATAGGTATATGAGTTCTTCAAATTAACTGTTGGTAGAGTTGTATCTGAACCGGAAAGATTGGTATGGTCACCACCCGGATAAACAGCATAGCCTGAGATCGAATTAGCAGAGCCGGTGAATGTATCACCGGTACCACTGTAATCGTAGGTTAACTTATTACTTCCATCCCAAACTGAAATCTTATCTCCGTCTGTCCATGAGAACACACCACCATCGGTTACTGCCGAACGGGTGTTACCTTCAATCGTAGCAGTCAGGGTGTGAATACCATTTTGTTGAATCTCTTGAAGCTCTTCTTCCTGGCTGCAATTGGTCATGACCAATGCTGCCATTATCATACTGAAGTAATACTTGATTTTCATAGCATTCCATTTATTAAGAATTACCACTTTCTGGATCTAAACCGCTTGCTCCAAATCCTTGTTCTACTTCCACTTCGATAATCTCCACTTCGGGAGCTGTGTACATTTCTTTTTCCATCATAAACAAAATATTTTAAGTTAATAAATCAGTTTCCCACTTGGGGCAGGATACGGCTATTACTCAAAACATGTTTCGATGGGGGCAATACATTAATGTAAAGATATTAATACGGCTATGGCAGACCTACAAATGCCCTTAATCGTAAAAAAATAGTGATAAAAACAAGTTTTGATTCTTACCCGTATCCTGCAGGTATAATCTGTCTAACGCCTCAAGGTAGGTCTTCTGACTTATCCCGTTTGTTGCGCCTTCCCAGCTTTTCGCCAGTGGCAAAGATTGCAACAAATCGAACTCACGCATGTATGTGAGTAGGGATTCACAGCAACAGGTATTGTTCCGGATTCACACCGGATTCCCTTTTCACCTTTTGGTTGGCATGCCGAAGCAAGCACCGCAAGGCTCCTTGTGCGCTGCAAATGTAGGCAACAATTTTAATTCTGCAAAAGAAATCGAAAAAAAAGTTGCAATCTCTAAAAAATGTATGCAGATACTACCGAATTCGCGCACAAAATTCTTTTGCTATGCTTATCAAAAAAATG
>JAZNXJ010000039.1:0-11511 GCA_045593805.1 Faecalimonas sp.
TTACATACAAATCTTTACAGAAAAAGTCTAAGCCTTAGAAAGACGAAAACGGATAAAGTTGATGCCCATACAATCGCTTCTATGATTATGTCTGATGTGAACTTAAAGTCCTACTCAGACACATCTTACCACAACGAAGAATTAAAGTCATTAACTCGTTATCGTTTTGATAAAGTCAAGGAACGTGCCGCCTTGAAATCTACCATTTCAAGACTTGTGTGTATTCTATTTCCAGAACTCGAAAGACTCGTTCCAACACTCCATATGGCTTCTGTTTATGCTTTACTTGCTGAATTTCCCAGTGCATTGGATGTTGCTTCAGCACATCTAACCCGGCTGACAAATCTGCTTTCTGAAAGTTCCAAAGGCAGATATGGTAAAGAGACTGCTCTCACCTTTCGTGAGGCTGCACGAAATTCTATCGGCTCACATATGCCTGCAAAGTCATTGGAATTAAAACACACCATTAAACTCATACGTGAATTAGATGCTGCGATTACAGAAGTAGAAAATGAGATTAAAATCATTATGGATGAAATTAATTCCCCAATTCTTACCATCCCTGGTATCAATTATCGTATGGGCGCAATGATTATCGCTGAAATTGGTGATTTCAGTCGATTTGATTCTCCTGACAAGATACTTGCTTATGCAGGTATGTCACCATCCACTTACCAATCAGGACAACTAGATAATTGTTATGCCCACATGGAAAAGCGTGGTTCACGATATCTTCGATACGCTCTTTACAATGCAACCAAATATGTTTGTCATTGGGATGATTCCTTTGGTTTATATCTTGCCAAGAAACGTGGGGAGGGAAAGCATTATAATGTTGCTTTATCTCATGCCACAAAGAAACTTGTAAGAACAATCTACGCAATGGAAAAATCCGGACAAGCATATATCAAATCTGCGTAACTTTTTCTAAAATAAATATCTCCTGTCAGAGCACCTAATAGGATGCTCTTATTGTCATGCAGTTTTCAATGTTCGTATATATCTGAAATGCATTTCTGCAATTCATTCAAAAAATTTGATTTTTAGACTTGACTTTTAATAGTTAGTCTCACTATTGTTCAAAATATTTTCCATAACGTTCAATCATTGCAAGCAACTCTTTTTCGGTTAAGTTTCCTTTTCCGATAGAAACCTTCAAATATTGACCGCCTGCCGCATCAAACATGTACTTTGAAAGTTCAGCACATTGTGATAATTCTTCATATGTAAACAATCCATATGTTTCGATATCACGAGCCATTGCCTCGTAATCGTAAGTCATGGTCTCTGCATCTACATCAAAGATGTTAAACAATCCACCTACACCACCTGGCATTGAAAGCATACCATTTACGAAGTAGCAGAGATGTCCTGCCGTTACAGGGCTCCATGCAGTTGTTACTTGTTCTTCAAGTACAACATCTACTAACTCAACTTTTTCGAGAACATCACCATTCTGTTTTGCAAATGTATGTCCGATATATTGGTCTGCGTTTCTATCAAGGTATACATATTTGTTCAAATCGTAATCCCAGAAACCATGTTCAGAGATTACTTTAACCTCTGTGCCATCTGAGAAGTAAAGTTTAATTATTTCATATGTTGCCTCAGGGTCACTATCCACAAACATAATCGATGCAGAATCTAGAGAACCCGTTTCCATGTTCCATACTAACAATTGTTCTTCACCTGTGAGTGAATCAACACGAACTAGAGAACCGTCTGCGAGAGTGATGAGAGTATCTGGGGTAATACAATTTTTCAATTCTGTTAAAGTACCTTTACAAAAATCACTATACTTATATTCAGCATCTTTGTTTTCTTCCACAGACCATGTATTACTAAACTTCAATTCATCTCCATTATTGTTGTCATTAAAATAATAAGTTATAGCAATAGTTCTCGCTGAGTTACCAGTATTAACCAATCCATTGCTAGATGAGGCCACAAAGTATAATTTACTGTCACAAACAACAGGCATTGCATAAACACTATTGCTAGAGTGAACCGCCGTTTCATTCTTGATAGTTAGTGTGAAATCACCATTATCAGGAGTATAAGTCCAATAATTATTGGTGCCATTTTGCTGCCCTTTGGTTGTAGGAGTATAATCAGACAGCGTAATCGTCTTATACTGTTGCTCCGCTACGCTCCAATACTTGATCTGAACACCTTCCAACACAGGAGCTGCACCATGCCATGTTCCACCATAGCTGGATGCTACGCACAAACCCGCTCCATAGTTAGAGGCAACCAAAGAAGGGCTTTCTTTGCTTGTCTCTGTACCGGTCACTTTGTAGTGAACGATATATTCCTTGTCGTTCACTGTTGCGGTCAGCTTATAAGTAGTACCGCCAGCCACAACCGCTACAGGAGAAACAGGCTTAGCATTGCCGTCCACCTTGAAGTCGGTCACATTCACGCCATTTACAGATATTGTCAACTTGCTGAAATCCAGAGCATAACTATTAAGTTTGTCCAAATCCACATTCAACTCATAAATCCAACCTTCTGTACCATAAGATTTGCACGTGGTCACCCCATCAGAAGTGTCGGAATAGTTCACCGTAATAATGTCAGACTGCGTACTAGGAGCATATTCTCCAACTTCTTTGGTGGATTTGTCTGTACCGTTGGTATTCTTGTAGGAATACACACAGGTGGTCAAAAGAGAATATTTAACCTCAGCCTTCCCGTATGGTACAGCATCTTTGTTGGTACGATTATCTGTAACAGTTGTCGCATTAACAGTGTATTCTCCATCAGCAGGCATATAAGCGATGCCCAGATTCAACGATTCATTTGTTCCATCATCATTGATATCATGGAGATATTCGGTCTTCTTCATTACCTCATCAATAATGGACTGACCCTCACTAGGTGCATACTGTTTGTCACCCTCGTCGACCCAGGCATTCTGAACCAGAGTACCCTCCAGGGTAATTGGGGCAGCGTCACCACCAACAGAACACATTACGAGAACACTAAAGCCCATCACTTTCTTGCTATTGTCATATGTCGAAGCGATCGGCTTCTGCACCAATGTCACATCACGCAAGATCACATTGTTCGCTGCGCCCACCAGAACGGAAGCAACTGCACCGCCTTCAATACGGGAGTTGTCAATAACACAGTTGCCACCGGACACATTTACCGCAGCACGCGCACCTGAAATTCTCGAGTTAAGAATCTGACTGTTTCCGGATGCCATTACACCACTCTTTGCGTTATAGTAGCGTGTTTTACCACTTGTATCTGTTTCAGAACGATTGTCTGAACTTGTCAAATTACTTTTATACAAAGCCGCATAGTCAAAATTCGGACATACAATCTGCACATTATCTAGTGTACCATTGTTCAGTGTTACAAACGCATATCCCATATCGGAAGCCGTTGAATCACTTCCACAAGTCATTGTGAAACCATTTCCGTGAAGCGTATATCCTCCTGATACTTCCAGTGAACTGAATCCACAATCCTTCAACAATACTACATCATTCTTCGTAGCACTTGTTGCACCTGTAGCATTCACTGCATCTATAACTTCTAGATGCAATACTGTAGGTTGACAGAAATCATAATCCTGAATCGTAACCTTCACTACACCAGTACCACTAAATTGAATTGTGCCTTCTATCCAATCCGTAGCATTAGCTGTATATGTTCCTGATACATTGGAATTTTCGTCAACCTTGTCTATAGTTACATATACACCTGAGTCATTGATTGTTGCTCCATCTTTCACTCCAAATAATGAACCCAAAGAAACTTCATTACTATTTCCTACACGATATAAGAAATCACCCGTAAATTTACTTTCAAACTTCTTAACGGACTCGTTTTGGTCACCTTCAATAATATCCAAATCGGTTACAATACCACTGTATTTTTCCAATCCAATACTATTGACTCCCCAACTGTAACCAGTGAATAGTTGATGGAATGGAAGATATACTGCTTGCTTATCCTCTTCTGGCGTGTGGTTATGCTTACAACCAGTTACAGAATTTCTTTCATTAACAGTATCAATTTTTCCATTTCCGTTAGCATCAGTGAACGCCAACTCAGAATGCGGAATACGACTAAACTGGTAATCCTCAGAATAGGAAGCCATAGTATTCTTCTCAAACTCACAATAGTAATAATCGTTCCATGTACCATAGTTAACGGTACAACCACTCGCGGAAATACCCTTCATATTTGGAATAGTCTTGCCGTCTTCATTGGTAGTATTATGACGGATAGAGCCGATAATCATACCAGCATAGCGGTATGCATAATACTGATAGTTTGCACACACATCGTTATAAACATCAATCTGTGCCGCAACATGACAATTATTAAACTTGATGGTATCGCCGGTTGCGTTGCCGTTGGCATCCATATTACCTCGATACATACCAACGAGACCACCGCAGGCAACATCCCAAGAACCCCAAAGAGCAGAAATTATGTTGGAATTATCTACCGTGATATTCTTTAATGTAATGTCGCTGTCATCGTCGGTGTCGGTGCTACCTGCGACGCCGATAATACCGCCGTTGCCGGTGTTATACACACGGGGGTTACAGTTGGCGATGGCAATATTCTCGAAGGTAGAATCGCCGTCTGCATAAGCCGCAATCACGCCAGTAGGAGTAAATTCACCATCTGATTCAAAGTTGTCAACAGTCAGGTTTTGAACCGTACCACCATTTACATAACCAAACAGACCCATAGCGTCTTTATAGTAGTTAGGTGTGCCTGTATATCCGCTATTGTAATCGCCAAACATCTCCCAAGTGTTTTGGTAGAAGTTTGCGACTGTATGACCATTACCGTCAAAAGTACCTTTAAATGAATATACAGTACTTTCAACACCAGTTTCTGCGTTGGTAGGACGATTCAAGTTGTCGGCACTACTAAATTGTTTGTTATTGTAGTAACCTATTGGATAGAAAATAGTTTTTGTTGTTCCTTCGACATTATCAAGCACGGTGCCGTGATTAAGGTTGATATCCGAAAGAAGTTTTATCGTTTCACCGTTAAAGGAATCTGTAGCAATAGCATTTCCGTCTTTATCTTTAGCCATACCACCTACGATTTTAGAAAAAGCATGTAGCTGATCAGCGTTGGCAATGTATAACGATGTATCAGTAGTATTATACCAAGTATAATCTTCTCCTCCTTGCCATGCAGCAGAAGTATCAGCAACCGCGGCAACCTCAGAGAAAGATGCCATAGCAACTGAAACTTCGCCGGTTACTGGATCATATGTAAACTGATTATGTGCATTGAGTTCGCTCTTACTATCAACCAGTGTCATTTCATTGTTCGTACCATCTTCAACATGGAAGAGTTTGTAATTACCCATGTTAAGATATTTTGGCATAATAGCACCCAAATCAATAATGATAGGTGTGGTATTGTTCTCGGATACACCTTCAATATGTACATCTACCGGAATAAGTATTTCATTATTGACCACTGTAATATCACTAGTAGTATGTTCAAGAGGTGTAACAGTAAGGGTTAATGTGTCAACGCCATCTTCAAGCAAAACACCTTCTGGAACTGTTGCCGAGATGCCGCTTCCTGCCAGAGCTACGCCACCTGCCGGGACTTTTCCATCTACAGGTGTAACGGAAGCTGAAACCTTACTTGGTTTAATCACTTCCGGATATTCAGCATTTGCATCGTAATCACTTCCAAAACTATCTTCTTCATATGGACACTGAATTGCCAATGCTGTAATTGTAAATCCGTCCCCAATTGTTTCATCCTGATATTCATTGCCTGCCGTGGTAATCATGTTCATAGCAAGGGTAATGATTGTCTCGCCTGATTTATGCCAAGGACTTTGTTGGTCAGCGGCTAATAAGGTGCCATCTGCGGTCGCTCCTCCGTCCATTACATTATTCAACAAACCGATAGCACTAAGACTCGATAGGTCACTTCTATCTTTCACCTCCACGCCGTTATTGGCATAGAATACATTGATAACTTCTGCTAATTTGCCTACACTGCCAGTTGGAGTAAGTGTCAAGTTATAATTCAAAGCCAAATTCCCTTTATTAACCAGCTTGATGTACTTCACCTCTGTATATCCCGGCTCCCAGTTGTCATGTTTGAAAATGGTATTATGTTCATCATCCTCTACGTTATACCATTCCCCATTATCAAGGTCATTCGTCCAGTACATCTCCAAATCCAAATTGCCCGATTTAATAATATTCTTTCCACTGGTAACGTTATCCGTAAACCATGCAAATGTCGCACTGATAAACATCGTGATGCAAATCACAAACGATAAAACACTCATTATTAACGTTTGTTTCGTATTCCTTTTCTTGTTCATTTTATCTGTCCCTTCTTTCATTTTTGCACATTCAAAATATCAGCAATCAAAGAATACAAATAATGACTTATACTCTTTGATTGCCGCCCAATTCCTCGAAAGGAATTGGAACGGACTTTATTATCCTATATGGATAAGATGAAACTATTAGTTGTTAACAGTTACATTCTTATTAGCATCAATAGTCATAGTTTTGCCATCGAGAGCAATAGTGGTATAAGTCACACCGTTAACAGAGATAGCACCACCTCTTGTTGTTTCATAAGTTTTGATTCTCCATTCTCCTGAGAAATCAGAATCAATCTTATTTCCTGAAGTAGTAAGTGCTACACCATTACCATAGTTGTGAATTTCGATTGCAGCACAGTTCTGATTTGCAATGGCTCCTGCTTTAGCACCTTTGGTAGCATTAAAAGTACAATTCTTTACCGTAACAGCAGGTTGTGCTGTTCCACCGTCGTTATAAATTAATAATGCCTTTCCGTCAGTGTTAAATGTACAGCCTTCAAAACTTGCAGCATTACCATATGTCCAAACATAATCGTTACCTAAATCGCTAAAAGTACATCCAATGAAAGATGCTCCGTCACGACCAATTCGCATAGGACCACTAAAAGCACAATTTGTGTAAGTCACATTCTTAGAATACAAAGCAGCATAATCAGAACCAAAGTTTACGCCATTGGAGGTAACATAACCTGTTCCTGTCTTAAATGAAAGACCTTCAAAACTTAAAGTTGCATTCTCAAGATATGCGCCCCATCTCAAATCAATCACAGCCTTCTTGGAACCACTAATCTTGATTGCTGCATCAGTTGTTAATTTTGCAGATGGTAACTTATATTCACCATCAGCTAATTCAATTGCAGGAACACCTGCATTAATTGCTTCAGCTAATTCTTCAGATGTACTAACTTCCCAAGCACCAAATGTGTAAGAGAATGTACCAATTGTGGTGTAATATTTCACTACATCAGCATCTGCCTCGTAATCAGCCTTCTTATAATTTGTTGAGTGGTCACCAAATTTTTCTTTTGCCTCTTCTGCAGAATAAGTTTCATAAAGACGAAGTTCAACAGTAATCGTTGTACCTGCATTTGTACCATCAAGGTCTACTGCACCACAACGGAATCCTGTTCCGTCATTACCCCAAGCACATATTTCTTCATAATTTACAGGGAATCCCATAGCGTCAAGAAGAAGAATTTCTTGTCCGGCTTCAATTTCCTTATCTGAAGTCATACCAATCCAGCCGTTTTCTACCTTAATATAATCCGCATATGCTTTGTAATAGCCTGCAAGCATCATACTATTTGCTGCAACATCCTTATCTGCTGAAACAGCAAAGTCCGCTATCCAATAACGTTGTTCAGACTGTTCCGCTTGTTTTGCAGTCTCTGTAGGTTCAAATTGATAACCCGTATCCAATGTCACATTCTCACCTGTAACTGCATCATAAATATCAAGTTTATTTCCTGTCAGTTTCTTCACCATCGCTGCCGGAACTTCCTGTGCAGCAAACTCTGCATTTGCATCGTATGTATTATCAAAGCTATCGTTTTCAGATGTCAACTGTGTTGCAAGTAATTGGATAGAGAAATCAGTACCGATTGAAAGGTTCTGATATTCATTGCCTGCGCTTTCTTGCATCTTGAGTGCAATTGTAACTGTTTTAGAAGCACCTGCTACAAGGTCACCTACAATCGTTTTAGAGATTGCATTTGCATTTGTGTTGTTAAGTACCTCAGAAAGTGTTCCGAGTTTTGTGCCTGTTGCAAGCTTTGCACGGTCAAGTTGAGTTGCTTCTGCAAAATAATATACATCGATTACATCAGCCAACTCGCTTACGATACCATTTGCAAGAATACGCATTTGATAACGAAGTGCAAGAGTTCCTACGTTAGAAACTTTAATATGCTTTGCTTCTGTGTAACCTGGTTCCCAAAGTTCAGAGTTGAAGATAGCTCCTTTAGAAGCGTCTTTCCAATTTGCTGCCGCTGGGTCTTCATTACCTTCAGCCCAATCCATTGTTACTTCAAGCTTACCAGATTTGATAATGTTTCCAGAACTTGTAACTTCATCCGTAAACCAAGCGAATGTTGTTCCAACGAGCATTGCCATGCAAAGAACCAATGACAACATGCTTGTCAAAAGAGTACGTTTTGTACTTTTTTTGTTATTCATTTTGATTTTCCTCCTATCAAAAACTAGTCAATAAATTTCACGCTGAACTATTCATCGTATGCTTCTCCTGCTTCCCAACCAACAGTTGTAAATGCTGCAGAAGCTGGTCCTGTGATATTGTCAGCCTGAAGAGCTTCAGCTTTTACGATAATCTGGAATCCATCCAAACCGTAAGCCATGTCATCTTGAGTAAATGATTCAGGAATATTCACTTCATCAAACACTTTCACAGTACCTTCTGGTGCTAATGGAGCTGCTACATAGTAAACGTATGTATAGTAATCTGTGTAGATATCAGCAATTACTCTGTTTGCTTCAAAAGCTGCTGAATTGAATCCAGTGAAAAGTGTAGTGAAATTAATATCTGCTGCTGCAACATTTTGTGCTTCAGCTACCTGGTCAGCAAAATCCTTGCTGATTGAAATACTCACGCGTACCCATTGGTCGTACTTACCTGTGTTAGTTACCACTGGATTTTTCTTGAGTTTATCACCCGGCACTACATTTTCGTATGTGTTTCCCTCATCTGTAATGTCGTAAACACCATCGTTGTCTTCATCAACGAAGTTTTCTCCCTCAGCATCAGTTTTGTTTTCTGTTACATCAATAGAAAATTCAGGCTTTGCATCTGGATTTTCACTGTCTGCAACATAGAATTTATTAGTAACTTCATTTGTTGCATTAAACCAAGCCAATGTACCGAAAGATAAAATTGCGATTAATGAAATAGCTAATGATACGACAACTACTTTTTTCTTGTTCATTTTCATCTTATTTTCCTCCTTTCCTCATGATATTTATTTCAAAATCATGCTTACCGGAATTCCAAAAAGCAAGCACGATTCTAAAACCGAAATTATTCCTGCTCTGTTTCCAACTCAGTCGTCTCTTCTGTATTCTGGTTCTCATCTTTCTTCTTACCAATAAAATCCGGCAAGAATACAGCAAGAATCAGGATTGCTCCAACCCCTACCGTGATATAAGCTCCCGGCGGATTCTGAATAAAGTCAGATACATATCCAAGTAACGGGATGCTAAACTGCGGCACGCCGATTACGTTATTAAAATGTACCGGGTCATTGTCTGCAATCTCGTTTGCATCACCCTTTGTGTAGAAATACTGATTTTCAGCATCCACCTCAATAACACGATGGGTGGCGACCACCAAATCTTCATTTAAAACGAAGGTAATTGGCATCCCCACCTTTATATCATTTGGATTAACTTCTCTTACATAAATCAAGTCACCGACACTATATTCCGGCTCCATACTTCCTGAAATCACGTTAAACACCTGATATCCTACCAAACGTGACCCCATAAGAAATACGGCGAATATTACAACTATTCCCACTAAAACCGTGGAAATAGTATTCCAGATTTTTTTCATTTTTGTTTTCCTCTTTCTATTGAGATACAAACGGAAGAATTGATAACCAAAGTCTTCTCTTTCGGTAAATCCAATATTTCTGCTCATCCCCTGTAGTTCTTTTAATTTCACCTTTGATATACTTTAGTTCCATTTTGAAACCACTAAGCCAGTTCACAAAAGCAATAAATATCAAGCAAGAAAAAAGTACCAATAGTACAGTAATTAAAAACCAGCCTAAATCCATTATTCTTCTACACCTCTTTTGTTTAATTGTCCTCCTGCTGTTTTGCAAGCTGCTCCTTCAAAGCCATCAGTTCTTCCATCATTTTCTGATTTTCCAAACGCTCAGCTTCTATTTCTTCCATTTGTTCCTTCTTATATCGTCTGAACAAACGGATGACATTAATGCCCTGATACAGTATCAGCAGCATAAATGGAATAAAAATACACATAAAATAACCCTGTGGTGTTTTCAGGAACTGGAAAAACGTTCCAACCTTAGGCAAGTGTGTCTGATATTTTCCCAAAACAAACGGATAGGTCACAATGGTCTCATCATTAGTTTCCGTTGTTGTACCGTAAGTAACAAATCCCCTATCTCCATTTGCATCTGTTGTAAGGCTCCGAATCTTATGGGTAATTACTTCCCCATAATTTTCTGTGTTCTGTGATATGTATGAAATGATATCTCCTTCTTTTAGTGTGGATGGGTCTACCTCTTTCACCAACACCAAATCACCTGCATCGAAATCCGTCTTGCTCATGGAATCGGACAAAACGATATATGCCCTGTATCCAAACAAGTGTCGGTCATTTCTGTTAAAGGTACTTACAGAGATGATTGTAAAAATCATCATTCCTACTGCAAAAACAACGATGAGCCCTCCTAATACACTTTTCAAAATATTCCATGTTTTTTTCACTATAATTCCTCTTTTCCAATATCATTTAATTGTGTCTCTTGCTCATCATCAGTTTTTTTATCCGGCAAGTTTGAAGCATGAACACAACAAAATAGCACAAACGAAAAGCATATTAAACCGATAATACCTATAATGATTAGCATAACTATGATATGTCTAGGCATGTTTTACCTCCATTATTATTTCACCCACCACATATTTCTTATAATGTGGTGGGTTGCAGAATACTATTTGACATAATTCTTATTATGTTGTGAATAGATGCTGCAAAATGGAGTAAATCGCATTTTGCAGTAAATAAAAAAAATAAAAAAAGGCACATGAAATGACACCCTCGGCTTTTTCATTCAAAAATAAATCGCGGGTGTATTTCTTGCGCCAATCTTTATTCGAATTTAAAAAAAAATTAAAAAAATATTGCATTTATGAAAAATATGTATTATTATACCACTATTATATGAGAAACTTTTTGCTCAGAACGAGCACAACTTCACTACATAATAAGAATTATGTGGTAAACACTTTGATGTATCGGGGGAGCCCTTTACATAGATGATTGTCGACTAAAACATGAGGAGGGAAAGCAAAATGACAAATCAGAAATCAACAAAGAAAGCATTGCTTAGCAGCGTAATTTCATTAGTAGTTTGCTTTACAATGCTCATCGGTACAACATTTGCATGGTTTACAGAAGT
>JAZNXJ010000040.1:0-6509 GCA_045593805.1 Faecalimonas sp.
AACAAAATTACTGTAAAAGGTATCGATAAAGAAAAAGTAGGCCAATACGCAGCAGAAATCAGAGATAAGAGAAGACCTGAACCATACAAAGGTAAAGGTATTAAATATGCTGATGAAGTTATCAGACGTAAAGTTGGTAAGACTGGTAAGAAATAAGTAAGGAGAGTGTGAAGATGGTTAGTAAAAAATCAAGAAGCGAAGTTCGTGTAAATAAACACAGAAAATTACGTAACCGTTTCAGCGGTAATGCTGAGAGACCACGTTTAGCTGTGTTCAGAAGTAACAATCATATGTATGCTCAAATTATTGACGATACAGTTGGAAAAACTCTTGTATCAGCATCTACTGTTCAAAAAGAGGTAAAGGCTGAATTGGAAAAAACTAACAACGTTGATGCAGCAGCATATTTAGGAACTGTAATTGCTAAAAAAGCAATTGAACAAGGTATTAACACTGTAGTATTTGACCGTGGTGGATTCATTTACCAAGGAAAAATCAAAGCATTAGCAGATGCAGCTAGAGAAGCTGGATTAGAATTTTAATAGGAGGAACACACACATGAGACAAAATCGTATTGATGCTAGTCAATTAGAATTGACAGAAAAAGTAGTATCCATCAAACGTGTAACCAAAGTTGTTAAAGGTGGTCGTAACTTCAGATTCACAGCTTTAGTAGTTGTAGGTGATGGAAAAGGTCACGTTGGTGCAGGTTTAGGAAAAGCAGCTGAAATTCCAGAAGCAATCCGCAAAGGAAAAGAAGATGCAATGAAAAAACTTATTACAGTTTCATTAGATGAAAATGAAAGTGTTACACATGATTTAATCGGTAAATTCGGAAGCGCTTCCGTATTATTGAAGAAAGCTCCAGAAGGTACTGGTGTTATCGCTGGTGGTCCAGCGCGTGCGGTAATTGAACTTGCAGGTATCAAGAACATCCGTACAAAATCATTAGGTTCTAACAACAAACAAAACGTAGTACTTGCTACAATTAATGGATTAAGTCAAATTAAAACTCCAGAAGAAGTAGCTAAGCTTCGCGGTAAATCTGTGGAAGAAATCTTAGGCTAAGGAGGATACTAAAATGGCAGAGTTAAAAGTAACATTAGTAAAATCTACAATTGGTGCTGTACCAAAGCACAAAAAGACAGTTGAAGCTTTAGGTCTTAAAAAACTTAACAAAACAGTTGTTTTACCAGACAATGCTGCAACAAGAGGTATGGTACAACAAGTTAGACACTTAGTAAAAGTAGAAGAAGCATAATTAAAATAAGGAGGTGGCACAATGAACTTATCAAACTTAAGACCTGCTGAAGGTTCAAAACATAGTGATAATTTCAGAAGAGGCCGTGGACACGGTTCTGGAAATGGTAAGACTGCCGGTAAGGGACACAAAGGTCAAAAAGCTCGTTCAGGAGCACCAAGACCAGGTTTCGAAGGTGGACAGATGCCATTATATAGAAGAATACCAAAGAGAGGTTTCACTAACAGAAATACAAAAGAAATCGTTGCTATCAACTTAAATGCTTTAGAAGTATTTGAAAATGATGCAGTTGTATCAGTTGAAACTCTTATTGAAGCTGGTATCGTTAAGAATCCAAGAGATGGCGTTAAAATCCTTGGAAATGGTGAATTAACAAAGAAACTTACAGTTAAGGCTAACGCATTCAGTGCAAGTGCAGTAGCTAAGATTGAAGCAAATGGTGGAAAAGCTGAGGTGATCTAATGCTCAAGACATTTCGTGATGCATTACGTGTACCGGAGATTCGTAAGAAACTCTGGTATACATTCTTAATGCTTATAGTTATCAGATTTGGTTCGCAACTGCCAACACCAGGTGTGAATCCAGATTACATTAAAGAATTCTTTGCATATCAGACAGGTGATGCGTTCAACTTCTTTAACGCATTCACAGGTGGTTCGTTTGAGCAAATGTCAATTTTCGCATTGAGCATTAGCCCATACATTACATCTTCAATCATCGTGCAGCTTTTAACAATTGCAATTCCAAAATTGGAAGAAATGCAAAAAGATGGTGAAGATGGAAGAAAGAAGATTAACAAACTCACACGTTTCGTAACGGTAGCTCTTGCAATCATCCAAGCTACAGCTATGGCAGTAGGATTTGGACGTCAAGGATTACTTGTTGAGTACAACTTTGTAAACGTAGTAATTGTTGTATTAACATTAACAGCAGGTTCTGCATTCTTAATGTGGGCTGGTGAAAGAATTACAGAAAAAGGTATTGGAAATGGTATTTCTATTATCTTATTGATTAACATTCTTTCAAGCATCCCAAGGGATTTTGTTAATTTATACAACCTGTTTATGAAAGAAAACATCAAAGAAGGTAAATGGTACATGGCTGCATTAGCTGCTGTTATCATCTTAGCAATTATCCTCTTTGTAGTTGTATTTGTTATCTACTTACAAGATGGTCAAAGAAAAATTGCTGTACAGTATTCACAGAAGGTACAGGGAAGAAAGACAGTTGGTGGTCAATCATCACACATTCCGTTGAAAGTGAATACAGCTGGTGTAATTCCAGTAATCTTTGCATCTTCATTGATGCAGTTCCCAATCCTTATCTGTACATTCTTAGGAAAGACAGAAGGTAAAGGCTTTGGATATAGAATTTTAGATGGTTTAAACTCAAACAACTGGTTTAATGCAGATAAATTGCCAGGAAGTTTAGTTGATTCATGGGGCTTAATTGTTTATATCGTATTGACAATTGCATTTGCATATTTCTATACATCAATTACATTTAACCCGTTGGAAATTGCCAACAACATGAAAAAGAATGGTGGTTTTATCCCAGGTATTCGTCCAGGTAAACCAACATCAGACTATTTAGCGAAAATCTTAAAATACATCATTTTCATTGGTGCAGTTGGTCTTGTAATTGTACAAGTTATTCCATTCTTCTTTAACGGATGGTTTGGAGCGGCGGTATCATTTGGTGGAACATCACTCATCATCATCATTGGTGTTGTATTAGAGACACTCCAACAAATTGAATCACAAATGCTTGTACGTAACTACAAAGGATTTTTAAATAGTGGAAAATAAATAATCTAAGCAATTAACCCGTAAATTTCACACTTGAGATAGTAAGAAATTTAACGGGTTAAAATGCTATGTGGAGGAAATGTTTATGAAAAATGTCATGTTAGGAGCACCGGGTGCAGGAAAAGGAACACAAGCGAAAAAGATTGCAGAAAAATATTCCATCCCTCATATTTCAACAGGTGATATTTTCAGAGCAAATATCAAAAACGGAACTGAACTCGGTATGAAAGCAAAAACATACATGGACCAAGGATTGTTGGTTCCGGATGAATTGGTGGTAGATTTAGTAGTGGATCGTCTGGGACAGGATGATTGTGCAAATGGCTATGTTTTGGATGGATTTCCAAGAACAATTCCACAAGCTGAAGCGTTGGATGCTGCGTTGACTAAAGCTGGGCAAGCAGTTGATTATGCAATCAATGTAGAAGTGCCGGACGAAAACATTGTGAAACGTATGTCAGGCCGAAGAGCCTGTGTAAACTGTGGCGCTACATATCATATCGTATACGCGCCAACCAAGGTAGAAAATGTTTGTGACACATGCCAGGGGAACTTGATTCTCAGAGATGATGACAAGCCGGAAACAGTTCAAAAACGTTTGAATGTTTACCATGAGCAAACACAACCTTTAATTGATTATTATACAAAGAAAAACATTCTTGTAGAAGTTGACGGTACAGTAGATATTGATGATGTATTTGCAGCAATTGTCAAGGTTTTAGGAGAGTAGTCAAATGCCTATTAGTATTAAGTCCGCGAGGGAAATCGAACTTATGACGGAGGCAGGGAGAATCCTTGCTATCGTACATGATGAATTAGAAAAAGCGTTGCGTCCGGGAATGACGACAAAAGAGATTGATAAATTGGGGGAAGAAGTGATACGCAGTTACGGGTGCGTGCCATCATTCCTAAACTATAACGGTTATCCGGCATCTATCTGCGTTTCTGTGAATGACGAGGTTGTTCACGGAATTCCAAGCCATAAGCGTATCATTAAAGAAGGCGATATCGTAAGCTTGGATGCAGGTGTTATCTATAAGGGATATCATTCCGATGCAGCAAGAACACATGCGGTAGGCGAAATTAGCAAAACCACTGCAGATTTAATAAAAGTAACAGAAGAATGTTTCTTTGAAGGCATAAAATATGCAAAAGAAGGAAATTATCTTTTTGAGATTTCCTCTGCGATTGGCAGATATGCTGAGGAACGCGGATATGGTGTGGTGCGTGACTTGTGTGGACACGGGATAGGTTCTCGTTTACACGAGGCGCCAGAGATACCGAATTATGAAATGAACAGAAGAGGTCCAAAGCTTAGGGCAGGCATGACACTAGCAATTGAGCCGATGATTAATGTTGGAACTTGGGAAGTGGATTGGCTGGATGATGATTGGACAGTTGTAACAAGAGATGGTTCGTTGTCGGCACATTACGAGAACACGGTGCTGATTACAGAGAACGGACCGGTACTTTTGACCTTATCAAAGTAAAGAGGAAAACATATGCGTATTAATATAGTAGAAAAAGGAATGCTTGCTAAGTCAAAGGCTGGCCATGATAAAGGTCATTTATATGTCATATATGACGTTGATGAAACATATGTATATTTGGTGGATGGTCAAATAAGAACCATTGATAAGCCCAAAAAGAAAAAACGAAAACATGTACAGATTATCTGTGAGAAACATGAAATCGAAGGAAAAGACGACATAGCAGTAAAGCGAATACTCAAATTATTTGATAAGGAAACAGGGAGGATTTAAAACATGTCAAAAGCTGACGTAATTGAAATTGAAGGAACTGTAGTAGAAAAATTACCAAACGCAATGTTTAAAGTAGAATTGGAAAACGGACATCAGGTATTGGCTCACATCAGTGGAAAATTGCGTACAAACTTTATCAAAATCTTACCAGGAGATAAAGTTACATTAGAACTTTCTCCATACGATCTTTCAAAAGGAAGAATTACTTGGAGAGATAAATAAAAATTTTAAAAAGTTTTAAAAAATATGTGTTGACTTTGGAAACGTGTGGATGTATACTATATTAGCACGTTTCCGTGTATTTTTGTGTGTAAAAATATAAGAGTTGCAAGTTTTTATAGGAAAACGTGTCGTAAACGTAGTTAAAGCAATGGATGAAAGGAGGATTTGACGTGAAGGTTAGATCATCAGTAAAACCAATTTGCGAAAAATGCAAAATCATTAAAAGAAAAGGAAGCATCAGAGTAATCTGTGAAAATCCGAAACACAAACAAAGACAGGGGTAATCCCCAAACAATTTAGGCGGCTGTAGTACAGTGGGCGAATGCACATTTGTACTATTAATATACAGAGAACGAATCCTCGATGTATATTGCTTATAATACTCGGTGTCATTTCCGAGAAAGGCTGCAGTATCTAGCGGCTGGGCGCCAAAGATGTGCCCCAATTTGAGACAATATTAACCAAATAGGAATAAATGTATGTACAACATTTCAGACGATGGTGGTTCATCGGGCTACATATGTTTATTTACTAAGAACAGAAAATGGAGGAAAAACACATGGCTCGTATTTCAGGTGTAGACTTACCAAGAGACAAACGTGTAGAAATCGGTGTAACTTACATCTACGGTATCGGTAGAGTGAGTGCAACAAAAATTTTAGCAGAAGCTGGAGTTAATCCAGACACTCGTTGTAGAGATTTAACAGACGATGAAGTAAAAGCAATCAGCGCTGTTATCGATGGCAACTACCAAGTAGAAGGTGATCTTCGTAGAGAAATCGCTCTTAACATCAAGAGATTACAAGAAATCGGATGCTACAGAGGTATCCGTCACAGAAAAGGACTTCCTGTTCGTGGTCAAAAGACAAAGACAAACGCTAGAACAAGAAAAGGTCCTAAGAGAACTGTTGCAAACAAAAAGAAATAATAAAAATTTGAAGAAAGTAGGTTAGTTTAACATGGCTAAAAAAGTTACAAAAAAAGTGACAAAAAAACGTGTCAAGAAAAACGTTGAACGAGGACAAGCACATATCCAATCATCTTTTAACAACACAATCGTGACATTAACAGATGCAGAAGGAAACGCTTTATCATGGGCAAGTGCTGGTGGTCTGGGATTTAGAGGTTCAAGAAAATCTACTCCATATGCAGCTCAGATGGCATCTGAGACAGCAGCTAAAGCAGCTTTAGTACATGGATTAAAGACAGTAGATGTTTTCGTTAAAGGACCAGGTTCAGGACGTGAAGCAGCAATCCGTGCACTTCAAGCATGCGGTATCGATGTAACAAGCATCACAGACGTTACTCCGGTTCCACACAACGGATGTCGTCCACCAAAACGTAGAAGAGTGTAATCTAAATAGGAGGAAAAATAACAATGGCAGTAAATAGAACTCCGGTTCTTAAAAGATGTAGATCACTTGGTATGGATCCAATCTATTTAGGAATCGATAA
>JAZNXJ010000041.1:0-6745 GCA_045593805.1 Faecalimonas sp.
TATTAATCTTAAGCCGTTGACACCAATACTCAAATATGATACATTCAGCATAATGACATTTTACGATGTGTTGTTTTGTCAAAAACACCAAACGCGTTTTCCCATATTTATTTTATTATATTACAAAATACGTCATTTGAACAGTTACAATTTCTGTTTTCCCGTGTTAATTATGCCATTGCTTCCATATTTTGAGCATGTGGCAAAATTATAGATATTGAATACGATAGTAATGGAGGCCCAATCATGAAAAATTACAAGGTAGGAATCATCGGTGCAACAGGTATGGTAGGACAGCGCTTTATTGCATTATTGGAAAATCATCCTTGGTATGAGGTTGTGACAGTAGCAGCGAGCCCAAGATCAGCTGGTAAAACATATGAAGAAGCAGTAGGCGGACGTTGGAAAATGACAACACCAATGCCGGAAGCTGTGAAAAACTTGGTAGTTGCCAATGTAAATGAAGTAGAAAAAGTAGCTGCAAGCGTTGATTTCGTATTTAGTGCAGTTGATATGTCAAAAGAAGAAATCAAAGCGATTGAAGATGCATATGCAAAGACAGAGACACCGGTTGTTTCTAACAACAGTGCACACCGTTGGACAAAGGATGTTCCTATGGTAGTTCCGGAAATTAATCCAGAGCACTTTGAGGTTATTGAAGCACAGAAAAAACGTCTTGGAACAACAAGAGGTTTCGTAGCTGTTAAGCCAAACTGTTCCATTCAAAGCTATGCACCGGTTCTTACAGCTTGGAAGGAATTTGAACCAACAGAAGTGGTAGCAACTACATATCAGGCAATTTCAGGTGCAGGCAAGAACTTCAAAGACTGGCCGGAAATGGTGGAAAATATTATTCCATACATCGGCGGAGAAGAAGAAAAGAGTGAGCAAGAACCACTTCGTATCTGGGGTAAGGTTGTTGATGGTGAAATCGTAAAGGCAGAAGGCCCTGTTATCACAACACAATGTATTCGTGTTCCTGTATTAAACGGACATACAGCAGCTGTATTTGTTAAATTTGCAAAGAAACCTACCAAAGAACAACTGATTGAAAAAATGGTGAACTTCAAAGGGCTTCCGCAAGAGTTAGAGCTTCCAAGTGCGCCAAAACAGTTCATTCAATATTTAGAAGAAGACAATCGTCCACAAGTAAATCTTGATGTAGATTACGAAAATGGAATGGGTGTATCTGTTGGACGTCTTCGTGAAGATAAGGTGTATGATTTCAAATTTGTTGGATTATCACACAATACGGTTCGTGGTGCAGCAGGCGGAGCAATCCTCTGTGCCGAAACCTTAACTGCAAAGGGATATATTCAGGCAAAATAAGCAAGTAGAAAGGAAAGCCACCATGCTTTCCTTTTTTTATGTGGTTGCATGGGAAAAGTTGTGATATAATAAAAGATAATATTTTGTGGAATTGCAAAAGAGATGTAAAGGAACATATATGGGTAAATCAGTATTTATTGCAGAAAAGCCAAGCGTGGCCCAGGAATTTGCAAAAGCATTAAAATTGAATACGAGAAGACAAGACGGCTTTTTGGAAGCAGATAATGCAATTGTGACCTGGTGTGTGGGACATCTCGTCACTATGAGTTATCCGGAAGTTTATGACGAAAAATATAAGCGTTGGAGTTTAGAGACACTTCCGTTTATTCCAAAAGACTTTAAGTATGAAGTTATTGCAAATGTGGAAAAGCAATTTCGCATTGTAAGTAATATTTTAAACCGAGCGGACGTTGGGACAATTTATGTTTGCACCGACTCCGGGCGTGAAGGAGAGTACATTTATCGTCTGGTAGAACAGATGGCAGGCGTGAAGGATAAGAAGCGCAAACGTGTCTGGATAGATTCCCAGACAGAGGAAGAAATTTTGCGTGGTATCCGTGAAGCAAAGGATTTGGAAGAATATGATAATCTTTCGGCATCCGCATACTTGCGAGCAAAGGAAGATTATCTCATGGGAATCAATTTCTCGAGACTTTTGACTTTGAAATATGGAAACACCCTTTCTACATTTATGCACACGGACAGAACTGTGTTGTCAGTAGGGCGTGTTATGACCTGTGTGCTTGGTATGATTGTCCGAAGAGAAAGGGAAATACGGGATTTTGTAAAAACCCCGTTTTATCGTGTGCTTGGCACTATTCAGTTGGGAAATAAGTCTTTTGAGGGAGAGTGGAAGAGTGTAAAAGGCTCCCGCTATTTTGAAAGCTTTGATTTATATAAGGAAAATGGTTTCAAAAAGAAAGAAAAAGCGGAAGAACTAATCGCTTACTTGAGCGAGGAACAGCCATTACAATGTACCGTGGCTTCCGTAGAGAAGAAAATAGAAAAGAAAGCACCGCCGCTGTTATACAATCTTGCAGAGCTGCAAAATGAGTGTTCTAAACGATTTAAAATCAGTCCGGATGAAACTCTTAAGATTGTACAGGAATTGTATGAAAAGAAACTGGTTACATATCCAAGAACAGACGCCCGTGTGTTATCAACAGCAGTAGCCAAGGAGATTTCAAAAAATTTAAACGGTTTGGCCAAGTATGATATGGCAAAACCATATTTGCAAGACATCTTACAGTTTGGAACTCACAAAGGGTTAGAAAAGACCAAATATGTCAATGATAAGCAAATCACAGACCACTATGCAATTATACCAACCGGTCAGGGACTTTCTGCTTTGGCAAGCGTTTCGGCAACTGCAAAGCAAGTGTATGATACAATAGTGAGAAGATTCTTAAGCATCTTCTATCCGGCGGCTGTTTATCATAAAATGAGTATCACCACGAAAATGAGGGAAGAATCATTTTTCTCAAACTTCAAAGTATTGGCAGAAGAAGGTTATCTGAAAGTGGTTGGCGTGGGTAATGAAACAGAAGTGGATGCAGGTCTGTTTGAATTGTTGAAAACAGTACAGAAGGGTTCCGTTTTTCCGGTACAGGAGTTGGTAGTAAAAGAAGGAGAAACTACACCTCCAAAACGCTATAATTCAGGTTCTATTATTCTTGCAATGGAAAATGCAGGTCAGCTAATCGAGGATGAGGAGCTTCGTGCACAGATTAAGGGGAGCGGAATTGGAACCAGCGCAACTCGCGCAGAGATTCTTAAGAAGCTTATCCACATCAAATATTTGAGCTTGAATGGAAAAACACAGATTATTACACCGACTTTACTTGGTGAAATGGTATTTGATGTGGTGGAGAATTCTATCCGTTCACTTTTGAATCCAGAGCTTACTGCAAGTTGGGAAAAAGGACTTACCTATGTGGCGGAAGGTCAGATTACATCCGAAGAATATATGGTGAAATTAGAGAATTTTATAGCAAGTCGTACCAATGGGGTATTAGGACTTAATAACCAATATCAATTAAAACAATGCTATGATAAAATAGTAAATTATTATAAATAAGAGGGAGAATTTAAGATGGAACAATTAACAGTAAAAGCACTCTATAATTTAGAGGAAACAATTGCAAAAGATATCTTTGAAGGAATAACCTATCCTTGGGAAGTGCTTCCAAAAATCGGGGCATTTATTGTGGAACTTGGTAATACATTGCCTGAGGGAGAATATGAAAAGGTTTGGGAAAACGTATGGGTTGCAAAAAGTGCAAAGGTGGCGCCGACAGCATTTATCAATGGACCGGCAATTATCGGGAAGAACGCAGAGGTGAGACACTGTGCATTTATCCGTGGAAATGCAATCGTAGGAGAAGGTGCAGTTGTAGGGAACTCTACGGAATTAAAAAATGTAATCTTATTCAATAAGGTGCAAGTGCCACACTACAATTATGTAGGAGATTCCATCCTTGGTTATAAGGCGCACATGGGCGCAGGCTCTATCACTTCAAATGTGAAGTCTGACAAGACGTTGACAACAGTTAAAACACCGGAGGGACCAATTGAAACGGGACTCAAGAAATTCGGTGCAATGCTTGGTGATGAAGTGGAAGTTGGCTGTGGCTCTGTGTTGAATCCTGGAACAGTAATCGGAAAACATACTAACATTTATCCGCTTTCTATGGTGAGAGAATTTGTTCCGGCAAACAGCATTTATAAAAAACGCGGTGAAGTGGCTGAGAAGTATTAAAAATTATGAGGAGGATATGACTTTCATATCTTCCTTTTTTGTGTTATGATACATTTACCCTTCCAAATGAGAATTCACTCGAAAATCTCAATTCCCTGAAAAAAATAGTTGACATTTAAAAACAAGTATAATAGTATATTAAATAGAAAAGCGAACATAAGTTCGTAATTGCGGAGGAGATTTTAAAATATGGCAAATGAAGATAAAAAACGAGCGTTAGATGCAGCGATATCTAAATTAGAGAAAGATTTTGGTAAAGGAACCGTTATGAAATTGGGAGATGCCGGAGCGAATATTTCGGTGGAGACAGTTCCTACTGGTTCACTCAGCCTTGATATTGCACTCGGACTTGGCGGAGTTCCAAAGGGAAGGGTCATTGAAGTATATGGCCCGGAATCCAGTGGTAAGACTACGGTTACCTTACATATGATTGCAGAGGTACAAAAGCGTGGTGGTATTGCAGGTTTTATTGATGCGGAGCATGCTTTGGACCCTGTATATGCAAAAAATATTGGTGTAGATATCGATGAATTATATATTTCACAACCAGATAGCGGTGACCAGGCATTAGAGATTGCTGAAACCATGGTGCGCTCAGGTGCAATGGATATCATTGTTATTGACTCCGTTGCTGCATTGGTGCCGAGACAGGAAATTGATGGCGACATGGGAGATTCACATGTGGGACTTCAGGCAAGATTGATGTCACAGGCACTTCGTAAGTTGACACCAGTTATCAGTAAGTCTAATTGTATTGTTGTGTTCATTAACCAATTACGTGAAAAGGTTGGTGTTATGTTTGGCAATCCGGAGACAACAACTGGTGGTAGAGCATTGAAATTCTACGCATCTGTCCGCATGGATGTCAGAAAAATTGAAACCTTAAAACAAAACGGTGAAATGGTTGGTAACCGTACAAGAATCAAGATTGTGAAAAATAAGATTGCTCCACCATTTAAAGAGGCTGAATTTGATATTATGTATGGCAAAGGTATTTCAAAAGAAGGAGATATCTTAGACCTTGCTGCAAATGTAGATATTGTGAATAAAAGTGGCGCATGGTATGCATATAATGGCGACAAGATTGGTCAGGGCCGTGAAAATGCAAAAATATATTTGAGCCAGCATCCGGAAATCATGGATGAAATTGAAGCAAAGGTAAGAGCGCATTATAATTTAACTTCAGCAGAATCAGAGGAAGCATAGGAAATAAAAAATGGAAGATGTTCTGAAACAAGCGAAATTAAAAGCACTTAGTCTGCTTACAGATATGGACAGAACAGAAGCACAGTTACGTCAAAAACTGAAGCAAAAGGCATATGAAGATGATGTCGTTGAGCAAGCTATAGAATACGTAAAATCTTTCGGTTATATTGACGATGCAAAATATGCCCAGCGCTTTGTGGAAAGTAGAAAGAAAACGAAGAGCAAACAGGAAATGACTGCAATGTTGAGCAAAAAAGGCGTGAAGCGTGAACTTATCACAGAAGCACTAGATACATGCTATACTTCTGAGGACGCTGTTGAGGCAATTCGCCACTTGGCAGATAAGAAAAACTATTCATTCCAGGAGAGTACAGATAAAGAAAAAAAGAAAATCTGTGAGTATTTGCTTAGAAAAGGCTTCTATTATGATGATATTCGTCAGGTAATACAAGTTTCTTTCTGGAATGCTTGACATTATTGTTAAAAGAGTATAAAATTTAACTATTGTATACGTACAATGAAAATCTAATAGGGAGGTGCTCCTGTGCAACCAGAAATTATTATCATAATTGCTGCGGTTATTGCACTTGTTGTGGCATCGATAGTTACATACAAAGTAACGGTTTCTAAGCTAGCAAAAGATGCAGATTCCAAGATTGGAAATGCGGAAAGCAGAGCAAGAGAAATTATCGATGAAGCGCTGAAAACGGCTGAAGCTACAAAGAAAGAAGCTCTCTTGGAAGTAAAAGAAGAGTCTATTAAGACGAAAAACGAGCTCGACAAGGAAATTAAAGAAAGACGAGCTGAGGTACAACGCTTTGAAAAGCGTGTTCTTTCCAAGGAAGAAGCTTTAGATAAGAGAGTAGATGCGATTGAACAACGTGAAGCCAATTTTGCAGCCAAAGAAGAGCAAATGAAGCAGCGGGAAGCAAAAGTTGAAGAACTCAGCAAGCAAAGAGTACAGGAACTCGAGAGAATCTCAGGATTAACCTCCGAACAAGCAAAGGATTATTTGTTAAAAA
Source organism: Faecalimonas sp. (assembly GCA_045593805.1). Classification (GTDB taxonomy): domain Bacteria; phylum Bacillota; class Clostridia; order Lachnospirales; family Lachnospiraceae; genus Faecalimonas. The sequence goes on from JAZNXJ010000041.1 coordinate 6,316, forward strand.
CTGTTGAAGAAGATGTGAAACATGATACTGCGAGACTAATTAAAGAATTAGAAACGCAGGCAAAAGAGGAAGCTGGTAAAAAGGCGAAAGAGTATGTCGTAAATGCAATTCAAAAGTGTGCGGCAGACCATGTTGCTGAAACTACGATTTCAGTTGTACAACTTCCAAGTGATGAGATGAAGGGGCGTATCATTGGTAGAGAAGGACGTAATATTCGTACACTCGAGACAATGACAGGTGTAGAATTAATTATTGATGATACACCGGAGGCAGTTGTATTATCAGGTTTTGATCCTATCCGAAGAGAAGTTGCAAGAATTGCTCTTGAGAGATTGATTGTGGATGGACGTATTCATCCGGCAAGAATTGAAGAGACCGTAGAAAAAGCACAAAAAGATGTTGAATTAATGATTCGTGAGGAAGGTGAAGC
>JAZNXJ010000042.1:0-57928 GCA_045593805.1 Faecalimonas sp.
CAGCGTTCATCCTGAGCCAGGATCAAACTCTCGTAAAAAGTGTTTGTCTGGTCAAAATCACTTGCTAGCAATTTTACCTTACTTTACTGTTTTTGGTTTTGTTCTTGAATTTTCTCACACTTCGAACTGTTCATGCACTCGCCAGTTCTCTGCTTTTTCAGAAATTTTCAGGAAACTTGTTTTGTCATCTATTGTTTAATTATCAATGTTCTGAATAGATTTGCATTGTACGCAGTACATACAAGAAAAAGAAAATTCAGTCGCAAGCTTGCTTGCAGGACTGTTATTTTGTTTTTCTGTAATGCACGTAGTGCATTTGCAAATTAAACGTAAGTGAGAGAACTTTGTTCTCGAACTTCCTTACTGCTCTCTTGCGACAGCCTAGTTAGAATATCACACCCTAAAATCGTTGTCAACAAGTTTTTTAAATTTTTTTTAATTTTTTTAATTTTATTTTTTATATTGTTTGGCACATGTGTTTTTTTTGCTAAATACTTACCAAAATAATCGTGACTATTAGTCAATAGAAACATCTTTATTTGTTACTGCCTATAATTTATATATAAAATCAGCTGATTTGTACTGTTACATGTCTATTATTTACTCTGTGCCTAAACTCTTAGGCATATAATCCATGAATTCTATTCTATGCCTAACATCACAAAAATTTTAGGCAGTACATTCAATAAATTCTCCCTATACCTAACACTCTTCAAATTTCCCATAAGGCATCTACATTTTCTACAAACGTCAAATTAATTGTATCGCATCGCCTATATTTTTGACACCTATAATTTTAATTCCATCTATACCCTTTACCATATCTTTGGATACTTCCGGTAAAATGCAAGTTTCAAAACCTAGTTTTTTCGCTTCTGCCACTCGTTGCTCCGGCATGCTGACTGCCCGTACTTCTCCGCTTAGTCCGACTTCACCAAACACAATGGTTTTTTCATCAATTGGATGATTTTTATAACTCGACACAATGGCCATCACTATTCCAAGATCAATTGCAGGCTCATTCATTTTCACTCCACCCGCAATATTAACGTATGCATCATAATTCGAAAGGTGCAATCCCAGTCGCTTTTCTAAGACTGCCATGAGCAGATTCACTCGGTTATAATCTGTGCCGGCTGCAGTTCTTCTCGGCATTCCGAAATTACTGCTACATACAAGGGCCTGTATCTCTATTAATATCGGACGTGTTCCTTCTATAGAACATGCAACAACTGAACCGGAGGCGTGTTCCGGTTTTCCATTCAGCATAAATTCCGATGGATTCTCCACTTCGGCCAGTCCATTCTGGCGCATTTCAAACACTCCAATTTCGTTTGTTGAACCAAAGCGATTTTTCACACCTCGCAGAATACGATAGGATGCGTGTCTGTCTCCCTCAAAATATAAAACTGTATCCACCATGTGTTCTAACACTCTCGGACCTGCAACCGTGCCTTCCTTTGTTACATGACCTACGATAAATATAGAAATACCTAAGCCTTTTGCCAACTGCATGAACACATTGGTAGACTCGCGCACTTGAGATACACTACCTGGCGCAGAGGAAACATCTTCACTATACATAGTCTGAATCGAATCTATCACAACCATATCCGGGTTTCTTGTTTCAATAATATTACGAATGACTTCCAAATTGGTTTCGCATAGCAAATATAAGTCTTGCTTAAATTCGCCCATGCGATTGGCTCGGAGTTTAATCTGCTTTAGGGATTCTTCTCCCGAAATATAAAGTACTTGCTTGTTGCTTTCGCATAGTTTCTGACACGCTTGTAATAACAAGGTAGACTTTCCGATTCCAGGGTCTCCACCAACTAATACAAGAGAGCCGGGAACGATACCTCCGCCCAGCACTCTGTCCAACTCTCGTATCTGTGTATGGATTCTCTCCTCCGAATCTGTTTCGATATTTTTCAGAGCAACAACCTCTGCCTCTTTTGCCAGCTTCACAGTACTGCTTTTGGAAACGGAAATATTTTCTTCTACAAAAGTATTCCACTCCTTACACATAGGACACTGGCCAAGCCATTTCGTCTCTTCATGCCCACAATTCTGGCAAAAAAATATGCTTTTCTTCCCTTTTGCCATCTGGTTTCTCCTATCTTCTCAGTATTTTAATTGAATTTTACTTCCTTATTAGAAATATGAACAACCACTTCATCCCCCGACTTCACATCTCCATTTAAGATTGCTTCGGCAAGCTTATCCTCTAGCTCATTCTGAAGCGCACGTCTCAGTGGTCTTGCGCCATATTTCTTATCTGTACCTTTTTCAACGATAAATTTCTTCACTGAATCGCGAACAATCAGCTTGATGTCTAACTGATTTTTCACACGTTCAATGAGTTCATTACACATAAGACCTACAATCTTCTTCATGTGTTCTTCATTAAGGGCATGGAACACAATGGTTTCATCAATACGATTTAAAAATTCCGGACGGAATAAGCGTTTTACCTCTTCCATCACGTTAGTTTTCATTTTCTTATAATCCTCTGCGGCATCCTCTTTTGCACCAAAGCCCAATTTCTTTGGTTCCACAATTGCTTTTGCACCCGCATTAGAGGTCATGATGATAACCGTATTTTTAAAGTCTACTTTCCGCCCTTGGGAATCGGTAATATGCCCGTCATCTAACACTTGTAGCAAAATGTTAAATACATCCGGATGTGCCTTTTCAATTTCATCAAACAAAACAACAGAATATGGATTCCTGCGCACCTTTTCACTCAGTTGTCCCCCATCGTCATGGCCTACATATCCCGGAGGCGAACCAATCATTTTTGATACGCTGTGCTTCTCCATATATTCGGACATGTCCACACGAATCATAGCATCTTCCTTCCCAAACAATGCTTCCGCCAAAGTTTTGGCAAGCTCTGTTTTTCCAACCCCCGTAGGTCCAAGGAACAAGAAGGAACCAACCGGACGGTTTGGACTTTTAATACCTACACGTCCACGTTTCACCGCTTTTGCCACTGCAGTTGCAGCCTCTTCCTGCCCGATAACACGTTTGTGAAGGGTTTGTTCTAATTTGCGAAGGCGTACTCCTTCTGTCTCTGTCAACTTCTGAACCGGAATCTTGGTCCATGCAGAGATAACCACTGCAATATCTTCTTCTCCCACTTCTAGTTGCTTCTTCTCCTGGGCTTTGCGGAAACGTCTCTTCGTACTGTCAATCTTCTTACCTAGTTCCACTTGTTCTTTTTGGATAAGAGAAGCTTCAGCAAAATTGCCCGCCTTAATTTCTTCTTCCTTTTTCACAAGCAACTCCTGGAACATCGTTTCCATGTTCTCTAAATTCTCCGGAACCTTATATCCGCGAAGACTTACTTTGGAACATGCTTCGTCCAAAACATCGATTGCTTTGTCCGGCAAATGCCTGTCGTTGATGTAGCGTTCTGATAATTGGATGGCAGAGTCAATTGCCGCATCTGTTATTATCACACGATGATGCTCCTCGAATTTTGCCTTCAAGCCTTCTAATATCTTTGCACACAATTCCGTATCCGGCTCCTCTACCATAATAGGCTGAAATCTTCTTTCCAAGGCAGCGTCCTTTTCAATGTGCTTGCGGTATTCATTAATAGTTGTTGCACCAATTAGCTGAATCTCGCCTCGCGCCATAGATGGTTTCAAAATGTTAGCCGCATCCAATGCTCCTTCTGCACCACCAGCACCGATAATGGTGTGAATCTCGTCCAAAAAGAGAATCACATTTTTATCATTCTTCACTTCGCGTAGGAGTTTCTTCATGCGGTCTTCAAACTCTCCACGATATTTAGTACCCGCAACCATGCCGGATAAATCCAATGTCAAAATTCGTTTTTCTCTCATTCCTTCCGGAACAATACCTTCCGCAATTCTACTTGCAAGTCCTTCAATAATAGCCGTTTTACCAACACCCGGTTCCCCAATCATACATGGGTTATTCTTGGTTCTTCTGCTAAGCACCTGCATGAGTCTCTCAATTTCTGCCTCGCGGCCAACCACAGGGTCTAATTTCCCTTCTGCTGCTTTTGCGGTCAAATCTGTGCTGAACTGCTCCAGCATGCCTCCTTGCACGCGTCCGCCTTCTAATCCATCTTCGTAATCTTTCGGATTAATTCCTACCACATGTAAGATATCATCATGAACTTTCACCAAATCAACATTTAAGGTAGCAAGACTACGTGTAGCCGCACAGTCAGCATCCTTTATCATAGCTAACAACAAATGTTCTGTTCCTATCTTCTCCGAATTTTGTCTGACTGCTTCCTGAAATGCGTTATCCAAAAGGAATTCAAGTCTTGGACTGTATTCCATTTTCTTTCGTTTTTCCCCTTGAGCCGGCGCACCTAATTCTTCTATAATCTTCCTAATCTTTTCTTCATCCACACGGTGCATTGCAAGTACCTGTCCTGCGACACCCGTAAATTCTTTGCGCAGTGCCAAAAGTAAATGCTCTGTTCCGACATATGGGTGTCCCCATTTTCTAGCCAGACTTTTGGCTGTCATCAATACTTTTTCGGCCTGTGCTGTAAAATCCTTATGCATATTCTTGCGACCTCCTAATTATACTCATCAAAAATCTCGTCTACCAATGCGTAAACGTCTTCTTTCGTAATATTTTTACATCTTCCCTTTGCAAGGACAACAGTAAGCTGACGCTTCATATCTTCCAGCGCTTGCAATCGATTAATATCAATGGCAATCACTGCCCCACGTCTTCTATCTAAATGTATGATTCCCTCTTCACGGAGTACTGCATACGCTTTATTTACGGTATGCATGTTAATTCCGATTTCCTCCGCCAGTTGTCGAACCGATGGCAGAGAATCGCCTTCGTGTATTCTGGATGTTGCAATTCCCAAAATAATCTGGTTGCGAAGCTGCATATAGATTGCTTCATCGCTGTTAAAATCAATTTTAATTAGCATATCTTTCACCTTTTTCTTACGTGTTATAATGGCATTATAACACATCGCACAGATTTGTCTAGCAAAAAGGGTGCGATTTTTCATCACACCCTTCCAATTCTTCTAAGCTTCATCAATTGCTTTTCCGATATCATTTCTCTTATATTTGTTTGCAAAATCTACCCACTCTGTTGCAGCGTAAGCATTTGCTCTTGCTTCTTTTAAGTCTTTTCCCTTTGCGGTTACACCAAGTACACGACCACCATTTGTTACAATGACATCTCCGTCAAACTTTGTTCCTGCATGGAAGCAATAATAACCCTCATGTTTTTGGAATTCTTCAAGACCTTCAATTGGGAATCCTTTTTCATAGCTCAATGGATATCCATCCGATGCAAGTACAACGCAAACTGCTGCATTATCTTCAAATTCCAATTCTACCTGGTCTAGTGTTCCATCGATACAAGCCTCAAACACTTCTACAATGTCACTCTTCATACGTGGTAACACAACCTGTGTTTCAGGGTCACCGAAACGGGCATTGTATTCCAGCACACGTGGACTATCCGGAGTAAGCATCAATCCAAAGAAAATGATTCCTTTGAATTCTCTGCCTTCTGCCTTCATAGCATCAACGGTTGGCTGATAAATATATTTCTTACAGAACGCATCTACTTCTTCTGTGTAGAATGGGCTTGGTGAAAATGTACCCATACCACCTGTGTTAAGACCTTCATCTCCGTCTTTTGCACGTTTGTGGTCTTGTGCAGATGTCATCGTTTTAATGGTATTACCATCTACGAAGGATAATACAGAAACTTCACGTCCTGTCATAAATTCTTCGATAACCATACGATTTCCGGCTGTACCAAACTGTTTATCTAACATAATAGAACGTACGCCTTCTTGTGCTTCTTCTAATGTATTACAGATTAAAACACCTTTTCCAAGCGCAAGACCGTCAGCCTTTAACACGATTGGGAATTTTGCTGTTTCTAAGTAGCTAAGTGCCTCTTCTGCATTGTCAAAATTCTCATAGCTGGCAGTTGGAATGTTGTATTTTTTCATTAAATCTTTCGAGAATGCTTTTGAGCCTTCCAAAATTGCAGCATTTTTGCGTGGTCCAAATACGCGAAGTCCTGCTTCTTCAAACGCATCCACAACTCCACCAACTAACGGATCATCCATTCCGATTACCGTAAGGTCAATTTCTTTTTCCTTTGCAAATGCAACTAACTTGTCAAATTCCATTGCACCGATTGCTACACATTCTGCATATTCTGCACAACCTGCATTTCCCGGCGCACAGTAAATTTTATCTACTTTTTCGCTTTGGGCTACTTTCCATGCGATTGCATGTTCTCTTCCGCCGCTTCCTACGATTAATACTTTCATCTGAATTCTCCTATTTTATCCACACTTTTCCGTCAATCATTTCCAGTTTATCATTTGCAATTAAGTCAATTGCCTGTGGCAAAATCTTCCACTCTGCCTGTTCCATGACTCTGCGTTGTAAAATCTCAGGGGTATCCCCTTTTTCTACAGCAACAGCTTTTTGTAAAATAATGGCTCCTGTATCGGTTCCTTCATCCACAAAATGAACGGTTGCACCTACCACTTTCACACCCTTTTCCAAAGCTGCTTCATGCACCTTTAAACCATAAAAGCCGGTTCCGCAAAATGCCGGGATGAGCGACGGATGAATGTTAATGATGCGGTTTCGATACGCAGAGGTAATTTTCTCCGGAATTACTACAAGGAAACCTGCAAGCACGAGCAAGTCTGCGTTCAATTCATCTACTGCACGCAACAATGCATCGTTAAATTCCGCCCTTGTTTCATAGTCCTTTGGAGAAATGCATTGGCCAGGGATACCCTTGGCCTTTGCTCGTTCCAATGCATACGCATTTTTATTATTACTGATAACACCTACAATCTCCGTATTTGTGATAGCGCCGTTATCAACTGCATCTATAATTGCTTGTAAATTTGTTCCCCCTCCGGAAACCAATACAACAACTCTTAGCATAAAGTTACTCCTTTGTCACCTGCTTCGATGTGACCTACAACGTATCCGTCTTCTCCTGCTTCTTTAATAGCAGCAAGTGTCTTTTCTACATCCTTTTCATCAACTGCAAGTACCATACCAAGTCCCATGTTAAATGTGTTGTACATCATTTGTTCTTCGATGTCCCCATCTACTGCTAACATTTTGAAGATTGGTGGAATTGGATAACTATCTTTCTTCACAACAGCATGTGTATCTTCCTTTAACATACGTGGAATGTTTTCATAGAATCCACCACCTGTGATATGGCTACATGCTTTAATTGTAACGCCTGCTTCTTTAATTGTACGTAATGCCTTTACATAAATTTTAGTTGGAGCAAGTAATGCTTCTCCTAATGTGCATCCAAGTTGATCGTATTCTCTCTTTAAAGATTCTTCTGTCATTGAAAATACTTTACGAACCAAAGAGAAACCATTGCTATGTACACCTGAAGATGCCATACCAATAAGAACATCTCCTGCTTTCAAATCTTTTCCTGTAATTAAATCTTTTTCATCTACAACACCAACTGCAAAACCTGCAAGGTCGTATTCGTCAACAGGGTAGAAACCTGGCATCTCTGCTGTTTCACCACCGATTAAGGCTGCACCTGATTGGATACATCCTTCTGCAACACCACTAACGATTGTTGCGATTTTTTCCGGTTCATTCTTACCACATGCAATATAGTCTAAGAAGAATAAAGGTTCTCCCCCTGCACATGCAATGTCATTTACACACATAGCCACACAGTCGATACCGATTGTGTCATGTTTGTCCATGATAAATGCTAATTTTAATTTTGTTCCTACACCGTCTGTTCCGGAAACAAGTGTTGGTTTTTCCATATCTTTAAATTTCTCCATAGAGAAAGCCCCTGAAAAACCACCGATATTTGTGAGTACTTCTGGTCTCATTGTTGCCTGAACATGTTTTTTCATAAGTTCTACTGATTTGTAACCAGCTTCAATATCTACGCCCGCGTTCTTATAATCCATTTTTTTATCCTCCATGTCTCTTACATTTGTTTTATATATTCCTTGTACCCAAGTTCTGCTAATTTGTCTGCTTTTCCTTGAACTGTTTCTTTCATTTCTACTGAATAAGCTTTCAACTTATCCAAAATATCCGGATTCGATGTGGCTAGAATCTTTGCTGCCAAGATACCCGCATTTGCTCCACCATCAATTGCAACTGTTGCAACTGGGATTCCAGGCGGCATCTGCAAAATGGAATAAACTGCATCCATACCATCTAAATTCTTTCCTGATATCGGAACTCCGATAACCGGCATTGGGAACAATGCTGCGCACATACCCGGAAGGTGTGCTGCCATTCCTGCTCCTGCGATAATTACTTTGTAGTCTTTTTCTTCTGCTGATTTCGCATAATTGAAAAATACATCTGGCATACGGTGAGCTGAAATAATTGTCATTTCATACTCGATACCAAATTTCTCCAGCATGTCTGCTGCTTTGCTCATAACCTTAAGGTCAGAGTCACTTCCCATTACGATTCCTACTTTTGGCATCTTTTTTTCTCCTTTTGTTTTATAACATATAAGTCATTTTACTAACGGGTTGACGGAATGTCAACCATCTCTTTTAATGCTTCATTTAATACTTCAGTTCCTGGCAAGACAAATCTTCCATCTAACAGAATTGATATTCTCGTTCCATCTGTCTTAACAACACTGATTTCTCCCAACTCATCATATGGAATGGTAATATCCGTGTGGCAATTGAAATATGCCTTGGAAACATCTTCTTTTCGCAAAATTGATACGGAGTTGTCTTTTGCAACAATCTCTTTCCCATTTGGGTTGTACACACGATTTTCTTCACTCCAACTATAGCAGGTGTCACCGATTGCAAAATGCGGTCCCGTCTTCTCTGCAATCAAGATTGGGAACTTGTCCTCAATCTGATATTTTCTTGCAACTACATAAGCTGTAGTGTTTGTTCCGATTGCAAATTCTCCCATTGGCAAGGTGTCATGATTATGAAGTACATTTCCCTTAATAAACTTCTTACCTTCTTCTGCATCCTCAAAATTGCTGCAGCTATAATCCGTTAGTCTTCCATCTTTAAAGGTCATCTTCAAATCACGATACTGTAATTCATTCAGATACACTTTGCTTACATTGAGTATCCCATCTGTGCCTTCCAAAACCGGCGAGGTAAATACCTCTCCAACCGGGATATTGACATCTGCCACGCAGTTCTCAAAGGTCGTCTCTTTATCTGGATTCTCTAATCTATATAACTGGATTTTTAAATCTGTTTCATTCCCATTCTTACCGAGCACGTGCACATATTCCCCTTGGTCAAGTGCATCAATGATGGTCTGTTGCACCTTCTCATATAGGTTTGCGTCCAAGGTATTGATTCGAATAATCTCATCAAAAATCTCGGTGTATTTATCACCAATCTCCGGAACCGGATATGCGATAATAGTAAAGCTACGTTCGTCACCCTTAATATACTGATTGGTCAGTTGCCCTGACTTGCTATCATACAAAACAGATAACTGCTGTTGCTTTTCACTTAGGTTAATTGCTTCTGGTTTCTGAACCGGTGAAAATGGCTCCTCTCCAAACACTTCCATAACAGCCGGACCGGCAAAGCCTGCCGCCCATTCCTTGTACTGTTCGTAAGCATTTTTCATGACGTCCAATTTGCGCTCCACAAATTTCTTATCTAAGAATAATGCCTGGTCATCACGATGGTCATAATCATACTGCTTGTTCGGATTGCCACCACAATAACCAATCTTATGTTGCTGCCTTTTTGTTACCACATTGACAGCCGCGCGGTAAATACTTGGGCGAAGTCCCATTTGGGCAAAATTCTCAATTGCTTTTCGAATCACGCGCTCGAAGCCCAGTTGGTAACGCACGTTAACAACTGTTTTTTTTGACAAATCAATGCCCGCTACTTCAAACCCCTTACGGTAGCCTTCCGTATAAACCTCTGCCATGCGGTCAATCACTTCCTGTGGAAGGGAGTTTAAGTGTCTTGCTGTTTCGATTTCATTTCTGGAAACAAATTCGCCATAATAATACAAGTAACTTAAGTCACTGAGATTGCTGTTCATTACAATATCCGTTGCAAATGTACAATCCGGACTCACCTGTTCTTCAATACGGTCAGTTAAGAATACATCACAGTAATCGCTTGCATACCAATAAATGATACTTTTTAATTCTTCTATATCCGGCTCTTCCACACCTTCAAAGCAGTTATAAACTTCAATAAACAATTCATTGCAAATGGTGAGATATTCTAGACGTTTCTCATACACATATGGAATTTCACTTCGAATCTCAGCATACAAAAAGCTCAAGATTTGTCCAATCTCCACGCCCATCTTGGCAGTCGCATAAGACGGATTTGCAAAACTCATTTCATAGTTTTCACTGAGAACATCTCTATAAATGCTTACATTTTCATTTTTCAGTTCTTCCAAAGTACAGCTATCATTTGGTTTTGTCTCCAAACGATTTTTAATCGCATGAATTTCCAAAATAAAATTTGCTACACTTTGAAAATAATTACGGTATTTTTCATTTACCGTATCTTCATTTACAATAGCACGAATACGTTCTATTGCAAGTTCATATCTTTCATTCATTAAAATAAACCTCTACAAAAAATTATGATAAATACTAAGATAAAGAATGCACTACACGAGGTGCCTATTTTGCATGTTAAATAGTCCTTTTCACGTTCCTTAAATCCTCTAAGTCCCATATACAAGCCACAACTTGAAAGCACAAATGCAACGAAACCAAAGCCGCCAATAATCGGTGCCGCTGTTCCTTGGCTGACATAAGCTTTAATAAACAGTGCCGCCACAATAAGCAGCACAGTAGCACTCAAAACACATGACCATATTCCTCTTTTGGCATGTTTCAATTGTGCCTGTCCGTATTTGCGCCTTTTTCTATTCCTATCTTTATCCCTTCGTGCCATACTTTCTCCTTATCGCATTCCATACGAGAAAACACATATATCCCAATGCTACACCAATCGTATTTAACATTAAATCGTCTACATCAAAGCGACCAACCTTCGTTATGAATTGGAAGATTTCAACCGCCAGACTCACCAGGCATCCATCAATAAGCGTTGCCCAAAAACTTCTTTTATTACTTGCCAACGGCTCCATAAAACCGAATGGCATAAAGATCAATACATTTCCAAACAAATTGATATATGACATTAAACCCAATTGTTCACGGTATCTCCAGAAACGCTCTATTTCTTGAAACGGAATTATATTATAATGGTAATCTTGCATAACTCCGCTTCTTCCATAAATCTCTGAAAAAATCAAAAAATACAATAAAAAGAAAATATACAGTCCAAATATTATTTTCTTTTTCACTTACGTTATTCTCCTACTATTTCACTCCATACTGCTCATAGTATGCGTCAATTGCTGCTTTCAATGTATCATCAATAATAATTTCACCATTGTACTCTTTGTTGTATAAGTGTTCTACAACTTCTGCCATTGATACGATTGCTGCAGTGGGGAAGCCGTACAAATCTTTCACTTCATCCAAGGCACCCTTTTCTCCGCCTTTTCCAACTTCCATACGATTCAAGGAAACCATAAGTCCAACGATTTCTACATCTGCTGCACCCTTTACCTTTGGCACTGTCTCTTCCATTGATTTACCAGACGTGGTTACATCCTCAATCATAATTACTCTGTCACCATCCTGCAATTTACTTCCTAGGAAGCTTCCCTTGTCTGCACCATGATCCTTTTCTTCCTTACGGTCTGAGCAATAACGAACCTCTTTACCAAACAAGTTGCTGTATGCAATGGCTGTAACAACGGCTATCGGAATCCCTTTGTAAGCAGGTCCAAACAACACATCGAAATCATCCCCATATGTGTTATGAATTGCTTTTGCATAATATTCTCCTAATTTCATAAGCTGTGAGCCTGTCACATATCCGCCTGCATTCATGAAAAACGGAGACTTTCTACCACTCTTTAATGTGAAATCTCCAAATTTTAACACCTTACTATCTACCATAAAGTCGATAAACTCTTTCTTATATTGTTCCATCTCTATTTCCTCCTTGAGTTTCAAGTTTTTTCCTTTTCTTATAGTATCACAAAAAAATGCTCATTTCAATTGCACATTACTCTAATTTATGTTATACTTTAGCGAATTAAATTATTAAATTTTATAAAAGGAGAGACTAAAATGACAAATACAATCATTGGACTTTTAACAGTTATTGTTATTTATCTTATCGCAATGGTCTTAATCGGTGTTTATTTTTCAGCCAAGAACAAAGACGTTAGCGATTTTTATCTTGGGGGACGTAAGCTTGGTCCTATTGTAACTGCCATGAGTGCGGAAGCCTCTGACATGAGCAGTTGGCTCTTAATGGGACTTCCGGGAGTTGCATATCTTACAGGTGTTGCTGATGCAGGTTGGACCGCAATTGGTCTTGCAATCGGAACCTATGTCAACTGGCTGATTGTGGCAAAAAGACTTCGTCGCTATACTGCAAAAAATAATTCCATAACGCTTCCAGAGTTTTTCTCGAACCGTTATCGTGACAACAGCCGCCTAATTCTAGCAATCGCTGCTATTTTTATTGTGGTATTCTTTGTGCCATATACTGCTTCCGGATTTGCAGCATGTGGAAAATTATTTTCCACCCTGTTCGGCATTCCGTATGCACCGGCCATGATTGTCAGTGCAATCATTATCGTAGCTTACACTGCCCTTGGGGGGTTCCTTGCAGCAAGTACGACTGACCTGATTCAGAGTATTGTTATGACAATTGCACTCGTAATTGTAGTTGTATTTGGTGTGAATGTTGCCGGAGGAATGGATGTGGTTCTTTCAAATGCAAAAGGCTTAGAAGGTTATTTAAGCCTCCTTGCTTCTCATGACCCTGTTGCCGGTTCCTCCACTCCATACAGTGCATTAACCATTGCATCAACAATGGCATGGGGACTTGGATACTTCGGTATGCCACATATTTTATTGCGCTTTATGGGTATTCAAGACGAAAACAAATTAAAACTTTCCAGAAGAATTGCTACTGTATGGGTTGTGATTTCCATGGCTGTTGCAATCTTTATCGGTATTATCGGTTACTCTATGTCAAAAGCTGGAGCTATTGATGTACTGGAAGGTTCTTCTGAAGCCGAAACATTAATTATCAAGGTTGCTATGCTGTTAAGTGAACATGGTGTATTGGCAATCATCATGGCAGGCCTTATTCTTGCCGGTATCCTTGCCTGCACGATGTCAACCTCAGATTCCCAGCTTCTCGCTGCTTCTTCCAGCGTTTCGCAGAATCTTTTGGTAGACTGTTTCCGTATGAAACTTTCACAGAAAGCTTCTATGTTTACTGCAAGATTGACCGTTGTTTTGATTTCTGTAATTGGTGTTATCATTGCATGGAATCCAAACAGTTCTGTATTTAACATTGTATCCTTTGCGTGGGCCGGATTCGGTGCCTGCTTTGGACCATTGATGTTGTTCTCATTATTCTGGAAACGCACGAACCGTAACGGTGCTTTGGCCGGAATGATTGTTGGTGGTGTAATGGTATTCGTATGGCACTACCTGATTGCGCCACTTGGCGGTATATGGGGAATCTATGAATTGCTTCCTGCATTCATACTTTCAAGCATCACTATCGTAGTGGTAAGCTTATTAACTGCTCCACCTTCAAAAGAGATTGTAGAAGAATTTGAAAGTGTGTAACTGTTACCGGTAAGATGGGTAATGGGAATCTGGTGCAAACAGCAGGAAAAATAACATGAACAACTTGAATTTCATCTTTTTGGAAGAATATAAACAACTTGATAAATTATGCAGCGAGCTATATGACGGCCAACCGGGTGTCACCAGCTATATTAATGATATGAAAAATGTGAATTGGAATGATGCTCGCGAAATTTCGAATTGGAAATCAGATTTAAGTGACTTAATACGACTTCGCCATATTAGAAATCATTTGGCACATACAGAAGGCTCATTTGACGAAGAACTTTGCACAAGAGATGATGTGAATTGGATTAAGGATTTTCGTAATCGAATCCTGAAACAAACCGACCCACTTGCACTCTTGCAGAAATACTCTAAAAAAAATACAAGCAATGAAAACGAATCTTCTTTCTGGTCAAATTTATTTCTTGCAGTAAGCGTAAGTCTTGTAGTAATTGCAGTAGTTTATCTTTTGGTCCAGACTATCTTTTAGATGTATTAATACTGAAATATAAACGGCGTGAGATTACTCTCGCGCCGTTTGGTGTCTTTATTTAATTAATAACACTTTTTACATTTTCGCAAACCTCGTTGTAATGCCTCCTCTAACGTCACTTCAAAAAAAGTTCCATTGCCACACTTATGTGTATGATAACATTCACCAGTCCTTGTAATCAGCACATATATTGTTGAATTACCAGAAGATGAACTTTGAGTTACCGGTTTGGCAATTACAGTTACAGTTGCCTTCTCGGTTGACGCATTGCCACTGCTGTCTGTTACTGTATAGGTAACCTCATATGTTCCTGCCGAATTACGATTTACGTTTGAACTGTCAACTTTGATAGAACCTGTAACATCACCATCCACATCATCAATTGCCTTCGCAACACTTGCATAATTTGGTGCACTATCACCTTCTGTTAAAGAAAACGTCATTGACGATAGGGTCAGCGTTGGTGCCACTTGATCTTCAACTACAACCGACACCTTTTCTTTTGTTTTATTACCATCCTCATCCGTTGCCGTAAATTCAATTTGAAAATCTCCGATTTGTTCAAAAGAGACTGTCTGAGCCTCATCATCAAATGTAATCCCTCGCAATCCCGATGACGAAACAACTAATTGCACCTGCTCCGAATCTTTATCTTCTACAGTTACAAATTCTAAATAAGTCAGTTTTTTCCCATAACCTATGGTTTGATTTCTTGCTGTAACAATTGGTGCTTGGTTCTCTGTTTCAATAATATTTTGATTTGTTGATTCATTTTCCACATCTTCGACACACCCCATTGTCAAGACAATAAGAAACATTGCAACCAATCCCAATAGCCATTTTCTAATCATTTTGTTTTTCATCTGTATACCCTTATTCTTTCATGATTTACAATATACAGACACTACAAATCAACAATTATGGCGTCTCTTTACTACAAACAGCCTGTGTTGAAGTCGCAATATAGATTTGTTAAACAACCTTATCTACTCCAAGCTATTAAATTTTACTCACGAACTCCAGAATCCCTTTCGTAATCACTCCGATATCTTCATCAATCCATCTCTTATCCGATGTATCAAGTCTTCTAATGTAACCCCTATCACTAAAAGTAATTTTTAATCTTTTTCCTATATCGCTTCCGGTGTTTTCCTTCATCGTAGCATCACTAAAGATATATGTATCCAATGCTATCATCAACTTCTCTCTGTTGACTGCATCTTTTAAATAATACATATCATATACGTCCTTATATCTTGTAGAAAATGGACCAAATTTAAGAAGTGAACGTAATTTTTCCGCCAACATCTGCTCATCCGAATTAATCAGCAAGCTGGCACCTTCATCATCATACGCAATATCAAAGCAATACTCTTCCTCTCCAATTCAAATCGATTATGCACACCTAAATCAATTTTGCTTCTAACCTGATTTCCATCTAAATCTTCAATCAAGATGAATACCTGCTTTCCACTATAATCCGGCTGTTTCAATTCCTCAATCTTACCTAATCTACTAATCTTAATTCCTTCCAAGCAATTCAGTTTACCAATAAAAGCATCTATGGCTTCATCCGCCAAAGGATAGCCATTTTTGTTCGCCTCTTCAATCATCTTCTGTATATTAATCATTTACAAAACCTCCAGTCTGAGTGTCTCCATAACTGTTTTTGATTTTGGTAATTCATAAGTATATTCTGTAACTAAAGCCATATCCAGCTCATGAACAATCTTTCTATAATTTGCAATTAATTCTTTGTATAAGTCAAAAGAAAATTTTCTTTTATTTCTTATCAGTTCCACAAGAAGACGTTCTCTATCATAAATCACAATATCCACACCATCGTACTTCATTGTAGTTTTTCCCATATCGAAGGCCTCACTGTTTTCATAGAACTGCTTCACTCTTGGGTCGTTAATTTTCCTTGTGCTTTTGGGTGTGGCAACATGATAAAAATCCGGAATGGTATCTGTTAATCCATAATAATAAAATGCACTGTTAAGAGTGATAATGGCATTAGGATATTTCTTACAAATGATCTCCAACTCAGGTACATATCTCTTATCCGAATAAATGCCTTTTTCCTTG
The DNA here is from genome assembly GCA_045593805.1 of Faecalimonas sp. GTDB lineage: Bacteria > Bacillota > Clostridia > Lachnospirales > Lachnospiraceae > Faecalimonas. The sequence goes on from JAZNXJ010000042.1 coordinate 16,304, forward strand.
ACATACAATTCACCTTCTTGCACACATTTTTTAATCTTATAATCTGTCCCATATTTTTCCAAACATTCCTGATATGATAATAACATTTTGCAACTCACCTTCCTTTGAGCGAATGTAGGTAATTATAATATTTTTACCTACTTTTACTCAAATTATATCATGCAATGAAATTTAGTCAAGACGTTTTTACTTCATTTTTTTCACTATGATTTCCCCACACGCAATCATCGCGCCAGGATTTCCTGACGGCTGCGACTTGAAATCATCTGGGTTTGCATGGATAACAACAACTTTTCCTACTATATCCTCCGGATAAAAGCGATTGGTGTAAAATGCACTAAATGCCATACCACCACCTGCAAGTAGCGACGGCATATCTCCTGCATGCATCGGATGTGGTTGATTTGTTGGGTTATAATGTCCACCCTCCTGCATCGGCATGCAACTATTTCCATCATGAATATGAAAACCATGAAAACTTTCGCTATCCGGTAGATTTCTAATATCTGCCACTACAAAAGTACCACCATATACATCGTAAAATGAAACCGTTCCCTTAACATCTGGATAATTGGCATTACCTGCAACTTCTGCGACAGCATACGGTTTTGTTTGATTCTTAAAAAACATAAAACACCTCAGAAAATGAGTTCCATATATCGTATGCATATTTTAAAAACATGTGATTGAGTTTATTGTTTGGAAAATCTCAGAGGTAACCTCGAATAAAATCACTCGTTTCTATTACACTAAGATTATAATTTAAAAACAGGAAGGTGATATACATGGATGAAAAATGGAATATTGGTGAAGGTGGCGAAATGCCAATCGGTTTTGGGTTGTCTCTAGCAGCAAATGCAAAATCTATGGAAGTTTTTGCAAATATGAGTGACTCCGAAAAAACTGCAACAGTAGAAAAGAGCCGCCAGATGCACACCCGTGCAGACATGGAAAATTTCGTAAATAGTCTTGGCGAAAGTCGAGATAAAATGTTTTAAAAATGCTCGGACAAGTAAGTCCGAGCATACATAAAATTCTTATTTCACCAATCCAACCATCTCTTTTACTGAGTTGAACCCGTTCTTCTTCATATATTCTTCAATTCCATCCACGATTTCCATCGTAATTCCTGGATTGTGGAAGTTTGCTGTGCCTACAGCTACCGCACTTGCGCCAGCAAGAATCAGTTCGATTGCATCCTCAGCACTTGCAATTCCGCCCATACCAATGATTGGTATCTGAACTGCATTTGCAACTTGATATACCATACGAACTGCAATTGGATGAATTGCAGGACCTGACACACCGGCTGTCTTATTTGCAATTGCAAATGTTTTACGATTGATATCAATTTTCATACCAGTCAAAGTATTAATTAAAGAAACTGCATCCGCTCCTCCTGCTTCTGCTGCCTTTGCAATCTCCGTAATATCGGTTACATTCGGTGTCAGCTTCATAATCACCGGTTGTTTTGCAAGCTTCTTAATCTGGGCAGTTAATTTTTCCACCTGCTTTGGATCTTGTCCAAATGCTAAGAATCCTGCATTTACGTTTGGACAGGAGATATTGATTTCCATCATATCAATCGGTTCATTTGCAAGTCTTTCCACAACTGCAAAGTATTCTTCCGGTGCATGACCACAAACATTTACAATAATCTTTGTATCGTATTGTTTTAAGAATGGTATGTCTCTTTCACAAAACAAATCAATTCCCGGATTTTGAAGGCCGATAGCATTCATCATTCCGCCGTAGGTTTCTGCCACCCTTGGTGTCGGATTTCCCGACCAAGGAACGTTGGCAACACCCTTTGTTGTAACTGCACCCAATTTATTCAAATCTACAAAATCAGCAAATTCTACTCCTGAACCAAAGGTTCCTGATGCAACTGTAACCGGATTCTTCCATTCTACACCAGCTATATTTACACGCATATCCATTAGATTTCCACCTCCGTAGATAAGAATACCGGACCATCTTTACAGATACGTTTGTTATTTACGTTTGTATGGTGGTCTTTTTCTTTGCTCTTGCAAGTACATGCCAGACATGCACCAATTCCGCAAGCCATTCTTTCCTCTAAGGAAATGTAGCATTCAATTCCATTTTCCTCTGCATAATTTTTAATTGCACGAAGCATTGGTGTAGGACCGCATGCGTAAATAATATCTGCTGACAGATTGTTTTCCGCAATTACGTGCATAACATTTCCTTTGGTTCCCACGCTGCCATCCTCTGTAGAGATGTACAGTTTGCCATTCGCTTCAAACTGCTCTTTTAAAAAAGTATGCTCATCACGGTATCCCACGACAATCTGCTTCTCGCAATTCAATTGCTTTGCAAGCTCTAAGATTGGAGGCACACCGATTCCGCCGCCCATTAGAAATGCTTTCTTTCCTTCTGCCTTTTCCAATGGAAAACCATTTCCAAGCGGACCGACAACCGGAATGATATCGCCGGCTTTCATTTGTGAAAATTCCTTTGTACCGGTCTTCTCACCTGTCACGCGGTAGACCACGCGCAATCTTCCATTTACTTTATCTATCTCGCAGATACTAATTGGTCTTGGAAGCAATTTGGTTCCATCATTTGTATACATGGAAATAAATTGTCCCGGCTTTGCAGTTGCAGCCGCTTCTGTCTGAATCCACATGCTAAAAATATTATCTGCAAGTTGTTCTTGAGAAACCACAAGTGCAGTTTCTTTTTTTCTGTCTGCCATGTAAATTATCTCCTATCGATTATTTAACGCTGTAGAGATGTCTAATACCATGTCTTTTACAGCTGCTCTTGATGCTTCTCCAAAGTTTTCTGCACCGAATTTCGCATAAGCTTCTTGCTTGTAAGCTGCGATAATTCCACGTGAAGAGTTTACAATTGCACCAAGTCCGTCTTCGTTGAAGAAGTGTACTAAGTCTTTTCCTTTACCACCTTGTGCACCATAGCCCGGAACTAAGATGTATGATTTTGGCATTACTTTACGAAGGACTTTACCCATTTCCGGATAAGTTGCTCCAACTACTGCTCCCACATAGCTATAATCATCTCCCATATGAGAAGCACCCCACTCAGCCACCTTTTCACCTACAATTTCATATAATGGTTTGCCATCAACCAGTCTGTCTTGGAATTCACCACTTGATGGATTAGAAGTCTTAACCAATACGAAGATACCTTTATTTTCTTCTTTACAAACTTTAATGAATGGGTCAACACCATCAGAACCAAGGTATGGGTTAACTGTTACGAAATCTTCGTCAAATGGTACGTATGTCTTGCTTCCTACTTGAACACGACCAACATGTCCAACTACATAAGCTGCTGATGTAGAACCGATATCGCCACGTTTGATATCACCGATTACTACTAGGCCTTTTTCTTTACAGTAATCTACTGTTTTCTTAAAAGCCACAAGACCTGGAATACCGAATTGCTCATACATTGCGATTTGTGGTTTTACAGCCGGAATTAAATCGTATGTTTTATCAACGATTTCTTTGTTAAATTGCCAGATTGCTTCTGCTGCACCTTCTAATGTTTCACCAAATTCAGCAAATGCTTTTTTCTGCACATGCTCTGGAATGTAGTTAAGCATTGGGTCTAAACCTACTACGATAGGTGCGTTTGTTTTCTTAATATTAGCTACTAATTTGTTAATCATTTCTCTTATCCTCCAAATATCATTATCCTTCGTATACCACGTTACCATCCACCAATGTGTAACGAATATCACCTTTTACTTTCCGTCCATGGAACGGTGTGTTCTTGCCTTTTGAGTAAAATGTATTCTTATCGATTACGTATTCTACTGTTGGGTCAAACACAACAATATCTGCAATCTTACCTTCTGCAATGGCACCCTTTTCACCCAAGCCTAAAATCCTTGCCGGATTATAGCTTGTCTTTTCTGCCATCTGCATTGGTGTCAATATTCCTGGTTCCACCAACTCTGTATAGGTAAGGGAAGCCATTGTTTCTAATCCTACAATCCCAAATGCCGCCTTTGTCATGGAACAGTTCTTTTCCTCTGCTGCGTGTGGTGCGTGGTCAGTTGCAATCACATCCATAATGTCAGCCTTCAAGCCTGCTTTTAGGGCTTCTACATCACGTTTCCCGCGAAGTGGTGGGTTCATCTTAAAGTTCCCATCATCCTCTGTGATATCATCTGTGGTCATGGCAAAATGGTGTGGACAAACTTCTGCTGTTACAGGGAGCCCCTCCTTCTTTGCCGCATCTACTAATTTCACACTGTCTTCTGTAGAGCAGTGACACAAATGAAGTCTCACGCCTGTCTCTTTTGCAAGTAAAATATCTCTCGCTACAATCACATCTTCTACTGCGTTTGTAATTCCTTTGAGACCAAGTGCTTGTGCCTTTTCATCGGCGTGCATTACTCCGCCCTCTACCATTGTAATATCCTCACAATGCGCAAAGATTGATATTTCATTCTCTTTTGCAAGCTTCATGGCTTGTCTGTAAAGAGATGCATTCATAACAGACTTGCCATCCTCACTGATTGCATGACAGCCTGCTTTTGCCATTCCCTCAATATCGGCGAGTTCCTGACCTAGCTGGCCTACGGTAATCGCACCGATTTGAATCACATTTACCGGTGAATCGGTTTTGGCTCTATTATGAACGTCTGCAACCTTCTCACCATTATCTATAACCGGTTTTGTGTTAGGCATGGCACAGATAGTAGTAACACCGCCTCTTGCAGCCGCCTTTCCACCGGTTTCCAGTGTCTCCTTATATTCTAACCCCGGATCACGCAAATGCACATGAAGGTCGATAAAGCCCGGCATTACATAACATCCGCTCGCATCCAACACTTTGTCTGCATGGTCTGTAATCTGCTCTGCCACTTTGATAATTCTGTCATCTTCAATTAGTACATCCAGTTTCCCTTCGCGCTTGCTCTCCGGGTCCAAAACACAACCATTTTGAATTAGAGTTTTCATTGTGGAAAAGTCCTTTCTTTTTAATATCAATATGAAAATATATATTTAAGTTATTATACACCACAATTATAAATTTTACAAAGTTTTTTCGTACAACATTAAAACCTGCCGCGCACAAGATTTATCTTGCACACACGGCAGGTCTTTTACCTTAATTATTTGACTTTTTTAATACTTCTATGGCTTTATCTAACTGATTATCCTTTTCCGGATGATTTTCGTCATATTCATACTCGATTTCCACATCCGGTGCTACACCTACTCCGTGAATATTCGTTCCGTTTGGAGTGAAATATTCGGAGCTGGTAATCTTTAAGGAGGTGCCGTCATTTAAAGAATAAATGTTCTGCACGATTCCTTTACCGTATGTGGTTGTTCCAACCAAGGTTCCAAGTTTGTGGTCCTTTACTGCACCAGCAAAAATTTCCGATGCACTTGCACTATAGCCGTTAATCAGAACTACTAATGGTACGTTCAGTTTATCATTCTTCTTCGCTGTATAAACATTTCCTTTGCCATTCTTATCTTTAATAGATACAATGGTCCCTTTGGATAATATCAAGTCTACCATATCCACTACAGTGGCCAGATTTCCACCTGGGTTGCTGCGAAGGTCAATGACCAGACCTTTCATACCTTGCTTATTCAAATCATCCAACGCTTCTTCAAATTGTTTTAATGTCACATCCTCAAAGGCGGTAACCTGAATATACCCCAGTTTGTCGTCCTTCATCTCATATTCAACAGTATCGTTTTCAATTAGGGCTCTGGTTGCAGTGCCCGTATACTCTTCCCCGTCACGAATAACAGTAATCTCAACATCTGTTCCCAATTCTCCGCGAATCTGAGAAACAATGGTATCCAAATCCTGACCGGTAACGTCCTCACCATTTACCTTATAGACAACATCGCCTTCTTTAAATCCGGCTTTTTCTCCCGGACAATTCTTATAGATTTTTGTAAATGTAACCAGACCACTGGTGGTATCCTGCATAATGGCAACACCGATTCCTCCAAATGTTCCGGAGGTGGACTCGAAGAGTGCTGTCGTCTCTGCCGCATCATAATACACAGAATATGGCTCCTGCAGACCTGCTACATATCCTTTTATCAGATAATCCTGCAAAACTTCCGTATCTACTTCAGCCGAATACAGATAGTATTTATCAATCAGGTCCTGTATTTGCTCAAGCTTCCACAGTGTGCGGCCAGATACAATCCCATCTTCCCCGTTTGCTGTACTTCTTTTCATCAGAGAGAAAATAACAAGTGTGCCACCCACAATTAAACTTACTGCTAACATAGCAAGGGCGCCGCAAAGCGCCCCTTTCCAGAAGTTATTCTTTTGTTTTTGTTGTATATGCTCTATTTGCTCGAACTGCTCCATTAATATAACTCCTATGCTTTCAAATGTTTCTTAATCGTAAAGAAACTTCCTACAAAACCGATTCCTACCCCAAGTAATAATCCTACCGGAAGCAATGTTTTGTAAACCTCTGACGCAGGTAAGAAATCCACATTTAGTATGGTACTGAATATTGTGAATTTCGTCAGAATGTAATTAATTGCTTTCTCATATGCAAAGTAAAGCAATGTCAACGGAATAGCTGCACCAACCACCCCGATAATCACACCCTCCAATACAAATGGTGCTCTTACAAAGGAATCCTTTGCACCAATGTATTTCATAATTGCAATTTCTTCCTTACGGATAGTAATACCCATATTAACGGTGTTGTTAATCAAGAAGATAGCTACTGCAAGCAAAATCAAAATAATTGCTCCGGATACATAAGCGATTAACATATTAACACTCGTCAGTGCATCTGCAACAAGCTCGGATTTGTTTACCTTACGTACGCCGTCAAGACCTTCTGCATACTTAACCAAATCGGCCTGTTTTTCTACATCCTTCATATAAACTTCAAAGTTATCAGAATGCTCCAATGGGTTTTCTGTCCAGCCATCAGCCAAATCGCTATTTTCACCCAAATAGTCTTTTCTGAATTCTTCCCATGCTTCATCTGCTGAAACATATTTCACTTCTAATACTTCTTCTCTTTTACTGAGTTTTTTCTCAATATTTTCTTTTTGTTTTTTCGTAACATCCTCATCTAAGAAAACAACAATCGCAACACTTTCTTCTGCCTTTTCTACAAGATATTGAAAATTGGTAATAATTGAGTAAAATACACCAAACAAGAAAATACATGCTGCCATCGTTGCAATGGATGCAATCGAGAACATCTTATTTCTGGAAATATTTCGAAGTCCCTGTTTTACTGTATATCTAACTGTACTGATTCTCATTATTTACGCACCGCCTTTTTCGTATCACTCACAATGTTCCCCTTCTGCATTGTGATTACACGTTTTTTCATTGCCTCAACAATTTCATGGTTGTGTGTAACAACGACAACTGTTGTGCCTCTCTGGTTTGCCTCTTCCAAAAGCTTCATGATTTCCCATGAGTTTACCGGGTCAAGGTTTCCTGTCGGCTCATCACACAAAAGAATGGATGGTTCATTGACAATTGCTCTTGCAATCGCAACTCTTTGTTGCTCACCACCGGATAATTCTTTTGGATTTGATTTATATTTTTGAGCCAGACCTACCAAAGAAAGTGCGGCTGGTACTTTTTTCTTGAGCACACGTGTTGGTGTTTCCGTAACACGAAGTGCAAAAGCAATATTTTCATATACATTTCTATCTTGTAATAAACGGAAATCCTGGAATACAACTCCCATCTTTCTGCGATAATATGGGACTGCTTTGTGTTTCAATTTGCCCAAATCTTTTCCCATCACTACAATTTTTCCTGATGTTGGTTCTAATTCCTTCAAAAGCAGACGAATCAAAGTTGATTTGCCTGAACCACTATCTCCTACAATGAATACGAACTCTCCTTGTTCAATCTTAAGGCTCACTCCATTGAGCGCGGCAATCCCCTTTGCGTACTCCTTTGTAACTTCTTTTAATTCTATCATACGCTCCTCCTAAATTATTAATACTCCACTGTCTCCATATATTTCATATATTTCACTACCATCAATGCAATTTTGAATGTAATTGCATCTTCAAACACACGAAGGTCCAGTCCTGTGCTTTTCTGAATCTTATCCAATCGGTACACTAAGGTGTTTCTGTGAATATATAACTGTCTGGAGGTTTCTGAAACATTTAAGCTGTTCTCAAAAAATTTATTAATCGTTGTCAATGTCTCCTCATCGAAGTCGTCCGGTGATTTCCCCTCAAATATCTCGCGGATAAACATCTTACAAAGTGGGACTGGAAGCTGATAAATAAGACGTCCGATTCCCAAAGTATTGTAAGCAATCACATTTTTCTCACTGAAGAAAATTTTTCCCACATCCAGTGCAAGCTGTGCTTCTTTATAGGATTTTGAAACCTCTTTGATATCGCTTACAATGGTTCCGTATGCAATGTGAAAGCTTGCTTCACATTCTTGTTCTAAGACTTCCAATATCTCTTTCGCATACTGCTCCATTTCTGCATATCCTTGGGTTTCTTTCACTTCTTTTACGATAATAATATTCTTCTCGTCCACAGCAGTAACGAAATCTTTCGTTTGACAGCCAAGAACATTTCTAGCCTGTTCTAAGACATTTGTCTCTTTATCGCTTGGCATTTCAATAATAAAGATAACACGTCTCACATCTGTGTCAACATGCAATTTTTTTGCACGATTGTAAATATCTACCAAGAGCAGATTGTCAAGTAGTAAATTCTTGAAGAAATTATCCTTGTCAAAGCGTTCCTGATATGCAACCAAAAGGCTTTTTATTTGGAAAGCCGCTACATTTCCAATGATCTGAACTTCTTTACCATTGCCTGCCGCCACCAAAATGTATTCTAGCTGTCCTTCATCATAAATCTTGTATAAATGACATCCTTTTACTTCTTTATTGTCTGCGGAAGCTTTTGCAAAATCAGATACTTTAGCACTATATTCTGTTGCATTTCCATATGTACTTGCAAGCATCTTGCCTTCTATGTCGAAAACATGTAAATCGATTTGTGTAATCTCTTTCAATCCATCAATGGTACTTTGAAGAATTTGGTTCGAAATCATCTTTATCCCTCCGTAAAACTTAACCTTTTATCATATTAATGCAAAATCGCAAAAAAATAAAGGGGAATTTGGCATTTTTTTATGCATTTTCCCCTTTTTTCGCCATTTCTCTCTTTAAAATCTGTCTTAAGACAAATTCCTTGATTTTTTGAAATACATTTTTCTGCTTTCGCATCTCTCCGAGCAGATCTCCAAACCCCAACCAGACTCTTGCATTGACAAGAGTTTTGTTGCGATAAATAAATTCTTCCTCCGTTGGAGAAGATAAAGTAGAAAGTACACAGTCTACTTCTGCCCCATTCACCAAATTAAGAAGCATATCGTCTGATACTGCATTTTCTTCCAACGTAGCGGTTTCTACAACCTGTATGTTCGCATAATCTTCTTGTATATAGCCTTTCAGCTTTTCCAAATCTACAACATTCTCAGCTAACAAAAATACTTTTTCGGCATTCTTATGAAGGTAGCGCATCACCATCTTAATAAAAAGCAGTTCCCCTACTTCCCGCAAACGGCGTTCCTCTTTGACACCGGCAGCCTGCAAGATTCCCTTATCACTTGCAAGGGCAAGCTCAAAGGATTGAAACATCGCCTTCGCCTCTTCATCCTGCTGGAATCTTCCAAGGGTATTCATTGTAACCATCTCAATTACACTGACCGGTTCTGTTCCCATATAGTCCACAATAAGTTTCATTGCATCCTTCGCTGAAAGATTATCAATTTCTAAATCTAATACTTGAATTTTCTCGTTCATAACCTCACCTGATTTTCTTCAGTCTTTTGATTATAACAGATTATGTTCTATTTTTCAACTCTCATCTCGCGACGCTTCTTTGTGACTAATCCTCCAATCTTGCCGGTCTCCTTAGAAGTCAGGGAACGCCAGCCTTCTTTTAACACCTTATCAAGAAGCCCCAATTCCTCTGCCACCTCATATTTCATCTTCTCTTCTTCCGTAAGTTCTGACATGCGAATTTCTTTTTGTTTTTTCTTAGACATAGAAAAATCCCCTTTCCCTTTTTGGTAAGAGGATTTCCCTTTTTTACATATTTATTCCAATTAGCATAGGATTTCTTCATGTAAAGCAAAGGAGTAAATCACTTTTTCCTTCACTGATTTTCCTGTCAGTTCACCAAGTGCCTTCGCATAATAGTCAAGTTGTGTATGATATCGTTCTACGAGTTCTGAAGCCTCTCGCACTTTATCCGTCTTGTAATCCAGCACTACTAGCTCTCCATCCTCTTCAAAGTAAACATCCACAATTCCCTGCACAAGCACACATTCTTCTACATCTGCATCTGTGTATATTTCCTTTGCATCAAAGCTCATCACAAATGGCTGCTCCGCATGGTAGGTTTCTCTTTGGCTAGCTGATTGCACACGTTTTCCAATTCCTGAATCCAGGAATGTCAAAATGTCATGGATACAAATGCACGCTTTCATTTCCTCAGACAGGAATCCATCTGAAACAAACGTAGTAATCGTACTGGCAAGTGTATCTGCATCATAATCATTTGAAAAATCTAAAAGCTCAAGCAGTTTATGGTAGGCCGTACCTCTTGATGCACCGGTGAGCTCCTGTTCTCCTTGCAGGAATTTTGGCAGCAAAGGAATCACATCTTCCTCTTTGAAAATTTCCTCCCCTTCCTGCTCTATATACATGCGTTTCTTCAACTCAGAAACAGAAAGCTTCTGCTTCACCGCCTGACTGTTTTCAAATGGATACACATAAGAAAACTGCTCTGCAATCTGCTGCTTCATTTCCGAATCATAGACAGCCTCCGTATCCCACCGCTGCAATACATCCTTGGTAATCACATTGACAACCTGTTCCTTGGCTTCTTGTTCAGCCAACTCCTCCAGCGTGATTTTGCGAACGATAAACGGAAACTGTTCACACATATAGTTATTACGGAATAATGCCGGCAAAATCCAATCCATGTATTTTACAGCTTTGGCTAGTTGATAGTATGGAAGCTGCATGTCCTGATGTCCTTGAAGGACTGCACATTTACCCACTTCCTTTGCCAAATCTGCTACGGTACCTGTCAAAATCAATTTCTCTTTTGCACGTGTCATGGCCACATAAAGAACACGCAACTCCTCAGCGGTTGTCTCTCTTGCTTCCCTCAACTGAATCATTTTCTTCAAAAACGTCGGTGCCTTGGTACGTGCAATTGGGTCAATGGCATCCACACCCACACCCAATTCAGAATGTAACACAAGACTCTTCTTTGTATCCTGCATGTTGAATTGCTTACCGATACCTGCCACAAATACAATTGGAAACTCTAAGCCCTTACTCTTATGAATAGTCATCAGATTTACCACATCTGCATTTTCATCCATAAGATTGGCTTCCCCATAATCAACTGCATATTTCTTCAACTGTTCCATATAGCGGACGAAATTAAATAGCCCTTTGTAACTGGTTCCTTCAAATGCAACTGCCTTCTCCACAAGCATTTCCAAATTTGCAGCCCTTTGTTCTCCACCTGGAAGTGCTGATACGTAATCACGGTATCCGGTTTCCTCCAAAATCTGCCACAAAAGCACATGGATTGCCATATACGGAACACGATTTCTATATTGATTTAACGTGGACAGGAATTGCTCAAGTCGCTCTTTAATTAACTCATTCTGACCATATTTCGCATAATGACAACTACAATCATACATGGTCTTTTCCTGATTGCTGCTTCGAATGATTGCAAGCTCCTCGCTGGTAATTCCGGCAAACATAGAAGTCAGAACTGCCGTAAACGGGATATCCTGTCTTGGATTATCCAACACCTGCAGATAGTTTAACGCAATCTGTATCTCCGGTGTCTCGAAATACCCTTCCTGGGAACATGCATAGGTTGGAATGCCTGCAGCTCCTAACACCTTAGAGAAAACTTCCGTCCATCCCTTTGCACTTCGGGTTAAAATAACGATATCGCCATATCGAACCGGGCGGTATTCCCCTGTCTTTTTATCATAGACCGTATGACCAGCCATCAGATCTTTAATCCGTCTGGCAATTGCCTCCGCTTCTACCTCAATTCGTTCCTTCGCCTTACTTTCCGGCACTTCAATTAGTAGAACCTCTGTCTCGTTACCCGATTTTTCTTCGTAATCCGCTCCCACATACAGGGTCGCCTTATCATCATAATCAATTCCACCCAGTCGCGGCACCATAATCTGCTGAAAAACAAAGTTCGTACTGTCTAAAACCTCTTTCCTGCTACGGAAATTCTTATGCAAATCAATGCGCTGTTTTTCACTATCCAGCGTACTATAAGAATTGAATTTATCCATAAAAAGCTCTGGCCTTGACAAGCGGAAACGATAGATGCTTTGTTTCACATCTCCAACCATAAATATATTGTAAACGCCTTTAGACACCCCAGAAACACTGGTTAAAATAGCTTCCTGCACATAGTTGCTGTCCTGGTATTCATCAATCATGACCTCTGCGAATTTTTGCTGATACCTTGACGCAACCTCGCTTGGAACAAAATTACCATCTTGTTCCTTGGTCAGTATCTGCAGGGCATACTGTTCCATATCGTTGAAATCAATAAGATTCTTCTTCCTTTTTTCCTCTGCAAACTGCTCCGCAAAGCGCGCTACCAGACTAATTAACATCTTCATATTACTATGAACAGCCGACATATCCTCTGCTAAGTTTTCCAACTCAGCATAGAAATAATTTTCTACCAGCTTTTTGATATAGCCCTTGACTTCGTCTCGAATATCTTTTACATGAAGGAGCTTCTCTTCATCCACAATAATCCCTCTGTTAGAGCCCAATTTCTGCCATTCAATGTGGGTGAGCGCTCGTTTCATCTCTGTAAAGCTTTTCGCAGCACATAGGACTTCTATCTGTTCCAAATCAGATTGCAAAGTCTTCTCGTATGCAATTGGTCCCTGCTCTTCTCTACAAACTTTAATTCCATGCTCTAAGAGACTCCTCATGTACTGCAGGTTTTCACGTACCTCATCTAGAAATTCCTGCATATATTCTTTTGCTTCCAGTTCCTCTCCCGAACCAATATCGTACTGCTGAGCGCACAAATTAAGCCAAGCCTTAGGGTTTAGATAACTTCTTGAAAATTCATATAAGCGCAAAATAAGCTCTTCTAAATTTTTATCGTCCTTCCCTGTAGAAAAGCATTCAACAAAGGTCAAAAATTCTGGATCTGCTTCCTCGAATGCCTGCTCTAATACATCACAAACCACATCCTGTCGCAATAGTTTTAATTCGCCTTCTTCACCCACACGAAATCCCGGATCCAAATCAATGGTGTGAAAGTGTTCCCGAATCACAGACAAACAAAATTTATGAATGGTTGTAATCTGCGCCTGATGAATCAGTGTGGCCTGCTGCTGCAGATGCACATTGTCCGGCTGCTCCATTAATGCCTTTTCGATGGCACCATGAATACGCTCCTTCATCTCGGATGCCGCTGCTTCCGTGAAGGTTACAATCAATAATTGGTCCACATTAAGGGGCGAAGCATCTTTGGTTAAGCGAGTGATAATTCGTTCAACCAGTACCGCAGTTTTTCCGGAACCAGCCGCTGCAGATACAAGAATATTACGGTTTCGCAAGTCAATCACCTGCTGTTGCTCTTTCGTAAATCTCACTCCCATTTTGCAACCTCCTCCCGCATGATTTCTATGGCTTCTTCCGCCTTCAGCTTTTCTAATTCCCGATATGCGTATCCTTCTATCTTCTCATCAAAGCCACAAATTGCCTGGTACGGACAATATTTACAGCCTGTCTGCTGGTCTAGCTTGTATGGCGAAACACTTGCTTCCCCTTGTAATATCTGTGTTCCAACTTTTCTCACCTGACGATTCGTAAACTCTGAAATAATGGCAAACTCTTCCTCAGATAAAACCTTAGATGCCTTCGCCAGGGTACCATTTTTATTCTTGGTTACTGGAACAACCTGTGATGACTGTTCAATTTCCCTGTCTAAATGTCCAATAACCTCTGGTGAATTCAGCACAATTCCATCTGGGCGCAATTCCTTTAAGAAGGCATCCTCCAACACCTCTTCATCCTGCACCTTTTCCACAATCGGATCTTGCACACGATAATAGAATAGTCCCGCAGGAATAATCTGCTTTCCTCCACTTTCCTGCTGACTCATTTCCATAGCAGCATTCATATATACAACTAACTGCATTTGCAGTCCATAGCAAAGTTCACCTAAGTCAAAGACCTGCTTCCCTGTTTTGTAGTCCACAATCTTGACATAAACACGCTCATCATCTTCATAGGTATCAATGCGGTCTATTTTCCCACGAAGCACCATCTTACCCAAATCATCTAACTGGATATGAGAAGTAGAAAGCTCCCGAACTCCACCAAAGGAAACCTCATACCCCTTCGGTTTGAAATCACCTTTCCCCAGTTGCTTTTTCAATGCCCATATGGTGCGACGCAGCATACGTTTTAGTCTTGTAATAATATACTCGTTTCTAGCAGAACTATACAGAATGGAATTGCTATAATCCACAATACTCTCATCCACACTTTCCTGAATCAGTTCCTCCTGCCTATCTTCCGGTATATTCCCCCATCCATATCCCTCCTGCTCGATTTTCTTCGAAAATCTTTCCAGCGAACTATGACACAGATTCCCCAAGTCTACCGCCTGGAACTGATACTCCTCTCGCTCCCTAAGGCGCAAACCATATGTAAGGAAATGGGCGTATGCACAGGCAGAGAATTTCTCCAGTCTGGTCACACTATTTATCAGAACATCGCCGTATAGTTTCTTGGCTGTCTCTCTTGTCAGTAAGCTGTCTGGTTTTTGATAAAATGCAGCCTCTACAATCTGCTCTATCTTTCTGCTCCATTCCGGATGCCCTTTATACCATGTATAAAGCTCCTGCCATTCCTTTGAAAGTCCGGCATGCTTGTTCTGCAATCCTGCCACCAAGGAATCCAACCCGCTTTTCATCGTAAATTCCTTTTCACAAAGTCCAGCAGGAACATGTCCAATCTTCATCTTAGGAAACATATTTGTCAGTTCAGAAATCAAATAAGATGGCCGGATTGCTTTTCCATCCACAGAAGTTTTACTGTATGTCAAATAAACCTGATTCGTTGGTTTCGTTAGAATCAAATACAAATAAAACTTTTGAATATATGTTTTTTCTTTTGCCGTCGGAGCTAAGGTTGCACCCATATTCGTGATTTTTTCCCTATCATATTCGGACAAGAGACCGCCGTTTTGCACACTTCCCGGAATATAAATATCATTGGTACCTACAAGAAAGACTACCTTTACATCCTTAATTCGGCTGCGCTGCACATCTCCCACGATGATCTGGTCAATACTAGGAGGAATAATGCCCACCTTAGCCTGCTCTAATCCGGCGTCTAAAAGTTCGCAATACTCCTGTATAGAAATGTATTCTTCTCCCAAAAGCTCCACAAACTGGTCCAGCACCTCGATTACAATACGGTAAACCTGCGCATATTCCTTTTCTAATGCCAGTTCACCCATGCTCTCAAACATCAACTGATATCCTTTGACACGTTGCTGCAGTTCTTCTTTTCGGAAGAACTTTTCTAGTGCCCTGGTAACATCCAGAACCGTTTTTCGCCTGCTTTTCAATACAGACATAACCTCTTCTACACTATCCACAAACTGCTTTCGGATGCGATTGATTTCAGAAAGCTCACTCTCATCCATGCCGTTACTTCTGCGAATCCAAGGCTCCTGCCACTTTTTATACGTCTTAATTCCCATGGCAATCACATAATTTTCCAGCCTGTCTATGTCTTCTCTTTCCATACAAGAAAGACCGGTGCGCAGATAGCGAAATACGCTTTCATAAGTAAAGTTCTTCTCTGCCATTGCAAGCAGACTGCGGATAAACTCCACACAGGAATTCAGTAATATGCTTCTTTTATCATCCATGAAAACCGGAAGCCCATACTTTGTAAACACCTGCTCGATTTGATTCGAATATGCAGCCAAATCATTTGTGATAATCGCAAAATCATTATAACGATACTGTTTGGTCCGAACCATATGGTGAATTCTTTGTGCTACAAAATCAACTTCTTCTCTTGGACTTTTCGCGCACCAAATCTGAATACTGTCCTGCTTCTTCTCATAATGGTCCTTTGAATAACGGAAGAGATGGGATTCCAAAAATCCCATTGCTTCATTATCACGGAAACGGTAGACTGGCTCTTGATACATACAAATAGTCTCGTCAATAGAAATGCCATGTTCTTTTGCAATTGCCTCCAGACCGGTAACCATTTTTTTGCTAAGGGCAAATAGTTGGTACGGATGTTGATACACGTACGGATTTTCTCTTTTATCTATAGTGACAGTTACCATCACCTTTTCACTTACTTTCAATAATTCCCGAAGCAATTTGTTCTGAACCGGTGTGAATCCGGTAAATCCATCCAAAACAATAATACTGTCCTTTAACAGCTTTGATTTTATTACAACCGAAGCAAGCACATCCAGAATCTCCTCCACTGTGATGTACTTCTCCTTTAAATATTCTATAAATCCCTCGTAGACAAGTTGAATGTCCCGAAGCTTGTAATACATGTTCGGATTACTCTCTGCCTTTTGTAACAATTCCTCCAGGCTATCCGGGGTGATATCGTACTGTGTGAACTCGGATATAATGGATTTGATTTCACTGATATATCCGGTCTTTTTCAAATTGCTGCCAAGAAGCTTTAACTGCTCCTCCTTATCCCCCGCAATCTTTCGAATGACAAAGTTTTTCCCCACATCATCCAGCACAATTCGCCTGTTATTACCAACCTCTTCAAACACGCGATTTGCCAAGCGGTTGAAGCTTAACACTTCCACATTCAGAGTTCCCTTTTTGGGACTTGCCAAACACAAATCCTTCTGTGTTTGCATTGTAAACTGCTCTGGCACAAGAACAATGTAGTTTTTGTCAGGATTTTTCAATGATTCAGTTGTCACCCATTGATACAAATAATGGGACTTTCCCGCACCGGAAGGCCCCATAACAAATTGCAAACTCATTCGTTTCCTCCTAAATGTATTCCCATTACTAAAGCTTTATAACCATCACTGGTATCGGTGGATTGTTTGGTCTGTTATAATAAGAGCTCATAATAACCAAATACCGTTTTGAATCTAATTTTTTTAGATCCTCCAAAATTGCATCCCGTTCCTCAAATCCGCTGTCACCGCCACTATAAATACAAAGGCTCATCATCCCGCCTTTTTTTAGCAGCTTTAACCCTTCATGAATTGCCTGAATGCTGGATTCTTTTCTTGTAGCCAGACTGTGATCTCCTCCAGGAAGATAACCAAAATTAAACACAATGCAACTTACGGAATCCTCTGCCACATGATTTTTCATATTTACATGACTTTCTAACAACACTTCTGCACGAAGTGAAATATTTGCCTGTTCCAGCCTCTCTTTTGTATGTTGCACCGCCTTCTCCTGAATATCAAAGGCGAATACTTTTCCATGTTCTCCCACAAGTTCACATAGGAGCTGCGTGTCATTCCCATTTCCTGCGGTTGCATCAATACAGATATCTCCTGGTTGTACATGCTCGCGGATAAAATGATGACACCACTCCGTAATCTGATAATTTTTCATAAGAATCTATTTCACTTTCTCGTAAATTTCCATCGGAACATAGCCCTTTGCGAAAATGCCTTCGGCCCGGTATTCCTCTTCCAAAAGCTCTCCATACTTACGAATCATCTGAATCTTGCCTGCCTCGGCATAAGAATACACCTTTTCGATATATACCTTCTGCCCACGAAGCACTTCCTCAATGGTTTCTTGAAGCTTATCCAGACCGTCTCCATGTTTTGCCGAAATACGCACAATATGGTCTGCACGGAAATCGCGTAAAATGCTTTCACCTTCTACTTTATCCTGCTTATTAAATGCCGTGATAATCGGCTTATTCTTTACTTCCAAATTGGTCAAGGTCTCATAGACAATGTACATCTGCTCATCCACCTGTGGATTGGATGCATCTACAACATGCAAAATAATGTCTGCATATTTTGCCTCTTCTAACGTACTACGGAATGCCTCAATCAAATGATGTGGCAATTTGCGAATAAATCCAACTGTATCTGTAAGCAACACTTCCTGTTTGCTTGGCAATTTTAAATTTTTTGTTGTCGGGTCTAAGGTTGCAAACAGCTTGTCCTCTTCTAACACGCCTGCTCCTGTGAGCTTGTTTAATAACGTAGATTTTCCCGCGTTGGTATAACCAACTATGGCAACTACCGGAACTTTATTTCTGCTGCGCTGTTCCCTTGTCACCTCCCGATGACGTTTCACGTCCTTCAGTTCACGATTAAGCTGTGCAATGCGATCACGAATCAATCTTCGGTCCATCTCCAGCTTCTTTTCACCTGGTCCTCTGGTACCAATTCCACCGCCCAGTCTGGATAGTGATTTACCAAGTCCTGTAAGTCTGGATTGGCGATATTTCAATTGAGCCAACTCTACCTGAATCTTTCCTTCATTGGTGGATGCTCGTCCTGCAAAAATATCCAGGATAATTAAAGTACGATCCATAACCTTGGTATCCAGCACATCCTCCATATTCCCCAATTGAATCGGCGAAAGCTCATCGTCACAGATAATACCTGTGGCTTCTGTCTCCCAGATTAATTCCTTAATTTCATCTAATTTCCCTTTTCCAACATAAGTTCCCGGATGAATTTGATCCAGATTCTGAATTACGCGTCCTACGGTAACTGCCCCCGCTGTCTGCGCCAATTCCTCTAATTCATCCAAAGACTTTTCCGTATCATCATGGTCACTGGTGCTTACACCCACCAAAACAACTCGTTCCGTGGCCTCTTTTAGCTCTATCATCTCTGCCATTCTAATTTTACCGCCTTGTTTTTATCTTGTTTCCAAAAAATCCGCTTCCTTTTCGATGCGTTCATCATCCGGGTAAGCCTTCTGATATTCTTTCATCTGTTTCTTAGCCGCCTCCCAGTCTGCCATATTTTCATAAACTGCGATTAAGTTGTATTGTACTTCTTGCTTGATATCATCTGTGATATCCCCCATAGACAGTGCTTTTGTATAGACATCGAGAGCCTTCTCATATTCCTCTATTTCCATATAGCAAGCACCCATCATACTGAAAAGTGTTGCCGTCTCTTCCGTCTCGTTCTCCAGTGCCGCTTCAAATGCTTCTAGAGCCTTTTCATACTCTTCCAATTCAAAAAATGAGATACCAAGACCTCGATATGCTTCATCCAGATTTTTTTCTCTCTCAATCTCTTGCTCAAAGGACGCCTTCGCCTTCTCATAATCCCCTGCTTCCAATGAGGCCACACCATCTTTTACATTGTTTGCACAACCGCTTAAAATAAACATCCCGACAAAAATAACTGCTATGATCCTTTTCTTCATCTATAAAACCCTCTTACTCCGTAATATGTTCCATTCCTTGATTAATGATACTCTGTATATGTGCATCTGCTAGCGAATAGTAAATGGTTTTACCTTCCCTGCGATTCTTCACCAATTTCATCTGCTTCAAAATTCGAAGCTGATGAGACACGGCAGACTGTGTCATCCCGATTGCCTCTGCCAAACCACAAACACAAGATTCTGATTGAAAAAGGGCACACAAAATTTTTACTCTTGTGACATCTCCAAATACTTTAAATAATTCTGCCAATCCTTGCATAATTTCTTCACTTGGCATACCATTTTCAATCTGATGTACCAGATTTTCATGCACATGTTCACTCATAGAATTCCCTTTCATACAAAACGACATCGTCCATACTTGATATTATGAACGATGTCTCTTATTTGGTCAACTTATTTTCTTCTTAGAATACGAATTGCATTCAGTACACATAGCATTGCAACTCCGGTGTCCGCAAAAACGGCCATCCACATATTTGCTAGGCCTAAAAATCCCATAATTACGACAAGAGCCTTTACTCCAAGAGCAAACACAATATTCTGCATGGCAATACGACTGGTTGTTTTCGCAATCTCTAAAGACTCCGGAATTGCCTGCATAGAAGATGTCATAAATACTACATCAGCCGCTTCAATGGCTGCGTCTGCACCGCTTCCCATTGCCGCACCGACATCCGCTCCCGCCAGCACCGGTGCATCGTTAATACCATCCCCAACAAACATCACTACTCCATATTTATTGCGTAGTTCTTTCAAATGGTTCAATTTATCTTCTGGAAGTAATTTGGCATGAACTTCTTCCATTCCTGTTTCTTTTGCGACCTTTTCTGCACTTGTCCATGCATCTCCCGTCAACATAACCGTCTTAATTCCACGTTTTTTCAAGCTTTCTATGGTTGATTTAGCATCTCCCTTTAATACATCTGCAATCACAATATAACCAGCCAGCTCACCGTTACATGCAACAAAAACTTCTGTACCATAATTTTCTGCCTCTTGTTGTGGCAAATCTACTCCATAGGTCTCTAATAAACTTCTGTTTCCACATAGAATTTCGCCTTTGTCAGTAATTGCACGAATCCCTTTCCCTGCAATTTCTTCTACAGATTCAGGCTGTTGCAGATGAATCCCTTCTTCCTTCGCTTTTCTGACAATACTGTTTGCAATCGGATGTGTGGATTGCAATTCACATTCCGCTGCTATACCAAGAACTTCTTTTTCAGTAAAACCGCCAGTTGTCACGCATGCTTGAACCTCAAACACACCCTTTGTAATGGTTCCGGTTTTATCCATTACAACCGCTTTTACACGCTGCAATGTTTCGATTGCCAAACCACCTTTAAAAAGGATATTCTTTCTCGAACCCACACCGATTCCCGAAAAGAATGCAAGTGGCACACTTAGGACAAGGGCACATGGACAACTAATAACCAGAAATGTGATTGCGGTATATATCCATTTGCTCCACTCACCGGTAAAAAGAGACGGCAAAATAGCAGTCGCTACTGCAACAAGTACCACAATTGGTGTATACACTTTTGCAAATCTGGTAATAAAACGGTCCACCTTTGGTTTACTGTCTGCTGCATGTTCCACCGATTGTAAAATACGTGAAACCATGGAATGCTCCAAAGTGTGTGTGACACGAATTTTTAAAAGTCCCGAAGTATTCAAGCAACCCGAAATAACTTTATCACCCGGCTGTACTTTCACAGGAACCGGTTCTCCCGTTACAGGGGCTGTATCAATTCTGCTCTCGCCCTCCACAACGACTGCATCCAGTGGAATTCTATCCCCCGCTCTGACAAGAAGGATGTCACCTACCTTGGCTTTTTTTGCCGGAATCATAGACTCACCGTGCTCTTGTACAAGCTGCACGGTTTCTGGACGCATATCAACTGCTTCCATAATCTGTTTTCTGCTTTTTTGCACAGCAATATCTTCAAATAATTCACCAACACGGAAAAAGAGCATGACACCAACCGCCTCTGCATAATCTCCGATTGCAATAGCTGCAATTGTGGCAATGCTCATCAGAAAGTTTTCATCCAAAAAATGACCTTTTATGACATTTTTGACTGCTGATTTCAAGATTCTACCACCAAGTAAAAGATACGCAATCACAAATATAATGATAGATGGCACCCTTGCCATATTCTGCACGAGAATTGCCACAGCAAACAGAAGGGCTGAAACTCCAATTAGTAAAATCTCCTTTTTCTTCTCTGCTTCATTATGTACATGGTGATGGTCATGACCGCAACCACAGCTTACATATTCTTTATGTTCATGCGTGTGCTCATGATGATGATGACCACATGCACATGCTTCATGTTTATGGTGTTCACATGCACACGTTCCATGATTATGGTGTTCATGTTTATGTTCTGACATATTATGTCCTCCTTTTATCATATGAATAACTGTTCATATATTCATATAAACACATTTTAAGGCATATGTCAACAAAAAAGGAAGTGCTATCGCAATCGCAACAGCACTTATAGTTTTAAATATTCATCCTCAAAATGTCTCTGTATCCATTTCTTTGCCCTGTACAGTTTACTATACAAGACATCTCTGGATATTCCCAACTCTCGCGCCACCTCATCATGTGACTTATCCATAATATAGATTAAATGTAATATGTCATACCAAGATTCATTTTCTTCTCTTACCTTGTGTAGAATTTCACTTGCAAATTGTTTGCGTTCTTGCACTCTCTCGTCTAGAATATATTCATCCTCTGCACTTAGCAAAACCGCACTCTCTTCCGGTATGTTATCAATGTAATCCCCTTGTTCATGCTTCATATCTCTCAGCCAGTTGAATGATAAATTACGGGCTGTTCGCAATAAATATGCACGAACACAATCTAAATTCACATTATCAAAATGCTGAAAAAATTTATAGAAAGCCTTTTGTGTTATATCGTGAGCAGTATATTCATCATTAGTATAATACCGGCTAATCTTAAACACTTCGTTCTCATATATTTGATAAATTTCTTCAAACTTTTCCTCTTTTGTTGTATCCTTTTGCATACCAATTCCCTCTAAGTTGACTATTCTTCTGTCATTGTAACACATGATTTGCAAAATATGGTATAATTTTATTAATAAGACTGTTTCTTTATTTTCAGCGTGTCGATAAAAGTCGAATTTTTTCTATTGTTTTCCTGTTTCTTACAAATTACCATGTTATTATATTGGGAGAGAAATGCTATGGAGTACAGAACAATTACAAAAGGCGTCTTGCACCAACTTGGAATTGGAAAAACTTACAGCGGATACGATTACATTCTTCGTGCTATTGAACTAATTTTGCAGAATGAAGATGTCCTGACAAATGTCACAAAAATTCTATATATTGATATAGCAAAGGAGTATCAGACTTCACAAACTTGTGTAGAAAGAAACATTAGGAAAGTAATTGAAGTCATCTGGAAGCATGCCGATGAAAACAGTATTCAGCTTCAAAAAATCTTTGGTGAAAAATTTCTATCACTAAAACCTTCCAACAAGGAATTTTTAGAACTGCTATATGAATATATTAAATTACAGGACATTCTACAAAAAGCCGTTATCTCCACACCGTTTATTTGTCCAATTTCCAACAAAGCATGTTGCGCCTTCGACGAAATTCTAAAAAAATTTATACAGCTTTATTAATTTTTCAATCATCTTATGTTCCATTTATATTTGTGCCCAAAAATTTTAATACATGCACATTATATACTTTAGACACTCAGCCCCCGAATCTCTGACGAAAATTCCTCAATCTGCCAGTCAATCGGTGCCACTCCATGGCTTTCCAAAAATTGATTGGTCTGACTAAACGGACGACTTCCAAAAAATCCACGGTAAGACGATAGAGGACTTGGATGTGGTGCCTCTAATATCAGATGCTTTGGATTATTCAGCATGGACTTCTTCATCTGCGCAGGTCTTCCCCATAAAATAAATACAATTGGTCTATCCTGTGCATTCAACACACGAATCGCAGCATCTGTAAATTCTTCCCACCCAATTCCTCGGTGTGAATTTGCCTGATGAGCACGCACGGTTAGTACTGTATTCAAAAGCAGCACACCTTGTTTTGCCCATTTTTCCAAATATCCATGACTTGGAATCGTACATCCCAAATCGTCGTGTAATTCCTTATAAATATTCACAAGGGAAGGGGGGATTTCCACTTCCGGTTTTACGGAAAAACAGAGTCCATGTGCCTGTCTCTCACCGTGATACGGGTCTTGCCCAAAGATAACCACCTTTACATCTTTAAGAGGAGTTAAATGAAACGCATTAAATACATCATCTGCCGGTGGGAAAATCTGATGAGTGCGATACTCCTGATTCACCGTATCAAATAATTTCTTATAATAATCTTTCTTAAATTCACCTTTTAAGGCTTCAAGCCAATCTCCATTAATCGCTGGCATATTTCCTCCTAGAGTCTGACAGATACTCCCTTTTCTCTTAAGTACTGTTTTACTTCTTTTACTTCTAATTCTTTAAAATGGAATAGGGATGCCGCTAAGGCTGCATCTGCTTTTCCTTCTGTAAATGCATCATAAAAATGTTTCAGTGTTCCTGCACCTCCCGATGCAATCACCGGAATGGATACACTTTCTGACACCTTACGTGTCAACTCTAAGTCATATCCTGCCTTTGTTCCATCACAATCCATACTGGTAAGCAGAATCTCACCGGCACCAAGCTCTTCTACTTTCTTTGCCCATTCTATGGCATCTATCCCTGTGTCCACTCGGCCACCATTTTTATAGATATTCCACCCCGTGCCATCTGCACGTCGCTTTGCGTCAATGGCAACAACCACACATTGGCTGCCAAATTTCTCAGCCGCCTCTGAAATCAATTCCGGTCGATTAATCGCAGCTGAATTTACCGAAATTTTATCTGCACCTTCTCGAAGAAGGGCCTTAAAGTCATCTACTGTACGAATCCCGCCTCCAACAGTAAATGGAATAAATACATTTTTTGCAACTTCCCTTACCATATCTATAACGGTTTCTCTGGCATCTGAAGATGCCGTAATATCTAAAAATACAATCTCGTCTGCACCTGCTTCATCATAAGCTTTCGCAATGGCCACCGGGTCACCTGCATCCACAAGGTCCACGAAATTTACACCCTTTACCACACGTCCACCATGTACATCCAGACAAGGAATAATTCTTTTTGTAAACATGCCTGTTCCTCCTAGTTAAGCTCCACAAAATTTTTCAGAATCTGCAATCCCACATCACTGCTCTTTTCCGGATGGAATTGACATGCAAACACATTATCTTTCTCCACGGATGCATGGATATTGACACTGTAATCTGCGGTTGCTTTTACAATCTGTTCATCCTCCGCTTTGAGATAATAAGAATGTACAAAATATACATAGGACTGTTCAGAAAGTCCCTTGAACAATCTTCCTTGATTTTGCAAATGTAAAGAATTCCATCCCATATGCGGAATTTTTAAATCCTCTTTATCCGGAATGCGAAGAATTTCTCCCTTTAAGATTCCAAGACCTTCTACCCCCGGTGTCTCATCACTGCGTTCAAACAGCAATTGAAGTCCAAGACAAATTCCTAAGAACGGAGTTCCCTTTTCTACCACCTCATATATCACCTTGTCCAACCCGAATTTCTTCAGATTAGCCATGGCATCTCCAAAAGCACCTACACCAGGCAAAATAACTTTATCTGCCTGCAAGATTTCCTTTGCATCCTTCGTAATCACCACATCTACGCCTAATTTTTGCAGTGCTTTTTCTACACTTTTTATATTTCCTGCATCATAATCTATAATCGCAATCATCTTTTGCCCCCTACTTGAAGTCCAATTCAAACCAAAATGCGACTCCATTTTCATAGTTTACCACACCATAGTCCTGTTGGAAAGAGTCCATTATCGCTTTTACAATCGATAATCCGATTCCATGGCCGCCATATTCTCTGGTACGGGCCTTGTCCACCTTATAAAACTTGCTCCAGATATGCTCAAGTTCTGCATCCGGAATCTGTTTTCCCGTATTAAAAACTGACACCCGCACTTTATCATCCGTATCATTTGTAACAATTCTGATATCAATTATCTTTTCGTTATCTACATGGTTTAGCGCATTACTCAAATAATTACGTACAACCTGTTCTACCTTAAATTCGTCAGACCAAACATAGACAGGTCCTTCACAATTAAATCGGACTTCTGCTTCCTTTTGCTGAATCAGAATCTCATTGCTTTGAATAATGCCTCGAATTAATTCTGCGATGTCAAATCGTTCAAATGCAACTTCCTCTTCACCAAATTCCAGTTGATTTAATGTCAAAAGGTTCTTGACTAACTGATTCATTTTGTTGGCTTCATCCATAATGACATCACAATAAAAGGCTCTGCTTTCCGGATCTTCTGAAATACCTTCCTTTAACCCTTCGGCATATCCTTGAATCAACGCAATCGGTGTCTTCAGTTCATGGGAAACATTTCCGATAAACTCCGTACGCATGGTTTCTATTTTCTCTTTTTTTTCAATATCCTTTTGTAACTCATAGTTTGCATTTTTCAGTTCTGAAACGGTCTGCTCCAATTTCTCTGACATGGTGTTGAAGTTTTCACCAAGAAGACCAATTTCATTTTCACCACCGCTGACATACTTCGCATCAAAATCCAAATTCGCCATACGCGCCGACAGACTGGTAAGCTCCAGGATTGGATTGGTAATTCGTTTCGTAAAAAACCACACAAAGACACTTCCTAAGCATGCCATAATCAATGTGATATAAATTAAAAACGTATTGGAAAGAGAAACGCTTTCACGAATACTTTCCAATGGGCTCCGCAAAATAAATGCATTGCCATTACTTAAGTACCCCCACATTTCAATGTATTCGTCTTTGCTAATTACATCTGTTGCACTGTGAATTTGATAACGGTCACTGGATTTCAGAATTTCTCCGCGCACCTGATTCTTATTTAGTAAATACCCCATCAACTGAGTGAACAACTCCTGTGTCTTTCGTTCACTTTGAGTAGCCGTCAAAAGAGCCTTGTTATCCCCATCCACAACAACAAAGGATATGTTGCCAACCTCCGCAAGCTCGCCTAATTCCTCCAACATTTTTTCTGATGTCAGAGTTCCCCTTTTCGTTGCATCATTCATCTCATTGTAGACACGGATTAGATCTGTCTGTTTATTATGAATATAAAAGCCTTCCAAAAACCAAGTGTTGATAAGAATTGATACTAACAGTACCGCTGCAACCAACGCAATAAAGATGGTTGCTATCTGGCGTCTGATTGATTTTTTCATGCTTCCACCTCAAATTTATAGCCCATGCCCCAGATGGTCTTAATATAATTTCCTTTTTCGCCAAGCTTACTACGCAGCTTCTTCACATGGGTATCAATGGTTCTGGCGTCACCAAAATAATCATAATTCCATACGTTGTTTAAAATCTTTTCTCTGGACAATGCAATCTTTTGATTCTCCACAAAATATGTGAGTAATTCAAATTCCTTCACACTTAAATCTATTATTTCGCCATCAATGGTTACCATATGAGCCGATTTATTAATGACAATTCCACCTGCATTTATCTCCGCACCATCTTCCACATTTTTCACACGCTTTAATAGGGCTCCCACTCTGGCAACCAAAATCTTTGGACTAAATGGCTTTGCAACATATTCATCTACCCCAAGTTCAAACCCTTTTAGTTCATTCTGTTCTTCTGCTCTTGCAGTCAGCATCATAATAGGAACCTTGGAATGTTCACGTACTTCCTTGCACACCTGCCAGCCGTCCATGCGCGGCATCATAACATCTAAAATAATTAAATCAATATGTTTATCTGCATAAAACATATCCATAGCTTCAATGCCATCTGATGCTTCTAATATCTGATAGCCCTCTCGTTCCAAAAAGTCACGGATTAATTTACGCATTCTGCTTTCATCATCTACAACTAATATTTTTGTTTTTTCCATGAAACTTACACCTCATCTAGATTTTCTACTGTTATCCTAGCAGAGATTTATGTAAAAATTGTGTATTTATTATACTATTTTTCTTCGTACAAATAAAGGGGACATTTACAGGCTTGTACAAAAGATTCCACAAAAAAGGATGCGATAGTAAAACTACCGCACCCTTTCATGCAACTTTTTATTTGTTTTTCAAGGATTTTTTAAATTCTTTGTATGAGATATAAGCCTCTGTCTTTTTGAACTTGTTAAACTTAATAATCCACATTACTAATGATACTACAAACAACACACCAAATACAATTGACAACGTTTGGGTTACTGGTTTTGCCATAGGTTGTGCTTCTATAATTGTTGTGTCTTCTCCAATACCATTCATAGCTTGTGAGTTTGCAATTGCGTACAAGTTGTGGTGACAAGCTTCTCTCATGGCTTGTACTGCCACAGGGTCATTCTCATATTGAGCCAATCCATTTTCACCTGTAATCATAAATGCAAGCATAGAGTCAAAGGTAGTTGTTCCACCCATAACACCATCAATACCATTTACCATAGAGTTCAATACATTATCCGTAATCTGAAGCCCCATACAGTTCCATTCTTGGTTTAAGATACCTTTTACCAGATTGCTATTTGCACCTGACCATTGTGTACCCCAGCGAGTGTATGCCATCATAACACCATTACCTGAACCTTGAGAGTCTTCCAAGGCTCCTTGGAATGCTCTTAAGTAGATTTCACGAGCTGCTTGCTCATTAAGCCATACACCAAGACCGATTCTGTCTTGTTCACAGTCATTTAATGCAAAGTGTTTCATTACTACACGAACACCTTTTTCTTCAATACCTGCTACTTCATATCTTCCAATTTCTGATGAAAGGAAACCGTCTTCTGAATAATATTCAAAGTTACGTCCGCTATAAGGAGATCTGTGTATGTTAGCTCCCGGTCCGTAAAGGAATGTCACTTCTGCTTCTAAACAATCATTACCTACAATTTTACCAATTTCATATACTAACTCTTTATTAAATGTAGCTGCCAATACGTCTTCTGATGTAAGCGCTGTTGTTTCTACGCCAAGCTGACTACCGAACAATGCAACCGTAAGTCCCTGTGGACCATTTTCATCACGGGTACCAGGTGCTTGTACGGAAAGTACCGGCATTGTCCAGTGGAAGGAATCCCCAATCAACGAAACCATTTCATCAAATGTCAGCTGGTCTAATAATTTCTCCCAATCCGGATCGTCATAATCTTTACCAATCATATCATAAAGCTTCATTCCGTTATCAGCGCCAAGTGTCGGCATTTTAGCATCTGCTTTTGCATCTGTTTTATATTGTTGGTCTTGCAACGTTTGAATTAAATAATCGTTTAATTCAAGTGGACCATAAACTTTAAGAATTTCTTTTACCTTTCGACCGAAAAAGCTCTTTTCTTCTTCCCATTTAAATTCATAGTCATCAAGACTTGGCATCGTACCTTCCCAGTCATTACGTGTTAAATATTCAATATCTATAACGTCATTGTTCATATTAGGGTCGGAAGAATTAAATTGATTTTCAATCTTTGTACCAGCATCACTTGTAGCATAGGTTGTTGTATCCAATTCCGGATTGTTCCATTTTGCAACTAACGAAGAATTACCTGCAACATCCATGCGGTCTCCTGTGTTTTCAGGAGTATAACCTTTTGCTGCCAATACATTGTTTGCCGCATTGTGTGCGTCTGTAGCCGCTGTAAAGTAGTAATCACCTGCATCCAGAATATATGTGCCTGCGCCATAAGCATCGTAGCTTGCTACATAATCGCCATCTACATCAATTGTTAATTTTTCAGAAGCGCCTGGCTCTAAAATATCAGTTTTGTCAAATCCTACCAATGACACGGAAGCTTTTTCTACTTTATTATCAATGTCGTATTGTGTGTATGGGCTAGAAACGTAGATTTGAACGGTGTCTTTACCAGCCACTTTACCTGTATTTGTGACTTTAACACTGATTTTATATGTTGTTGTATCCTTATCATAATTAAGTGTCATGTCACTATATTCAAAGTTTGTATAACTTAGACCATATCCGAATGGGAATGCAACATCGTCACCATATTCGTATTTACCGGCATTTCCTGTACCCATTACATAATCTTCGTAACGTGTCTCATAATATTTGTATCCTACATAAATACCTTCCTGATAAATCATATAAGTATCTGCATGTCCAGGAATCTTGCTTGTATCACCTTTGTATATAACAGGTGTAAGGTTTCGCATAACCGGGCTTGAATAATTATCATAACAGTAAGTGTCCGGCAAACTACCAGAAGGATTTACATCACCGCTTAAAATATCAGCAACAGCATTTAAACCTGTTTGTCCTACACCACCTATCCAAAGTGTAGCATCTACGCCATACTCATTGTCTTTCAAGAAATCAACTTGAAGTGCATTGGATGTATTGATAAGTACAATAATTTTATCAATTTTATCTTCATCCTTCATTTTTTTAATGCCTTTGAGCATATCTTTTTCATCTTGGCTTAAGGCAAGATAATTGTAATTCATTTTTTCATCATTACCAGTTTTCACTAAAGTGTGGTCAAAATAACTATCTGCACCTTCACCACCAATACGTGACAAAACAACAATTGCCGCATCACCATATTTTTCTACTGATTTAAGTACATCTTCCGTATAAACTTTCCAAGGTGCTTCTACAATCTCTGCCGAACCATATCCATCGCTTCCTGCTGAATCTTGAGCTGTTGCTCCTGCATCTTCACGTGTATATTTTGCTGCTGCACCTTCTTTGTAGAAATCCCATAATGTTTCGTTTACTTCAAATTTTTCTTTCTCTAAAGCCGTTTTTAAATCATCGCATTTGCTTGTATCAACGTTGGCCGAACCTGTACCACCATATACGATGTTTACAGATGATGTTGAAAACAAACTAACCTTTGCTTTTTTGTCAAGCGGAAGCGCGCCGCCCTCATTCATTAATAATGTAGCACCTTCTGCTTCAACCTGTTGTACAAGTTCTGCACCTGCTTTTGTCCTTTCTTCTTCTGTATCGTAATCACCTTTGTAGTTAATTGCCTCTTTATCTTCGTTCACTACTTCCCAGAAAGTTCCACCTAGGAATAATGCCATCGTGTTGTCAAACATACTCACGACAACTGCTAATGCAATAAAAATAGCCATAAGCGGACCACTTAAAAGTGTTAAAAACTTCCAAGGTCTTCTTGCTCTTCTGCACGCTTTTTTAAACGCTTTTTTTTGAGCTTTTTTCTCAGCTCGTAATTTATTTTTGTTTTCTTCCATAAATACTTCTCCCTTACTTCTTGATAGTAATTTATATAGTACATTCTAACATAATATTGTTAAAACTTAAACATAATTCTAACAATTTCCACAAAAAAACAGTTCCGGTTTTCACCAGAACTGTTCCTGCAATTTTATTTATATTTATCCATCGCTTCTTCCAAACTCATGCCATTTTCTATTGCTTCCTTACGCTGTGCATTGACTGCTTGGATTTCCTTCATGCGTGGTCCGGTTAATGAGTAGCCTTTCATTGCCAGCAATGTGATTCCCCACGCTGACATCGGAATCAAACAGAACAATGCAATTACTACCCAGTTCATGCCCACAACATAAGGTGTCGTCTTTGTAGCCAGATTATGCACATTTATAAACAATAACGCAATACTAACAACCGTAGCTGCAAGCGATGACACAAGTTTGTCAACAAGACTAAAGAGCGTACCCATTATCCCTGGAATAAATTTACCCGAACGATAGGTCTCATAATCGGCGCAGTCAGCAACCATAGGTATTGGCATATCGGCAGTTGAATAATACGCACCGTAACCTACACCAAAGAACAATATAAATAAAATGGTATACAAATTAGGTGCAAATTTCCCATTTTCAAACAAAGTAAAGTTAAATGCCGGATTTCCTTGTTTCCATAAAAGAAGCAAAGTTAAAACGCCGACATAGCAAGCAAATGCTACCATGACATAAGTCATAAGCGATTTCTTTTGACCATGTTTTTGTGAGGTACGAACCGTAAGCAAGAAAAATGGAGCCGAGAAAACATACCCTAAAATCATCATAATAAGATAAAGACTATCATATTTGTTGCGTCCTGCAAGTTTGATAGTATCCTCCGAACTGATACCAGCAACTTCTCCGTTTTCACTAATATTATACGAAAGTTCTTTGTTTTCTGCGTTTATCAGTAAGCCATCCTCATTTACAAGTAAGCCTATTATACTGTCAGACTCTGGCACGCTTAAACCTATAACATTTCCATTGCCATCAACTTGCAAACCTACAGGCACACCATTTGCATCCACCTCTACTTCTGAAGGTTTTCCGTCAGCATCAAAACATAAACCTACTGCCTGTATGGGTTTCGTTGCTTTAACAACCGAAGATTGTTCAGATTCTGCTTCAAATAATTGTCCCGCAGTAGTTACATCAACACTTACAATATTTGCATTTTTGTCAATCTCATATTCTGTTTTCCCATCGCTTGTATTCTTTTTTATAACAGGTGAATCAAAAGTTAACCCCAAAACCTGTGTGTCATCTTCAATTTTTAAATCAACGATTTCTTTTGTGGCATTATTTATTTCTATTTTGTCATAAAAACCTTTATTTACACCCAAACCGAACTGCGTCATGCAACCATATATCATACAAAGTACAGTTACATTCGTAGCAATCGCAAGGGCTAATTTACAACCACCACCTGCCACCATAAGCCTTTGTAATGGCTTGTTCTCCTTTATAATGGAAATGTAATCCGAAATTTGTACCTGTTCTTGTTCACCACCAAGGCCGAAATATTTTTCGTTATCTTTTTCCCATATACCTATTATAGCCAGCACAGTAAGAGCAACTGACACAATAATACCGATAGGTGTCATTATACGAAACCATGTTGAATTATAGTCACCTGCAAATCCATCTCCTGCAAGGATAGGACCTATAAACTGCATAACACCCATACCCACAACCGAACCTATGGTGTTGAATATTGTGAATAGTGGACGCTGTTTTGGGTCATTGGTAAGCACTGCCTGTGCCGAACGAGTAACCGATGTTTGGAAAGTATAACCGATAACCCAAACGGCATACAGCAGAATAAACATTGTATAACGTAACCACATCAAATTGTTTGGTATTACTGGTGTCAATACATAAAGCAAAACAATAGCTATCGCCATAACAATATTTCCTATAACCATAAAAGGTCGAAATTTTCCAAACTTCCCATTCGTTTTATCCATAAGTGCGCCGATGATTGGGTCAGTTATGGCATCAAACACACGCATGCCCGTCACCATAAATGATGCAAACATCATTGCAAGTCCTAACACTTTGTTACCGAATGTTGCAATATAACTTAAAACCAGTACAAAATACACATTAGTCGCACCGTTATTCATAGGAAACAATGCCAACTGATATAATTTTGCACGATTCAGTCCATCTTGCACGGCTGTTCTCTCTTTTTCCATTTTCATTTCCTTCTTTCTCAATATTACATCCAGTTAGAACTATCGCCTTTTGCTAAACGATATTCCGGTTTTTCCTTATCAACCTTGTAGATTATACAACTGTCCGTATAATCTCCTGCTTTTACTTCCAAACAGTTTTCTTTCTCAAGAGCTATATCAAACTTGAACACATTTTCCCCTTTTTGTATTCCAACAAGTTTACCATTGTGATAGAGGGAAACTTCATCTAAATTTGAATAAACTGTTATGGTCTGCTTTGTAGCACTGCGATACTCATAGCGCTTTCCAGCCAGATATACAAATTTATCTTTCTTATTCCAATATGCCTTATATAAATAGAAGACATCCTTTTTCGTCTTGCGCTCAAAGGTAATCATGCCTTTATGGTTCATACCCGGCTCACCGCCCTGATTACGGGCATCTGCCGCGAAATCAAACATATTCCAGTAATAGTGTGCCCACATATACGGATAACGTTTGAAGCACTCCAGCATGTATTCGTGATATTTTGTGTGATACTCCTCTGAGTTATCCCCACGTTTTGGATGTTTTGAATGAAGGTTTGGCATACCCTCTGCACCGTATTCCGAATAGCATAAGCATCGGTTCGGATACAAGAAGTGCCACAATCTAATCCAAAGGTCATTGAGCCATAAAAATGGCACATACCAACCAAGATATAAGTTCCAGCCAACCAAATCTGTAATATGCGCAACTGGATTCCAATGCAAGCACATTGCATAACATGCCAAGGTTGTCGGACGCGTCGGGTCCATCTTATGACACAAATCATTTAGCACACGATGATTCTCCAACATTTGCTTTTTATATTTTCTGCCGGAAATGGTAATCTCATTGGATACTCCCCACATAACAATACTTGGGTGATTATAGTTCTGAATAATCAGTTCCTTCATCTGAGAAATGGTATTCTCATTTCCGTTTGCCAAATGCTCGGAGATGTATGGAATCTCCGCCCATACAATCATACCTACTTTATCGCACAAATCATAGAAATATTGGTCATGCTGATAATGTGCTAAACGAATCGTATTGGCTCCAACCTCACGGAGTAATGCCATATCTCTGTCGTGATGTTCCTTAGAAATCGCATTTCCTATACCTTTGAAATCCTGATGACGGGACGCTCCATGTAGCGGATAAGGTCTGCCGTTCAGATGGAAACCATCTTTCGGACTAAATTCAAAGGTGCGGACACCACAGTTGCAAGATATCTCATCCACTTCTTTTCCGTTTTTCATTAAAACAGCTTTAATTTCATACAAATACGGGTCGTTAAGTCCATCCCAAAGGTGTACATTAGGTACAGAAAGCTCTACCTCTGTTCCTTCTGCTTCAGCCACAAGATTTCCCTCTGAATCCCAAAGTTCAACTACAACCTTTGCCTTTGCTTCCTTAGCGGCTTTATTGATATAAGCACTTACTTTAACAGTCGCATTTTCCCCCTCTACTTCTGTCTCGTACTTCATACCCGGTCCGCCATAATAATCCAAATCAAAATGTTCCTTTGAAACTACTAGGATTTCAATATCACGGTAGATTCCTCCATAGAAGGTAAAATCTGCTTTCTGTGGATACACGCGGTCATTAACACTGTTATCCACTTCTATTTTTATCTGATTGTTCTCTTGTAAATCTTTTGTAACGTCAACACGGAATGTAGAGTATCCACCATCGTGAGAGACAACCTCTTTGCCATTTAACATTACCTTTGCACTTGCATTGACACCGTGGAATTGCAAATAAACACATTCCTTTTCTGCATCAAATTCCGGTTTTGCAAACTGGTTATCATACACTAGGGTTCCTCGCCAGTAGTCATTTCCACCATCCTGACCGTCTTTGGCGTTCCATGTATGAGGAAGTTCTACTGCTTGTCTGTTACCTGTCTGGTCTGTAAAACTCCAACCTTTCATTAACTTCTCAATTCTTCTCATACTTAATTCCTTTCGTTTGTGCATTGTTACGCACAGTATCAAAAATATCTTAACATATTTTGAACAATCTGTCCTAAATTTAATGATAAATTTATAATATTATTGTTACTATTCAGCCATGCGGCAAATATATGTATGGAAACGCCATGCTTGCATGTAAGTTCATAATACATATATTTGACATGTGGCCCTTAGCCTAAGCGACACATTGAACACTTGGCGAGATTATCGAGCCTAGTGAGAAAGCGCGCACAGTGGAAGAAGCGCAGCGGATTCGAGCTGTATGGCTGAATAGTAACATGCTGTATGGTTGAATAGCTACCCTTGACAATATATATCTCTCATGATAAAATAACATGTGTTATATATCATTCGTTATTTAATCTAAAGGAGACATAATAATGCCACCAAAACAAAAAGTCTCGAAACAGGATATTATTTCTGTTTCCCTAAATCTGATTAGAGAAAATGGTGTGGATACGTTTAATGCACGTTCAATAGCCGCTCATTTAGGCTGTTCCACCCAACCCATTTTTTCAAACTTTACTACAATGGAAGAATTGAAAAACGAATTGCTTCTTGCCTCTTCCAAGAAATATCGTTCCTACCTAAAACGTGAATTTACATTACAACGGTATCCCGAATATAAAGCAAGCGGAATGGCCTACATCCAGTTTGCTCGTGAAGAGAAGGAACTATTCAAATTTCTTTTCATGCGTGACCGTTCTCGCGAAACGGTTGATTATATGGAGGAGGATTTCACTAACGCGGTCTATTTGATTCATAAGCAACTGGGAATTACTTATGAGGAGGCTACGACTTTCCACATGGAAATGTGGGCTTACGTCCATGGAATTGCAACAATGCTCGCAACCTCTTATTTGGATTTGGAAAACGATGAAATCAGTGACATGCTAACAGACGCATTTCTCGGACTGAAGATGCGATATGCTTCCAAGAAAGGAGACTCTTAATATGCGAAACATTATTGAAATCGAACATTTAAGTAAAAGCTTTGGCGAAGTAAAGGCCGTTCAAGACATTAGTTTTCAAGTAAAAGAAGGCGAATTATTTGCTTTTCTGGGTGTAAATGGTGCCGGAAAATCTACAACCATCGGTATCATTTGCGGCCAACTAAAAAAGGATGATGGAACTGTAACTATTAATGGACAATCACTTGATGGAAATATCGATAAAATCAAGAATGAAATCGGTGTTGTGTTTCAGGATTCCGTTTTGGACAAAGCGCTCACTGTCCGCGATAACCTGCAAAGCCGTGCAGCATTATATGGAATTACTGGTGAAGCTCTCAAAAAACGCTTGGCAGAATTAGCGAAGCTACTGGATTTTGGAGATTTATTAAAACGTCCGGTGGGGAAATTATCCGGCGGACAACGCCGCAGAATCGACATTGCACGAGCCCTACTCAATGAGCCGAAAATTTTAATCCTAGATGAACCCACAACCGGCCTTGACCCACAAACACGCAAAACACTCTGGGATGTAATTTCCACACTCCGCAGAGAAAAATATATGACAGTATTTTTAACTACCCATTACATGGAAGAGGCTGCAGATGCAGATTATGTTATAATCTTAGATAGCGGGAAGATTTCCGCACAGGGAACGCCTTTGGAGCTCAAAAACAGTTATACCGGGGATTTTATTACAATCTATGGCATTTCCGAGGAACAAGTGCAGGCCTTAGGCAGACCATACGAAGCTATTCGCAATGCCTACCGCGTGTCAGTACCAAATACTGCTGACGCAACCGAATTGATTATAAAGCACGCTGATATGTTCAAAGATTATGAAATTACAAAAGGAAAAATGGATGACGTGTTCCTTACTGTGACTGGCAAAAAACTAAACGGAGGTGAAAAGCAATGATTGGATTGGGTTCTTTAATTAAAAGAAACACGAAACTATTTTTTAAGGATAAAGGCTTATTCTTTACCTCCCTCATCACCCCACTTATCTTGCTGGTTTTATATGCTACATTTTTAGGAAATGTATACCATGACAGCTTTGCAATGTCATTTCCGGAAGGCATGGAGGTGCCGGAAAAACTATTGAATGCTGCTGTTGGAGGCCAATTAGTTTCTTCTCTTCTTGCTGTTTGCTGCGTGACGGTTGCATTTTGCTCCAACATGCTAATGGTTCAAGACAAGGTGAACGGTGCACGAAAGGATTTGACGATTACTCCTGTAAAGGGTACAACCATGGCCCTTGGATACTATATCGCAACACTGATTTCCACACTTTTGATTTGTCTGATTGCTGCCGGGGCCGGTTTCCTCTACCTTGGAAAAGTTGGCTGGTATCTTTCAGGTAAGGATGTTGCATTGATTTTGTTTGATGTGTTTTTGCTCGTCATGTTCGGAGTTGCATTATCTTCTGTTATTAACTTCTTCCTGTCTAGTCAAGGACAGATATCGGCAGTTGGAAGTATCGTAAGCTCCATGTATGGATTTATCTGTGGTGCATATATGCCGATTTCGCAATTCAGCGAAGGACTGCAAAAGGCTCTATCCTTCCTACCTGGAACCTATGCCACTTCCCTCCTTCGCAATCATGCGCTGCGAGGTGTGTTTGCTAAAATGAAGGCTGATGGATATCCGAAGGAAATTATTAATGGGCTAAGAGATGCAATTGACTGCAATGTATACTTCTTTGATAACCAAGTGGAACTTTCCACTATGTATTTGATACTGGGTGGAAGTGTGGTTGTCTTGATTGGAATTTATGTTGTGATGAATATGATGAAAAGAAAGTAAATAATCAAAGTAAAAGACGATATTGCTTCATCTAGCAATACCGTCTTTTTTAATGGACCTGGCGGGAATCGAACCCGCGTCCGAAAGCCCATCCATCAAGGCATCTCCCATCACAGTCATTATTTTGACATTCCCTTCATCATTCGCCTAATGACAGGCTAATGACTTTAGTAGCTTCATAAGTTCTTCCATCTCCTCAAAGCTTTGGAAACGAAGTGCCTCACCTTGTTGAAGCCGGTTACTTAAGCAGTGAGCGACCTAAGACCGACTACTGCCACTAGGCAGCGTACGCTAAATTTTCGTTTGCGTTTAATTTTAAAGTACGGATTGTTACGCGGTCCCGTCCCGCGGATGGCTTCCTCAACTTCAAAACCCCCGTCGAAACCAGTACAAGCCCTAGAATCGGTGTCTGGTTCGCAAACGTATTTGAATTATATATTATAGATTTTGGAATGTCAAGGCTTTCAAATTGACAAATTTTGTGCTATTATCTTAGATACATATTTATCGAGTATTTCCTTTCCTAAAACAACTCGTTTTTTATTCCATATTTTATTACAAATTTTTTCTCACAAAATATTAAATTAAGTATTGTGTATTTTTTGTGTATATATTATTATTAAGGAGGAATAATATTGAAACAACGTGACTTAATCAAAAAACTAAAGAAAATTGGGTTTAAATTTGAACGTCATGGTGGAAATCATGACATTTACAGACGTGGGATAGATATAGAAAAAATTCCCAGACACAAAGAAATAAATGAACAATTGGCAAAAGCAATTCTAAGAAAGTGGGGTGTCTAAAATGAGAAAAATGTATCCTGTAATTTTTACACAAACTTCAGATGCCATATTGGTAGAGGTTCCTGACTTGGCGATTCTTACGCAAGGAACTACGATTGAAAACGCATTCGATATGGCTCGTGATGCCATATCTATTACCATTGTATCTATGGAAGATAATAACGAAGCTATTCCTATACCAACAAAAATTGCTAATATTGATGTTACACACGCAACTTTTGTAGATGAAGGTGAAAGTTTCACATCCATCGTCGACGTCGATATAGCAGAATATCGCAAACGCATTGATACCAGACCGGTTCGGAGAAATGTTTCCCTCCCATGCTGGTTAAATCACGAAGCTGATTTAGCAGGAATCAACGTATCTAGAGTTTTGCAAGAAGCTCTAATCAAGGTACTTGGTATTACAAATCGATATTAGTTTCATACAAAATCTGTGAATACGGTGCAAAGAATTGTTCTCACGAAGTGAACCGTAATAATATAACTATACGAACATAATTTATCGACTATTATTCAACGTTTTACGGTGTAATTGCAGATTTTCTCTTTTTACACCGTAATTTACAAAAGACTAGCTAATAAACATACTCCAAGATTACATTTTTTACGGTGCAGAAAGTGAATCATGCTTTATGCACCGTAAAATAACCACAACACCCCGAAAACTTAGTTCAGCAACGAATGATTAGTTCAAAATTTTCCGAAAAAAAAGCTGTGCCCCCAAAAGCACAGCCCTTTACCATCTTACATACTATCGATATACTCTTCTGCATACTTCGATGCTACTGCACCATCTGCTACGGCGGTTACAATCTGTCTAAGTGGTTTGTTTCTCATATCTCCAACTGCAAAAACCCCTGGGATATTGGTTCTGGTGGTTTCATCTGCCGGTACATACCCTGCCTCATCTAATTCTACCTGTCCTTTGATTAATTCCGTATTTGGCACATTTCCAATTGCAA
Organism: Faecalimonas sp.; assembly: GCA_045593805.1. Taxonomy (GTDB): domain Bacteria; phylum Bacillota; class Clostridia; order Lachnospirales; family Lachnospiraceae; genus Faecalimonas. Next base: position 55,833 of record JAZNXJ010000042.1, read on the forward strand.
CAAAGATACCATCACAGGCAACCATGCGAATAGAATCATCCTTGCGGCTCTTCACCTTCACACCTGTGACAAATTCATCTGCCAGAATTTCCACTACTTCGGAACTCCAGACAAATTCAATATTCTCTGTTTTTTCCAAAGATTCCATATATGTTTTGGATGCGCGAAGCTCATCCCTACGATGTACTAAGTATACTTTTTTGCAAATCTTTGCGAGGAAAATTGCATCAGCCACTGCTGTGTTTCCACCGCCCACAATCACAACTGTTTTGTCTTTATAGAACATGCCATCGCAGGTTGCGCAGTAAGATACCCCACGACCTCTCAAGTTTCTTTCATTTGGAAGCCCCAGTTCTCTTGGATATGCACCCAATGCCAAGATTATGGTCTTTGCCTGAAATGTATCTTTTGAAGTATGAATCAGTTTCGGATTCTTATCTAATTCCACGCTTTTCACTTCTGCAAGCTTGGTTTTTACACCAAAACGCTCTGCACCCTTTTTCATCTGCATTCCAAGCTCAAATCCATTGATACCCTCTACAAATCCCGGATAATTTTCCACAATTTCTGTGGTGGCCATCTGTCCACCCGGTGCAAATTTTTCAATAACCATCGTGCTGAGGTTTGCTCTGGCAGCATAAAGTGCTGCACAGTAGCCGCCCGGACCTCCACCGATTATAATCACGTCAAAACAATTATTTTCCATCTTTTGTCTCCTACTCTACTCCGTTTTCTGCGAGCCATTCTTCTAATTCTTCCTGTGACATGGCACCCACAAACGTGGCTCTTGGTTCTGCTTCTCCTGTGAACAATTTGATTGTTGGAATACTCATAACGCGATACTTCTGAGCCAATTCCACCGCTTCATCAATATCCACTTTTACGATTTTCAATCTGTTTCCATAGGTTTCCGCCACTTCGTCAAGGACAGGTGCAAACATTTTACATGGCATACACCAGTTTGCGAAGAAATCTACCAACACTGGTGTCTTTGCGTTTAAAACTTCCTGTTCAAAATTTGCTTTTGTTACCATCATCATAGTCATTTCCTCCTTTAACCTTCTAACATTTTCAGGAACTCTTCCTCTGTAATAATAGGGATACCAAGCTCCTTTGCCTTTTTATTTTTTGATGATGTAGAATTTACATCATTGTTGATTAGATAATCCGTCTTGGAAGTTACCGAGCCAGTCACCTTACCACCCTTTGCTTCAATCACTTCCTTCACTTCGTTTCGATTTGCGAAATGTTCCACACTACCTGTGATAACAAATACTTTGTTTTCAAAGATTTGTTCTTCTGTACTCACCTGTTCCTCTGGAATGATGAATTCTCCAAGTAAACGCTCTAACTCCTGCACATTTTTCTCCTTCGAAAAATATTGTACAAAGGCTTTTGCCAACACAGGTCCAATACCAGACACAGCACCAAGTTCCTCTTCTGTCAAACTAATCATTCTATCCATATCATATTGAAATTCTTTGCATATAACTTTTGCGTTTGCAAGCCCGATTCCGGCAATTCCAAGACCGTAAATCAGACGCGGCAGTGTTGTAGTCCTTGCCTTTTCAATACTCTTTTGCAGGTTCTCATAAGACTTTTCACCAAAGCCTTCCATGGACTTAATCTCGTCTGCATATTGGTCCAAATGGAACATATCAGAGTATACATGGATAAATCCTTTTGCAATAAATTTTTCTAATGTTGCCTCAGAAAGCCCATCGATGTTCAGCGCATCACGACTGACAAATAATGCAAATGATTTCAAATGCTTGGCTGAGCAGTCTTCATTAGTACAATACAATGCCTTTGCATCACTCACCTGACGAATCTCCGTCTTTCCTCCACATGCCGGACATTCGGTTGGAATATCCTTTACACCACTTTTGGTAAGGTTGGATGCAATCTGCGGAATAATCATATTGGCTTTGTATACTTCTATCTTATCCCCAATTCCCAGTTCCAATTCCTCCATGATACTAATATTATGAACGCTGGCCCTGCTGACTGTGGTCCCTTCCAATTCCACCGGCTTGAAAATCGCAACCGGATTAATCAGTCCTGTCCTTGATGGGCAAGTCGGATCGTAGCCATGT
>JAZNXJ010000043.1:0-32171 GCA_045593805.1 Faecalimonas sp.
GAAGGATATGAAGTAGTTGCAATCAACGACTTAACATCTCCAGAAATGTTAGCACACTTGTTAAAATACGATTCATCACAAGGCAGATATGCTTTATGTGATACAGTATCTTCAACAGAAGATTCTATCATCGTTGATGGTAAAGAAATTAAAATTTACGCAAAAGCTAACGCTGAAGAACTTCCATGGGGAGAAATCGGTGTAGACGTAGTATTAGAATGTACAGGTTTCTATACATCAAAAGCAAAAGCAGAAGCTCATATCAAAGCAGGTGCTAAGAAAGTAGTTATCTCAGCTCCAGCTGGAAATGACCTTCCAACAATCGTTTACAATGTAAACCACGAAACATTAAAAGCAGAAGATACAGTTATTTCAGCTGCTTCTTGTACAACAAACTGTTTAGCACCAATGGCTGATGCATTAAACAAATTAGCACCAATCAAATCTGGTATCATGTGTACAATCCACGCTTACACAGGAGATCAAATGACTCTTGATGGACCTCAAAGAAAAGGTGACAAGAGACGTTCTCGTGCAGCTGCTTGCAACATCGTACCAAACAGCACAGGTGCAGCAAAAGCGATCGGTCTTGTTATTCCAGAATTAAATGGAAAATTAATCGGAGCTGCTCAGCGTGTACCAACTCCAACAGGATCTACAACAATCTTAACAGCAGTTGTTGAAGGAACAGTAACAGTTGATGAAATCAACGCAGCTATGAAAGCAGCAGCTACAGAATCATTTGGTTACAACACAGATGAAATCGTATCAAGCGATATCATCGGTATGAAATATGGTTCTTTATTCGATGCTACACAAACAATGGTACTTCCATTAGACAACGGAACAACTCAAGTTCAAGTAGTATCTTGGTATGACAATGAAAATTCTTACACAAGCCAAATGGTAAGAACAATCAAATACTTTGCTGAATTGGCATAATTTTAAATATTAATATGACCTAAAGGGTCCGGTCGATTAGGACCGGACCTTTTTTTGATAGAATATGGTATGAGAGAGACAGACATGAGAGGTAGTGGGTATAAAAATGGCTGTTTCGAGGGATAAATACCCATATTCCATTAATAACACTGTCAAAACAAGCAAAATAGTAGTCTAGTTTCTATAAAATAGAGTTTAAATGATGTAAATACCCAGTATTTTTCAAAATTGTGGGTATTTGTGCTCTATTTAAACCAAATTATAGAAAGTAGTCGCTTAAAATGAAATTTCTCAAGTGAAAAAACAGGATTTATGGGTATTAGAGTGGATGAAATGTCTTTTTATACCCATTCGATAACAAAAAAGGAGGCATACAACATGCTTAACAAAAAATCAGTAGATGATATCAATGTAAAAGGTCTTAAAGTTCTTGTTAGATGTGACTTTAACGTACCAATGGTTGATGGAAAAATCACAGACGAAAACCGTCTTGTGGCAGCTCTTCCAACAATCAAAAAATTAATTGCAGATGGTGGAAAGGTAATCCTTTGCTCACACATGGGTAAACCAAAGGGAGAACCAAAACCAGAATTATCTTTAGCTCCGGTAGCAGCTAGATTATCTGAATTATTAGGACAAGAAGTAAAATTTGCAGCAGATGCTAACGTTGTTGGTGAAAACGCAAAAGCAGCAGTTGCAGCAATGAACGACGGCGAAGTAGTTCTTCTTGAAAACACACGTTACAGAAAAGAAGAAACAAAGAATGGTGAGGAATTCAGCAAAGAATTAGCTTCTTTATGTGATGTATTCGTAAATGATGCATTTGGTACAGCTCACAGAGCACACTGTTCAAACGTAGGTGTAACAGAATATGTTGACACAGCAGCAGTTGGTTACTTAATGCAAAAAGAAATCGATTTCTTAGGAAATGCAGTTAACAATCCAGAAAGACCATTCGTAGCAATCTTAGGTGGTTCAAAAGTATCAAGCAAGATTTCTGTAATCGAAAACTTACTTGAAAAAGTTGATACACTTATCATCGGTGGTGGTATGGCTTACACATTTGCAAAAGCATTAGGCGGAAGCGTTGGTAACTCTTTATTAGAAGAAGATTACTGCGAATATGCATTAAACATGCTTAAAAAAGCAGAAGAAAAAGGCGTTAAATTATTACTTCCATTAGATAATGTAATCGCTGATGACTTCTCTAACGATGCAAATACTCAAATCGTTGCAACAGGTGCAATTCCAGATGGTTGGGAAGGTCTTGATATCGGACCTAAGACAGCAGCTCTTTACGCTGAAACAGTAAAAACAGCTAAGACAGTTGTATGGAACGGACCAATGGGATGTTTCGAAATGCCAAACTTTGCAGCTGGTACAGAAGCAGTAGCAAAAGCATTAGCTGAAACAGACGCTGTAACAATCATCGGTGGTGGTGACTCAGCAGCAGCTGTTAACCAATTAGGATATGGCGACAAGATGACACACATCTCTACAGGTGGTGGAGCTTCACTTGAATTCTTAGAAGGAAAAGAATTACCAGGTGTAGCAGCAGCTAACGATAAGTAAACATTTGGGGCTTGTCCCCATACATAAAGGAGAATAAAAATCATGGCAAGAAGAAAAATCATCGCTGGTAACTGGAAAATGAACAAAACTCCAAGCCAGGCAGTAGAATTAATCAACGAATTAAAACCATTAGTAGCAACAGAAGATGCTGACGTAGTATTCTGCGTACCTGCAATCTGCATTATCCCAGCTATGGAGGCAGCTAAAGGAAGCAACATCTGCATCGGTGCAGAAAATATGTATTACGAAGAAAGCGGAGCATACACAGGAGAAATCGCTCCTAACATGCTTACAGATGTTGGAGTAAAATATGTTATCATCGGACACTCAGAAAGAAGAGAATACTTCGCTGAAACAGATGAAACAGTAAACAAAAAAGTGAAAAAAGCATTCGAACATGGTATTACACCAATCGTTTGCTGTGGTGAAACATTAACACAAAGAGAACAAGGCGTTACAATTGATTTCATCCGTCAGCAAATCAAAATCGCTTTCTTAGACGTAACAGCTGACCAAGCAAAGACAGCAGTTATCGCTTACGAACCAATCTGGGCAATCGGAACAGGTAAAGTAGCTACAACAGAGCAAGCTCAAGAAGTATGTGCAGCTATTCGTGCTTGCATCGGAGAAATCTATGACGAAGCAACAGCAGAAGCAATTCGTATCCAATACGGCGGATCTGTTTCAGCAGCTAGCGCTCCAGAATTATTTGCTCAACCAGACATCGACGGTGGTCTTGTTGGTGGAGCAGCATTGAAACCAGATTTTGGTAAGATTGTAAATTATAAGTAAGTTTAAAAATTTGTACAATATAAACAAATAAAAACATACAAAACAGGACAAAAGGTTATTCAAATTAGTAGATTTTACTAATCGAGTAGCCTTTTGTCTTTTTTTGTATTATCACAATTATCACTTTTATTATCACTTTATTATCACTTTTTGAAAGGAGGAATTACATGGCTAAAAAAGCGAAGGGTGAAGGCAGTGTTCGACAATTACCTGATGGAAGTTGGGAATGTGTTATACAAAGTAAATATTTGAATCCTAAAACGAACACAGCAAAACGTATTAAGCGCAAAGGAAAAAATGCTAAAGAAGCTACAAAAAATGCTAAGCTGGCATTGAAAGTATGGGAGAAACAATTTGAAGCAGGTGTGGTTGTAAAAATTGATAAGAAAAAAACATTTGGTCAATACATGGAAGAATTTATAGAAAAAGAAGTAAAGCCAAACCTCGCTGGATCGAGTTATAAGAGTTATATCTACGCAATGCAGGCAAACTTTTATAATTATAAAATTAGTAAACTTCAACTGCATAATTTGAATAAAATTGAGTTTGAAATATATTTTGATACATTGATTCATGATAAAAGTTATCGAACAGCAGAAGTACCGATTCAGTTATGCAAACGGTGTTGTACATGGCTATATGGCGAATCATTAATAGAAGAAGATTATGCTAGCTTTGCAAGAATTAAAAAAGAGAAAAAAGATGAGTATTTTAGAGAAAAGGAAACAATTAAGCGCGAACAGAAAGAAATTTTTACAAATGAAGATATTATCAAATTTTACGACTCATACAAAAATAATGTTTCAGAGTATAGTGCGGCAGTCATATTATTGCTAGAAACGATGATGCGGGGGCAGGAATTGTTGCCATTAACATTAGATGATATCGATTTAGAAAATAATATTATTCATATCAGAAGCGCAGTGAGCGAAAGATTTGTGGATAATGATAAAGATAAAGGATTAGAAAAATATATAAAGGTTCCTAAGAATCGTAAAGAAAGAATTGTATATATGACTCCACTTGCTAGAGAAGTAGTTGAATATATGATTACACAAACAAAATTAAAATGTCGTCACAATCCAGATAATCTTTTATATCCGTCATTTAATAGACATGGGAAAATGAGATCCATGGATGCGTTTGAAATTCAATTTAAAGCGCTATGCGATAAGATTGGTGTAGACAGAGATGTGAGAGTTAAGAGAATGCCAGACGGAAGCGTAAGAAAACAAGGTTTAAATGTTCATGCGTTGAGACACACTGCAATCACTCTTGCAAATACTGCACATGATGCAAACGTAATTAACACAGCTTTAATGGCTGGACATACAGCGATACGCACAGAAAATATATATACTCATGCAAATGAAGCAATAAAAAACGTAAAAACTGCTAGTGAATTGGTATTAGGTATGAGTGAGACACAAGAGACTAAGTGTGAAGAAGGAAATAATAAGCAAATTGATGAAGATGAACTTTATGAAATGTATTTAAAACTTCAAGAAAGATTCGGAGGTATGCAACTGTCATGACGTATCAAAGTAAAAAACACAAAGAGGTATTTGACAAGGCAATGGTTAAAAAGAACGAAAACAACTACAGATTAATTGCAGTGATTTATCTGCTGACGGCGGATAACATACTGTGGAATTTAGCAAAGGAGGCAGTGAAAAAGAATGCAGTAGAATTTGATGCAATCAAGCTAAACGCAATTCATCCGAAGGGGTACACACTTTATTGTGCAGCTAAAGATATTTATTTGGGAACAAGACATTTGGCAGTCAGTGATCTAATGGATATGAATCTTGTAACACCGAAACTATTCGGAGTAATTACAAATGCAATGGCAATCAGAAGATTTGGGATGAGAGCGTTTGCTGTATCAGAGCATATGTGGCAATGAGACTATAAATTAATTTCTGGGAGTGATTAGATGGATATTCTTAAGAAAACCAATCTTGAACGAGTAAAAGAAGTGGCAAAAATGTTTCGATACTTGGACATCAAAAAAACAAAACTTTCTCCAGTGGTGATAAAACATCCTTTTGCCGATTGTGGAATTACAGTGGTAAAAAGTGAGTCGGATGATTTTGAGACCGTAGATTTGTTGAAGAAAGAAGATTTAGACAGATGGCGAAAACAGGTAGAGGAAAGAATAAAAAATGCTGATTCGGCGTTTGAACTACACATGATGATTACAAAACCATACGCACTAGTCTTTTTGTATTACATTTCCAAATACTTGTGTGATAAGGAATATGCAGAGATACTGTCCAGCTCATGGTTAAGGTCAGAAAATCCAAACCTTGATCCTAATTTTAGTAGACGACAATTGCTTGGCTTATTTCAAAAAGCAATCCCGTGGATGCTGATGGACAAGAATGAATATGTCAAATTCAAAAACTTAGATGACACAATTACTGTTTATCGTGGAGTTACATCGTACAATGCGAAAAATGTAAGGGCATTATCGTGGACGTTGGACGAAAAGGTCGCAGAGTGGTTTGCACATCGATATGACGAGGAGGGTACCGTGTATGAAGCACAGATTAGCAAAGATAGTATATATGCACTTTTTGATGGACGCAATGAAGCAGAGATAATTGTTAACCCGAAATATTTAAAAAATATAACAGAGAGGCAGAAACTTGACGAGAGTATGGATGAAAATTCATGCTCTTTTGTTTTGCAATAAATCAAGGGGGTACGTGATGTGAAAGAAACTTATAAAGTAAAATGCCCCAAGCATATTGTTTGGGGTGATCCTTGGTATTTTGAAAGATACAAAGGAGAAGAATTGGATAGACTTGTAATCAATATTTATCCACCGAATCGTTTTATCGCAAGATTAGTGTTACAAGAAGAACCATGCGAAGAATTCCCAGACTATTTGATTCGTACCATGACTCTATTCATGGCACCGGAACAAACGATAGAAACCTATATGCAGGAGATGATGTATGAGGGACAGGAGCAAGCAATAAAGAACATCGGTGTAGATACGGCTTGCTATTATCTAAAGGTGGATGATTATGGTGACACAATTCGTACAGGGAGCGATGGATATTGGGGAGATTATCAAGAATTCTATCGTAATATCAGTGACAATAAATATTTAGATGCAGCAATTGTTACGGTTTTGATGCCAGATCATCTGACTATGCAACAAGTAAGAGAATATGTGAATTGTTATTTTGAAGATATTACTAAGATTGAGAATATAGAAAAAATCAAAGAAGGGCAGGGAATGGAACAATGAGAGAAGTGATATGTGTAGTAGCAGGAATTGCTGTTGGTGGATTTATGGGAGTTGTGGTAATGTGTATGTTTCAGATTAACACAATCAACAAGTACGAGTGGAAAATTATGAAGTTGCAGAAAGAGTTGGAGGAAAGTAAAAAATGATACAGGTGGTTTTGCGAAATGAATATCATATACACCAGTTGACGTTTCCGTGCAGAGAGGTAGAAATTACAGATGCGTTGATAGCGTTGAATAGTGACAATGATTCATCAAAAGGGGTATTTATCTCTCAGATGATAGAGCCGGAGGAGTTAAATGTGTTAGAAAATCAGTTTATCGATTTGGATGAGCTCAATTATCTGGCAAAGCGTATGGAAAGTTTTTTCGGAGAAGTAGAGTTTTCACAATTCTACGAAGCACTGAAGCATGAAGATTTTACAGAGATGAAAGATATTATCAATCTTACCTTTAATATGAATAGATATCCGCTCATTCAGGATATCAGTGATGTGGCTAAAATTGGCAGAGAATATCTGATTGTGACACAAGGGTCATTGCCAACAGGAGATTTAGATAATCCTAAATATGCTGAAAAAGGGAGAGAACTCATCCAATCAGGAAAAGGGATATTTACAGAGCATGGAATGCTGTTTGTGGATGAAGACACTCCGTTTCAAAAATTGTATTATGGCGAGGTGTTCCCGTTTTACTTGTGTGATTCCGATTATGTATTAACCGTCATTCTTGAATACAATGACAAGCAAGAATTAATATCCTTGCCGTGCGAAGAGATTGCGATCCACAAAGCAAGCAAAAGACTAAAAGCACCAAATGTTGATTCCCTAACACTAAAATTGGAGGGAGCGCGTTTTCGTGATTCGGAATGGGAACAACGATTCGAGGATATTCTTCGAGAGCAAGGAATCAGCGAGGCTAATCTGTTGTGTCGCACCATTTCGAATCACGATATGGATTTAAATAAATTGTCAGCACTTGTGAACTATACCAACGTAGAAGAAGTAAGGGATATTATAAAACTGGTTGAAAATGAGGAGTGTTTTCACTTTTTTGAATCTTGTGGAGATTTTGAGGCGGTGGCCAAGAAATTTATTGCAGATGACCCGCAGGAGTATTATGTCAGTGATGCGTTGGAAGAATATATAGATTATGAGCAATTCGGTGAGGACATGGATAGAGACCATGACGGAAAATTTGTAGGAGAAGGATATGTGTGTATGGCGAACGGAGAACGTTTAGAGGATGTTTTAGGTCATGGAGAACAAGCCACTCATATCAGTATGTAGCGTAAGTGGTTTATACATTTCAAAAAACGAAGTGTGTGAATAAATAGAAAAACCGAGATTGGAGGAATGAGAAATATGATTGCAGGCAAAGGAACGTAATGACCAAAATAACAAACAGGAGGATTTACAAGGTTGAACGATTTAATGAGAAGAACCCGTGAGGCACCACGCATTAAGGAAGAATATCGTGTAGGAACTCGAATTTTGTTAGATCACATGAATGATCCGTTAGCACCAGTGCCGGCAGGAACAAGAGGAACTGTTCGATTCGTAGATGATGCCGGACAAATTCACATGTCTTGGGATAACGGAAGGTCATTAGCCTTGATTACAGGAGAGGACTCATTCAGAAAACTAACAGACGAGGAAGTGGCTCAAGAAGCAAAAGAACAGGAACAAGAAACAGGAATGAATATGGGAATGTGAGGTGACAATTTAATTACGAAAGAATAGGTCGGATGGCATATGGCTATTCGATTTTTTGATATGTTTGCAGGAATAGGAGGTTTCCGATCAGGTCTTGAATTGGTGGGTGGTTTCTCCTGTGTCGGTTACTGTGAAATTGACAAATATGTCAGACAGGCTTATGAAGCCATGTACGATACAGAAGGAGAGGTGTATTTCAACGATGCAAGAACAATCAACCCAGACGAACTGCCTGATATCGACCTTATTTGCGGAGGATTCCCTTGTCAAAGTTTTTCAATTGCTGGAAAACGAGGAGGATTCGCAGATGCGAGAGGAACCCTTTTCTTTGAAATTGCAAGGATTGCCGCAGTTAAAAGACCTTCTTATCTGCTCCTTGAAAACGTTCCCGGATTGCTTTCGCACGACCAAGGTCGGACATTTGCGACCATCATCGGTGCGCTTTCGGAATTGGGGTACGATGTCGCTTGGCAGGTTCTTAACAGCGCAGATTTTGGTGTTCCCCAATCCAGAAAAAGAGTGTATATTGTCGGATATCTTAGAGAGCGATGTGCCGGACAAATACTTTCTTTCACAGAAGCAAATGGAGCAACTCTTATACAAAAGTTGTCGGGAAGACAAGGCGATAGAATCTATTCAAGTGAAGGACTCGGATGCACTCTAACTGCGGGTGCAGGTGGTGTTGGTGGCAAGACAGGACTTTATGAAGTGGATATGGGATTGCCGATTAAGTGTCCGACAAAGCGAGGATATAAGATGGCGTATCCGGGGGACAGTATTGATACGGCATTTTCAAGTATCAATTCCAGAAGAGGACGAGTAGGGGAACAAATTGCCCATACTCTTACAACAGCGCCAACACAGAGTGTTTATTTTATGGATATGAATCCGTCACCGAAGTTAACTGAAAATGCAAGATGCATTACGGCAAGACAGAATCGTGGTGTGAGCAATCGGGTAGGCGAAACATCCGGTGTGTTTATTGAGGAAGGACCAAGAGCAGTTATCACACCTGAACGTGAGCAGATTAGACAAGAAGGCAGGCGGCTAAAAGAGCCAAATGAACCAATGTTTACTATAACAGCACAGGACAGACATGGTGTGATGCATCGAGGACGTGTCCGTAAGCTAATGCCGATAGAATGTTGGAGATTGCAGGGATTCACGGATGAGCAGTTTTATAAGGCACAGGCCACAGGGTTATCTGATGGCAGACTTTATAAGATGGCAGGAAATGCAGTGAGTGTTCCTGTGGTGGCAGCTGTAGGAAGAATAATCAAAGAAATAGATGAACAATGTAAATTAATGTAAGACAGAGGCGTGGATACATGAAGTGTTCACGCCTATTCGATTAAACGAAAGAACGGAGGTGTTTCACAGTGTCAATAAAAGAAATTAACATGCAAGATTTAAGAGGACTGAATCAAAATGATGGCTTAATCCTACAGGGGTGCGGAGGTGAACTGACAGAATGGGTGGAGGGAATCAATAAGTTATTAGCAGAAGAAATGATATTGCTAGAGGGGAGTCAGTTTGAGGATTGCTATGTATTTAAAAACGGTGAATTAACTTGTATGTTATTTCCATTCGGGGATCAAAAGGTGGATATGGGAAGATTTATGGTTTGGAAAATGGTTACAGCTAATCAATTAGGTAGCATGTGGCTATCGGATTATATCGACATTAATCTGGGTGCAGAACAAGGAACAGAGCAAACAGATAAACCGGACTGTCCACTCATTGGGGCTGATTCAAATATTTTCAATCTTATAGGAATAGCAAGCAGAACATTAAAACAGCATGGTATGTCGGAACAGGCAAAGGAGATGACCGAACGCATTCATAATTCAGGGAGTTATCATGAAGCCCTTAACATCATCGGTGAGTATGTCAATATTACTTCCGTTGATGATGAAATAGAAGAAGAGGAGAAAGGAGTGATGATGCAGCAATGATTGTGCGTAACTAAATACAGATAGGTAAGAAAAGACCAATATCAATCGTCATGAAACGATGATAATGGTCTTGTTTTGTTTCGGGCGGTTGATGAGCAAATTTAAAGGGGGTGATTTCAATAAGAACACCAGTAAGTTGGGTTGGCAACAAAACCTCTATTTTGCACATTTTATACGCCCTTTTTCCATTAAAGTATGGAAGGTATATTGAACCCTTTGGTGGTTCGGGTTCCGTGCTGCTTGGAAAGGCAGTACCCGATAAGTTCGAGGTGTACAACGACTACAATCAGAATCTTGTAAATCTGTTTCGATGTATGAGGGAAAGACCACTCACATTTATAAAGGAATTGGGATTTTTAAATCTAAACTCCAGAGATGATTTTCTGGTAATGAAAAAGATTCTGAAAAAGGAAGAATTTAGTGATGAATTTCTAGACGAGGAATTGGAACTGACGACCATCACACTGCCGGAAATAGAGGCAAAGGAAATCAGAGAATTATACAGAGCAGCCACGCAGGAGTATGATCTAAGACGTGCAGTAATGTTTTTGAAACTACTTCGATTCAGTTATTCCAGTGGTTGCAAGAGCTTCAGTTGTCAGCCATTCTCCGTTAGAAGCTTGTTTGGCTTAATACAGGATTTTAGCAGACGAATGGATAACGTCATTATAGAAAATCAGGATTTCGAAGTGTTGATTAAGCATTACGATAGACCGGATGCATTTATCTATTGTGATCCTCCGTACTATACAAGTGAGTACGTGTATGACTGTGGATTTACATGGGAGGACCATGTAAGACTTCACGATACGCTGGCTGCAGCAAAGGGAAAATGGTTGGTATCTTATAATGACTGTCCAGAAATTAGAGAGCTTTATAAAGGGTATGAAATCTTTGATTTTTCACGAATTCACAGCATGGTGCAAAAGTATGAGGCGGGAAAGGAATTTCCGGAATTACTCATAGGAAATTATGACTTATATGAGAGAGAAAGAGCCAAACCAAGGCAACTCACATTATTTGATTTTATGGAAGGGTATCCAAAGGATATTAGCAAAATTTTGAAGGAGAGTATTATGTCATGCAGAATCAAACGTTAAACGACTTTGTCTTAATGTCCATTCCAAGTGATGTTTTGGAAGAGGCGGGAATACAGCCAAATGCACTCATTCAGTATTATGCGGATGAGGGGAGAGTCATCATGGAAATGGTAGATGAAGTAGCACCACTTATCTGTAGTGGGAATTGTAATGATTGTCCGGCAAGAGGACAAAGAGTAGCGGCGAAAAAAGAAGAGATTACACTATTGGAATTTCTCAACAATCTGTCAGAAGAACAGCAACGAGCAGCCCTCATACACTTATCCGTGTCTTGGGCGCAAAAAGTAGGAGGCGATTTAGGTGTCTGAGAAAGTGTATTTGTACAGGTACAGCTGGTCGGAAGCAAAACGCAATAAAGCTGAACAAGACTGGCGATTGAGTTATAACGAAAATTGCAGATGTGCAAGAGATATCGAGCAAACAATCAATGACAATTTCGATGGCAAAAATCTGAACGGAGAATGTGTCAAACCAATCATAGAAAAGTATGGTTTCAATCGTGTGTTGTGGGTGCTTGCGGCAACACTGAAAGAACAGAAGCATGATGGCAGATTTTCGCAGGAGAATAAGGCTTGGTCAAACATCTTTTATATTCCGGAAGAGAAAGCTCGTAGAGATTATCGGGTAAAAAGTCATCCAGCTGTTATGGACGGGTTTATCAATCGGGTGCGGGAAGAATGGAATCAGCTTAATCTTTTTGAAGCGAAGCATTGCATTAAAGAAAGTCGTTCGAAAGCAGACTTCGAAGGAAAAGTGTTGGTCATTGATCCGTATGTGTTGGCAGATAAGTATCGGACACCGGAAGACCAGTTGTTCCTTGCGACAAGCGGGTTTGGCTGTAGTCCGACTTCGCTTGGAAGAAAAGTTATGGGAAATTATCTGAATGATGGCACAAGAGGAACTCATGTGAGACAGGATTTTCTCGGTATCATTCAGGATGAATATCTGCCAGACTGGGCAAAAGAAAAACTTCAGGAGCTATGTCCGAAACAGACGGAGCAAAACGAAGGCATAACCATGCAGTAAGAGGTGATGAAATGAGAATTAAAATATATCAAATTAATTCCAGTAGAGATATGAATCGAGTGAAGTATTGGGGGTTAGAAAGTCTGTCAGAATTTCAAAACAGTTCAGAAATGGATGCATCCCTGTACGACAATGTTTTTGATGCAGAGATGGATGAAATGGGGTTGGAGGAGATATGGACAAGATTCAATCATGAGAAACATCCGTTATATAGGGGACATTCTTTGTCTGTATCGGATGTGGTGGTTACTGATAAAGGCGCATTCTTCTGTGACAGTTTCGGGTTTAAAGAAATTGAATTTGATGAAAGTAAAACGCAAAAACAAAATAATCTGATGCAGGTTTTATATGTGGAGCCTCACCGGAAACCATTTGTAACGGAGATAGTAAACACATTGGAGGGTGTACAAAAGGCTGTGGGAGGCGGCATCGAATATCTGGATAATGGCGATGGAACAGTAATAGGGATTTGCGAGGATAGCAAAAACAATGGAAGCGAAGGGAATCGGCGTTTTCGTGCAGACGTTCTTGCAGGTCCGTTTTTTATTGCCGAAGATGATGGAGAAGACATCAAGAGTATTTCTGAAAATACGATAGAAAAATATACGGAAATATTTTTGGAACCAGAAGATATTTCAGCAGAGGAAGTACAGGCTCATAATGTTATAAAATGTGTACCGTGGCCAATGAGTTTACAGTAAGAAGGGAGAGATGAAAATGGCAGCAAAGAAAGGAACACAAAAATCAACAACAAAGCAAACAACAAAAGCACCTGCAAAGCAACAGACACAGAAAGTAAATAAGGTGTCAATTGATGCTAAGATTGACCGACTTATTGATAGGGAGGGAAGCAATCTGAAAGCGATTGCAAGTGCAAACATTGGTGGAGCATTTGCAGTGCATGGAATCAAGATTACTGATTCGCAAAAAGGTTTATTTGTATCTATGCCGTCAACCAGCTACACTGATAGAGATGGGAATACACAGTATAATGATATCTTCCATCCAATCACAGCAGAGTCAAGAGAAGAATTGATTAACAAGGTAAAAGAAGCATACGATCAGGCATTAGAAGAAAGTCAAACTCAGGGCGAAACAGAGGAAGAAGCGGAAGGTTTAGAAGAAGAACCGCCACAGATTGGACCAACCATGTAGTATTTTTATCTGTTTCAAAAATAATGCTAGACATTTTGAAAATTATGGGTATTCTGTTGGTAAAAGAAAGAGGTGATGTACCGTGAAAAGAAAGACAGTATTACTTCTGCTTTGTGTAACGGTTACAATAAGCCTTATCGGATGTAATGGAAAACAACAGGCAGAAAAACAAGAGAAGAAGACACAGGTCACAGTAGAACAAACAGTGTCAGATGATACAAAAGCATCCGAAGAAAAGGATAACGAAGAAGCAAAGCAGAAGCAAAAACAGGAATCTTCTGAAGTGGATAAAAAAGAGAAGAACAACACCACACAGAAAGAAGAAGTAACACAAAAGCAGCAGGCGGTGACGACTGAAAATAGGCAGACCACATCCGTTCAAAGCCAGACAGAGAAAAATACGTCACAGTCAACAACAACTTTGACAACACCGACTGCAGAAACTCCAAAAGTGGAAGAATCGGCGTCAGCGCCAGAGGTTCCAAAGGCTACGGCAAGTGACAGTGTGGCAGTGGCAAACAAGGTAATTGAATATATCAACAGTTACCGAAGCAGTCCGGCAACAAAACTTCCCGGACTAACCAAATATGCAGAATATCGAAGTCGACAGTTAATCAGCAACTTCGCTCATGACACCTTCGATGAAAGGGCGGCGGCAACAGCACTTCAATATGGAACTTATATCGACCCGCCACTATATGGTATGATCGGAGAACCATATTATGAATCAGGTGCAAGAGAAGCCATTGCAAAAGGCGGATATGTAGGAACCATAGATGAGGTGGCAAAAAGACTGGCAGATTTAGTGAAAAACAGTGCTGGTCACTGGGCATATGTAGGAAGTAGTGAATACTCTTATATAGCAGTAGGTATAACCTACGAAAGCGGTATGTGGTATTGCGATATTGCAATGGCCAGAGTAAATACCGACAACAATTAAACAAACAAAGTCAATCGGACTCTATTACGAAGAAAGTAATAGGGTCCATTTTTTATTTCAGAACAGAAAGAGGGAAAGTGAATGATGAAAAAGTATAGAAAAAGAATAGTCTCTATCTTGTTAAGTTTGGTAATGCTTATGGGAATTTTCAGCCCACAAGTCATGGCGGCACCAGCATCAGATATACCAAGCGAAATGTTGGATAACGTATTTTTAGATGCACTTGCCTACACAGGATTTAATGTACAGGCAATGAAAGATAATGGAACGATTTTCAAAACTTATGGAAATCAGATTCCGGCATCGATACGTTCCAATATCACTTATAATACAGGTCCAAGTGGCTTGGAAACAGTTGCAGGAAATACAGTATCTGGATTAGCTCCAAATATTTCAAAATATGAATCTAGTGGACTATGTTGTGCATCTTATGTATCTTACGTGTATTTTAATTATCTGCCACACGTTGCAGGAGTGGATACATCCAGTACACCATGTCCATCCAATCCACGACTTGCAGCTGCTTATTATGAACAGGGAAACAACTGGGTAAATGCAGGAACCGCAAGGAGTATTTCTTTTACTCAAAATTCTAATGGCACCAATTTTACGCCATCGGAAGAAATTCCAATTGGTTCACTGATTTGTTATGAAACGATATCTACAGGCAGAATCTCTCACGTGGCAGTTTATGCAGGCTATTACGCGGGGAATCATTTTGTGACACATGTGGGAAATGATAACGGACCGACTATCAGTGTAGTGGACAACTCTACAAAAGGTGATGATCCGCAGAGGGTTGCTCTCGTTATCGTACCGGAGTTTGTAGAAGACAATGGTATCATTGAAGTACAGAAAAAAGATACCGATGGAAACAATCTAGCAGGTGCTGTGTTTGTTGCAACCAGCACAACAGACAGTAGTAAACAGTATCGTATTGGACCAACAAATGCATCCGGATATGCCTATGCAGAAGGAATACCTTATGGAGATTATGTGATTCGAGAAACTGTATTCCCAACAAATTATAGAAGTTATGGACAGACTGAGTGGAGAGTCAATGTTAGCTCAGCCAATGGTGGAAAGGCATCCTTTAGTGCGGTGAATGAAATCATTCCTGGTTCTTGTGAAATCATCAAAGTATCGGAAGATGGAGAAGTGGATGGCATTTCATTCCGTATCAAAGGAACAAATGTGGATAAAACAGTAAAGACTGCAAATGGCGGAAAAGTAAAAGTGGACGAATTAAAACCGGGAAAATATACGGTTACGGAATTGACACCGGAAAAGTATGTTCCACAGACCGTACAGACAGTCACAATTGAAAGCGGAAAAACATCTACTGTCAACTTTAGTAATATTTTAAAGAAATGGCGATTGAACGTATTTAAACTGGATACAGATTTTTCCCACCACTTACAACCAAGTTCACTTGCATTAGATTCCGATAGCATAGTGGAGGCACTGGGGGGACCATACGGACAGACGCAGGGAGATGCAACATTAGAAGGTGCAGTCTATGGAGTGTTCGAAGGGGACACGTTAGTTGACACGTATACGACTGACAGGAATGGTTATTTCCAAACAGATTATTATATCTGCGGAGAAGACTGGACGCTGCGAGAGATTACACCAAGTGAAGGGTATCTGCTGGATCCGGAGGTTTATTATATCAATGCTTATGCAGAAAACTTTAGTATAGAGTTAAACGATATCTATATGAACGTGTATGAAAATATTATTAAAGGCAAAATCGCAGTCGTAAAGCATACAGATGACGGTTCTACTCAGATTGAAACACCGGAAGTGGGTGCGAAGTTTCAGGTATATTTAAAATCATCAGGTTCGTATAAGAAAGCAAAGGAAACAGAAAGAGATATCATTCAATGTGATGAAACAGGTCTTGCAACTACAAAAGACCTGCCATATGGTGTGTACACTGTAGAGCAGACAGAAGGATGGGAAGGAAAAGAACTGCTTCCGCCTTTCGATGTGTTTATCAGTCAGGATGGAAAAGTATACTCTTATATCATCAACAATGCTACTTTTGATTCCTTTATCAAAGTAGTCAAAACAGATGCAGAAACAGGAAAAACGATTCCTTATGCAGGCGCAGGTTTCCAAATTTACAGACCGGATGGAAGTAAAGTAGAAATGACCTACACCTATCCGGAAGTAACTACTATCGACACGTTTTATACAACGAATGAAGGTGCTTTAGTGACACCTGAGATGCTTGACTATGGATTGGGATATATGCTCGTAGAGGTATCAGCCCCATATGGATATGTGCTCGATTCTACACCGCTTTATTTTGATGTGACCGAAGAAAATGCGACAGAGGAAAATGGAATCACTCTTATAAAAGTGGACAGACCAAATATGCCACAGAAAGGAACGATTACCATCACAAAAAGTGGAGAGGTTTTCTCTTCTGTTGTGGCGCAAGACGGCACCTATCAACCAGTATATGAGGTCCAAAATCTTGCAGGAGCAATCTTTAACGTGATTGCAGCCGAAGATGTTTATACGCCGGATGGAACACTTCGATACAGAAATGGAGAAGTAGTCGATACCATTGAAACGACAGCTGATGGAACAGCAACTACGAAACCATTATATCTTGGAAAGTATGAAATCACAGAAGTTCAAGCTCCAATAAACATGGTGTTAAACGGAGAAGTAATTCATGTAGAACTTGTCTATGCAGGACAGGAGGTTGCTATCACATCCACATCCGCATCCATGTATAACGAGAGACAGAAAGTAGAAATCAGTCTCGAAAAAGTCTTGGAGAAGGACGAAGCATTCGACATCGGAAACAAAGATGAAATTTTGTCTGTGAAGTTTGGTCTTTATGCAGCTGAAGAGTTGGTTGCCGCAGATGGCAAAGTGATTCCAAAAGATGGTCTTATCGAGATTGCAACTTGCGACAAAGACGGAAAATTGACATTCAAAACCGATGTGCCGGTTGGAGCGAAATTGTATGTACAGGAAGTTGCAAAAGACAAACATTATCAGCTGAGTGATACGAAATTCTATATTGAATTTGAATACGCAGGTCAGGATGTGTCGATTGTACACATTTCAGTGAATAACGGAGAAACCATTGAAAACAAACTGATTAGAGGAAGTATCAGTGGAAAGAAAATCGATGAGGATGGAAACGTAGTAGAAGGTGTTGTATTTGGTCTCTTTAAAGCAGATGAGACTACCTTCAAGAAAGAAACAGCCATCCTTCTTGCAGAGTCTGATAAAGATGGATTGTTTGAATTTGAAGATGTACCATACGGAACATGGATTATCAGAGAACTCAAAACATTGCCTCAATACGTGTTAGATGAAACATCTTATGAAGTAACAATCGGAACACATGAAGAGATGATTGAAATCACCATCGAAAACAAGTTTGTGACAGGTACAATTGAAATTACAAAGAGTGACCTATCTACAGGCAAACTACTTCCAAACGTAGGGTTCCGCATTAGAAATGAAAAAGGAGAGATTGTGGAAGAAGGATACACGGATGCACATGGTGTTGCTAAGTTTACACTTCGGTATGGTAAATACACCTATCAGGAATTCGACGCTCTGGATGGATATATTTTGGATGAAAAAGAGTATGCATTCGAGATTACGGAAGACGGACAGATTATTAAAGCAGAGATGAAAAATGAACTCATCCCAAAAGGTCCACAGACGGGAGATAACAGCAATACTGGATTTTGGATTGGTCTTCTGGCAATCGCATTAGGCGGAATCGTATCTACCGGAATCATTTATATCAGAAAGAAGAAGGAAGATGATGAAGCATGATAAAGAAGATCTATATCTGTTCGCCATTAGGTGGCAATGTAGAAGACAACATTGAGAAAGCAAAACAATATGCGAAATATGCATTACTATGTGGCACGGCTCCGGTTGTGCCACATTTTTACGCTCTGTGTCTGGATGACAACAAACCAGAGGAACGAGCAATTGGAATGGCGGCGGGAATGTCGCTATTGTGGTTTTGTGATGAACTATGGGTATTTGGAGATGTCATAACAGAAGGCATGAGACAGGAAATTAATTTCTGCATGAATCTGAACATCAAGATACGCTATATCAAGGAATCGCAATTAAGAGATGAAATAAAACCAAAAATGATAATGTAGTAGAAAGGGGAATCCGCATGAAAAAGAAGAAGCTAACACGTACACTGATTTTTGTGGGAATTGTGTTACTGATCGCAGGAGTATGTTCCATTCGGACGTTTGCTGCAGGAGATGTGGCAACAGCCATTGAGCAGACATGGCAGACAGCACAGGTGCAGGTGAAACAGGTAGTAAATAATGTTGTATTTCCGGTAATCGACATGATACTGGCTATTCTGTTTTTCGTAAAACTAGGAACAGCGTACTTTGATTACAGGAAACATGGACAGTTTGAGTTTACAGCTCCGGCTATTCTGTTTGCTTGTCTGATTTTTACACTGACAGCACCTCTTTATATTTGGAATATTCTGTAAAAAGTGCTAGATATTATGGAAAACTCATAGTATTGTGTGTGTCTGAAAGGAGGACATAGGCTATGAATTTTTTTCAAAAATTATATGAAGGAAAGTATGCACCGATTCATGAAAAAACACCTGATACGGATGAATTTAAAGAGCAATGGGATATTATGAGTAAGGCAGAAGATGAACTTCGAAAAACACTTACACAGGAACAGTTGAAACTGTTTGAAGCCCATCAGCAGGCGCAGATTGAAATTGAAAATATACTTCATGTGCAGACGTTTGAACAAGGATTTTATGTCGGAGCAGAATTTCAAAGAGATTTTAAAGGAATGGACCATTTACCGGAAGAAGAGTAAGTGGTCATTTTTTATGCAAAACAGGCAGTGGAAACTGTCTGTTTTGTGTTGTAGAAATGGAGGTGATATATCATGTTTGGATGGTTAGAAGGACTCGTTGGAGCGATAGTCGATGCAATGGGTTCTGCTCTGGAAACTATCGGAACAGCAATATCGAATGCGATTTGGAATACCATGCTGCAATGGTTTTATGAAACTGTCTATGGAGCAGTAGCAGATTTCTTCACGTCTATGGGAAATATGGGTGCAGATATCTTTGAATTAGATTGGGTAGAAGCAACCATTTTGCTATTTACCCTGTTTGGTTGGTCGTTGTTTGTAGCAGGTGTGGTAGTAGCAATTTTTGATGTGGCAATCGAATATCAGAGTGGAAGGGCAAACATCAAAACAACTTCTCTCAACATCTTAAAAGGATTTTTTGCATGTTCATTAATTGGTGTTGTACCAGTGGAATTGTATAAATTTTGCATTAGCCTGCAAAATATCTTTTCCCACGATTTGGCGAGCCTATTTGCAAGCACACAATATATGGGACTGGGTGATTTAAGTAAGATTGTACTACGCAGTGTATTCACAGCCACACCAACCAATATCAATCCATTAGTTGCATTATTGACGCTAATAGCATTTGCATATTGTGTCATCAAAATCTTCTTTCAGAACATCAAACGTGGAGGGATTTTATTGATACAGATAGCAGTTGGAAGTCTTTATATGTTTTCTGTGCCAAGAGGATACACGGACGGATTCGTACAGTGGATGAAACAGATAGCTGCTACTTGTCTGACGGCGTTTTTACAGACGACTTTATTATATCTAGGACTTATGACTTTTCAAGATCATATGCTTTTGGGACTTGGAATCATGCTGTCAGCAAATGAGGTGCCACGTATAGCGCAACAATTTGGTCTAGACAGTTCTGCGAAGTTCAATGCCATGAGCGTGGTCTATGGAACGTCATCAGCAGTGAACCTAACAAGAAATATTATGAAGGCAACAGGAAAGTAGGTGAGTATAATGACACAATATTTGTATCCACAGAATCTGAAAGCGACTGCCAATCTGTGGCTGTGGAGTTTAAAAGATTTTGCCATTATAGGCGTTGCAGCTTTGCCGTCCATTGTAATGCTAGTACAGTTTGGATTTTTGATACCAACGGTGGGTGTGCTATGCTATGGATTTCTGACAATCCGGATGGATGATACCACGATTATGGATTTTCTAAAGTATGCAGTGCGCTACTTTATGATAACACAGCAATATTACGAATGGAGGTAGGATAAGTGGCAAAGAAGAAAAAGAAAAAAGGGCGTTCCGTTCAGGAACTTATTGGAATAAAAACATTTACACCTTATGGTCTCATGACGAATAAAGGAGAATTATTGTTTTATACGGTATCGCCGACCAATATATCGGTACTGTCGAGTGCAAATATTGAAATCAAGGTAAGACACCTGATGATGGTATTATCGGCAATCCCGGATATTGAAATCAACTGTACGGATTCGTCAGAGTGTTTCGATGATAACAAAGCATATCTGCATAAAAGAATTGAGGAAGAGAATAATCCGAAGGTAAAAGCATTACTAAAAAAAGATATGGAGTTTTTGGATCACATTCAGATTGAGATGGCAACAGCCAGACAGTTTCTGTTTATTGCAAGATGCAAGAATATGAAACAGGAACAGGTCTTTAATATGGCTAACCGGGTGGAGAAGGTTATCACAGAGCAGGGTTTCGAGGTACGGCGCATGAAAAAGGAAGATATCAAAAGGTTCCTTGCGATTTACTTTGATGCATCCATGAATGGGGAACTGATGCCGGATACAGATGGCGAACAGTTCTCTGCTTTTATTGACAAAGACAGTGTAGAAAGAGTAAAATAGATATTTGAAAAGATACGAAACGAGGTGACACCTATGAAATGTATGTTCATGCACAAAAGAATTGCTGTGGCAGAAATTGAACTTGATGATGCTACAGGGTTTATAAAGAAAATTAATCAAGTATATGCACCAGAGCATCTTCCAATTGGTGTTCCGATAAAGAAAGGCATTGCAGACCGAAAGGAATTTAATGACTGGTGGACAGACCGTTCCATTCCTGCCAGTCGTTCAGGTATTCGAGAAGCTCTTGAGACACTTGACATTGCAAGCACGAAGATGCTTCTGGTTCGTTGTTATGGTCTTAGTCTTTCTGACCAATATTGGATTTGTCCGGAAGGAACAAATCTTACTTGGGATGAAATTAATTTTTTTGAGAATGCATTCTCCGATGATATAGGAGATGTACTGTTTGGCACAAAGAAGAAAGAAAATGCATTTGATTTCAGTTCGCCGGATAATACATCTGATGGTAACTTGAAGAAGCGTTGGAAGATTATTGACGGAAAGAGATGCCTTGTGAAAGGTGGTTCTAATCCATTTCGCCAACAACCATTCAATGAGGTAATAGCAACAGGAATTATGGAGCGTCTTGGAATTCCTCACATTCCATATACAGTGATGTGGAATCAAGGAGCACCATACAGTGTATGTGAAGATTTTATAACCGGAGATACCGAACTGATACCGGCATGGCGTATTATGCAGATACAAAAGCAGGATAACAGCACATCCAGATATCAGCACTTTATTAACTGTTGCGAAGCATTAGGGATAAAAGGAGTGAATCCGTATCTCGATCAGATGATTGTGCTTGACTATATCATTGCCAATGAAGACAGACACCTTAACAACTTTGGTGTTATCCGAAATGCTGAGACACTGGAGTGGCTTGGGATGGCTCCGATATATGACAGTGGAAGTTCACTTGGATACGATAAACTTGCAAATCAGATAAGGTCAGGAAAAGACATTACCTGCAAACCATTCAAGAAGCATCATGAAGAACAGCTAAAACTTGTTTCGGCATTTGATTGGTTGGATACAGAAAAACTCTCTGATGTAGGTGACCTTATAACAGAAACATTCTCAATGGGCGATGCGGCAGACTATATGGATGAAGCAAGAGTAAGCGCTATTGTAGATACCGTAAGAAAACGTATTCGTCAGGTGGAAGAGCTTGCGATGACACATACGCAGGCTGAAGTGCTGTCAACAGAAGATGATGTGGAAGAAAACGTGGCAGAATCCTATGGACCACGAATGTAACCTACTAGTTTTTAACAGAAGTAGGTTATGGAAAACTAAATAACAAGAAATGAATCAGTCGTTTTGCCAAGGAGTAGAATGACTGATTTTTTTGTGTCCTTCTGCTTGTCGGCGAAGCGGCAGTAAGGAGGAAATATGCGAAAGCAAAAAGTATTAACGCCAGAGCAACAGGAAGAAATCCGTACCAAAGATTTCTTTGACATGATACTACCCAGTACAGTGAAGTTCATGTCAGATCATTATATCGTGGGCGACTCTTATCATTGTGTATGGGTAGTTAGAGAATATCCGCCAAGCACGGAAGAACAGGCAATCCTGTCTCAGCTTGCAGATAGAAACGGTGTGACACTCCGCATCTATCACAGACTGGTAGAATCAATGGAACAGCGAAAGATTATTCAGAATGCTACCCGCAGAAACAAGATGAAAAGTGGTGGCAATGACATGAACGATACCATTGAAGCAGAGGGAAACCTGCAGGATGTAATTGAGATGTTGGCAAATCTTCGAAAGAACCGTGAACCACTTTTGCATTGCTCTGTATTTATGGAACTAAAGGCAAAGAGCATGAATGCATTAAAAGAACTTCAGAGTGACATTGCAATGGAACTGACACGTTCCAAGATTATGGTGGACAGACTCACACTCAGACAACAGGAAGGCTTTTTGTCTGTTCTGCCTGTCGGCTCGAATCAGTTTGGAGAGCAGTTCGAGCGTGTGCTGCCTGCTTCCAGTGTGGCAAATCTGTATCCATTTAACTTTTCAGGAAAAACGGATCCGCAGGGACTGTATATCGGACGTGACAAGTACGGTACAAATATCTTGGTAGATTTTGACCGCAGGGCAGAAGATAAGACCACATCCAACATTCTGATACTGGGAAATAGCGGACAGGGAAAAAGTCATTTGATGAAACTGATTCTGACCAATCTTCGAGAGTCGGGAAAACGTATTCTTGTCTTGGATGCAGAGAGTGAATACAAGGAAATCTGCGAAGACGGTCTTGGTGGATGTTATATCGACTTTATGACAGGAGAATATAAAATCAATCCGCTAGAGCCGAAGGTCTGGTCAGATGGAGTGGAAGAAGTAGATTTAAACACCCCGGAAGCATTCCGAAAGGTTACCCGTTTATCACAGCACATCGCATTTTTAAAGGACTTCTTTCGCAGCTATAAAGATTTTTCGGATGTGCAGATTGATACGATTGAAATCCTACTCGGAAAACTGTATGAACAATATGGCATCCATGACAGTACAGATTACAGTCAACTGAAATCAACAGATTATCCTGTGATGGAAGATTTTTATACTCTTTGCGAAAATGAGTTTTTGAATTATGACAGAGGGAAAAAACATCTCTACACGGAAGAAACCTTGCAGGAAGTGTGTCTTGGAATTCACAGCATGTGTGTGGGAGCCGAGTCTGTTTATTTTAACGGACACACCAATATCACAGATGATGCTTTTCTAGTATTTGGAGTAAAAGGTCTTATGGATACCAATAAACGACTCAAAGATACAATGCTGTTTAACATCTTATCCTACATGAGCAATCAGCTCCTGGGAGTTGGGAATACAGCAGCAAGCATTGATGAGTTGTATCTGTTCCTTACCAACATGACAGCAATTGAATATATCCGCAACGCCATGAAGCGTGTGCGTAAGAAAGAATCCTCAATCATTCTGGCCAGTCAGAATATCGAGGATTTTTTTATTCCGGAGATTCGAGAATTTACCAAACCATTATTCTCTATTCCAACGCATCAGTTTTTATTTAATGCAGGACAGATAAATCCGAAAGAATATATGGACGCACTGCAGGTAGAACCAAGTGAGTTTGAACTCATCAAATATCCAGAGAGAGGAACCTGTCTGTATCGATGTGGCAATGAAAGATATCTCTTGCAGGTCATTGCACCAGACTACAAGTGGGATATCTTTGGGAAAGCAGGCGGACGATGAGTGCAGCTGTGGTAGCGGCGCTGAAGAAGATAGCGGCCGCACTGCTTACTAACCCCAAAGTTTTAAAAACCATCGGTGGTATTATTCTTGGAATTATCATCATCATTTGTATGCCGATTGCCACAGTTATTGGCATTTTTAATGGAGATATCAACATTGATGTGGATAGACTGTCGCAGATGATAGAGGAAAACATGACAGCCGAAGAACAAGCGAGAATCCAGCACATCAATGATACGATGTTTGGAATCGAAAGTGAGATGCTGGCAGGAGGATACTCGCAGGAAAGAGTGCAGGAGGCACAAATTCTGTACATGCTTGTATTGGAAGAACAGTCTAGACAGGATGAATTTATCGAAACACTAGTTGGATGTTTTTCGGTCGAACAAACAGATGAACAACTGGTGCAGAGCATAAATCAGACATTTGGCTTGGAATTGAATGTCGAAGAATTTAGCGAGATTATGAATGGTATTCGTAGTGTAACCATTGTGACCAGTGATTATTATGATAAGACCACAAAAAACAATCTTGACCTAGTGAACTATGCAAAGCATGCAAAAGAAGCAGGCTGGGGATATGTATGGGGAACCTATGGACAGATATTGACCGAGAACAGTCTGGAGTCCCTCATAACTCAGTACCCGGAGGACGTAGGTAACTACAAGGATTTTATAGAGCAGAATTGGTTAGGCAGACGAACAACAGACTGTGGTGGATTAATTAAAGGTTATATGTGGCTCAATGTAGAAAATAATCAGATTGAGTATGGCACGAACGGTATGCCTGCCCTCAGAGCAGATGAAATATATGAGACTGCAACAGAGAAAGGAACCATAGATACCATACCAGAAATTCAGGGGCTTGCAGTCTGGAAGTTCGGACACATCGGAGTGTATATAGGAAATGGAAAAGTAATAGAGGCCATGACGACGACCGTGGGAGTGGTCGAAACAGATTTGACAGAGGGTGCATGGACACACTGGCTTAAAGTGCCAAGCGTCACGTATGTAGAAACGGAGGGATAAGATTGATGGACAAAATGATATTGGATATGGAGCAGCATCCAACATTGAAAAAGCACTATGAGAATGCGATGAGTGTATATGAACATTATTCTAGAAAAGCACTGGAGAATCATCAGGATGGATTATATCGAATTGACTTAATGGATGTGTTTTCAGAGCCACACAGTCAGTATTTAACGAAAAGCTTATTGGAAGATATGATGCAGGAAAATCCTGCGTTTGAGCATGTGGAATTAATCGATGATGAATTGTTTATTACTGTTGCGAAGCAAACACAGGAGCCGATACAACCAATAAAAAGACTAACATCTGAGGAAGTAGAAATCATGCTTGCAAAACACGTTTTATGGCTTCATGATGCGGGTGGCGAGCAGGCAGATTTTTCTAACTGTGAAATCTATGACATGGATCTAGAAAGTTATCGATTAGACCAAGCCATATTTAAAAATGCGGTGATAAAAAATAGTAGTCTTCGGTGTGCGAATGTGCAAGGTGCAGATTTTGAAAATGCAACATTTGAGGTTTGCGATGTTTCGCATATCATTTCAGAAGATGCGAATTTCAAGAGGGCAAGTTTTAAAATCTGTGAAATGCAGGCAACAGTATTTAGAAACTGCAACCTAAAAGATGCGTCTTTTTTTCAAGTGTTGACTAGTGATTGTAGAATGCAAAACTGCTGTATCGAAAATTTGACAGTCAGAAATAAAGCGACGCAGAAAATCAGTCTGCAAGAATGTAGCCGGGATGAAATGGAATGGGAACAGACAAATATGGATGTAGGAATTTCAATGTAATGGAGGGGAAATAGCTTATGAAAAAAACAACAATCGGAGTTTCGTTCGATGAAGAAAAAACGACTGCAACGAGACTCTATATGAAACAGAAAAATATGAAACTGGAAGAAGAACTGGCAAAAGCGATGGAAGTCATTTATACAAAAAATGTGCCTTCCGGAGTAAGGGATTTCATTGACATGAGAAGCGGTGCGACAATTGATGTCACACCAATAAAAGATAAGGGAAGGGGATGCTAGGATGTTAAGTTATGAAAAGTTCAAAGAACTGGTAACGGAAAGACTGACAGAACTGGTCAAGCAAGACTATCCGGATATTGAAATTAAGGAGAATAGTGTAGCAGGGCATAATTGTGTTGAAGAAACACTTTTATTTTCAAGACATCATGATGGAATGGGTGTTTCGCCGACGTTGCATCTTTCCAAAATGTATAGTGCATATGTACGGAATGAGGATTTTGATTTTCATATAAACCAATGCTATTTGCAGTTGTGTGAAAGATTGGAGTATACGGAGGAAGTAAGAAAATCCTTATACGATAAAAGTGCATTAGATCATAGAATCACATTTGAACTGATTCACACCGAGCAGAACAAAGATTTTTTAAGTTCCGTTCCGCACCGAGAATTTCAGGATTTATCTATTATCTACAATTGTACTTTCAGGACAGAAAATATCAAAGGCAGGGCTTGTGTAACAAATCGGTTGGCAGAGTTTCTGAATGTAACGGAAGAAGAGTTATATGCATATGCTTATGAAAATACAAAACGGGTTCATAAACCAATCGTCAGACCATTAGAGGATGTCTTACTATATGCGATGTTTAAAGGACATGAAGGAATGAATTTAGAAGAGATTCCGGAAAGAGATGGGACATCAATAATCTCGCTTTATATGCTTACAAACTGTGAGGAAAAACGAGGTGCAGTCTCCATGTTATACACAGAAGAATTGGAGAAGCTGGCAGAGAAACTAGATTCGGATTTATATATACTTCCAGCATCTGTTGATATGGTTCTTGTCACAAATACGCAGGATTATACTCCAGAAGGCTTGGCGCAAATTGTTTACGAAATGAACTGTGAGGTATTAGCACTTGAAGATAGATTATCTAATCAGGTGTATCATTACAACCGACAGACTCAAGAGGTATCTCTTGCAACCAATACAGAGCATACCATGCTTACAGATGATTATGAAACAGAAGAAGCAGAGGGCATTGTTGAAACAGAAGCAGAGGAAGGTATGAGTATGGGAATGGGAGTGTGTTAGATGGTAAAAGAAAATGTTATTTTTAGTTTGATAAACACAGAGCATTATGCATTCATGCTGAAAAATCTTCCCCATAGAAAATTTGAGGATTTGTCTATCGTCTATTATGAATTTGAACCTACGGAACGCATGTATCATTTAATTGGCAATGATTATATGGAGAGAGCAAATCTTTGCGAGGAAGAGCTTTATGATTTGGCATATGAAAATACCAGAAGACTGATGCCGCCGGTAGTAGTAAAAATGTGCGATTTAATATTAGAGTCAAATGAAAGATTAGGAGTTGAACAGGAGGAAGAGGCACCGAAAGATGCCTTGATATATGTGATACGTAATGAAGGGGGAAGAAGAGGCGCAGCACTTATTTTGTACGATGACATTATGAGAGAAGTATCTGAAAAGCTGGGTGGAGATTGTTATTTGATACCTTCATCTATGCATGAATTTATTGCAATGCCTAAGGACCTATTGGTGTTATTAGATGATTTGCAGGAGCATGTACACTATACAAATCTTAAGGAAGTAGATGTTAGTGATAGATTATCCAATCAGGTGTATGAGTACGACAGTGCGACAGGACAGATAAAGCAAGCCACATTTAGTCCTTATACAAAATTAGATGAAGACCGTCCTGTTTGGTCGGATTGGATTCTTAATGACGAACCGATTCCTAAAATTGCAACAGACGAGAGTGAACCAGTAAATACAGATATGCAAATGGGAATGTAGGAGGTGCAAAATGACACAAGATAGAAAAAACCAAGTCTTCGATAAAATGCTCTCATGGGTATTTGAACATGTGAAAAATGATAAAGAATTGTTTCGTATTCTTCACGAGCAGTTTGGAATGACAAAGGAAGAATTCCACGACAATGGCATTGACAGTCTGGACTATTTATTTGAAGCACAGAAGATGGATGATACGGTTGGCAAAATCGCAGTCATCCATTTGCATCAGGAAGATGACGACTATCATTTTACAAGTGAGTATAATAACACCTTCTTTAAAACGGCGAAACTGTATCAGAGATTTCGAGAACTGGTAGATGAGAAACTTACAGTTGATACCATTGCACAAATTTACTTTGGAGCACAGGAGTCCATTGACCCTGTAACCTTTTCAGTGCTAACAGATGCCATCGAACATGATGACAGAGTCAACGCAGTGATTGAAATTGATTTGGATGAAGAAATGCTGGGCATTAAGGACAGCAGTGGTGTTTGGAAAACTTATTGTTTAGACGATATTCTTTATGCATTGAAGGTGGTAGAACGTAACGCAGGAAAAGGAGTGAATCCGTTTACTGACCGCGCATTCCGTGAACTGATGGAAGGGAATGAAGTGGATATTATTACGAAAAAGATTGAGGAGCTTGTTTCAGAGGAGTCAGGAGAACAAATTCCCGCCATGTAACGAGCCGTGTGGCTTTTTGTGCCACTTTGTAAAAAAAGTAGGAACAACCCTCGATGATGACAGATAAATCGAAATTTGGGCGAATTTGGACAAGGTCGTGTGACAGTCGATTGTGGCTGCCTTTTTGCATGCCAAAACGAGGGCATTTTGGGGCGTTTTCGCAGGGTCGAAAATCAAGCAGGAGAAAGGGTTGGGGTTGCAAATGCACCCCTACCCGACTCACATCGGACGGCAACGCCGACCGTTTCAAGGTTCTTGGTGATTTTGAAGTGCAAATTTTTAGGGTTCAGTATTGTGCATTAGGAGTCATAGTAGGGGTCAAATAGAAGAATAAGTGAGATATTGCAAGGAAAAAGTGGGTGTCAAGAGAGGGGTTGAGAAGATGGAAGAGAATAAAAAAGGAGATCGGAGAAAGTTTGCATTGTGGGCGAAGAATTCCACCTTGGATATGGTTAAGAAAATCTATAAAGAAGATAATTGTGCATCCCAAAGCGAGTTCATTGAAAAAGCAATTTTATTCTATTTGGGATATCTCTCCGCAGAGAATAATAAGTCTTATCTGCCAAATATTGTGACCTCAACACTAAAAGGAATCGTAGCTGAAAGTGATAACAAGCAGAATCGTATGCTCTTTAAATTAGCAGTGGAGATGGCCATGATGATGAATGTCATTGCCTCAAGTCAGAACATTGACAAACTATCCTTGGAACGACTCCGAGGTGAATGCGTGAAAGAAGTCAAGCGAACCAACGGAACATTTTCTCTGGATGATGCAGTGGATTGGCAGAAAGGGTAGGCACTGATGCATGGCAAAACTGGTAACAAAATTTAAATATTTAAAGCCAAATAAGGGACGAAATCTAGGTGGATATGTAAAATATATTGCCACTCGTGAGGGAGTCCACATGATAGATGACACCGGAAAATTAGCTCCGACTACAATGAAGCAGAAACAGTTCATTGAAAAACTGTTGAAAGATTTTCCGGACAGTCAAGAGATGTTGGAGTATGAGGATTATCTCAAGGAGCAAACGGTTGGAAATGCATCAGAATTTATCACTCGTGTGTTGGAAGACAATGCCTATGAAGTGATGAATACAAAAACCTATGCAGACTACATTGCAACTAGACCAAGAGCACAGCGATTTGGTTCACATGGTCTGTTTACGGATGATGGTGTTCAAGTAAAGTTGAGTAAAGTATCAGAAGAATTGAATTTGTATGGTGGAAATGTATGGACGGTTATCATATCGCTGAGACGAGAAGATGCAGAGCGATTAGGATTCAATGATGGAGTCCGGTGGAGAGATATGCTCCGTACACAGACAGAAACTCTGGCAACGAATTTAAAAATCCCAATGGATAACTTGAAATGGTTTGGAGCTTTTCACAATGAAAGTCACCATCCCCACGTGCATCTGATTGCATATTCCTCGCAGGAACAGGAAGGCTATCTGACGAAACAGGGTGTAAATAATCTGCGAAGGTCTCTGGCCAACGATATTTTTGCACAGGATTTGTTGTGTTTGTTTGAAAAGCAGACGGAATATCGGGATGAACTCCGAAAGGAAAGTAGAGTTAGGATTGAAGAAATTATTGTAGAGTTGAATCAAGGCATCTATGACAACCCAAAGGTGGAAGAACTACTGTTACAGTTGGCGGACCGACTTTCAAAGACATCCGGAAAAAAAGTGTATGGGTACTTGAAAGTAGATGTAAAAGCAATTGTGGATCGGATTGTAGATGAGTTGGAAAAGGATACTAGAATAGCAGAACTCTATAACTTATGGTACGAGCAAACAGAAGAAATTAGAAGAACCTATACGGAAGCAGTACCATCCAGAGTTCCACTGTCACAGAATAAGGAGTTCAAGTCCATTCGCAACGCAGTCATTCAAGAGGCAGTGCATATTATGTCTGGCAAATATGATACAGACATCAATGAAATTCCACTTGCTATCGAGCAAGTAGAGAACTACTCCATGAAAGATGATGCATCCGAATATACCTATACCGAAAACGAATATCGCACTTATAGTGGCAGAAACAAGAAAGATACATGGTGGACAGATGAATATAAAAAAGCACGTTTTTATTATTACGGGACAAAAGATATTTCGTCTGACTTCCAAAAAGCCTTCGCACTTATGGAGAAGGAAGCAGAGAAAGGAAATGGATTTGCCATGCATGACTTGGCGAAAATGTATCTGCAGGGACATGGTTGTGGTAAGGATGAGAAACTGGCACAGGAGTGGTTTGCGAAAACCTATGAGGCATTTATCAAGGAAGAATCAAAAATCAAGTTTAATGATTATCTGCAATATCGTATCGGTAAATTATATGCCTTTGGATATGGTGTAGAGCAGGACTATCTGATGGCAGCGGAATGGTATCAAAAGGCAGTCAATGCACTGAATCCGTTTGCTGCCTATGCTCTTGGCAGTTTGTATCGGAGAGGGCAAGGTGTGGAACAGGATGGTTATGAGGCATTCTCACATTATAAGATGGCGGCAAATAATCAACGTTTCTCGAATGCCTATGCTGCATATGAACTTGGACAAATGTGTGAAAAAGGAATTGGAACAGAACAAGATTTAAAGGCATCGAGTGAATGGTACAAGCAGGCCTATGAAGGATTTATAAAGATTGAAGAATCGATGGCAGATGATAAATTATACTATCGCCTGGGGCAAATGAATATGAACGGTATAGGAACCAAGACAGATTATGAAAGAGCCAGAGAGTATTATGAAAAAGCATTAGAGTTAGAAAATGTAGATGCCCTATATGGTCTTGGCAGACTCTATCTCAAAAAAGATTATGAGTATCGAGACAGAGAAAAGGCAGTTAAATATCTGACACAGGCAGCAGAGCAAGGACACGAATATGCACAAAGACTATTGGAGTGGTTACGGAACAATCGTAGCCCGTCAGGTATGACAGGAATGATAAATCTCATATATCATATGAGCCGAATATTTCAGGATAAACTGTCGAAAGAAAATTCGTTGAAAGGTGGTGTGGATAGAAAGTTGAGACGACAGATAGAGGAAAAGAAACAGGCGCAGGGACTAAAACAATAGCGAGAGAAAGGAGAAAGCATGGCAGATTTTATTTATTTTACAGAGGAACAAAAGGAGCGAGTGCGAGAAGTTGATTTGGTGGCCTATCTAAAAAAGAATGGGTATAAGCTAAAACGTTCCGGTTCTGAATATGAATGGGATAGCTCGC
>JAZNXJ010000044.1:0-2800 GCA_045593805.1 Faecalimonas sp.
ATGATAGCGTAACTGCCGCACAACCACAGCCACTGCCTCCCGCGTTCGTTCCCTGCGTCTGTTGGTCAAAAATGAGCATACCACAGTCCATATGATTTTCCTTAATGTCCTTCCCCTGCTTGCGCATCAGGTCAAACAAAATGCTCTGTCCCACATATCCCAGGTCGCCAGTAATAATTCGGTCATAGTCGGATGGTTTGTTTCCAAAATCCGATAAGTTCTGTATAATCGTATCACAAGCTGCCGGTGCCATACACGCTCCCATGTTCTGCGAATCCTTCAGTCCGTAATCTACAATCTTCCCAATAGTTACCCCTGCAATTCTGACATTTGCTTTCTGTCTTCCCACTAGGAATGCACCACTTCCTGTCACCGTCCATTGAGAGGATGGTGGTCTTTGATTTGCATAGGCAAGTGGAAAACGAAATTCTTTTTCTGCACTCCCAAAATGACTTGACGTAACCGCCAAAATATATTCACCGTAACCTGCTGCAACACTCATAGAACTTAGGGCAATTGCCTCCCCAGAGGTAGAGCAGGCACCATATAATCCAAACAGAGGAATGTGTAATTCTTCAAGTCCCATCGATGTTGCAATACCCTGGCGAAGCAGATCACCGCCGAAAAGATATCGAACCTCATGAGGGTCTAACTTTGCCTTTCCAAGCGCCATCAGGCAGGCTTCCTTTTGCATCTCGCTCTCTGCTTCCTCCCAGCTATCCTTTCCAAAAAGATTTTCTTCCTCTACCAAATCAAACAGTTGACCAAGCGGGCCTTCACCCTCTTTTTTGCCGACGACGGAACCACTGCTAATAATATAAGGTGCTTCGTCAAATAAAATGCTTTGCTTTCCTTTGAGCATTGTTTTTTCCTCTCGTTTCCCAAAATATTGTCTGATTGTAGTATTTTCAGAAGAAAAAAATATATACTTTGTTACAAAAAAATTCGCCACATAAAAGTGACGAATTTTTCTTTATACTTCTTAATTTATATCCTGCTTACATTTGCCCTTATGCAAATACATTGCATGGTCCGCTTTCGCAAAAACATCTTCATATACTCTGTCAATATCTGAGTTAAATAATGATACACCTCTTGCAATGGAAACAGGAATTCTGTTTTCGCATACTGTAATAAAATCTTTTGAACAAGCTTCATCCATTCGTTCCAGCAAAATGCGATAGTTATCGTAATCCCTATCCTTTAATATAATTGCAAATTCATCACCGCCGATACGGAAGATTGAACTAGTTTTAAATATATCAGTAAGAATCTTTGCAGTATGAATAATTAATTCATTACCTATATCATGTCCAAACTGATCATTTGTTTTCTTAAGATTATTAATATCGGCTACAAGAACACCAAATTTCGGATTGTTACAATTGATATCCTGATTTAATTTTTTTACTGCCTCTGTATAGGCTGTGCTGTTCTTAATACCAGTCAAGGAATCTCTGTATGCCAATGCGTTAATATAGGCTGTATATTCCTGTATTTTGTCATATGTTCTCACCAACACACGCGAAAGAGTTCCCACTTCATCCTTCGAGCGAATAGGTATTGTGCCTAAATCCTCCTCATTCATGCCCGTTGAGATTTTTTCTGCGACATATGTAAGCTGTTTTAATGGATGAACGATTCTACGAGTAACAATAACCGTATAAATAATAGATAAAATCAGTACAACGATAAATGCCATTACAATCTTGCTAAGCATTGGACGTATTTCTTTCTGAATATCATTATAATCTGCACGCAATTCAAGATACATACCATTTTCCAAAGCTACTGTCGCTTTTGTATGTGGATTATGAGTTTCTGTTATTTTTTGTGCGTTATAACAGGTTACTTCATCCTTAGCAAGCAACACCGCATAACCACGCTCATAAACATTAATAGAACTGATACGGTCCGTAAGATATTTAAAATTCATATCAAACCCTACGACTCCCAGAAGCTCCCCATTCACATACATAGGTAAGACATAAGATATCAACTGTTCTTCATGTCCCGGGAAGTAATACGGCTCCATCCATATACCTGTTCCTGCACGTACCGCGGAATAATACCACCCAACATTTTTTGCGTCATCTTCTGAGTACTTATAAAGGTCGGTCAATTTCATTTCCTTAAATTCTTTGTCCTCAGTAATAATATTATAAAAACCTGTAGTACCATCAGAATACTCCGGATTAATTCTCATAAAGAATCCTTCTAACCCATTTGTGTTAAGCGCCACATCCACGAACATCCTCTTGGCCCTTTCCAGATAGGATGTACAATACACCTCGTCCTTCAGTGCATCCAAACCACTGATTTCCGTAGTTGCATAATGTTCCATAACCTCTGCGGATTTTACGACATCTCCCAATGTATCATTGATATATGCAGCTTCCTTTTGACACACATTATTTAGGATTCTATCGGCATCTTTATGCATAATTTTATGTGTCATACTAACCGCAATAGCAGAAACAACTGCTGTAATAACAAGTAGTCCTGAAATAACCACAAGTAATATTTTACTTTGAATTGATTTCATCTTCTGTCTCTCCTTTTAAGCTCCGATTACATCGGTAATAATTCTATAATATCCTTCCAAAACAATCATTCCGTCAGAATTATTTACCCGTTTTCCACTGAAGCGAACCATAACATCGCCAAGTTCCGGATGAATCCATGCAAACTCTATCTGAACGGCTTTATCACCATGAATCATTTTTTCTATGTTTTCCTTCACATAATCCGTATAATCCGGATGAATGTTTCTATTCCAATGGTCATAACACTCCCGTGG
>JAZNXJ010000045.1:0-8023 GCA_045593805.1 Faecalimonas sp.
GGAGTGCCCCATGAATTCTACACATGAAATACCCAAAGGATGCAGAGGGTGTATGTATTATCAGCCTGATTGGAAATATCGTAAGTGTACATGGACGAAATGCTGTTATGGGATATGTGATAATGTCTTTCGAAAGCAACCGCTAAAAAAGGACAAGACAAACATAGTAGACGGGAAAAAATGAATTTTGATTATTACTATGGCTCAGAATGTGAGCAATTTGCCTTTTATCGTATTCCCAAAATACTGTTTATAGAGGATGCCTTTGCAGAAATATCTGTAGAAGCGAAAATGCTTTATGGAATTCTTTTAGACAGGATGCAGTTGTCTGCGAGAAATGGCTGGATGGATGACAGAGGACGAGTATATATCGTATTCACGATTGAACAAATTCAGGAGGCTATGGGATGCGGAAACAAAAAGGCGATTAAGCTTTTGGATGAGCTGGAGAAAGAAGCACACCTTATAGAGCGAAAAAGATGCGGAATGGGTAAGCCAAGTCAGATTTATGTGAAGAATTTTATTACCAGAGTGTCAAATGGACATTTTAAGAAGTGTCAAAATGACATTTCAAGAAGTGTCGAAACGACATTTCAAAAAGTGTCAAAACGACACGGTAGTAATACTGATACGAATAATAGTGATTATAGTAATACTGATTATAGTGAGTCAGATGGACTCGCTGTATCTGATTATGATGAATTGGTAGATGAGTTTGGTAAGGAAGAGGTAGATTATCAAATACGTAAAATCAAATCGAAACACTATAAGGGATGCTTGAATAAAGAAACAATTCGTAGGTGGTGTCAGGAACGAAAAGCAACAGTTCCAACGCCAAAGAAAAAGAATCAATTTACTGACTTTCCTCAGCGTCATTATTCGAAAGAAGAAATGGATGAATTAGAAAGGATGCTACTTAGTCGTTCTTAAGGAAGGTCAGAGGAAGGAGATAACTGATTGAGTCATAGAGCAACGGTAATTGCTTGTGTAAACCAGAAAGGTGGGACGGGCAAAACAACAACGTGTGAAAACCTAGGTATAGGACTTGCTGCAGAAGGGAAGAAAGTGCTTGTAGTAGATACGGACCCACAAGGGTCACTTACGATTGCACTTGGATATCCAAGACCAGATGAGCTTCCGATAACGCTGACTGATATGATGCAGAAAGTAATGCTGGAAGAAACGATTGCACCGGGCGAAGGAATTATTCATCATTCAGAAGGTGTAGACCTGATGCCTGCTAATATTTCCTTATCCGGACTGGAAGTGAGTCTGGTAAACGCAATGAGCAGAGAGAGTATCCTTAAGCAGTATCTGGACACCGTGAATAAACAGTATGATTACATATTGCTGGACTGCATGCCATCACTTGGAATGCTTACGATTAACGCACTTGCTGCGTCTGATAACGTGGTGATTCCGGTACAGGCAGCGTATTTACCGGCGAAAGGCTTGGAACAGCTTCTAATGACGGTAAATAAGGTCAAACGGCAAATCAATCCGAAACTTAGGATAGATGGTATTCTGCTTACAATGGTAGATAACCGGACTAATTATGCAAAGGATATTGCGTCGCTGATTCGTGAGACTTACGGTGAAAAGATAAAAGTCTTTGATACAGAAATTCCTCATTCGGTAAGAGCTGCAGAGATAGCGGCAGAAGGAACCTCAATTTTTAAGCATGACCCGAAAGGGAAAGTGGCAGAGGCTTAACAAGAATAGAACTTTTCAGATGGGAAATGTATACGGTGCAATGAGTTGCCTTGCCATTACAGCATCTGATATATCAGACAGAATGCTGGCAGATTTCTTAAATATGGAGTCCAGTCAGATTGTAACCATGCATATTCGTTCCTTAGACCAGAATGCAGCAATTAAGACGGTTAAACATAAGATTACAGAGCTTGACCGTTCTAAGATTGAGGAACAGAAGAAAGCAGTGCGTTCTGGTTATGATATGGATATTATTCCATCAGACCTTGCAACTTATGGTAGAGATGCTAAGGAGCTGCTTAAGGAATTGCAGTCACAGAATGAGCGAATGTTCCTTGTGACATTTTTAATCATGAATACCGGAGCAACAGAACAGGAGCTTGAAAACAATGTATTCCAAGCAAATTCTATTGCACAGAAACATAACTGTAATTTGATACGCTTGGATTTCCAGCAGGAGCAGGGGCTTATGAGTTCATTACCACTGGCATATAATCAGATTGAAATAGAGCGCGGACTTACTACGAGCAGTACAGCAATCTTTGTACCATTTACGACACAGGAGCTGTTTCAGAAGTCGGAAGGTTCCTTGTACTACGGATTAAATGCGTTATCCAACAATTTGATTATGGTGGATAGAAAAGAACTTAAGAATCCGAATGGACTTATCTTAGGAACACCGGGTTCCGGTAAGTCCTTTGCAGCAAAGAGGGAGATTGCAAACTGCTTCCTTGCAACAGATGATGATATTATCATTTCAGATCCGGAATCAGAGTATTCGCCACTGGTGGAACGTTTTGATGGTCAGGTTATTAAGATTAGTCCGACAAGTACACATTATATCAATCCGATGGATATTAACATGAATTATTCAGAGGAAGATAATCCGCTTTCACTCAAGGCGGATTTTATTTTGTCCTTATTGGAAC
The DNA here is from genome assembly GCA_045593805.1 of Faecalimonas sp. GTDB lineage: Bacteria > Bacillota > Clostridia > Lachnospirales > Lachnospiraceae > Faecalimonas. The sequence goes on from JAZNXJ010000045.1 coordinate 2,643, forward strand.
TTATTGTAGGTGGTAAAGAGGGGTTAAGACCGGTTGAGAAGACGGTAATTGACAGATGTATTCATTTGATTTATCAGCCGTATTTTGATAATCCGGTGCCGGAGAATATATGTGAGTGCTAAGCTTTATGAAAATGATTTTGATGCGGAGATAATCGGTGTTGTAATATCTGGAAGCAGATGCAGAGGATTAGAAGGGAAAAATTCTGATTTGGATGTAGTGGTACAATTATCCGGCAATGAAAGAGAAGACGATTTGTTTAATCTTCTTCACGAGGATAAATTCAGAATAGCTGGTGTCTTGGTAGACATCAATCCTATTACAGAATATAAAACCGGAACGCTGGAAGAGTATCTGCCGGGAGTGGAAAAGTATCTGGAAGAGAAAGCTATGCAGATAGGAAAGAAACCATCGGTTACGGCAGATTTGCAATCGAAAAAGATGCAGGTGGCAGGAGAAAAGAAGAAGGAATTGCAGCGAGATTGTAAGAGAAGCGAGGCAGTAATTTAGAGCCAGAATGAGAACGGAGTCAAGGTGTGAAAGCCTTGGCTTCGTTCTTTGTTGTGAATGAAATGTATATTTTAGGAATATGGATTAACTTTATTGTAAGAAGTGGGATATTTTTTTTCCGTCGGAATACCCTTTCTTATATAGATTGCAGAGAGCCTGTGCGTCTCTGCTCAATGTACTTACACCACAGGTATCATCAGGAGCAACAATCAGTAGTTTGCCCTGTGCTTCATATTCCTTTGCAAGTGCCACTCCAACATTATATTGTGCTGCACGGTTTTTTAATTTTTCGGCAGCAAGAGGATATTTCTTCGCAATACGCTTCGCAAGTATAATGTCTTTATCTGGTGTGCGGATGGTATCCAAAGGCAGGGTCAAAAGTAAAACCACTTTAGAGCAACCCATTTGAAATGTTTTTTCAATAGGGATGGTATCAGCTAAAGCTCCGTCATAGTAAGGAACATTATCGATTATGTAAGGGTTGCATACAAAAGGAATTGCAGAGGAAGCTTTGAAAATATTGTAATTATCCTGCATAAGGTCATTCTTAGTGAAGTATTTAGCTTGTCCGGTTTCGGCTTCTGTGGCAACTACGATAAATTCCATACGGTTATTACACATAGTAACATAGTCTAAAGGAGATTCACCGTCGGAATTGCTCAAAGTACCATACACATAATCTAAGTCAATAAAAGATTTTTTCCTTATAAAATTTCCTAATCCCATATATTGCTTGCGTAAGGCATACTCTGTATAGAATTGATGATTTCGTCGAGGTTGCTTGGCAGTATAGGAAGCGAGGTTTGCACTTCCGGCAGAAACACCTATTCCTAAATCAAATTCTATATTATTGTCTAAACAGTAATCTAATACTCCGGCAGCGTAGACTCCTCGAAGTCCACCACCTACATCTACAATACCAATTTTTTCTTTCATATTTTCTCCATTCCGCAAGACGAATTATGCCTTGATTATGTTTTGATTATTTTCTAATTTTGTTTTGTTTTTCTGTTCCTTTTGCTCAGTTGCCTCTCGTAATAGTGCATAAGCTGATGATGCAGCCGGCACACCAAGTAACATACCTGCCGGTCCGGCAAGATTACCACCTACAGTAATGGCAGCAAGTACCCACATGGCAGGGAGGTTAATTTTTGCGCCGACAACTCGTGGGTAAATTACATTGCCCTCTATTTGCTGTAATATTACTAAGAATATAAGGAAAAGAAGTGCCTTAAATGGATTTACAGTAAATATCATAAAAGCACCAACAAATGCACCGATGTAGGCACCCACATATGGAACGATAGCAGTTACGCCAACTAAGGAACCAATCATGGGAGCGTAGGGCAACCTTAATATCAGCATACCTATGGTACAGAGAGTACCAAGGATAATTGCTTCGGTTGCCTGTCCGGTAATAAAATGATGAAAAGTTTCTCCACAGACAGATGATACATGGATAACAATATTTCCGAATTGTTTTGGCAGCCATACATTAATCAAACGGATTACTTGTCTTTTTAGCTTTTCTTTATTAGAAAGCAAATAGATGGAAAAGACTAAAGCGACAAAAAAATCTACAATACTTCCGGCAACCGAACCTAGAGAGGAAACAGCACTATCCATAATTTCATTGCTGATTTTTATAAGCCATTGCTGGAGCTGTTGTTTTAGCTGTATCCAGTCCACATCTATTTTGGAAAGTTCTGCCCCATAAGGGATTTGAGACCAATCAAGATTTTTGTCCATAATTGCCAACTGATCCATGCCACTATTGATATTTGCAACAACAACACCGATGGCATTGATTAGTTCGGGAATAACTAAAAATGCAATTCCTATGAAGATACCTGATATCAATAATACGGACAAGAGAATTGCCAACGGACGGCGAGTTTTTTGAAATTTTGTTCCTTTTTTCTTACGGAAAAGATGTTTCTCGATAGGTCGCATAGGTACATTTAGCACAAGAGCGAAAATAGAACCCAGAAACAGCGGAAATACTAGATTAAATAACCAGGCAAGAGCTTTTCCGATAGTGCTCATGTGTCCGGCACCTAAGTAAATAAGGATACAGGCAGTAAAAATACCAATAAGCCATTTGGATATAAGTTTTCGTTTATCTTTATTTTCGATTAACATATGCACTTTCCTTTCTGAACAGTTGTGTTCTACATAAGAGGAGCAAATAGTCGCAGTATATCTTGAAATAGTCGCATGGAAGGTCTTGGATTACAGTCTTTTAATGTAATTTGCTGACATTCTTCCTGTGTCTGTAAAAAGTCTTGTTTTAGTTCCATGACAGCATTTGTATCGTATAACCAAGCACCACATTCAAAGTGTAAATACAGGCTTCGGAAATCTAAATTTGTAGTGCCGACAGTAGCGGTCATATCATCCGATACAAAGGCTTTTGCGTGTAGAAAGCCTTTGGAATATTCATATATTTTTACTCCGGCTTTAATCAGCTCACGATAATAGGAACGGGTAGTCATGTGTATTACCCATTTGTCCCATTTATGAGGTGTTATGATACGGACATCTATACCACTTTTGGCAGCTAGTGTGAGAGCAGATACCATGCTGTCATCTACAATCAGATATGGGGTATAAATATATACATAGTCCTTTGCGTTGTTGATGATTTGAAGATATACATGTTCTCCAACATTTTCGGAATCCATAGGACTATCGGCATAAGGTTGAATGTAGCCACTGCTTTGTATAGTACATTTCTGCTCTTTCCAAGGGTAATAGAGCTCATAATCCTCAGGCACATTGGTACAGAGCTCCCACATTTGGAGAAACATTACAGTAAAACTCCATGCAGCTTCTCCCTTTATCATAATGGCGGAGTCCTTCCAATGTCCGAATTTCACCACTGCATTTATATATTCGTCTGCAAGATTGATACCACCCGTAAAAGCAACTTTTCCATCAATGACAGCAATTTTGCGGTGGTCACGATTGTTTTGTTTTACAGTTAGGAAAGGTTTAAACGGGTTAAAGACCGCACATTCAATACCGTATTTTTTTAGCTTTTTAGCAAAGTTCTTAGGCAATACAAGAAAGCATCCCATATCATCATAGATGATACGTACAAGAACGCCTTCCTGTACCTTCTTTTTTAATATTTCAAATATTTCATCCCACATAATTCCTTCCTGAATAATGAAATATTCAAGAAAGATATATTTTTCAGCTTTTTCCAGTTCTTCCTTTAAGACTTCAAATTTTCTCTCACCGGGAGAAAGATAGTGAGTGGAGGTGTTCGTATATATGGGAAAGCCTGCAAATTCCTGTAAATAGCGAATCTGAGGAAGATGTTGTGGAATATGTATTTTGGCATCTTTATATGAGTTTTGAGTAAGATAAAAAAAATTTTTGGTTCTTTCATCAATCTGATTAATTTGGTTTGAAAACTGTTTGGTAGTGGTTTGAAAATTAAAAAGAAGATACATGAGTCCACCAAAGAGAGGGAATAGTAAAATTAGAAACACCCATGTTAGTTTAAATGCTCCCTTTTCTTTTTTTGATACAATGTATAGTGAAACAAAAAAACTGATTACAGTGAGCAATCTACTAAAACGTTGAGACAATAAACTTCCGCTTAAAATGAAATAAGCAAGAAATGCTACTTGGATTAGCAGCATAAGTATAATCAGAACACGCCTGCGAAAAATCTGACGAAACCATTTCTGGCTAAAAAAATTAAGCATTTTATCAGTCCTTTCATATAAGTTGAGGTATAAAAATAATTATAGAAGATGAAGATATAAGTTTCATTAGACCGAAAAGGATGTTTGTCCTATTTTTTCTCTTTTTTCGTTAGTGTTACATTTTGGGACAATAACGAATAAGTGTCCAAAGAATAAAATTAAAAAAATTGATATAATTTATAGGTCATAGTGTTGATTTGAAATTGGGAGAGAAAATATGGATATAAAAAAGAAAAAACTGTTGCGCAACAAAATCATTTTTGGTATGAGCGTTGGATTCTTGTTAATGGTTCTATGGATTGCATTTATGCTAAAAATGTTGGAAAAAGGTTCATTAGGCACAACAATGGTCTTGTTTTCAATTGTTGGAGTACTTTTTGTTGTTTTAATTGGAATTTTCCTAATGATTCGTTTTTTTTTAGGAAAAATGATGAGCATTCTAGGTGGTATGCATAATGCAACAGACGAAATAATGGAACATGGAATGGATAAGCTGATGGAGCGTAACGATGAAATCGGGGAAATGGCTTGTTATGTGCAGGAAAAGATTTCTTCTATTAATCGAGTGGTCGTGGGGATTCGAAATGCTTCAGCACAGTTGGGTGCTGTTTCCAGTGAGTTTAGTACAATTTTTGAAAATATGGTAACTGCTGTGGAGCAGACAGAAAGCGAAGTGGAAACAATATCTGCTAATAGTTCTGTGCAAGCGGAGCAGGTGGAAGAGATGAAAAAGAAAATTGATGCCATTGGTTTATCTGTTGAAAGCATTGTAAAGAGTATAGAAAATCTGACAGACAGTGCAGAAATGATGCAGAAATATGATGATTCCGTTGAGAATATATTGAATGAACTTGTCAATATCAGTACAAAAAGTAGTGAGTCTATGGATAATGTAAGACAACAGACGGAGTTGACGAATCAATCAGCACAGCAAATTCGTTCTGCAACTGAAATTATTGCAGGGATTGCAGCACAGACAAATCTTCTTGCGTTAAATGCGAGTATTGAAGCGGCAAGAGCGGGAGAACACGGAAGTGGTTTTGCTGTTGTTGCGGAGGAAATCAGGGCACTGGCTGATCAGTCAAAGCAATCAGCTGTTCATATCGAAGAAGTTGTAACCGCACTTTTAGCTGATGTTGATGTGAATGTGAC
>JAZNXJ010000046.1:0-126975 GCA_045593805.1 Faecalimonas sp.
AAATAATTAAAAAAGTTCTTGCCAAAGAGTTGATGATATGTTATTATTATCTGCGTTGGGTTCGCTAGTTAACTGGTGATTCACAAGATTACGGCTCCTTGGTCAAGCGGTTAAGACATGGCCCTTTCACGGCGGTAACACGGGTTCGATTCCCGTAGGAGTCATCATATGTGGCAAGCTGCATATAACTGAATATGGCGCAGTAGCCAAGTGGTAAGGCAATGGTCTGCAACACCAGTATCCACCGGTTCAAATCCGGTCTGCGCCTTGTAAGAACTTAGAGATTTCTCTAGGTTCTTTTTTAATTATTTGACATAAATCGGCATAAATTATACAATAAAAAAATATGGAGGTATTCGTATGGGAATGAGAGTTACTTCTGGACCTGATGCAACTATGGTAGTTGTTATTAGTACGGTAATTTCGCTTGTGATAGCGATTCTTTTATGGGCTTTGCAATTGTATTTGGCTTTTGCATGTTGTTTATTGTGTCGTACGGCGAATCCATGGCACTCTATGGCGTGCTTGTCATTATTTTAGTTAAATATGTGATTGAAATTAACAACAAAATTAAATATGAACAAGAAATTAAAAAACAGGATGAAGATATAGTGGAGGAATCTATATCAGAAGAATAGGGACTTGTGAAATTCTGTTTAAAAAACGCATCACTTGATTGAACAATCAAGTGGTGCGTTTTATGATTATAATTTTTTTTATAACGTTGCACCAAAATCAGATACAATTACTTGTCCTGTAATAGCACGTGATTCATCACTTGCTAAGAATAATAAGATGTTAGCGATATCTTCCGGCATACTAACTTGTACGGATAAGTTCATATGTTTTCTCATTTGACCGAACATATCTTGGTTTAATGTTGCAGGGTCAGTTTTTGCCATTGGTGTGGCAATCGTACTTGGGTTAACTGAGTTGCAACGGATTCCTGTGCCTGCAAAACGAAGTGCAGTATGTTTTGTCATACCGATAATAGCAGCCTTACTTGTGGCATAAGCAGCACCACCAGTTCCGAATGCACCTGCAACCGAGTCAAGGTTAATAATAGAACCGTAATTGTTCTTCATCATTTCCTTCACAACAGCTCTTGTACAATAAAGAGTTCCTTTTGTATTGATTCCAAGAACCCATTCCAAATCTTCATCTTCATAGCATTCAATTGGTTTAAGTCCAGCCTCGAGAACTCCTGCATTATTTACTAATACATCAATTTTGCCATATGCTTCAACAGTCTTAGAAACTAGATTTTCTACATCGTCTACTTTAGAGACATCAGTTTGTACAACAAGAACTTCTCCGCCATTAGCACGGATTTCCTCAGCAACTTCTTCAAGTTGTGGAAGACGACGGGCGCTGATAACAACTTTTGCTCCTTCTTTTGCAAATAATTTTGCGGTAGCAGCGCCTACGCCTGAATTACTTCCTGTAATAATAGCAACTTTTCCATCTAAACGTCCCATTTAAAAAGACTCCTTTCCTTGTATAAATATATGGCTTTATTATAAAATTAAAACAATTATCAGTCAACTACTTAGATATGATTTGCGTCACTCTTTTTCTTACGTTAATACCAATGATGTAGGCAAGAAACCATTTGATAATTGTAAGAGGAATAAATGGTAGAACACAAGTAGTAAAACCAACTATGAAGGAACTTTCTGTCACTAGGCAAAACATGGAAATTCCGAACGCAAAATTTATCACGGTTCCTGCAAGTATTCCTAACCACAGAGAGGAACCTAAACCTATCACGTATGCCATAATGGGGAAAGAGAGAATGAAACCTCCTGTTGGTCCGATTAAACACTGCCAACCGCCGGTAAAATTAGAAAACACCGGTAACCCAAATGCACCTAAAAGTATGTAAATGAGTGTCGCGGTAGCCCCTCGTTTTGCACCTAATATGATTGCCATTAAAGTAATAATAAAGGATTGCAATGTCATAGGAACTCCTAATGGCATTGGCAATGAGAAAGGAGCAATTACACAGATAAGGGCTGTGGTGAGACCGATTATGCATATTTCTTGTATAGTAAAAAATTTTTTCTTCATATTATAATATCTCCATAAGAGTAAATATACCCGATTTGTATTTTTTGTCAATTTATATTTACAAAAGTGCTCAAAATAGATATGATTTGATTAGAATATTAAAATCGAGGTACAATATGATGAAAACGCAAGTAATTTGTTTTGCAAACAACAAGGGCGGTAGTGGAAAATCAACTACATGTGCAAATGTAGGCTATGGACTTTCACAGCTCGGAAAAAAAGTGTTATTAATTGATGGGGATATGCAGTTAAATCTTTCCTTGTCATTCTTTTCGGATGATGAAGTGCTAGAGTTTGCCCAGGGAACAGACAACCTTTATCATGCGATTCGCAATCAAAAGGACCTAAAGAGCTATATTATACATACTCCATACGATAATCTGGACATGATTCCATCATCCACACTCATGAGTTCCGTAGAATATGAACTATTTACAAAGTGGCAGAGAGAATTTATTCTTAAAAAATGCCTCAGTAGTATTATGGAGTCTGAAGAATATGACTATATTTTAATTGACGCTCCACCGACTTTGGGAGGCTGGGTGATGAATATTCTCTGCGCGGCGGACAAAGTAATTATTCCGGTGGAGGCTACACCTTGGGGCCTCTTTGGACTTGGAAATATGTTTGAGTTTTTAGAGCAAGTGAAACAGATGGCACCAGAACTGGATGTGATGGGAATTGTTGTAACAAAAGTGGACACACGAAAGAATTACTTTAAGCAAACATTTGAAAGCCTGCGTGAACTAGAAGACATTCATGTTTTTGATACATTTATCCGTGTGGACAGTAGTGTGGAATGGTCGCAGGATAACAACATGCCGATTATGGCATACCGCAGAAGTTCGAGAAGCGCACAGGAGTACATGGCTCTCACAGAGGAAATCGTAAAACAAAGGCGTGCACAATAAAACCAAGTGCACGCCATATTTTTGTCTAAAGTAATTAAAACAACACAAAAACAACATAAAAGCAACATAAAAGCAACACAAAAACAACAAAAAACAAAAAATAAAAGTGTTGAATTTGTTGTGATTGTATGGTAAAATATTCTTGTTAAAGACTGTCAGTAGACATCCGTAAAGGAGTTATAAGAACATGAAGAGATCAAAACGTATTGAAATACTTGACAAGCGTCCGGTTAATCTAGATGGTTATATTAACGAATGGCCAGAGATGGGATTTGTGGCGATGAAAAGTCCATACGACCCGACACCATCTGTGAAAGTGGAGAACGGTAAGATTGTAGAATTGGATGGTAAAAAAAGAGACGACTTTGATTTTATTGACCAATTTATCGCAGACTATGCAATCAATATTAGTCGTACAGAAAAATCCATGGCTGTACCAGCACTTGATATTGCTAGAATGATTGTAGATATTCATGTATCTAGAAAAGAGATTTTAGAGCTTGTTTCGGGAATTACACCAGCACGTATGGCAGAAGTAATGAACTATCTGAATGTGGTTGAGTTGATGATGGGTATGCAGAAGATGCGTGCCAGAAAGACACCGGGTAATCAGGCACATATTACGAACTTGAAGGATGACCCAGTTCAGTTAGCTGCGGATGCAGCAGAAGGTGCTCTTCGTGGATTTGCAGAAGAAGAAACCACAATGGGCGTTGCAAGATACGCGCCACTTAGTGCAATGGCAACTCTAATTGGTTCGCAGATTGGACGTCCAGGAGTATTGACACAATGCTCAGCAGAAGAAGCGACAGAGTTGGAACTTGGTATTCGTGGTCTTACTACATACGCAGAGACTCTTTCTGTATATGGAACAGAAAAGGTATTTATCGATGGAGATGATACTCCATATTCAAAAGCATTTTTGAACTCGGCTTATGCATCCAGAGGATTAAAGGTTCGTTTTACATCCGGTGCAGGCTCAGAAGTTTTAATGGGAAATAGTGAAAAGAAATCTATGCTTTACCTGGAATGTAGATGTTTATATGCAACGAAAGGTGCAGGAAGTCAAGGTATCCAGAACGGTTCCGTAAGCTGTATCGGTGTACCGGGAGCAGTACCTGGCGGTATTCGTGAAGTTATTGCAGAAAACTTAGTGGCTGCACTTCTTGGATTAGAGTGTGCATCTTCTAATGACCAGAGTTTTTCAAACTCTGATATGAGACGTACTGCAAGAACTATGTTGCAGTTCTTACCGGGAACAGACTTCATTTTCTCCGGTTATGCTGCTGAACCAAACTACGACAATATGTTTGCGGGTTCCAACTTTGACGCAGAAGATTTTGATGATTATAACGTATTGCAGAGAGATATGCAGGTAGATGGTGGACTTCGTCCGGTAACAGAGGAAGAGGTTCTGCAAGTTAGAAATAAAGCGGCAAAGGCAGTTCAAGCTGTGTTCAGACAATTAGGTTTATCACCGATTTCAGATGAGCAGGTAGAGGCTGTAACTTATGCACATGGAAGTAAAGATACGCTTCCAAGAGATGTAACCGCAGACCTTATGGCAGCGGAGGATGTACTTAAGAGAGGCATTACCGGAGTTGACGTGGTAAGAGCGTTGGCAGAGAGTGGTTATCAAGATGTTGCCGAGAGCGTTTTGAGTATGCTCAAGCAAAGAGTGGTAGGAGATTACATGCAGACTGCCGCTATTTTGGATAAAGATTTCCATGTGTTATCAGGAGTGAACACACCGAACGATTATATGGGTCCTGGAACAGGATACCGTGTAGAAGGTAAGCGTTGGGAAGAAATCAAAAAGATTCCTCATCTGATTGACCCGAAAGACATTTAGGAGGAAGAAGACATGCAGATGAATGAAGAATTGATTAAAAAGATTGTCGATGCTGTTATGGAACAAATCGGACAGTTGGACAATAAAACGAAAAACAAGCCTGCAGCAGTTTCTTCTTTAGCAGGAAAAGATCGTATTAATGAAATAAAAACTGATTATTCCTCTTATCCAAGAGCAAAAAAAGGAACAGACCCAAAAGAGATTGTCATCGGAGTTGGGGCTGCATTCCAGAAAGAAATTAAAAGAACTATTTGTGACATTCCTCTTGATGAAGTACTTCGTAATGTGAAGGCCGGCATTGAGGAAGAAGGAATGAATGCAAGAGTGGTAAAGATTCTGGATACATCTGATGTGTGCTTTATGGCATTAGAGGCTGCCAAATTATCCGGTTCAGGAATTGGAGTTGGTATTCAGTCAAAGGGAACTACCGTAATTCACCAGAAGGATTTGTACCCACTTTCTAATCTGGAGTTATTCCCGCAAGCACCACTTATGACACTGGAGACATATCGTCAGATTGGTAAGAATGCTGCAAAGTATGTAAAGGGCGAACAGGTTGTACCGGTTCCATGTACCAACGATCCAATGTCCAGACCAAGATATCAGGTAAAAGCGGCGCTTATGCATATTGCGGAAACAGAGCAGCTTGACCCAGTAGTTGGAGCAATCGAATGGGAGGGCAAATAGATGAGATATCCGTTAGGTGAATTAGAAAAAGAGCAGATTCGCTCAAAAACAGGAAAAAAATTAACAGAGATTACATTGGATGAAGTGATGAAAGGTCACATTTCTTCTGATGATATTAAGATTTCCAAAGAGATGTTAAAGGCTCAGGGTCAGGTGGCGAAAGAAACAGGCAATGACCCAATGGAAAAGAATTTCGAACGTGCTGCTGAATTAGTAGACGTACCGGATGATGTAATTCTTAAAATGTATGACAAACTTCGTCCGAATCGTTCTACGAAATTAGAATTGGTTCAGATGGCACAGGAATTAATTGAAAAATACAATGCAAAAAATTGCGCAAGACTTGTAATGGAAGCTGCAGAGGTATATGAGAAAAGAGGTATTTTGCTTTGAAATTGATTGCAGGAGTAGATATAGGGAATTCCACAACGGAAGTGTGTATCGGTCAAATCGATGAGGCACAAAAACTTACATTTGTGTCAAGCACTTCATGCCCTACAACCGGTACAAAAGGAACGGTTGCTAATACCCATGCAATTAAATCGGCTTTAAAGGCCGCAATGAGCAAGATAGGAAAAGAAATCAGCGACCTTTCGCTGATTCGATTGAATGAGGCGGCGCCAGTTATCGGTGACACCGCAATGGAAACATTAACAGAGACAATTATTACGGATTCTTCCATGATTGGACACAACCCGTCCACACCGGCAGGTGTCGGGCAGGCGGTTGGCGAGATTCTGAGATTGGATGAACAAAAGAAAGCGGAAGCCGGCAAAGCGTATATTATTGCTGTCCCAAAAGAATATCCTTATGAGGCTGTTGCAGAGATTACGAATCGCATTGCCGAAAAAGTGGATGTTGTGGGAATGATTTTGCAGGCTGATGAGGCGGTACTGGTTGAAAATCGACTAGACAAGAAGATTCCAATTGTGGACGAAGTGGGAAGAATCGATAAGCTTCCTGGAGGCGTGCTTGCAGCCGTTGAGGTTGCACCACCGGGACAAACCATTCGTATGCTTTCCAATCCGTATGGAATTGCTACTTTATTAAATTTGAATTCAGAAGAAACTCGCATGATTACTCCAATTGCCAAGAGCTTAATTGGGAAGAGAAGTGCGGTTGTCTTAAAAACACCGGGCGGAAATGTAAAAGAAAATGTATTGCCTGCCGGTGAGATTTATTTGAAAGCAGAGAAAGAAGCGAACATCAATATTGATGAAGGCGCAGTAAAAATCATGGAAGCGGTTTCGGAAGCAGGAACCATCTATGATGTAATTGGTCAGCCGGATACGAATGTGGGAAATATGTTTGCTAAGATCAGAACCGGAATGAAAACCGTGAATGAGACTACAGAAGAGGTTCATATTACGGACATTCTGGCTGTAGATACTATGGCGCCGGTGTTAATATCAGGAGCATTGGCAGGAGAAACCTGTTTGGAAAAAGCAGTTGGTATTGCGGCTATGGTTCGAACGCAGCAACTTCCAATGCAGAAGATTGCAGAACGTCTGAAAGCAGATTTGGGTGTCAATGTAGTTGTGGCTGGTGTGGAAGCCGTGATGGCAAGTCTTGGAGCACTGACAACTCCGGGTGTAGCTGTTCCACTTGCGATTCTGGATATGGGTGGTGGTTCAACAGATGCAGCACTTATTTCCAAGGACGGACGAGTGGCGATTACACATCAGGCTGGAGCTGGAGAACTGGTATCCATGCTGATTCAAACAGAACTCGGTTTGTCCGACCGCCATGTAGCTGAACAGATTAAGAAATATCCCCTTGCAAAAGTAGAAAGCCTTTTCCATATGCGTATGGAAAACGGGCAGATTACCTTTGTTGAGGATTCCGTAGACCCAAGATTTTACGGCAGAGTTGTCATGCTGTCGGAGAGTGGATTGATTCGAATTGAAGAAGATATTCCGATGGAGAAAATCGTGCAGGTGAGACGGGAAGCAAAACAAAAAGTATTTGTTACTAATGCAATCCGTGCCCTTCAAAAAGTGGCACCGGACAACGATTTGAAAAAGATACCGAATGTTGTTTTGGTCGGCGGTTCTGCAGAAGACTTTGAAATTCCTGAAATGTTAATGGAAGAATTTGCAAAATATATGATTGTCTGCGGACGCGGTAACATACGTGGCAAAGAAGGACCGAGAAATGCGGTTGCAACAGGACTGGTTCTGTTGTCTTTGGACTAGGAGGGAAATATGGTAGTTAATAAACCTTCTATATATATATATGTAAACAATCCAAATGAAAGTGTGCTTCGGGAAATTTGTTCCGGAATTGAAGAAGAAGGAGTTTTTTACGAAATTATTGAGCGTGAAGAACAGGATATAAATACGCTTACATGGATGGCAGCAAACGATTCTATGCTTGGTTCAGGAATTGGAATGAAAGAAAATAATGCAGCATTTATCATTCGGGGCTTAACAATGGGAAAAAATCTTTCCTATTATGCATATCCATCTAATGAAGAAAGTAGAATATTAGGTATGAATAGTGCTAGAGCAATTAAGAAGCAAGCATTTAAAATGATGTAAGAAAAGGAGGTCCGTATGAAGCTTTATACAAAACAAGGTGACAGTGGCATGACATCACTCATGAATGGCATTAAAGTAGCCAAGCATGATGACCGCATGGAACTATTGGGGACTATCGATGAACTGAGCAGTCATATCGGACTGGCAAAGGTTATTGCAGAGCCTGAAATCAAAGACAGACTTTCCAAGATTCAAGGAGAGCTGATACAGATGATGGCGAGGATTGCAGACCCGCACAACTCAGATTATTCCTTTTCGGAGGAACAGATTTATTACTTGGAACGTGCAATTGACAAGCTAGAACAGGCATTTCCGAGAAGAAAAGAATTTGTGCTATATGGCGGCTGTGAACTTTCAGCTCGTCTGGATGTAGCAAGAACGATAGCGCGTCGCGCTGAAAGACGATTTTTCAAAGTGAGCAAGGCATACAATACGGATGCGAAGGCATTACAATATGTAAATCGTCTGTCAGATTATCTTTATATAGAAGCAAGATATGCAGACTATCGGATGGGAGGCAAGTAAGATGAATGAGATACAGAGAATTGTTCAGGAACACGTTCCTGGCAAAGAAATATCAATTGCTCACTTGATTGCTAATCCGGATGCAGAACTTTATGTGAAGCTCGGATTAAATCCTCAGATTGATTATTCTAAATCAGCAATTGGTATTATGACAATCACGCCGGCAGAAACCGCAATTATCGCAGCAGATATCGCCATGAAGGCAGCTGGAATTACGGTGGGATTTGTGGACCGTTTTAGCGGAACATTGATTGTAACAGGAACCATATCTGAGACAGAGGCGGCGATAAGAGCAGTTTTAACTTATGTAGAGTCAAAGATGGGCTTTAAAGTATGTGACATCACAAGGACTTAAGACCATGAAAAAGATTGTACTTATGGGAAGAAGCGAGGCGGGAAAGACCACGCTGACGCAAGCAATGAAGGGTGAGAAAATCGAGTATCACAAAACACAGTATGTGAATAATTTTGATGTGATTATTGATACACCTGGTGAATATGCTCAGACAAAGGGGCTCGGGCATGCATTGGCACTCTATACATATGAAGCAGATATTGTGGGACTTTTGCTATCATCCACAGAACCCTATTCACTCTATCCACCGTGTAGTACCGCAATGGCGAATCGTGAAGTGATTGGAATTGTCACGAAAATCGACGTAGAGGGCGGAGATCCGAAGCAGGCAGAACGGTGGCTTAGGCTTGCAGGCTGCAAGGAAATTTTCTTTGTCAACTCGAAAAACAATGAAGGAGTGTCTGAAATATTGGAATATCTCAGAGAAGAAGGCGATATTATGCCTTGGGAGGAGAAAAACCAACAAAAACAACATTTATAAATATTGACTCGTGTGGTTTTTTGTGTTAATGTTGTAATAAGGAAACTAAAAAAGCAATAAAAACAACAAAAAAACTGGAGAAAAATTCTAAAGTGACAATGAAAGAATTTGAAAGCAGAAAATAGATGTATTAAAGAGAAAGTTATAGAGTAATCAGAACTCTAAGAAAGGACATGCTATGAACGAACAGATAATTTCTAAAGCGGTAGAACAAGTGCTGCGCGAGATGAACTCTGGACATAAAGCATCTCATGAGTGTAGATGCAAGAAGCACAAGATGTCGTTATCCATAGCAAAAGCTTTGATTGAAAAAGTAGAGCAAAAGGCTAAAGAGGTCGGTGTAAACGTAGTGATTGCCGTATCCGACCAAGCAGGAAGAATGGTAGCAGTCCATTGTATGGATGATGCATACATAGCAAGCTATGACATTGCGGTAAATAAAACGTTTACTGCAGCGGGATTTAAGATGTCCACAACAGAGCTTGCGAAATTGGCTCAGCCGGGACAACCTTTATACGGTATTCAACATACCAATGAAGGTAAAATTGTCATCTTCGGCGGAGGCGAACCACTGAAAGTGGAAGAAAAAATCATCGGCGCTATAGGAGTGAGCGGTGGAACTGCAGAGCAGGACATCACCCTTGCTACTTATGGTAAAGAAGTGTTAAAGGAGGTAATTTGTGGCTGTTAATGAAAAAATGGTTCAAGACATCGTGAAGGAAGTAATGGCTAAACTTCAACTTAATAAAGAAACAACTACACAAAGAGGTGTGTTTGTTGATATGAATGAAGCTATTGCTGCGGCGAAGAAAGCGCAAAAGGTTATACATAGAATGTCGATGGACCAAAGAGAGCAAATCATTTCAAACATTCGTAAGAAGACAAAAGAAAATGCAGAACTTTTGGCACGTATGGGTGTTGAAGAAACAGGAATGGGTAACGTTCCACACAAAATTTTAAAACACATTCTCGTTGCAGAAAAGACTCCGGGTACGGAGGATATTACAACGACAGCATGGTCAGGTGACAGAGGTCTTACATTAATCGAGATGGGACCATTTGGTGTAATCGGAGCAATCACTCCATGTACCAATCCAAGTGAAACTGTTATCTGTAATACAATGGGAATGCTTGCAGGTGGAAATACAGTTGTATTCAATCCACACCCACAAGCAGTAAAAACCTCCCAATTTGCAATTAACATGTTAAATGAAGCTTCATTAGAAGCAGGCGGACCGGATAATATTGCATGTACGGTTATCAAGCCAACTATGGACAGTAGTGCTGTAATGATGTCTCATCCAGACATCCAATTGATTGCGGCTACCGGAGGTCCTGGCGTAGTAACAGCAGTATTATCATCGGGAAGAAGAGGTATCGGAGCAGGCGCAGGTAATCCACCGGCCTTGGTTGATGAGACTGCCGATATCAGAAAAGCAGCAGAAGACATTGTAAATGGTTGTACATTTGACAACAACTTACCATGTATCGCTGAAAAAGAAGTTGTGGCAGTTGATTCTGTAGTATCAGAATTAATGCATTATATGGTTTCTGAACAAGGTTGCTATCATGCATCCGCAGAAGAGGTGAAGAAACTGGAAGAAACAGTACTTACTCCAAAGGGACTGAACAGAAAATGTGTAGGTCGTGATGCCAAGACATTGCTTGGCATGATAGGGGTAGCGGTACCGGATAATATCAGATGTATCATCTTTGAAGGCAAAAAAGAAGATAAGTTGATTGCAGAAGAATTGATGATGCCAATCTTGGGTATTGTTAGAGCAAAGGATTTCGAAGATGCTGTAGAACAAGCAGTATGGTTGGAACATGGCAATCGTCATTCGGCTCACATCCACTCTAAAAACGTGGATCACATTACAACCTATGCAAAAGCAATTGACACCGCAATTTTAGTAAAGAATGCACCATCTTATGCGGCACTTGGTTTTGGCGGCGAAGGATATTGTACATTTACCATCGCAAGCCGTACAGGTGAAGGACTTACAAGTGCAAAATCATTTACAAAACAAAGACGTTGCGTAATGTCAGATAGCTTATGTATTCGTTAGATGGAGGGAAAGAAAGATGGATATGACTCAAGCAAATGTAGAAGCGATTGTAAAAAGAGTATTAGAAGGTATGTTGGATAAGCAAGCAACTTCTACAGCAAGTACAACAAAAACAAATGGAGTAATTCCAAAAACAGCGAAAGCAGCAATGCTTACATCATTAGAACATTACGAAATTAAAGAATTCCCAATCCCGGAACTTGGTGATGACGATATTCTTGTTAAAGTAGAAGGATGCGGCATATGCGGAACAGACGCTCACGAATTCAAAAGAGACCCATTCGGTTTAATTCCATTAGTTCTTGGACATGAGGGAACCGGTGAAATTGTGAAAATGGGTAAAAACGTAAAGAAAGATAGTGCAGGAAAGACTTTGAACATCGGTGACAAGGTTGTGACATGTATGACTTTCAAGGATGATCCGGATATCACAATGTATGACTTGAACAAACAAAATGTTGGTGCAGGTGATATTTATGGTTTAATGCCGGATGATGACATTCACTTAAACGGATGGTTTGCTGATTACATGGTAATTCGAGGTGGCTCGTCTGTATTTAATGTAAGTGATCTTGATTTGGATTCACGTATTTTGATTGAACCATGTGCAGTGCTTATCCATGCAGTAGAGAGAGCAAAGACAACAGGAATCTTAAGGTTCAACAGCAGAGTTGTTGTTCAAGGTTGTGGACCAATTGGTCTCATCTGTATCGCAGTTCTTCGTACAATGGGTATTGAAAATATCGTAGCAGTTGACGGAGAACAAAAGAGACTTGATTTTGCAAAAGAAATGGGAGCAACAAAATCTGTAAACTTCAAAGACCATAAAGGAATTGAAGCATTGTCAGATGCAGTAAAGGATGCCTTTGGTGGATATTATGCAGATTTTGCTTTCCAATGTACAGGTTCACCTGTAGCACATGCAAACATTTACAAGTTTATTAGAACAGGCGGCGGACTTTGTGAATTAGGTTTCTTTATAAATGGTGGTGATGCAACTATCAATCCACACTATGATATTTGTTCAAAAGAAATTACAACTGTAGGTTCATGGGTATACACACTTCGTGATTATGCAACTACATTTGATTTCTTAAAGAGAGCTCAGGGCATCGGATTACCGATGAAGAAGCTTATTACACACAGATATCCATTATCTCAGATTAATGAAGCTCATGTAACAAACCTGAAGATGGAAGGTTTGAAGATTGCAATTATCAATGAGTAATCATCAGTGAGGTGACATATGGGAGAAGCAGTTGGTATTGTAGAGTTGTATGGTTTGGTTGCGGCATTTGCAGCGGCAGACGCAGGATGCAAAGCGGCAAACGTAACATTAGAAGCGTTTGACAAGAACAAACCTGCAAATGCAGACGCATTACCTGTACCACTGGTTGTAGCAGTCAAATTTAGAGGAAGCGTATCCGATGTAAAGGCAGCAGTTGAAGCTGCAACGGTAAGAGCCAATGAAATATCTGGCGTAATCACAAGTTACATAATTCCGAGACCGGAAGCGGATACAGAAAAGATGCTGAGAATCAGCGGTATGGATACAACAAGGTAACAATTAAAAATAACAAATAAATAATATTTATAATCTAGGAGGATTAAAAAAATGGTACAACAAGCATTAGGAATGGTAGAAACAAGAGGACTTACAGCTGCTATCGAAGCAGCAGATGCAATGACAAAATCTGCAGAAGTTACATTAGTAGGAACAGAAAAAATCGGTTCTGGTTTAGTAACTGTTATGGTTCGTGGAGATGTTGGAGCTGTAAAAGCTGCAGTTGAATCTGGTTCAGAAGCAGCATCAAGACTTGGAGAATTAGTAGCTACACACGTAATCCCAAGACCACACGCAGATGTAGAAAAAATTCTTCCAACCATCTAATTGTTTAAAGATAAAGGAGAAGTTTCATGGGAACATCATATGGACTAATTGAGATTCCTAGTACAACAGCAGCAATCGATGCTCTTGACATTATGTCTAAGACAGCGGATGTAGAATTTGTAACCTGGGAGAAAAAACTGGGTGGCAGACTCGTTACCATTATTGTACGCGGAACAATTTCTGCAGTGGCAGAAGCTGTAGAAGCGGCTTCAGCACATGCGATTAAAAAACCGGTTGCAAAAGCGGTGATTGCAAATCCCCATGAAGAAATCGTAAGAATTGTAAACCAAAGTGCAAGCCGTTTACAATAGGAGGAAGATAACATGGCGGAAGAAAAGAAACAGGCAGCTGCAAAGTCTGAAACAAAGACAACAGCAGCAAAAACAACAACAAAAAAAACTGCATCAAAGACGACCGCTAAGGCGCCTACAAAAGCAGTTCAAAGAGTAAAAACTCAACAAGAAAAACAAGAACAAATGCCACAAGCACCACAAAAAAAGGAGGAAATTAAGATGGTACAACAAGCATTAGGAATGGTAGAAACAAGAGGTTTAGTAGCAGCAGTAGAGGCAGCAGATGCAATGTTAAAAGCTGCAAACGTTACATTAGTAGGAACAGAAAAAATCGGCTCTGGATTAGTATCTGTTATGGTTCGTGGAGATGTTGGAGCTGTTAAAGCAGCTGTAGAAGCTGGTGCTGCTAACGCATCTAGACTTGGTGAATTAGTAGCTACACACGTAATCCCAAGACCACACGGCGATGTAGAAAAAATTCTTCCAGTATTGAAGTAGTATTCTGACGGGAAGAACAGGATCTTGTATACCTGATAAGAAGAGTAGAATTTGACAAGTGGTCGGCAAGAGTTTACTCATTGCCGGCCAACTTGGCACAATTCTATTGGGCGTTCAGCCCACAGTGAGATGGAGCAAAGCGCAATCGAGCTGACTCTTCATTGCATTTGCAAAAAAATAATATGTGTTTTGTTTCGGCATGACGTGACAAAACAGAAGGCGTTGACAAAGGCGGGAATAGAAATGGAAAACAATAACATTGAATTAATTACCAGATTGGTTTTGGAAGCAATTGACAAAAAGGAAAACGCAGGCAATGGATATATGGTGCCAATTGGTGTATCAGCCAGACATATTCATTTGACACAAGAGCATGTTGAAATTTTATTTGGAAAAGGATACCAATTAACAAAGAAGAAAGAACTTATGGGAGGACAATTCGCATCTAATGAATTGGTTACAATCGTAGGTTTAAAGCTTCGTGCGATTGAGAATGTAAGAGTACTGGGTCCTGTTAGAAGTAAATCACAAGTAGAAATTTCAGCAACAGACGCAATTAAACTCGGGGTAAAAGCGCCAATTAGACCATCAGGAGATATCAAAGATTCTGCACCAATTGCGGTGGTTGGACCAAAAGGTGTTGTTTATTTGAATGAGGGCTGCATCATCGCAAAAAGACATATTCATATGGCACCGAAGGATGCACAAGCAGCCGGTGTGAAGGATGGAGATATCGTATCTGTAAAAGCAGATAATGAAAGAGGAACCGTATTCAATCATGTTCAGATTCGTGTGGACGATAGTTTTACATTGGAGATGCATATT
The DNA here is from genome assembly GCA_045593805.1 of Faecalimonas sp. Taxonomy (GTDB): domain Bacteria; phylum Bacillota; class Clostridia; order Lachnospirales; family Lachnospiraceae; genus Faecalimonas. The sequence goes on from JAZNXJ010000046.1 coordinate 14,998, forward strand.
GATACGGATGAAGCAAATGCGGCAAAGATTGCTACAGGTCAAACAGTGACAATTATGAAGTAGTTAATTTGGAGGTAGTTATGATCGCAGGTAAAGTAGTGGGAAGTGTTGTAGCAACAAGAAAAAATGATAAATTAGTAGGAAATAAGTTCATGATTGTCGAATTAGTCGGCAAAATGAGCGAAAATGCGAAACAAGTGATTGCAATTGATAATATTGGCGCAGGAATTGGGGAGTATGTTCTTGTAGCGCAAGGCAGTGCAGCTCGTGTTGGATGCAACATGTCAGATGCGCCCGTAGATGCGGCAATTGTTGGAATCATTGATGATGGAACAGGACTGGAGTAGTGATACTATGGAATTAAAGGAACTCAGCAGTATATTACAGCAAAACGGAATTGTAGGTGCAGGTGGTGCCGGTTTTCCGACTTATGCTAAATTAAACGAAAATGCTGAAACAATTATTTTAAATTGTGCTGAATGTGAACCACTATTAAGATTACATAGACAGTTATTAGAGAAAAATGCCAGAGAGATTGTTGAGACCTTTTATATGATGGGTCAGACAATGGGTAGTAAAGATATTGTTATTGGCATTAAAAAAGCATATAAGAAAGCAATTGAAGCTTTAAATGCTGTAATTGGTGAATATAAAGGTGTTAGATTAGGTTTGTTGGATGAAGTATATCCGGCTGGGGATGAAGTGGTTTTAATCTACGAAGTGACAGGAAAGGTTGTCAGACCAGGCGGGATTCCAATAGAATGTGGTGTTGCAGTATTCAACGTAGAAACGGTGTACAATGTATATCGTGCGCTTAAGAAAAAAACGCCAGTAGTTGATAAGTTAGTATCTGTTGTTGCAGAGGTTAACAATCCGGTGACAGTGCGTGTGCCAATTGGATGTACGATTGATGAGGTTGTTGCATTGGCAGGCGGACAGAGCATAAAGAATGCAGTATACTTTATAGGTGGTCCTATGATGGGAAGAATCGGAACAGGTGCAGAGCCTGTGACTAAAACAACAAACGCTGTTTTGGTGCTTCCGGAAGACCATTTGATTATTCAGAAAAAGAAACGAAAAGCTTCTATTGATTTAAAACGTGCAGCGGCAGCTTGTTGTCAATGTACGATGTGTACAGATTTGTGTCCGAGAAATCGTTTGGGACACCCAATAGAGCCACATAAATTCATGAGAGCAGCAACATGTAAAGATGTGCAAGATACAAATATATTTGTGAATACATTATTCTGTTCTTCCTGTGGTTTATGTGAAATGTATTCTTGTATGCAAAGCCTATCACCAAGGTCTTTGATGGCAGATTACAAATCAGGACTTCGAGCAGCCGGTATTAAACCACCTCAGGGAGTGATTCCAAAACCGGTGGGAGAAGAACGAGAATATAGAAAAGTTCCAATGGAACGACTCATGGCAAGACTGGATTTAACAAAATATAATAAAGAAGCACCGCTTAATGACGAAGTGGTAGATATGAAGAAAGTTCGAATTATGCTTAGCCAACATATTGGCGCTCCTGCAACGGCAGTTGTGAAGGTAGGAGACAAAGTGGAACGCGGTCAGATGATTGCAGAGCCGAGCAAAGGTTTAAGTGTTGCAATCCACGCGTCAATTTGCGGTACTGTGACAGAAGTAAATGAAAAGTATGTAGTAATTGAGAAATAGGAAGGTTGTTTTTAGATGAGTAAGGCAATTGGAGTAGTAGAATATAAGACTGTTTCGGCAGGGGTTGTTGCAGCAGATGCAATGGTTAAAACTTCTGATGTAAGTGTAATTGAAGCCCAGACCGTGTGTCCGGGGAAATATATTGTGATTATCACAGGTGTGCTTAGTGCAGTAGATGCGGCAGTCAATACAGCAAGGGTACAGCACGGAGAGCATTTAATCAGCAGTTTTGTATTAGGTAATCCTCATGAATCCATATTCCCTGCAATCTATGGAGCTACGGAGATTGAGGAAGTAGCAGCACTTGGTGTTCTTGAAACCTACGATGCAGCTTCCATGATTGTGGCGGCTGATGAGGCTGCAAAAACAGCAATTGTGGACTTAATTGAACTTCGTCTTGCAAGAGGTATGTGTGGTAAATCCTACATGTTCCTGACAGGTGAGGTGGCTGCTGTAGAAGCGGCAATTGCACGTGCAAAGCAGACTGTAGCGAAAGAAGGAATGTATCTTGATTCATCAGTGATTGCACGTCCGGACAAGAAAATTCGTGAAGCAATTCTGTAATGAAGAATTGGAGGGTAAGATATGCTTGCAATTGAAAGACGTAATGCAATATTAGAAAAACTGCAGGCGGAACGACGAGTTGTTGTAAGTGAACTGAGTATTTTATATGATGTGTCTGAAGAAACCATTCGTCGTGACTTGGAAAAACTGGAGAACGAAGGATACGTAATCAAGAGTTATGGTGGCGCTGTTGTAAATGAAAATGCCAACTTAGATTTGCCATTCAATATCCGAAAAAACAAGAATGTAGTAGGTAAACAAAAGATTGCAGATATCATCAGTCAGACGATTCATGATGGTGATTTTATCTTTTTGGATGCAAGTTCTACAGCTGTTGCAATTGCAAAAAATATTAAGGGCAAAAAAGGTCTTACCATTATAACGAATTCATTGGAAATAGCGATTGAATTATTAGATGTACCAGATTGTAAAGTGATTTCGACAGGTGGGGAGATTGTCAGTACAGCCTTCGGTTTGGTGGGCCATGTGACTGATAAGACAATTCGTTCCTATTATGTAGATAAGGCAATTATCTCGTCTAAAGGTTTTGACTTAGAGAAAGGTTTCACGGATAGTGATGAAAGACATGCAAATAACAAGCGGTCAATGTTAGAGTCTGCAAGGGTAAAAATTTTAGCCGTTGACAGTTCTAAATTTGACAGGGTCTCTTTTGCAAAAATAGGTGATTTGCCAGATATTACAATGATTGTCACCGATACAAAACCAGAAGACAAATGGCTTAAGAAATTTGCTGAATTTAATGTGGAGTGTATCTATCCAGAATAAATTGACAAAAATCTTTATTTTGTTATAATTATTACATTATCAGAATAAATTGATAATGTGATGCGGCGCAGTAGCCAAGTGGTAAGGCAATGGTCTGCAACACCAGTATCCACCGGTTCAAATCCGGTCTGCGCCTTGTTTAAGGACTTCGAAAGCTGTTTTCGGAGTCTTTATTATTATTTGTCGGAGGACTTACATATGAAAGAACAACTATACACCATTCCTTTAATGGACGCTTTTCGTGCGGAGGATGAATGTCCGTTCTGTTATATTGAAAGAAATGTGGAGCAGAATGCACTGGATTTCGTATTGGGACCACAAGCTTCTTATATGCAGGACCATGTGCGAGAGGAGACAGACCAAATGGGATTCTGCAGAGAGCATTACCAAAAAATGTTTACGTACGGTGAAACGTTGGCTAATGCGCTTATATTGGATACCAGATTGCAAACACTCATAAAAGAGATGAAAAAGGAAATGAAAAACTATTCCAATTCTTTAAAACTTGGAGTGATGGACAAGCTCCGCAAGGACACTGAGCGCGCGGGTGGCAGCAACAATGTCAGCCGTTGGGTTCATGCGAAAGAGGATTCCTGCTATATTTGTAATCATATTAAACGTAATTATGAACGATACATAGCCACTTTTTTCTACTTATACAAAAAGAATGATAGAGAGTTTATGAGTCTGGTGAAAGAAGGGAAAGGCCTATGTCTTCATCATTTGGCAGATATTCTGGATGCTGCCTCTTTGTATCTAAATGATAAGGAACAGAAGGAATTGAGGGGGATATTATTTCCGCAGATGGAAGCCAATATGGAGCGTATTTTAGAAGAAATTGACTGGCTGGAGAAGAAATTTGACTATCGTTATAAAGATGACGACTGGAAAAATTCGCGAGATGCAGTTCAGAGGGCCATGCAGAAAATAGCTGGAGGATATCCGGCTGACCAACCATATCGTGGAAAATAGTGTAGAAAGAAAATACACCTTGACGTAGAACAAAATTAATGATATTATCATCAACGGAACAAAATAAAATCTCTTATTCAGAGTGGTGGAGGTAAAAGGATCTGTGAAGCCACGGCAACCCCTGAGACGGAAGGTGCCAACCTGAGCGAGTAATCGAACAATAAGAGGATTGTATTATGAGTGATATAAAACAGTCCGACATTGTTGGACTGTTTTTTGTGTAATAAAAACATCACACAAAAAACGCTCCGCGTGGATGCGCAGGGGCGCGTGTAAGGAAGGTATTGCTACGCAAAAGCACCCCGCGCGCGAGTTTGCGAGCAAACTCGATAGAACATGATAATGCGAGAACAAACGAAGAAAGGAAAGAAACATGGAAAGATTATTATTTACTTCAGAATCAGTAACAGAAGGTCATCCGGATAAAATCTGTGACCAAATTTCAGACGCAGTGTTAGATGCGTTATTAGAACAAGACCCAATGAGCCGTGTTGCCTGTGAAACAGCAATTACAACAGGCTTAGTATTGGTAATGGGTGAAATTACAACAAGTGCTTATGTAGATATCCAAAAGGTTGTTAGAGATACAGTTGACGAAATTGGATATAACAGAGGAAAATATGGCTTTGATGCACATACATGTGGGGTTATCACAGCCATTGATGAACAATCAACAGATATTGCTATGGGTGTTGATAAAGCGTTAGAGGCAAAAGAGAATAAGATGTCAGAAGAGGAGATTGAAGCAATCGGTGCCGGAGATCAAGGTATGATGTTCGGATATGCTTCAAATGAAACAGACGAGTTGATGCCATACCCAATCTCACTTGCACATAAATTGACAAGAAAACTGACAGAAGTTCGTAAGAGTGGCACTTTGACATACCTTCGTCCGGATGGAAAGTCACAGGTTACTGTAGAATATGATGAAAATGGAAAACCAGCAAGATTGGATGCGGTTGTATTGTCTACACAACATGACCCGGATGTGACTCAAGAGCAAATCCATGAGGATGTGAAGAAATACGTGTTTGATGCCGTACTTCCGGCTGAATTGATTGATGATAATACCAAATTCTTTATCAATCCTACAGGACGTTTTGTAATTGGTGGACCACACGGAGACAGCGGACTTACAGGACGTAAGATTATCGTTGACACATACGGTGGAATGGCACGTCACGGTGGCGGTGCATTCTCCGGTAAGGACTGTACAAAGGTAGACCGTTCAGCGGCGTATGCAGCGCGTTATGCAGCAAAGAATATTGTTGCAGCAGGACTTGCAGACAAATGTGAAATTCAATTATCTTATGCAATTGGTGTGGCTCAGCCAACATCTATTATGATTGATACATTTGGAACAGGTAAATTATCTGAAGAAAGATTGGTAGATATCGTAAGAGAAAACTTTGATTTGAGACCGGCAGGTATTATCAAGATGTTAGACTTACGTCGCCCAATTTACAAGCAAACAGCAGCTTACGGACACTTTGGACGTAATGATTTGAATTTACCATGGGAAAAATTAGATAAAGTGGATGCGTTGAAAGCGTATTTGTAGTATTTATAGCGGTAAGACCGCTGGTGTAAAGGAGGAAGTTGTATGAATCCATATATTGGACACGAAACCCAGCTTTATGGGGTAGAAGAACACCGTTTGGTCGGTGGTAAAGGAGATGGCATGCGCCTGTATCAGATTAATAATGGGAAGGGGCTTGAATTAACGGTTTCACCAGACCGTGCGTGCGATATTACAAGACTCCGTTTTAAAGGAATTAACATGAGTTATATGTCACCATGCGGCTATGTGGCTCCGGCATATTATGACAGCATCAGTTCAAACTGGCTGGGGTCGTTTACAGCAGGATTTCTTACAACCTGTGGATTGAATGCGGTTGGTTCTCCTTGTACAGATGAAGGTGAAGAACTGCCTTTGCATGGAACCATTGCAAACACACCATGTGAACATGCATATTGGGTAGAAGAAGATGGAAGGTTAATCGTTCGCGGTGTTGTAAAGGATGAAACCATTTTCGGACGCAAGCTTAGACTAAGCCGTGAGATCATTGTTTCCACAGAGGAAAACACCTTTGAAATCTGTGATACCATAGAGAATACAGGTGATAAGGTAGAACCAATGGAGATTCTGTATCATATCAATATGGGATATCCTCTCCTTGACGAGGATAGTATTGTTAAAGTTCCGGCAGCAGAGGTGGTGGCAAGAGATGACCATGCAGCTAATGATATTGAGAACTGGATGAACATGCAGAAGCCAACAGTGGGATATCAGGAACGTTGCTACTACCATAAGTTTGCAGATAAGGAAGGTAGAGCAAGTATCTATCAGCCAAAACTCAATGTGGGGCTTTCCATGGAATTTGATGCTTTTGAGTTGGATGCATTTGTGGAATGGAAGATGATGGGAGTTCGTGATTATGTGCTTGGTTTGGAATGCGGAAATTGTTACCCTGACGGACGTGATGTAATGAGAAAGACGGGTATGTTGAAATTCCTACAACCATGTGAGAAGAAAATATATCAAGTAAAGATTCGTATGATGGAATAAAATTTGGGCGGGAGATTTTTCCCGCCTTTCTCTTTTAGAAAAAGTTTATAAAAATTTCCATTTGCTTTGGTGTAATGTTCGTGTATAAATGATATAATGAATCTAATCATGAAATAAGGATGTGTATTATGAAATTAAAGACACGACTGATTATAAGCTTTGTGACGGTCATGATTTTGCCGGTCATTCTTTCGTTGGCGGTAATTGCAGGGTTTGCTACCCTTCAACTTCGCTTGATTGAAAAGAACTACGGTATTAATGATGCTGATTACAAGGTCTTTACAAATCCAATTAATACCTTAAACGAAGTGACGGAACAGACCTTTCATCAGTTATCCATCACGACGAATCGTGATACAGAGCAAATGGAAGATATGCTCTATCTGGAGGATATTGATAAAGAGTTAAATACGATTAATTCCTATCTTGTGGTGAGAAAAAATGATGAGATTGCATTTTCAGGAAAGAATTTGACGGACCAAGTTTGGGAAAAACTGCCAGAATATGGAGCGGAAGCCTCCTCCTCTGAGAATGGTACTTATTTCGGTGGGGACCTTCAGATTTTGGTAAAACAGGTGGATTTTGTATATAAAGATGGAGCAAAGGGAAGTGTGTTTATTGTAACGGATGTCAATGATGCAATTCCGGAAGTTCGAAACTTCATGACAGAGATGGTATTAATGGTAGTGATAATTCTTGCATTAACAGCAGGCCTGCTCATTATTTGGATTTATCGAGGTGTAGCGATTCCACTTGGTCGAATGAAGATTGCCACACAGAACATTAAGGATGGAAATCTGGATTTTGAGTTAGAAGTTGAAACAGAGGATGAGATAGGACAACTTTGTCGTGACTTTGAGGAAATGAGAATCCGTCTGAAAGAGAGTACATCTGAAAAGGTTGAATACGATAAACGAAGCAAGGAATTGATAAGTAACATCTCACATGACCTTAAAACGCCGATTACGGCCATTAAGGGCTATGTAGAGGGTATTATGGATGGTGTGGCTGATACGCCTGAGAAAATGGAGCGATACATTCGTACCATTTATAACAAAGCCAATGATATGGACATGCTAATTAATGAGCTTACCCTGTATTCGAAGATTGATTCCAACCGTATTCCATATAACTTTAATACCATTTTAGTCAGCGATTATTTCGACGATTGTGCAATGGATTTGAAGATGGATTTGGAAGCGCGTCATATTCAATTTGATTATTTGAATTATGTGGATGCAAATGTTAAGATTATAGCAGATGCAGAACAATTAAAACGAGCCATTAATAATATTATTTCAAACTCCACAAAATACATGGACAAGCGGCAGAAAGTGATTCGACTTTGTGTAAAGGATGTAGGAGATTTCGTGCAGGTTGAAATCGAAGATAACGGAAAAGGAATCGGGGCAAAAGAATTACCACATATATTCGAACGTTTCTACCGAACAGATGCTTCTCGAAACTCTGCTACAGGTGGAAGCGGAATAGGTCTTTCCATCGTAAAGAAAATTATTGAAGAGCATGGCGGAAATATCTGGGCTTCGAGTAAAGAGGGAACCGGAACAGTAATGTATTTTGTGATAAGAAAGTATCAGGAGGTACCAGCAAATGAGTAGAATATTAATTATTGAAGATGAGAGTGCAATCGCTGAGCTTGAGAAGGACTATCTGGAATTAAGCGGTTTTGATGTTGAAGTTGCAAATGATGGCAAAGTCGGATTGAATAAAGCGCTCAACGAGGAGTGCGACTTGATTATCCTAGATTTGATGCTTCCTGGAGTTGATGGATTCGAAATCTGTCGCCAGGTTCGCGCGGAGAAAAATACGCCAATTATTATGGTGTCTGCAAAGAAGGAGGATATTGATAAAATTCGTGGTCTCGGACTTGGAGCCGACGATTACATGACAAAGCCATTTAGCCCAAGTGAATTGGTTGCCAGAGTGAAGGCGCACATGGCAAGATATGAGAGATTAGTGGGAAGTGCTGTAGAAGAGAATAAGGTTATCGAGATTCGGGGAATTAAAATTGATACAACTGCGCGTCGTGTTTGGATTAATGGAGAGGAGAAGGCGTTTACTACGAAGGAATTCGATTTGCTGACCTTTTTGGCGTCGCATCCGAATCATGTATATACAAAGGATGAACTTTTTAGCGAAATTTGGGATATGGAGTCGATTGGTGACATTGCGACTGTGACTGTTCATATTAAAAAGATTCGTGAAAAAATTGAATTTGACACTTCGAAGCCACAATATATAGAAACCATCTGGGGTGTTGGATATCGTTTTAAGGTATAATGTTTACATTATACCAGCGCACTAGCAAGAGAGGAAGGAATGAGGAAATGATAACGAGTACAAGTAACCCGCAGATTAAAAGACTGCTTCAGTTGCAGAAGAAAAGCAAGGCGCGGGATGAGGAAAATGTGTTTGTAGTTGAAGGGCTTCGAATGTTTTCTGAAGTGCCTAAAAATCGTGTGGAAAAAGTATATATTTCAGAGACGCTTTATAATAGGAAGAAACTCGATCTAAATTTACAGGATTTTCCACTAGAAATTCTGTCTGACCAGGTGTTTGGACATGTTTCTGATACAAAAACGCCGCAAGGTATTTTGTGTGTGGTAAAACGTGAAAAATATGATTTAGGAGAGCTACTTCAAGTGAAAAATCCACACTTTGTTGTATTGGATAATTTGCAGGATCCAGGTAATATGGGGACCGTTGTAAGAACGGCGGAAGCGGCAGGTGTGGATGCTGTTTTTATGAGTAAAGATTGCGTGGATATTTACAATCCAAAGACTATTCGTTCCACAATGGGCTCTATTTATCGTATGCCATTTATATATATAGAAGATATCCCGAATTTATTGGATACTTTTAGAAAAAACGGCGTAAAATCCTATGCAGCCCATCTAAATGGCGAAAATTTTTACGATCAGGAAGAATATAGCTTTGGAACGGCAATTTTAATAGGAAATGAAGGCAATGGACTCCGGGATGAAGTGACTGAAAAAGCTGATATTTTGGTAAAAATTCCAATGCAAGGAAAGGTAGAATCACTGAATGCAGCCATAGCAGCTTCGGTGTTAATGTTTGAAGTTTTCAGACAAAGGAGGTAGAATTGTACTAAAAAAAATACAATCCAAAACTTGACATATTAAAAAAAACATGATAATATCGCAACTGTTGCGAAAGAAATGTAACAATTATGTAACAATTTGTAATAAAAATGAAGTATACGTGCATAATAATGTAATAGGTACACGTAAAAATTGTTACAAATCAGGAGGTTATTATGTTTTTCGGAGAAAAGAGAAGGATTGTTGGTCTTTTACTTGCTGCTTGTTTATTATTTACGGCAGAGTTTGAAGTATTTGCAGCTGATCCAAAATCTGAAGCTCAAGCAATGCAAACAATTAATTTTGAAATTGAAGTGGAAACACTTGCAACAGGATGGGAAAAGCTTTCTGAAATGGCAACCATCGCAGTAGATACACAAGAGTGGTACGGAAAAGCTCTTGCAAATACAGACAGTGAATTAGATGTATATGCAGAAGCAAATGGTACTGTAGTAGGAAAAATGTACAAGAACACAGTAGTAACTGTAGTAGAAGAAGGGGCTGAATGGTCTAAAATTTCATCAGGAACTGTTGTGGGTTATGTTAGAACAGAATCGCTTTTGTTTGGTAGTGCAGCAGATGAAAGAGCAAAAGTAGTTTGTGCTAGTGGCACAAAGGATGCGAAAACACTGCAAGAGATTCAAGCTGAACAGAAGAAAGTAAGTGATGTGAAATTATTAGCAGCATTGATTTACTGTGAAGCAGGCAATCAGCCATATGATGGTAAGGTTGCAGTAGGTGCGGTTGTATTAAATCGTATGGAAAGCAGACGTTTTCCGAACTCTTTAGAAGGAGTTATTTATCAAAGAGGACAATTTACACCTGCAATGACAGGAAAACTTGCACGCGTACTCAGAAGCGGAAAGATTCCGAGTGCATGTTATGATGCAGCAGAGGATGCATTTGAAGGACAGGATCCTGTAAATGGAGCATTGTTCTTTAACACAAGAAGAGGTAATTTTAAATTGGGTGACCACTACTTTAGTTAATAGGGGAGTTTTAAGGAGACAGAAAAATTTAATTCTGTCTCTTTTTTTGTTTTATTGAATTCTAAAGATAAGTGTAGTAAAATATGTATATCAAGAAGTTGAAAGTGAGGCGAGAAGTATGGAAACAATATTTTGGTTAATTCTATTTGTGGTACTTTTGATTATTGAGATATTCACAATGGGATTGACGACTGTGTGGTTTGCAGGTGGTGCGCTTGTGGCATTTGTTTTAGCGTTTGCAGGATTAGGGCTGCCGGTGCAGATTATCGTGTTTTTATTGGTATCCATTTTGTTGTTGGTTCTCACAAGACCGATAGCCATTAAGTTTTTCAACCAGGAACGTCAGAAGACGAATGCGGATAGCCTGATTGGTCAAAGGGCAGTTGTTCTTGAGACAATTGATACCCTTCATGGAACCGGACGCGTGGAAGTGAACGGAATGGAATGGTCAGCTAAGGTAGAAGACGCGGCAGCGGTTATTGAAGCGGGCACTGTTGTATCCATTCAAGGTATTCAAGGTGTGAAATTAATTGTGAAGAAAGAGGAGGCTTAATTCATGGAAGGTTTATTAGGATTCTTAGGGATAGTTTTGGTAGTTATTGTTGTAGCATTGCTACTGTCATGTGTGAAGATTGTAGAACAGGCGCAGGCTTTGGTTGTAGAAAGACTCGGTGCGTATCAAGCAACCTGGGGTGTAGGTTTACATTTTAAAATTCCAATTATCGAACGTGTGGCAAGAAGAGTGGATTTGAAGGAGCAGGTAGTTGACTTTGCACCACAACCGGTTATTACGAAGGATAATGTTACCATGAGAATTGATACGGTTGTGTTCTATCAGATAACAGATCCAAAGCTGTTCTGTTATGGTGTGGCTAATCCAATTATGGCAATTGAGAATTTGACTGCAACAACACTTCGTAATATTATCGGTGATTTGGAGTTAGACCAGACATTAACTTCCAGAGAAACCATCAATACAAAAATGCGAGCTTCTTTGGACGTGGCAACGGACCCATGGGGTATTAAGGTAAATCGTGTGGAGCTTAAGAATATCATCCCACCGGCAGCGATTCAAGATGCCATGGAAAAACAGATGAAGGCAGAACGTGAACGTCGTGAAGCGATTCTTCGAGCAGAGGGTGAAAAGAAATCTACCATCCTTGTGGCAGAGGGTAATAAACAGTCTGTGATTTTGGAAGCGGAAGCAGAGAAGCAGTCAGCAATTCTTCGAGCAGAAGCGGAAAAGGAAAGAAGAATTCGTGAAGCAGAAGGTCAGGCAGAAGCTATCTTAAAAGTGCAACAAGCAAATGCAGATGGTATTCGTTTCTTGAAGGAAGCTGGAGCAGACCAAGCGGTGCTAACAATTAAGAGTTTAGAAGCATTTGAGAAGGCGGCAGATGGAAAAGCAACTAAGATTATTATTCCATCAGAGCTTCAGGGAATAGCAGGGCTTGCCAAATCAATTGTTGAAGTGGCAAAGGAAGAATAAATGATACAAAGGAGGGGTGTACAACGGTACACCCCTTGCGTGTTGTAATAGGAGGGACATCATGGTACCAGTAATTGATTTGACAAAAGAATATAGTATTGTTCTTGATGGCGGTGGTGCCAGAGGTGCATATCAAATGGGAGCATGGAAGGCTCTTTCAGAAGTCGGTGTGAAGGTAAATGCTGTGGCGGGCACATCGGTAGGTGCGTTAAATGGCGCCCTTATCTGTATGGGTGATGTGGAGAAGGCAGAACAGATATGGAATGAGATGACATTTTCACAAGTGATGGATGTTGATGATGTTTGGATGGAAGGTTTATTCAATCGAGAGAATAGTATCCGTGATATTTTGCGAAAAGGATTGCAAATTATTTCGGACGGAGGTGTGGACATTACGCCTCTGCGGAATTTAATCCATCAACACGTGGACGAAAAGAAGATTCGTGAGTCGGGGATTGAACTATGTCTGTTGACGTTCTCGGTTACGCATATGAAGGAGATTGATATTAGCATTCATGACATTCCAGAAGGCTTACTGGAAGATTTTCTTTTGGCAAGTGCCTATTTATTTGGATTTAAAAATGAAAAGCTACACGGGCAAACCTATATCGATGGTGGAATTATTAATAATTTTCCCATTAATTCTTTAATAGAACGGGGATACAAGAATATTATTCAAATTCGCATTTTTGGACCGGGCAGGGTACAAAGAACAAGAGTAGAAGAAGACACCATGCTGTATGAAATTGCACCAAAGATAAAGCTGGGAAGTATTATAGAATTTGAGAATCAGCGTAGCAGAAAAAATTTTAAGTTGGGATATTACGATGCAAAACGCATGATATATGGTTTGGTAGGTCAGATTTATTATATTGAACAAACGCGCGAAGCGTGGTATTATGAAAAGATACTAGAAGGCTTAAGTGAGATTGAAAAGGCAGAGATTGCATTTGTTTTGCGATTGTCGCGCAAATATACAGGCGCAGAATTTTATCTTGCAATGCTTGAGGCTAGTGCAAAGCTGTTGCGTGTTCCAAAGTATAAGATTTATACAGTTGGGGAATTGGAATTAGAGGTATATAGAAAATACGGGCAACGAAAGGATAAAATAAATTTACCAAGATTTGTCCATATTTTTATGGACATTAGAAAGGATTGCAGAATGAACTTAAAGGGACGTAATTTTTTAACATTAAAAGACTTTACAGCTGAGGAAATCATGTATCTGGTTGACTTGGCAGCGGATTTGAAAAAGAAAAAGAAAAATGGAATTACAGGAAATTCGCTGAAGGGAAAGAATATTGCCCTGATTTTTGAAAAACCTTCTACGAGAACACGTTGTGCATTTACAGTAGGTGCACAAGATGAAGGTGGTATTCCAACCTATCTTTCACAACATGATATTCAATTGGGCTACAAAGAAAGTGTAAAGGATACAGCGCGTGTATTAGGACGTATGTTTGACGGAATTGAATTTCGCGGCTTCAAACATGAGCATGTAGAGCAACTTGCGGAATATAGCGGAGTACCAGTTTGGAATGGTTTGACAGATGAATATCATCCAACTCAGATTCTTGCTGATTTGCTTACTATGAAAGAGCATTTTGGATATGTGAAGGGGTTGAACTTCGTATACTTAGGTGACGGACGTAACAATATGGCCAACAGCCTTATGATTGGTTGCGCAAAGGTCGGTGTCAATTTTGCGATTATTGCGCCAAAGGAATTGTGGCCGGAAGAAGGTCTTGTTGAGCTGTGCAAAGGCTATGCAAATGAATCCGGTGCGACTGTAACAATTACTGACTCTGTAGATGCAGTAGAGGGAGCAGACGTGTTGTATACGGATGTATGGTGCTCTATGGGCGAGGAAGATAAGACGGTAGAAAGAATTGCATTATTACACCCATATCAAATCAACCAACAGTTAATGGATAAGACGGGAAAAGAAGGTACTATTTTCATGCACTGTCTGCCGGCAGTAAAAGGAAATGAAGTAACAGAAGATGTTTTTGAAAAGTTCGCAGATGTTGTGTTTAATGAAGCGGAGAACCGCTTACACACAATCAAAGCAGTAATGGTGGCTACACTTGGAGAATAAGAAGATTAGATATTATGAACAATTAGATTCAACGAACACAAAAATATCCGAATTGGCAATAGAAGGTGCTGAGCATGGTACAGTTGTGGTCGCAGGGTGTCAGACGGCGGGGAAAGGCAGACGAGGCCGCACATGGGAATCGCAGGAGAACGACAATATTTATATGTCCATTCTGCTTAGACCTGAGTTTAAAGCAGACAGGGCGCCTATGTTGACTTTAGTAATGGCTTATAGTGTGGCTAAGGTGCTTCGGGAAAACGGATTTGTAGATGTGCAGATTAAGTGGCCGAATGATTTGGTGCTTTCCGGAAAAAAAGTGTGTGGCATCTTGACTGAGATGTACCTCCAGGAGACTGCGATTGATTATATTGTGGTTGGTGTTGGATTAAATGTGAATACAACAAGTTTTCCGGAAGAACTTGTGGATAAAGCCACATCTCTTTTCTTGGAGTGTGGAAAACTTTTGAACAAAAACCAGATGATTGTGGATATCGTAGATACATTTATGGAAATGTATGATAGATTTGCAAAAGAAGGCAATTTGGAATTTCTGCAGGAGGCGTATAATGCTATTCTTGTGAATAAGGGCAGGGAAGTACGTATCCTGGAACCGGACAATGAATATACGGCATACGCGCATGGAATTAACAGAACCGGTGAATTAGTAGTACAGCTTGAAGATGGGACAGAAAAAAATGTATATGCAGGTGAAGTCTCTGTGCGAGGCTTGTACGGATACATCAGATGAGAGATGACTCTCGCGAGCGAGTCTTGAAATAGGAGGAACTATGTACGAGGAAAAAATTATATTGTGTGGGGCGAATTCCTATGAGCAGAAATTTTATCTCAATCCGGATTTTGAAGCCCTTCCAGAGAATATAAAAGATGAATTAAAAATTATGTGTGTGTTATTTACCGAAGATGTTGGAGGAACACTCACATTGGTATTTGAGGAAAATGGAGAACTTATGTTTGAAGTATCGAGTGAGGAGAATGATTTCTTCTTTGATGAAATCGGTAGTCATTTGAAAATCAAAGAGCTTCAGAGAACCAAAGAAGAATTATTAGAATCCTTACAGCTTTACTATAAAGTATTCTTTTTAGGGGAGGAAGTATAATGTTATTAGTAGTTGACGTTGGGAATACACATATTACACTTGGTGTATTTGATGGGAAAGAAATCAAGGCGACATTCCGTGCGACTGCAAAACAGCCTAGAACATCGGATGAATATGGTATCCAGCTTTGTGATTTGTTAGAGCATCGCGATTTTGATATCAAAGATATTACAGATGTAATTATCTCGTCTGTAGTGCCGGATGTGATGCATTCACTGACAAGCGCGATTATTAAATATTTCCATGTGAGACCGCTTGTGCCAACTACATTGGAAATGGGATTAAAGATTAACACGGAGCATCCAAAGGAAATAGGGCCTGACCGAATTGTAGATGCAGTAGCAGCATTTGAAAAGTATGGCGGTCCTGTGATTGTCATTGATTTCGGAACAGCCACCACCTACGATATCGTTACAGCAGACGGTGTGTTTGAAGGTGGTGTGATTTCACCGGGTATCAGAACATCAGCAAGAGCTCTCTGGGGCGGCGCTGCTATGCTTCCAGAAATTGAGATTCGTAAGCCGAATTCTGTCATAGCAAAAGAAACCGTATCCAGCATGCAGGGTGGTCTTGTTTTTGGATATATTGGCCAGACAGAGTACATTGTTAAGAAAATAAAAGCGAATGGTTATGAGGATGCAAAGGTTGTCGCAACCGGCGGTCTTGGAAATATCATCGTGCCTGAGACAGATGTGATTGACATTTATGACCCATTACTCACATTGGAAGGCCTGCGCATGATTTACGAAAAATGTAAGAAAGCAGAAAAATAAGATGAAGAAATTGAAGATTGGAAATGTTGCACTTTCAAATCCGTATATTTTGGCACCTATGGCAGGCGTAACAGACCTGCCATTTCGCTTGCTATGTAAAGAGCAGGGAGCCGGACTTTTATGTATGGAAATGGTTAGTGCAAAGGCAATTCAATACAACAATAAGAATACAAAAGCCTTGTTAGAGATTCATCCGGAGGAAGAGCCAGTCTCTTTGCAGCTTTTTGGCTCCGACCCGGAAGTGATCAGTGAGGTTGCAAAACAGATAGAAGAATTACCTTTTGCAATCTTGGACATCAATATGGGATGTCCTGTTCCGAAGATTGTGAGAAATGGAGAAGGCTCGGCCCTGATGAACCGGCCGAAGCTGGTACACGAAATTGTTTCAAAGACAGTGAAAGCAATTCAAAAGCCTGTTACGGTAAAAATTCGAAAAGGATTTAACGATGAGAGTATAAATGCAGTGGAAATTGCAAAGATTATCGAAGATGCCGGAGGAGCGGCAGTTGCTGTTCACGGCAGAACCAGAGAACAATACTATTCCGGAAAAGCAGATTGGGATATTATTCGTCAAGTGAAAGAGGCAATTTCCATTCCGGTCATTGGCAATGGTGATGTAACGTCAGGTGAAAGTGCACTTGCTATGATGCGTGAGACGGGATGTGACGGCGTTATGATAGGACGTGGTGCTCAAGGGAATCCATGGATATTCTCGGAACTTAGGGAGTATGATAAGACAGGACAGATGCCTGCCCGTCCGAGTAACGTGGAACTGAAAGAAATGATGCTGAGACACGCAAGACTTCAGATGCAGTATAAAGGAGATTACTTGGGGATTCGCGAAATGAGAAAGCATGTGGCGTGGTACACCACAGGATTACCGAATTCAGCGAGACTTCGCGGAGAGATTAATGCGGTAGAGTCTTATGAGGAGCTCAAAACATTGTTGGATATAAAAATACCAGTTTAGCCAATTTTTCTTGACATAAATTACCCATTCATGTATAATGTTGAAATTGTGAGAATAGATTGATTTATCGAGGTAATCGAGAAATATATAAAAGGAAAAAATGTCAGAAAGGAAGTACGAAACATGACAGCAAAGAGAACTATTCTTACTTATACGGGGCTGAAAGCTTTAGAAAGTGAGCTTGAAGAACTGAAGGTGGTAAGACGTAAAGAGGTGGCTCAAAAAATCAAAGAAGCCAGAGAACAAGGTGACTTGTCAGAAAATGCAGAATATGATGCAGCAAAAGATGAACAACGCGATATCGAAGCACGTATTGAAGAAATCGAAAAGATTTTGAAAAATGCAGATGTGGTAGATGAAGAGGAAGTTGACCTTAATAAGATTAGCGTTGGATGTACCGTTTTATTGTACGATGAGGAATTTGAAGAAGAGGTAGAATACAAGATTGTTGGTTCTACAGAGGCAAACAGCTTGGCTGGAAGGATTTCAAACGAATCACCACTTGGAAAGGCTTTGCTGGGTAAAGGCGTGGGCGATGAAATTGTAGTGGAAGCTCAAGCCGGTACAATGGAGTACAAAGTATTAAAGATTGACAGAAGTATCTAGTTACAATAGATGAGGAGGAAGAGACGTGACTGAACAGAATAATGTACAAGTACAGGAACAAGATATTAACCAATTAAGAAAAGTACGTCGCGAAAAATTAGCGGAATTACAAGCAAATGGACAAGACCCATTCGTGATTACTAAATATGATGCAGATGCACATAGCCAATCTATCAAAGATAACTTTGATGAACTGGAAGGCAAGAAGGTATCAATTGCAGGACGTATTATGTCAAAACGTGTTATGGGAAAAGCTTCTTTCTGTCATGTTCAAGATTTGGAAGGAACTATCCAGTCATACGTTGCAAGAGATAATATTGGTGAAGAAGAATATAAAGCCTTTAAGAAAATGGATATCGGTGATATCGTAGGTATTAAAGGTGATGTATTCCGCACAAAGATGGGCGAAATCTCTATCCATGCTGAAGAAGTAACTTTATTATCTAAGAGCCTTCAGATTTTACCGGAAAAATATCATGGATTAACAAATACAGATTTGCGTTATCGTCAAAGATACGTAGACCTTATCATGAATCCGGAAGTAAAAGATACATTTATTAAGCGTTCTAAAATCTTAAGTGCAATCAGAAGATATTTAGACGGACAAGGTTTCCTTGAGGTGGAAACTCCAATGCTCGTAGCAAATGCAGGTGGTGCAGCAGCAAGACCATTCATCACTCATTCAAATGCGTTGGATGAAGACTTTAAACTTCGTATTTCTCTTGAATTATACTTAAAGAGATTAATCGTTGGCGGAATGGAACGCGTTTATGAAATCGGACGAGTATTCCGTAACGAAGGTTGCGACACAAGACATAATCCGGAATTTACATTAATGGAATTATATCAGGCATATACAGACTACAACGGAATGATGGACTTAACAGAAAATCTTTACCGTCATGTAGCCCAGGAGGTTCTTGGAACAACAACGATTGTTTACAACGGAGTTGAAATGGACCTTGGAAAGCCATTTGAAAGAATTACAATGGTAGACGCTGTTAAGAAATATGCTGGCGTAGACTGGAATGAAATTCATACATTGGAAGAAGCAAGAGCGATTGCAAAGGAAAAACATGTTGAGTTTGAAGAACGTCACGGAAAAGGTGATATCTTAGCGTTATTCTTTGAAGAGTATGCAGAAGAGCACTTGATTCAGCCTACATTTGTAATGGACCATCCAATTGAGATTTCTCCATTGACAAAGAAGAAACCGGAAAATCCGGAATATACAGAACGTTTCGAGTTCTTTATGAATGGATGGGAAATGGCAAATGCTTACTCAGAACTTAACGATCCAATTGACCAGAGAGAACGTTTTAAAGCACAGGAAGCACTTTTGGCAGCAGGAGATGAAGAAGCTAATACAACAGACGAAGATTTCTTGAATGCATTGGAAATCGGTATGCCTCCAACAGGAGGAATTGGTTTTGGAATCGACCGTATGTGTATGCTCTTGACAGACAGCGCAGCGATTAGAGATGTGTTGCTGTTCCCAACAATGAAGACATTGGATAAATAAAACGAAGACATCATTACTTATGATAGGTAGTGATGTCTTTTTATATGCGGTCATAGTATCAATATAAACAAGAAGATGTTAGTTTCGTTTCATAGCCCTAATTAAATTTAGCAGAGCATTTATTTCCTCGTGCGATAAGCCAGACAAGTCTATCTCCTGCTTATGTTCTAAGCCTAGTAGATAATCCGTACTTACATTGTATATTTTTGCAATATGAATAAGAACATCATAAGAAGGTAGACGCAGACCTGTTTCGTAAGCACTTATTACAGATTTGGTCAATCCTAATTTCTGCGCCAGTTGTACTTGTGTCATATTTTCTTTTAATCGCAGAGTTTTTAATACGTTTCCAAAGTCAACCATATGCAAACCTCCTTTTGCTGTAATCATACTATAATTTATGTTTTCGATAGGTGGATTATGTATTTAAATAGTTGACTGGCTGAAACTTTGGATATATAATACGAGGAAAGTTATGCATTTTTTGTTTAAACAACGAAAATGATTTGTGTAATTTGGTAAAATATGGCGAATTAGACAAAAATCATTTAATTTATTGATTATTAGTTGATATTGAGGTAAAATGTATAATTGTAAAAGCATGGGTGTTTATACCTATATTGTAAAAAGAAAGAAGGAGAAGGGAAATGAAGAAAGGTGTAATGAAGAGATGTATGGCAGCAATTCTAGTCTTGGTGATGGTATTTACATCGGCAGACCTTAGCGGTGTCATTACATTGAGTGCTGGAAATTCGGGAGATGACATAGTGCTTACCGATGGTTTGCTTATTGCAAATAATTACGACGAATTATCAGCAGAGGAAAAGGCTATATTGTATAGCGATGCAATTAGCGGTTCCGCATACAACATTACAGCACCGACAGCTGACGACAAATTGACAGCAGTAGATTCAGACAACAAGGTTATCTACGCAAAAGATTACAAGTCAGGTAATTATGTGTGGTATGCAGAGGCAGCTGAAATTGTAGTAGAAAATGAGACAGTAGAGACTGTGGAATTGACAAAAGGTAAATATACATACGAGGGAGAGTCATACGATGCAAGTAAGGCTTTCGATTATGTGGGTGACGGTTACACGGTCATTGTTACATATAACGTGTATATCGATGTGGATGAAGATTTGCAGAAGGTATATTTGAATTTGCCATATTATTTTGCAGATGCAATGAATAATATGAATGCAATTAAAAGCGCAACATCTTCATTAAATACAATTGTAAAATATGTTGCGCCAGAATTGGAACAGTATATAGATGGTACATCTGTCATACAGTTTAGCGGCAGAACCAAACAAATCGTTGAATCATGGTTGCAACAAAAAGCAACTTATAATCAGTCAGAACTTGCAGAATTACTTTCAAGAGACAGTGGTTATAATAAAGCAACGAGAAAAGTGGAAAATATTCTGACTTATGGAACAGAATACAAAGCATGTGCAAAGGGCGTAAGTGATGACCTTGCATACCTTGTTTCGCAAGATATGATTAAATATGCACTTGGTGACCAAGTAGATGTCTTAAATGAGATTATTGAAAAGTTGGATCCGGCAGTGAATAGCAATTGGGATATTTTAAGTCTCAATGAGAGCAGTCCTGTACTAAAGAGCGGACTTAGTGATGAACAACATCAGGCGTTTGACGCACTTGTTGCTGCAGCGAATGGCAAGAGCCAAACACATGACGTAGAGATTCAGAAGACACTTTGGGCAGCTTCGACAGAAATAGAATGTAACGTGAACCGTTACAATGTATCAGTACAGGTTGTAATCAAAGCAGTGGATGCTACAAACGCAGTACAGACTGTAAAGACAGCAACAACGACTGTGAACCTAGCAGGCGGTGTGACAAAGGCTGAAGTTCTGGCAACGATTGAGTCAAATGGTATAGAAGACAGCACAGTTTCACTTATTAATGAAGAAAACCCACTGCTTGCAGTTGGAAAAGAACACTATAAGCGTGACGTTGAATCAACATTAAGCGATACATTGACAGAAGACGCAACTTATACAATTACATACTCACCGAAAAATTATACTGTAAACTATACAGACGGAGAATTGACAGATGTAACTGTTCCATATGGTACAGAGATTACATTCCCATTATCAACTGTAGAAGGTCAGACATATGAGTACAGAGTAGCAGGTGAGAGTGGATTCTACGAAGAAGGTGCAAAATACCGTGTAGTAGGAGACGTAGAAGTTTCCAGAACACTTGGAAAAGCAAAGACACCGAACAGAATCTATGACATCGTAGTATCAGATTATGAATTAACAGAGAAAGAAGCAGCAATTCTTAGCAACCTGGCATTAGATAGTGATTACATTCACATTCGTATGGCAGAGGAAAAACTTGTGACATTGAATGGTATTGAAGAAGTAGTTGCAATTGAATACGATGCAGGTTATGGAATGAGATGGGTTCCAACTACAGTATATGTTAAGAATGGAACGGAAGTTGTTGAGACAATCACATCATTTGACGCTAACGGCAAGGCTGCCATTACAGCAGATGATTTCACAACTGTAGAAGCTGTTTACAAGTTGAAAGTAGACTTCGCAGACAATGCTTTGTTAGAGGCGTTAAATCTTCCAAAGACATTGGTTGACGATGCAACACAACAGCTTGCAGACCTCAGAACATTGGCAGGTTACGAAGCAGAACTTGACATGATTACAGGTGGTTTGTTAGAGACAGTAAGTTCTCAATTAAACGCAGCATCACAGGCAGCTATCAAAGAGATTGTGGAACAGGGATGTACAACAGACTCAGAGAACGTATTGATTCTAATCTTGTCGGATTACATTGACCAGTATAAGGCACTTGAGACAGATGTAGAGAGATTGTCTTTCTACTATAATAATAACACTTATGCCACATTGAAAGCTCAGGCAGCAATGGTTGCACGGAATATGGGTGTTATCGTAAGCGACCCGAACCTTCCAACTGTATTGAAGAGCTTCAATATGTCAGAATATATTGAGAAGCTGGAAGGCGTTGAAGAAAAATTAAATATTCTGTTGGATAAGTTTCCACCGAAGCATGAAAAGATTAATGTGAATAATGGCGCATTTGAATCCTTGTTAACAGCAATCTTGTCTAAAGGTACTGTATCAGCACATACAACAGAAAATGATCTGTACCTAACTACAGCATTCTCAAAGACAGCTCCTTCAAGAGCACTTGTAAAAGTAGTCGTACAGGTTGCAGACGGAAACGGCAATGTTGCAAGTTCAGCAATCAAATCGTATGAAGATTCGTTTGCAAGAGCAACCGGCATGTCAGCAGCTGATATTCAAGCGTTCTTGAATAAGGTGGCAGAATTTGAAGTGGCTTTGGCAATTGATAAAGCTCATTATACATGTACAGTAGAAGGCGCATTACCGAAAGCAGATACAGAGCTCGCAGGAACGGTAGAAGTTATCTACACATGGACACCGAATTCATACACATTGAAGATTGACGGCGAAGCAGACCAGACATTTACATATGATAATCGTCGTATCACATTGCCGGCAAGTGCAAGTGCAGACTACAAATATTACTATGTAGTAGGAACAAGAAGAATTGAAGTTACAGATAAATCCGTAACAGTCACATTGACAGCGCAAGAATTTGATGCTTTATATGGCGCAAATGACACATACACCGTTGTCAGAGAAAAAGTGGATGTGAAGCGTGAGCGAGTTATCAACTTAATCACTAGCCTAAACAGTGAATTAAGCACAAGCGGTATGGCAGGTGTGGCAAGCTTTGTTCCATTCGAAGATGCACAAGGCAATATCTCAATTGTATTGAGAATGAATGCATTTGATCAGAATATTACCGGAGCACTTGAGAAGATTGTAACAGTACTTGTTAATCAGTCATATGTTGGACTTGGCAACAGAACATTCAAGGATAGCAACGGTATCTATGTAAGTACAGTCGTAGATTTATTGTTGAACAGTGGAATTACTTCAACTGCTCTCAATGACATGATTGATGATAACGGCAATATCAAAGAAAATGTAAAAGACCAAGTAAAAGGTCAGACAGTTATCGTAGATGCAGCAAGTGGCATCCCGGCAACAGACCAACTTGGTGGACTCTTAATGGAAACAACATTCTCAATCTCACAAGGTGAAGCGGGAATGCCATTATATATCTCATTGCAAGACTATGATGCAAACGCTGCAGAACTTAAGAAAGTCAACAGCGCATTAGATAAGCTTGCACCATATGCAGTGATTGAATTAAAGGAAGGTGCTGCACATGCAACAGTAACAGCACCGGAAAAAGCACACGAACTTCTTATGGCAGCAATGTTAGTAGAAGGAGAAGTGGACTTAAAAGATTTTAAAACCCCTTCTCTTGTAAATATAGTAGAATACTTAGATGAACTGGGACTTGGTCCGGTATTAAAGAGTGAAGAAGTTACGGCAGATACACTTCTTAATACAGTAGCACAGTTGAGTGCAGGAACAGACTTGAGTGGTTATAAGGATACGTTAAAAACTGTTCTTTCTATCTTAAGACAGCTTTTGGATGACAGTTTTGAAAATCCGGAAATCACTTCAGTGAATGTAGAAGGACAGGATAAAGACTTATACGCAGTTGAAGTTTCATGTCCGACATCTACAATCGTAGACGCAGCAAACTTACCGGAAGGTATTGCAAACTTGTTAATAGGTGATGTAAATGTTCCGGTTAATGTAAGACTTACAAACTGCAATACAGAATATGCAGCAGTAGTTGTTGATATCAAAGCAGAAGGAATTAAAAACAAGGTTGACTTCACAACAGCAAAAGAGATCGTAACTAAGAGTGAAAATTCAGTTGTTGTTGTATTGAATGATATTGACAGCATCACAGTTAATGGAAAAACATTTGTTGACTTGAATGGAAATGCTGTACAGACTCTGAATGCAAATGCAGCAGTTACTGTATTTGACAGTACATTGAGTTCTGAACAAGCAGGCACAATCGTTACAGTCAACGGCCAGGAAAACGTAACTCTTACAGCGGGAACCTATACAGATGATGTATCGGGCATGCTCCCTGATGGCTACGTACAAGTGGATAAGATCGTTTCTAACAGATTTTATCGCCTTGTAAAAGATGCTAATGAAAATATTACAATTGAACTCGCAGCTGATTTCCTAGATATACAAGATGCTGTTGCATGGAAGCAACTTGCATTGGATATGGCTGTAGATGTTGCTTTAAATGCTTATACATGGGCAGGCGTTACAGTTTCGGGCGTTGAAAAGTACGACATTTATGAAATTGAAATCTTAGATGTCATCGCTGCTTACAAAGCAGGATTAGGACAGTTGGCAAGCAACTTAGTAGAAGAAATTAACTGTGACGGTATCGAAGCATTCGCAAATGATTTGATTGATAAATTAACCGACTTTGCAGCACTTCAAAATGCTATCGAAACAGATACAGCGATTGTAGAATACAATCTGATTACAAAACCATGGAATGTTGTACTTGAGAAAGCAGCAAATGCTGATTACCTTACAGCAAATATCATTGCAGGCGAAGTAACAGAACGTACAATTACAATCAAAGTAGCCGGAGAAGAGCAAGACAAAAAAGACCTCGCAGCTCTTTGTGAAGAACTTGCATTAATCTTTGGTGATACAATTGATATTGAACTCTTCTTGGATGACCTTACATATGATGCAAGCAAAGGACTTACACTTGCAGGATTGACATACGAAGTAGGCGCTGACATCTCAGCAACTGCAGATTTGTCTAAGAAGGACTACGTTGCTGTTATTGGAACAATTTTGGCATACGGAATGAGTGATTCTGATGCAATGGTGGCAGCAATCAATAGATACTTCGAAGAAGGAGTTACAACAGACCTTGTTGCAATAATCGAGAACATGACAGCAGCACAGATGATTGCTTCATTCAAGAAGGCAAACGGAGTTCCGATTGAAGACATGATTACTGCGCTTGGAATCAACGATGCGGAAGGTAAATTAGTAGAACTGCAAACAATCTACGAAGATGCATTAAATATTTGCTACAAATTAATTAATGTATTGAAGATTTCAGGTGGATCACAGAAACTTGTATCTTTGAAGACAGATGAATTTGGAACATACAATGTTACGAAAGAATCTTGGCACAGAATGAATCTTGATCTCACATTGATTCTGGCAGATGAAGTGCTTCACAGTCATACACCGGGCACACCGGTACAAGAAAACGTTGTAGGAGCAAGTTGTACAGCACCTGGCTCATATGATGAGGTAGTATACTGTGATGTTTGTGGCGAAGAATTGTCAAGAGAGACAAAGCCAATTGCTCCACTTCCACATGATTTGAAAAAGGTAGAAAAAGAACCTGCAACTACAGAATCGACTGGTACAAAAGAGCACTGGGTATGTAATGTCTGCGGCAAACTCTTTGCTGATGCAGAAGGCACAGTAGAAGTGAAAGCAGAAGATCTTGTGATTCCGAAGCTGGAAGTTCCGGATATCTTGGCACCAACAGTAAAAGATAGTGAGAACCTCAACGCTGTAAAAGTACTAGATAAACATATCTACATCGACGTTACTTCGGAAGAGGGAATTAAGCAAGATGACTTACTTAAGGCTATTATGTTCCAGGCTACTAATGAAGGTGTCATCACATACAAGTTCTCAGATGAGGCAATCAACTTAGTTCAAACTGGAGAAACATTGACTATCACAGCAACGAATGAAGACGGAACAGATGTTGAGACTTATACGTTTATCGTTTTAGGTGATGTGAATTCTGACGGTCAGATACTACCGAACGATGCAACTATTATCTTGAAAAATTGTGTGGGTAATGTAGGAAATACGATTGATTTTGCAACGTCAAAGTATGCAAAACTCGCAGCTATGCTTAACAGCACAGAAGGCGTTGACCCGGGCGACGCGACAATCGTTCTCAAGAAGGCTGTAGGAAAATCATACACGACATGGTTAGACGAATAGAAGGAGTTAAACAATGAAAATTATAAAGAGAATTTTACCAATGATGTTGGTGGTAATGCTGCTTGTAGCAGCATTGCCATCAGTAGCAGAAGCTAAGACATATGAACAGTCTGCTGGTGATACTGTAACAGTAAAGATTCCTGTTACAGAAGGATTTGGTGGAAAAGGAACAGTTACATTTAGTAACGAATCCCTTTTTTCTTCCATTTCAATTAGCGGAAGCAATGTGGGTTCATTTCAGGAAAACAACAGAGAAATTGCTTTTGCTAGCAGCAGTGAGATAAAAAATGGTTCCATTGATGTTACAGTAAAAATTAAATCTACTGCAAGTGCAGGCGAAGCATGTACAATTAGTGTTACTGGTTATCAGAAAGTTAATGCAAGTGATAACATGGAGGCTGCGTCATTGGCAGCACAGACTGTGACAATTAAAGCAGTAAGTACACCAAGCACACCGAGCACACCGAGTACACCAAGTACACCATCGACACCGTCTCAACCGTCGACACCGTCTAAACCAAGTACTACAGTAGATAAAACAGATTATACAGAATTGAAGAAACAGATTGGTATTGCTGAAGGATTAAAGTCTGATGGATACACAAAAGACAGCTGGAACAAGATGATTGATGCATTAGATGCAGCTCGCAAAGCTTTAAATTCAAAAGACCAAGCAAAGGTTGATGCTACAGCAAAAGCCTTAAAAGATGCAATTGCAGCGCTTGTAAAAGTAGATTATTCAAAATTACAGGCAGCTATGGATTCAGCAGAAGCTTTAATTGAATCTGACAAATTAGGTACAGAGTGGAACAAATTATTTGATGCATTAACAAGCGCCTCTAGCTTATTGGCAAGTGATGATCAGGCAGCAGTAGATGCAGCAGCAAAGGAAATCGAAGACATAATCGCTCAAATTAAAGAGTTATTATCAAACGACAAGCAGGATGTAGTAAAAGAGCCAACAGGAAAATATTGTAATGTTGCAATACATAAAGTATGGTCAATCTTATTCTTCATTAGCCTTGCAGGAAACATCGTATTAGTTGTTTTATTGGTAGGCAAAAAGAAGAAAGAAAATCAGATTGATGATACACCTATCGTAAACTACGAAATCGGAGAAGACGATAAATAAGAAGCATAAAAGGAGATAAGCGTGAACGAACAGAGTTGGAAGCGAAAAGAATATGAATCATGGGATGAGGCTTTCCGTGGACTGTTGCCTCAGATACGACAGCAATCTGTACGTGTAGCTACGTACACACAGGTTCTGTTTGTTCAGGCCTGTGCCTCCTCATATGGTAAGAATATCGCCGAATGGGCAGAGCGCATGAAGGATGAATATGTTGATCTTGCATACAAATGTGGTCTGTATCACCAGCTTGGCAAAGCTTTATTAACGCCAGAGCATCAACTCTGGCGTAAAGTTGCCTCTAGCGAAGAAAAAGCAATCTATCAGACATATCCGTCAGAAGGACGTCTGCTGGTTGCAAAACTGCAGGATAAGAAGATGCAGGGAGAGCAGGAACGTCCAACCCAGAACATTCCATGGCTTATGATTCGAGAAGCGTGCGAGCAGCACATGGAACGTTGGAATGGAAACGGATATCCGAAAGGATTAGTAGGGGATGAGATTAGCCCAATCGCGCAGATTGTGGGTCTGGCAAAAGAACTAGACCAATTGGTTTCTGAGACAAAATCCGAGAATCCGTTTGATGAAGCATATGTTATTCTTCTTCAAAAGGCAGGGAAAGAATTCTCAGAAGAATTAATGGAAGTGTTAAAAGCTTCCAGAGGTAAATGCAGAGGTGTCTATAAACAATATATTCAGTATACCAAGACACTTCCAAAGACAATCCCGTTGGTGGACAAACGCGCAGAGCGTACCATGGGGTTGCAATATCGTCCAATAGGTGACGCCATGTATGAAGCAGTTCCTTGGTTTGCAGGCGTTCTCAATGAACCGGAGGCAAGGGAGAGCATGGAAGTCTTAGAACCTATGATGATACGGACGAAAATGTTACACGATATCATGTTTTATTTCCTGTATGAAGCAGCAGATGCAGTGCTTCGTATGCAAAATTGTCAGCTTCAAAACAATGGAATTCTTGTGCCGATGGCGACGGGATTCTATCAGGGAGACAGCCAAAGAGGACGATTTGAGCAGCTTCTCAGAGAACAGCCAATTGACAGCAGCAAGTTGTTACTTACAGTACCAATGCAGGCTGTGCTTACGGCGGACAAGAAGGAAAAAGAAAACTTGATTGAATATATTGAATCCGGAATTCAACTTGTATTAGACAGTTGCCATCCGGATGAACTCCCAATTGAGCAGATTCAAGAGATTGGATTTGCCAAAGTACGTATCGCACCTGACTTAGCGCAGGAATTAAAAGAAGAGACACAAAACATGTTACAGAGCCACGGAATCACTTGTATCAATTATGGAGTTGCAGGGACAGAAGTGGAAGAAGAAACATTAATTCAAGAATTATTGTTAGGTGAACGATAGTGATGGAAAACAAAGAAACTAGACAGCGTGGACTTTTCAAAAAGACACGAGGTGGTGTGGAACTGACGCAGGAGCAGGTCCACGACATCAAAGAAGGCCGTAAGAAACTGCGCAAACAGATGAAAGACGCGAAAGTCTATACAAAGAAAGAATTTGAACTGACAGCGTCGAGCATGGGTTTGTATTTTGACAAGCACAGGGCAGGAGGATTACTCCTTTGGCTCTTTCACGGAAGGGCACTTGTCTCCTTGCTTGCAGCATTGTTGCTCTTATTGGTTACTTTGCTCATCTTCTCAGGCGTCAGCCAAATGAGGGGACATTTCACGATTAACTTATCAGACGATATGTTCCGCAATGGTTTTGTATTAAGTGAAGATGAAGCATTTACTACACCTACAACGCAACTATATAGCGAGCCTGTGGAAGATGCGCCATGTATCTCCATTAGCAGTATTCCAGTAGACGTAGATTCCCATGACGGAAAACACAATGGGAGGGGCTACTTTGCGTATACGTTCTATCTGAGATACGAAGGAGACGATGACACAGAAGTTGATTATGAGTACGAGTTAGTGATCAACTCAGAAAGTAAGAATACGAGCAGTGCTTCGTGGGCTATGTTGTTTGTAGATGGGAAAATGACCGTCTATGCCGAAAAGGACGAAGACGGAAATTCAGAAGCGATACCGGCGCGAGACGATAACACAAGAGGTTATAGAAATTTGCCGCTCATGGACCAGACGGCAAATCCGGAAGAGCAATACGAAGTAATTGCGACAAAAGGGTCCAACACATTCTACCGTGTTATTTCAAAATCCTTTCAATCAGACAGTGTGATAACGAAAGGAAAAGAAAAAGGTGTAAAATCAGGAGATGTTCATAAGTACACAGTTGTCTTATGGTTGGAGGGTGATGACCCGGATTGTGTAGATGAGCTGATTGGAGGACACCTTGGGGTAGAAATGAACTATAGACTTCTAGATAGCGAAGATGTTTCAGGAACGAAGGGTAAATCGTTGAAGGAACGTTGGGATTCTATCTGGGACAGTTTAATCTTCTGGGAAGATTAGATGATAAATCAAATTCAAAGAGAGGAAAGGTGAGAAAAATGGTTCTTTCACAGAAAAAATCAATTCAGAAGAAGTTATTAGCAGCCACATCAATGCTTTTGGTTGCATGTATCATGTTAATCTCTGCATCTTATGCGTGGTTCACGTTATCAACCGCACCTGAGATTAAGGGTATCACAACAACAATTGGCGCAAATGGTAACCTGGAAATCGCATTGGCGGATGACTCTACATGGGCTAACCCAAATAATTTAAAAACAAATGTCGGAGATGCATCTAACATTACTTGGGGGAACTTAATTGATGTATCAGAGAACTATGGATTAGAGGGTATCAGTTTATTGCCATCTAGATTAGGACTTGGTGCAGAAAATGTAATTAACTCTTTAATGTTTCCGAAATATGGAAGTGATGGTCGTGTATCTGGTTTAAGTCCTACCAGTTATGCATACTATTCAGGAAGTGATTATATCATTTCAACAGCAAACAGAGGTGTAAGAGTTCTAGGTACATCTGCTAGTATGACAGACCGTCAACTTGCCTATAGAAGTGCGCAAATATCATTGGCAAACGCGATTGCCTCAGCAAAAGCAGAAGCAAAAGCATCCTTAGAGAGCAATGGTACTGCTTTGGCAAATATTGTTATGAAAAGAGCAGTAGATACTACGAGTACATATGGTATGACAGAACTTAATACCATTGAAAGCGTATTAACAGGTGCTACCAAAGCACAAGCGAAGATGTTAAAAGCATGGGAATCAGCAGTAATTCTTTATGCTGCAAGTGGAACTGGAGAAAATAATCCGGCTTTAGATACAGAGGCAAAATATTTGGAATTCAAAACAGCAATGGAGACGGCTGGTAAGTATAGTGTGGATGATGGAAAAGTAACCGCGACTACCGCTACGTTAGGTAATATTGTATTAGAACTGCCAGACGATTTTGCGACATATTATACAGAAATAAATGCAATTAAAACCGACATTACAACTGCACAAACTAAATTAACAGAACTGAAAACATCAGAGGAAGCAAAGACAGAGGAAGAAAAAGGAAAAATTAGCTGGGAAGATCTTAATGATGTGTTGACTTCTATTATTGATTCAACAAAAGTCACAGTTAATGGATATGAATCTAACGTAGTCAAAGACAAATTAAATGACTTGCTTAGCGATGTGCTTAGTGGCGGAGGTATCAAAGTACAGATGCCAACGGGCTCTGGTCTTTATGCTGATATTGCTGATTTCTGCGGCAATTACAACGCAACAGTTTCATTACAAGGAATCACATATGGTGATATTACACTTGGTACTGCAGAGAAACCGATTAAAGCCACAATGACTACAGTAACAACGGTTAATCCGGTTTATTTTGATCAAGCGACATCTGTAGCAACTAATGGAGGAGCACCACAGGGACAGGGTGAAAACAGCAACAAATTATCTGATTTCTATGGATATGCACTTGATTTCTATTTGCGTACAAATGCAGCAAATGCAAATCTTTTGTTACAAGTAGATGAAGCACAGAGAATTTATTCTGATAGTGCAAACGAAGACACCATGGGTGGTGGAAGTAACATGACATTCACTTCCCAAGATATCAACTATACAACCGACCAGATGATAAACTTAATGAGTGCTATTCGTGTTGTATTCTCTGATAGTGATAGTGGAAAAATGTTAGCAGTAGCGGCATTAGATACAGTGCAGGCAACAAAGGTAAATGATACTATTGTAAAAGCTGACCTGAAGTTATGTGAATATACTACACCGACAGAAAAGAGTGTAGTTATGCTTAGACTTGCCGATGCTGATGCTAACACAACAGGACTTCAGCCGAAGTTCTTAGAAAAGCAAGAAATTACTTCTCTGCCTCAGAATCAAGCTGTAAAATTGACTGCTACAGTATATCTTGATGGTGATTATGTAACCAATGATATGGTAGCAAATGCAGTAAGTTCTATGTCAGGTAACTTGAACTTACAGTTTGCAACGGATGCGAAGTTAGTTCCAATGCAGGACGCAGCGTTAATGGGTGCCAAAAAAGAAGAAAATCAAGGTCAATAATTTGACATAACAATTATTTATTATAATCCCTCACCCGAAAATCGGGTGAGGGATTATAAGAAAGGAAAATCAGGTTGAAATTAGAACAGAAGCAGAAGAAAAAATTAAAAATGTCCATGCGCTGTTTTTATTTAGTTTTGGCATTATTGCCATTACTGGTTGCTGCATCCTACACCTGGTTTTCGATTAGTAGAACACCGAAAGTCAGTGAGATGGGAATGTCAATAGCTAGTAACACAGGCATGGAATTGGCGTTTGAACCTAATAGTGAGGAATGGACGCAGCACTTAGATTTTAGAGAACATTTACAGGAAATGGCACCATTACGACCAATTACCTGGTCGGAAGAACAGAAATGTTTCTTCGCGGCAGAGTTTGGAGTAGATGGAAGGA
Source organism: Faecalimonas sp. (assembly GCA_045593805.1). Lineage (GTDB taxonomy): Bacteria > Bacillota > Clostridia > Lachnospirales > Lachnospiraceae > Faecalimonas. The sequence goes on from JAZNXJ010000046.1 coordinate 47,283, forward strand.
TTGCCGGAATTACAGAACGCTTAACAGATGAAGCAAACACGAATAACACGGGTAGCAATAGCTACTATATGAAAAATACATGTTATGCCAGAACTGGGGAACCGGTGAAGGTATCTTTATCCCCGGCAGTAGTTGGGGGAGATGGAACACAAGGGGCCGGGACCTACGTTATAGGGACGCCTGTGTGGGATAGTGAGAATGTTGGTCACACCAATGGTGGGCATGGCGCGGAGTATGCCGTGCGTATTGGCATCAGCATCACAAAATTTGATGTAGTAACGGAGGCACGCAAGGGTGAATCCGTGTTTTATATTTATGAACCAAACTCCGATAAACATATAAACGGAGAAAATGCGGTGATTGAGACCAAGAGTATTGATGGAACAGAAACGCTGGTACCGGGAAACCGTTTGCTCAGACAAACGACTTCCACATGGGAAGAAGCACAGCCGGTGCAAAGAGACGTGGTTATCCGTCAGCTTGGGGAATTTACAACTGACACATATTTATTTGACTTATCAGAAGATGAGTTTGCGAAGATTGATATTTATGTGTGGTTGGAGGGACAGGACATTGACTGCACAAATGAGATTGGTAAAGAGGCACAGATATCTGTGAACATACAATTCTCAGCAGAAGCAAGTGATAAGTCAGGTCTGGAGGATATTGAATAAGATACAAGTAATTGTATTTATATAGAGCGAAAGAGTGAAGGAGGAAACTTATGAAATCGTTCAAAAAAACCAAAGTGGAACAAGAATTGGTGATGCCGGAATATGAGGGAGAAATGGTCGAAGTGGAAAAGGACCATAAAGTCCTCAGTACGATTATCAATGTGATACTGGTTGTTGCAATTATACTTGCTGCAGTCTGTACATATGTATCATTTGTATCAACTTCGGGCAGCGGTGTTCCTAGCATTTTTGGAATCAGGCCGTTTTCAATTCAGACTGATTCCATGTATCCGAAGATTAAGCCGGGTGATTTAATTCTCGACAAAGCAGTTAAGGATGCAGGAGATTTAAAAACAGGGGACGTCATTACTTACTGGACAGTCATTAATGGAGAGAGGGTACTTAACACCCATAGAATTACGGAAATCTATGATGGTGGTGGATATCTAATCTTTGCTACCAAGGGTGATAACAGCGATTTTGGAGATGCATTGACAGTACATGAATCGGAAATTGTCGGCAAATACTGGGTACGCATCGGTGGGATAGGTAAAGTATTCGATTACTTACAAACAAGTACGGGATTCTTGTTAGTTGTAGTATTACCGGTATTTTTATTCTTCTTATACCATTTAGTACAATTCTTCCGAGTATTATTTGAGTATCAAAACGTCAAGAACCGTATCAAGTACGAGCAGGAACGTGGAAGAAACGAGGATATGGTTGAACTTGAAAGACGTAGAATGGAAGAGAAACAGAACGAAGCGAGAGCTGCGCTTGAAGCAGAACTTCGCGAGAAAGTAAAAGCGGAGTTGCTCGCTGATATGAAGAAGGAGCAAGCGCAAGAGGAAGAAACATCAGAGGTGTAGTCTATGGACCAATTTTTTAGATACTTTTATCAGGATATTGGAAGAGTTTTTCGTGCATTTGTTGAGGTAATTATCGCATTCTTTAATTTCCTTAACTATTTACTGAATTTTCCGATGAGAATGGAGATTATCAAGTCATTTGAGAATGATTTTTCAACCGTTGACTGGATAGCGCTTTTTGTTGCCAATATTCTCCTAATTGCCCTAATTGTAGCTATGTTTATCATGCTGGGCAGATTGTTTAAGAAAATATTCCGTTTCCGTGTATCCGGTAAGAAGTATGATGCACTTGTTAAACAGGTGCAGAGTTTGCAGAGGGATTTGATTCGTGCAAACTATGAAAAAGATAAGTTGTTGGCACTGAAGGTGGCTTCACTGGGTCTGGACCCGGAGCAGGTGGATATGAATGATGTAGTCGGTGCCCTTTATACGGAGGAGGAGTCAAATCAGCTGGTTGTTGCGGATGAAGGGGCAGAATATACAGAAGGGAAACGAAACACGTTCGAGTCTCCATGTGTGGAACCTTCAGCGAGTCGTTTTTTCCGTCTGACTGCGGTAGATAACTACTATAAGAAGAACTATGTGCCACCAGTATATAATCGCAAGATAACCTTGGAAGAATTCTGTGAGCAATTCCGTTTGTTCTCTGCGTCGCAATTGAGACTGTACTATGACCTTAAGATGATGAGACATTTTGTCGCTTCCATGGGAGCTGCAAGAATTATTATCTTGCAAGGTATTTCGGGTACAGGTAAGACATCTCTGCCATATGCATTCGGTAAGTTTGTGCAGAGAGATACTACGGTAGTGTCTGTTCAGCCTGCATGGCGTGAACGTACAGAGTTATACGGTTATTTTAATGAATTTACCAAGCAATATACGGAAACGGATTTCCTCCGTGCAATTTATGAAGCAAACTATTTCAGAGACCCGCACATCATCATCTTGGATGAGATGAATATTGCGAGGGTAGAGTATTACTTTGCAGAGATGCTCTCGATTCTTGAAATGCCACGTGAAGAGGAATGGCAGATAGATATTGTTACGGCGACTTGGGACAATGACCCATGCCAGATTCACGAAGGGAAGGTACATATTCCAAACAACGTATGGTTTGTCGGAACAATCAACAACGATGACTCTACATTTGCTGTTGCCGATAAGGTATATGACCGTGCGATTCCAATCGACTTGGATAGCCGTGCAGAGGCATTTGAATGTGAGCCGACACCACCGGCTTATGTATCAACTGACCGTTTGATTCAACTCTTTGATGAGGCGAAACAGACATATCAGATATCAGAAGATGTATTAGAAAAATTAGACGATATGAACGCTTACCTCATCAAGACTTTCCGTCTTGCATTTGGTAACCGTATTATGAAACAGCTTCGTGATTATGTGCCATGCTACATTGCATGTGGCGGTACGGAGATGGAAGCAGTCGATTTTATCGTAGCAAAGAAGGTTCTTCGTAAGTTTGAGTCTTTGAGTCTTGGATTTATGAAGGATGAGTTAAATCAGTTCGAGACTTACCTGGACAAGACATTTGGTAAGAATGTCATGGCAGAATGTAAGGCATATGTGGAATTTTTGAAGAAAAATAACTAGGAGATAGCATGGCAACTTCAGATAACAAGAAACATTCAGACATGTTAATAGACCCAATCTATCAGAAGTTTTCTCGAAGTATTATTCGTACACTTGAAAGTACAGAGTTTTACGAGCACTTTATGGATACGATTTCCAGAGGGAAGAATGAATTTCAATTTTCAAACCGTAAAGTGGAGAAGGTCGTTGATTTATCTTGGGTAGATGCAGTCGAAGATTCATTGGAAGGTTTTCAAAACATTATATCGAATCCACGTAATATCATCCGTGAAGATGAGATTATTGTGAATGTCGCTAATGCCAAGAAAGCAGGGCCTGATGTGGTGCGACATTTGGCACAGCACGGCTCTATGGTGGAGAATTTCAATGAAGAGACGGGGGAAGTGCGCCCATCAAGACTGATGCAAAAGCTCCGTGAAGACTCTACGGAGTTGTATGAGAACCGTCTGGTATTTACTGTTTTGGAGCATGCGTTTCATTTTGTACAGATTCGTCACAATGCATTGATGGATGCAATGAGTGAGGAATATGGTGCCAAACTTAAAGTCACATCAAATATGGAAAATGTGAAAGAGTTGGTACATTTAGATATGTTTTTACATATCAAAGAAAAGGATGACATTCTTGAGACAGACGAAAAGAACAGGGAAGTGTTTGACCGTATTTCCCGTATCTATCGTGTTCTCGGCACTTTTATGAACAGCCAGTTTGCAGAGCAGATGAAACAGATTAATCGTGTCAAGGGAAATATTACGAAGACGAATGTCTTGAAGAAGCATCCGGATTACAAGAAGATTGTGAAGTTATGGGAATTTCTGCACAAATACGATGATGTGGGTTATCTGATTAAGGTGACCGAGCAGAATCCGCAGATTGATGAGCGTTTTCAACAGGATATTTATCACAATATCATGTTCCAATACATTATTCTGAAAGGATATCTGGAAGAAGAAGAGGAACGCGCAATTGCGGAACCATTAAAGAGCCGTAAACGGAAGCTTAAACCGAAGGTAATCCGTCAGATTATTGAAGAATTAACAGAAGATTATGATTTACCGGATGTAGAGATTCGAAAAGTCTTAATTGAAGAGTTGACAAAAGAGCAGCTTATGATGGAAGAAGAGGCCGAAAGGCTTCGTATTATCGAGGAGCAGGAACGACGGAGACAGGAAGAGGAAGAGAAACGCCGTCAGGAGGAAGAGCGTCTGCGTGAGATGGAGGAGGCAGAAGAAGCACGACTCCGCGCAGAAAAAGCGGAAGAAGAGAGAAAAGCACTCTTGGTACGCATGGAACAGGAAATCGAAGACCGCCGCAGGGGCGAACTGTTCCGCCGTGAAATCACGCTTCTGGAATCCAAACTTTTGGAGCGACAGGAACAGCGTGAGGAAGAAAATGAAAAATGGAAGGTTGTTAACGAGCCGTTATCAGATTTTGCGGATGCCGCAGCACAGATGGAGGAGGCTGAGCGTCGCAAATTAGAGGAAGAAGAGCGTATTCGCAGAAGAGAGTTAGAACAAGAAGAACGTATGCGACGCTTGGAAGAACAAGAACAGATTTCTAGAGACATGGAAGTTGTTCGCATTTATTTAGAAGAAGTATTGTATTTCCAACAAATGCTTGCAGAGAATCAAAGAAAGCGTCAGGCTTATGAAGAAGCGCGGAGGTTATCTTTGGAGCAAGCCAAGATGGAACGACAAATACGTCAGGCACAAAAGAAGGAAGAAAAGCAAGGAAACAAATGGAGGTTTGGTATTCGATGAAAAAACCGAATCAAAAATTGATTGCATCTGCCTTTCTGGTACTTGCTACGATATCACTTATTGTTACAGTAAGTTATGCATGGGTCACTTTGTCCGGAACACCGGCATTAACAGGTGTTGAGATAAATATCGGTGGAACCAATACGATTCAGATGGCTCCGAATATTACGGAAGTGGTGGATGGTGAGGTACTTCATTACCCGGGAAGATTTCAGGACAGTTTCGATGTTGGAGATTATAAAAGTTATAGCTATCTGAATTCATTGGCGGGTATGACACCGGTGTCTACAGCAGATGGTATTCATTGGTTTATGCCGTCCGACGAAACACAGATGGAAGTGAAAGGAACCTATTCGCTGGATGACTATCTCATGGATAATACACTTACTCATGCCAATATTTCTACAACATCCACATTGGACGTTTTGGATGGAAAGAAGGGTAGTTATGTCTACCTGGACTTTTGGATAGTATCGCCGATGAGAGACTGTAATCTGCGAGTGTCGATTGGTTCACAGCATGAAGGAAGTTATGTGATTGGACTTCCGCAAGTGATAAAAGATGAATCCACTCTTACCGGATATCGTTTGGAAGAAGGAAATGATGAAGTGGCAGCATGTGCGAGAGTAGGTTTTTTGGTTAATACAGATGAGGTTGCCACTAAAGTCTTACAGCAATACAAGGCAAGTAAGGCGTATAATGGGGACTATAGAGCATTAAGAGGAACCTATCAGGAACCCGGCCAGGCAATCACAGACATTTCAAAATATAAGTTTACCATTTATGAGCCAAACGGTGACCAGCATAATGATGTAGGCGTGTCATACATTCACTCAAACGAGGGATTGTCTTACACCATTTGTAAAGATGGTGATTATGCAATCACAAGACCGATTGGTTATGAGAATGGCAAAGCAGTATTAAAGAATATCAGTAACATTTTGGCTGTGCAAAAGAAAAACACCTGGAGACAGGCAGACAACGGAGAAATGTTACTGGGTCAAATCTTTCAGAGTTCGATGTTAAAACAGGATTTGACTGATAAAACAGAAGAAGAAATCATGCAAAAATTTTATTACGATACATGGCAGAATAATTATTCTGATTATGTCATGCGTGCGGCATTCTGTGACAGTACACGTGAACTCTATTATGCGGGAGACGGAAGTGTAACCACACAGGAGAATATGGGTCAGGTGAAGGAAGCAACCACAACCCGGGATGCCATTATTGTTAATTTGGAGCGAAATGTACCTCAGAGAGTCCGCATGTATGTATGGCTGGAAGGTCAGGATGTAGATTGTGTACGGGAGGCTGCTTTAGAGAATTTTGCAATCGGTATTGAATTAGCAGGGAGTACTCAGGATTAATGAATCATAAAGAAAAAATCATAAATGCTGCTGCATCAGTACTTTTGGTTGCAGCAGTAGTCTTGTGCATAACAGTCATTGCACAAACATTAAGTAGAGGATATGTCACTTTTTTTGGAACCAGCCTATTCCGTGTTGTTACGGGGAGTATGGAACCTACGATTCCGACAGGGGCACTTGTGATTTCAAGAGAAGTGGATATTGATGAAGTGGAAGAAGGAGATATTATTTGTTTCCGTTCCATGGAGTCTAATATGCTTGGACAAGTAATTACACATCGCGTTGTAGATGTGGTGGAAGGAAATGAAGGGGAGACTTATCTGGAAACGCGCGGTGATGCCAATCCGGTATCGGATGGATATTATGTTACGAGTAGCAATCTGATTGGTGAGGTCAGTGCCTATACAAAGGAAGGAAACATCCTAGCAAAGATTTATTCTGTGGTTACAACACCACTTGGATTTTTGTCTTGTATTGTCTTTCCAATTCTGTTGGTAGCAGGTTTCATCATGCAGGGCTCTGTGAACGTGATACGAAAAGAATTGGATGTGATTTCGCAGGGAATACAGGATACCCCTGTAGAATATGCGATCACACCGGAAGAATATGAAGAAATGGTTGAGCGACTTAGAAAAGAAGTTTTGGAGGAAGTGAAGCAGAGTGTTGAACAGGCAGGAGAAAAACGATAGTCCAGACTATATGAAAATCGCAAAAGAGAATATATATAAACAAGCAGGCATGGCGGGCATGGCAGTCGTAGTTACGCTTGTTCTGATTTTTGCAATGACAGTTGCGTGGTACAGCAATGTGGTACACACGGATGACTTGGTGTTTCAAGCATCGTCGTGGAAGTTTGATTTCGAGGGTGCCATTGAGATAGACACGGATGAGCAGGAGATTGCACCGGGAGATTCCGGCATTGTGAATCTGCAACTTACGAATGACAGTGATGAAGCAATCACCGTTCTGGTGAATGCAACCAAAGATGCCAATGTGCCGGAACTCATGAGAGAGCGCATTTACTTCTATGTAGATGACAGCCAGATTATCAATGGTGAGGTAGTAGAACGAATTTATGTCAATGAAACCGATGAATATGCCTATACTGTTTTAGGAAAGAATACTCTCGTTTTGAATGAGACGTATCACAGTGATGCTTATCTGAAATGGGAGTGGGTGTATGACGTGCTGGGATACTATGTATCCGGCAGTGTGCAAGACAATGGAAGGGTAACAATTGACGATTATATGCGTCCGGTAGTTTACGATTACGATCAAGCAATGTTTGATTCCAATGGGAATTTGCTGACTGTTGAGGGAGGAACATCCAAGGCGGAATTCTTACAGGAATTATTTGAGACAGACGGATATGCAGGCAGAACAGTTACAACACCTACTGCAAAGGGATATTATCCGGTAGTGGTCGATGAGGACAGCGGATATGGTATATGGCTCTATCTCTGCACAAAGAGTGAAATCGAGTATGCTACAGGCTGGGATAATCAAATCAGCAAAGGTGATACAGATGGCGAGCAGTATTCGTTTTCAGGAAGATTGCTGCTATCCGGTCAACAGAAGCGCGAAGCGGAAGTACAGGTAACGACAGCAGGTGAACTAGAGACACAGTTAAATACGAGTGGCATTGACAAGGTAACACTTGGCGGCAATCTCACGCTGTCTGACACTATTCAAGTGACAGATGCTAAACAGGTTGTATTAGACCTAAACGGCAAAACGTTGACAGTACCGGGCGGCAAGAACGGTGTTGAAGTAGCGGAAGGAAGCTCGCTTACTGTGCTTAACGGTGATGTAGTTGGCGCAGGTAATGGAGTGGCATTCCAATCTGTTGGCGGAGAGGTAACACTCAGCAAGGTGAAAGTCAGCAATGTGGCGCGTGCAGTTCACGTTGAGGACTATAAAGGAGCCGGAATGGATTCCAGAATCAAAATCACGGATTGTAATCTTGCTGTGAGTGATGTTGCAGTCATGCTTCGTGGCAACGGCGATGCTTCTGCAAGGAAGACGTACCTGTTGATTGAGGACAGCACCATTACAAGTAATAACATGGCAATTGTTGGAAATGGTAATGATACACAGAAAGGTACAGATATTGAGATTATCGGAAGTGAAGTCAGCGGTGGCTGGGCAGGTATCTACCATCCACAGAGAGCAAGTTCCATGAGAATCATAGACAGTACTATTACCGGTTATACGGCACTGACTATTAAGGGTGGCAGTGTTACTATTAAAGATACCACCTTACATGGCACCGGAGACAAACAAGAGCCGAAGATACAAGTCAACGGATTTACTGATACTGGAGATGCCATTCTTGTAGAAACAGGTTATAACACAGATATTATACTCAATATCAGTGGAAACAAAACAGTTGTGAAGAGTGATAAATCTTATGCGCTTCAAGTATTTGAAGCGAATTCAAAATATGTGAGTGTATCTATTTCCGGTGGAAAGTATAGTTCGGATATCACGAAATATCTGGCGAAAGGATACACATACACAACCAATACAGATGGTTATTGGGTAGTGGGAGAAGAAGCGGCTTCTTCCAATTAATAATTACGGAAGGGAGAAATTGCCGATGAAAAGAAATACAGTATCGAAGTGGCCGTATATTGGACTTTTGTCGGCAGTTCTTTTAGTTTTGACAGTTGTTCTTATGCTGGGAAGCGCATATGCAAGGTACCAGCAAAGTATCACTAAGGACATACCGTTTCTTGTGCGTGAGCCAGCAAAGTTTAAGGTGACTTTCGGTAAAGGCTGGACAACACAGAATGAGCGCGGATCCTTTGCGTTTTCTGTTGATAATCAAGGACATACTGAAGATGCATATTTTACACTTCGACTCGCATCCACAATTGGCACTCAGTATGATAAGGCCGATGTGTATTTGGTCGTCAAAAGCGAGAATGGTGTGGAACGGGCTTATAAAGGTATTGCAACCAATATGAAGGATTCGCCGGTGCATTATGAAGAGATGGGAGAAGGCAGTATTTATATTTTTTGCAATTCAGAAGGAGAAGAACTTTCGTGGAAATTAGAAGGTTCTACACAAGGCAACACTTCGGTTCAGGATTTCGTTTTGCAATTGCAAGGCGCAAAGGAACCGAGTTTGTTAGAACTTATTGTTACAGAAACACTGAGGACAGAGTAATCACAGAAGGGATACGTTATGAGAGGAAATTCTTTGAACAATCGAATATGGGTCATTCCGATGGCGTGTTTATTCCTGTTCATAGGAATCTGTTTTAGCATCAGTGATACATATTCGCGTTATCTCAATGAAATATATAGTGTGACAACGTATAAAGCAGATGTATATTACCAGTGGAAACTTTCTGACGGTGATATTGTCGGAGAACAAAAGTCAGGGCGTGAGATTCCGACTGAGCCAATAAGCAGTGAGGATGGGGTAGAAGTGCTTCAGTTGCCTTCAGCTAATTCACCATTGATACTTCAACTAACCTACCCGGAGGGATATCATGAAATTGCCGTTACGTTAAATGGAAGTACATTTCCAATAGGAACCAGTTATTCATTTGATGGAATAGAACAACATCAGTTGCAGGAGACAGGATATATTGCCTTGACGGGAGAGACAGTGTTTGCGATGACATTTCCGGATGATTTGTTACAGGTCGAACAGAGTGCAACGCTGGGCTTCTATTTCTTCGGAGAGGGAAAGCAGACTACTTTTGTAGATTTACAGATTAAAAAAGTCGCAGACGAAGCAAGTGGTGTGAACTTACAGGGAACCTCAAAGCCTATTTTGGGAAAAGAGGGAACTTTAAACTGGAACATCAGGAAAATGTTTGATGATATGGAGTATACGGTGCGTCTGGAGTATTTGTCTGCAGATGGATATGTACAGATACCGGTTGCTGATTCGCTGAAAAGCGACATTGTTTCCAATGATGACGGAAGTGTTACAATTACACTTTCGAACGCAAAGGCAAATCAGGCATTAGCAGGAACTTATCGAATGGTAGTGGCGCAAACGGGCAAGCTTAATGGCCACACGTGTCAGTTGCAGTCTATTTGCATTCCATTCTTTGTATATTATAGATAGGAGGTAGTATTCATGAGAGACACAGAGCGCAGGATTAATGAATATCAGAGCAAATTACCAACTTTGTATGCAAAAGTCACATCTGTTGGTTTGTTTTTGTTGATTTCAATCATTATGATGACTTCAGCCACTTTCGCATGGGTAACTATATCCAAAAATCCTGAGATTAAAGGGATAGAAACTACTGTGGCGGCTAATGGTAATTTAGAAATCGCACTGTCAAAAAGTGATGGAAGCAGACCAAATGAATCGATGGTGGGAGACGGAGAACTGGATATCTCTCTACGTAATCTGACGTGGGGAAACCTGATTAACCTATCGCATCCATCTTATGGTCTCGAAGAGATTGTATTGCGTCCGGCCTCTTTGAATACGAGTTCTCTGTTAAACAGCCCATTATTTGCGGCGAAATATTCAGAAGATGGTCGTATTGAGGACTTGACCAGTGAGTTCGCATATACTAATTATGACACGGATAAAAAGATGTTCATGGTTCCGGGAACGACTCAGTATGGTGTGCGTGCTATTTCCAGCGTTACCTACACCTTTGCAGGTGGGCAGGAAATCTTCGTGGAACGACTTCAGGATGCGAATAGTAAGTTGGGTTTGGCGAAGAGCCAGTATAGTGCACTTACGAGTAATTCCGATAACATGACTGCCATCAGTAAGATTATGGGTGATTATCTGACTGACAAATTTAACGGAAGTAATACCAATTACCAGCAGTATGTTCCTCAGATGTATAGCATGTTAAAAGAGTTTGAGACATGTATGGAGACAACGGGAGAGGCGATGGTGCGTATCGCCAATCTTCAGTCGATGTTAAAAAAGGGTGGTGCGGCAACAACTTACACCTTGGAAACATTATTAAGTGCATCAAGCAAAGAATTACAGGATAATGGTGTTTCCATTGAGGGATTATCAACCTACAAAACTGACCGAGAAAAATTCGCAACTCACATGGCGAAAATGGAGCAGATAAACACCAAAGTCACACAAAATGGTGCTGCGGTTTATTGGACAGAGGATGGATTGGATAAGATTGTCAACTTCCTCGTAATCATTGATACAGTAGAAGTAGATGGCATCCCAGTAAAAAATATTGGTAAATCAGAAGCAGCCGGCATGCTGAGTGGAGAACACGCGGCAGTTATCAAAGAAGGTGCTCTGTACAATATGGAAAAGCGTCTGGGAACCTATATGTTCGCAGAAGATTTGCCGGTTACAGTTACTTATCTAATTACATTGACTTTGAAGGCAGATGTCTATACAGCTGCTGCACCTACGGCATATCTCCAAGAAGAAATAGAGAAGGTTAAGAATAACAATACCGGAAACTTTGTAGGAACAGATCCGGTTGCTGCAGATACTTACGGAATGGCAATTGATTTCTGGGTTCGAACAAACGCAGACAATGATTATCTGATTCTGGAAGGAAACACCCTGACAACGAGGGTTCAGAAGACCGATGTTCAGGGGAATAAATATTTTACAAGTCAAGAGACGGATGAGGTGATTATCCAAACACCGGACGGTAAGTATTATGATACCGATGGCAATGAAGTGGATGGAGAGAATTTGACCATTACATATGAAGATGTAGTCATTGGATATGAAGGTGAAAACCGTGTCTGGGATGATGCGGTGTTGACAGAGCATAGCACTACTCAGGGTGGAGGAAGCTGTTACGTGTTCTACGCAGACACACCTCAGGATCAGGCGCAGAGCGTGGAACTCTTAGATGCCATGACAGTAGTTTTTGTAGATGATACAGGCAAGTTATTGGCTTATGCAGACATGGACACGAAGTCCTTTTATGCAGAGAGTGGTCGTGTGACCGTTCCGTTGAAACTCCGTACTACCAGTATCAAACTGGGACAGGACGAAAACGGGAAAGATATCTATGCGATTACAGACCTTAACAAAGGTGAGGCCAAGAGAATTACGGCATTAATCTATATTGACGGAGATAAGGTTGCGAACACAGATGTATTGTCAGATGGCAATATTCAGGGGAAACTGAACTTGCAATTCGGAAGTTATGTAGACCTTGAAGCCATCAAAGACGATGAAGTGTTTGATGAGGAAATTCACATCAGTGGTTCTGCTACACCAAACACCTTTGATTTTGCAACGCAAACGGATTTAACTTCTGAGGTCGAATTGACGATTACCGGTGTAAAACCAACAAAAGTGGAAGCGAATTTTATTCGACAGATTAATAGTACACAAGGATCTCGTCAGGAGACCATCCTGTTTACCCCAGGGGCCAATGATACTTATACTGCAAACGTAGAATTCACATCACCGGGTGAATATGTACTCCGAACGGTATGGCTGGATGGAGTAGAATACAAATTAGATAGTCCGATTACCGTGAAGATATCCGGTTTTGCTGTTGCAGGTGTCGGCTGGCAATATGCGGATAATTATGTAAAGATTCTTCGCGCAGAAAGTTATCTCTCTGAGGATATAACGGTACAGTTTGGAGGAAACAGTATTCAGCCAAATAAGGTACAGGGTATCTTTAGCAATGCAGAAAATCAGCAGATTACTGTTAACTTTAAGAAGGGTTCCTCTAACTGGGGCGGAAGCGCCCAGTTTACGACCAGTGGTGTCTATACTATGAAATATTTGCTGGTAGATGGAGAATATTATGAGATTCCGTCAAGCATGCAAAAGACCATAGATTTATCGCTGGGTATGCAGGTGAGAGTACAGATATCGAAAACGGTTCTTGAGAAGTTTACAGGAAATCCACCGGAAACCTTGGCTGTATATGCTACTATCTTAGATAATAAGGGCAATCAGTTGACAGGCCTTGAGAATGTCAGCATTCAATATTTGGCACAGGGTTCCGGTCTGACAGAGAATGGTTTGTACAGTACAATGGTGTGGGACGATACAGATGGTCGTTATGAAGGTAGCTTCTCTGTGAAGAATGCAGGCGCTTATGAGTTCGGTTATTTAACCTTTGGAAGTAGTAGTATTAACTCTGCAGAGGCGCCGGTTATTACAGCGATTCCACCGGTACCACCATCTTACTGCGGAAACTTGACAGAAGAAACAATTTTTGCTTATGGCAGTGATGTATCCATGAGAGTTGTTCTTGCAGACTCTATCGCGATTGCAGATGGTAAAACGATTGCTGTACTGGAAAAATTGGATGCTGCAGGAAATGTGGAAGCAACCATTGAGGTTCCTGGCGTTAAGGCAGCACATATCTTCGGCGAGGGTGAAGAAGTTGTAGACAATGTTATGGATTGGTTATTTACAATCCCAACAACAGAAGAGTTAGAAACACAATATGCTTGCGCAGGCGTTTCACAGCTTGGTGATTGGCGAATGACGGAATTGCACATCATCGGTGCATATCAGGATGGAGTACTTTCAACCGAAGAGAATCCAATGATTATTGATGTAAGTAACAAAGATATTAAGACGAAAGTCGATGATGAGATGACAGTTGTGGTATCAGGTAATGGTCAAACATTGAATGATGAGATGTTTGGTAATGCAAGCACGGTAACGGATGGCTTAGTAGTTGAAGTACAAGGAGCTGGTGGAGAAGCAATTGCTCCTGAGACAATCAAAGATATGGAGATAACATATCAATTAGATGTTGAAAGTTTAACATATACGACTAGTAAGACAAACGAAGGATATTATTACACTGATGCTAATAATTTGGCGACACTAAAGAAAATTCTTGCAAGTACAGAAACTGTGAGAAGCAAGATGATTGTGAATGCAAGTGATACAACGCAATTTGTGTTGGATTCAGAAGATGGATTTAGTCTACCATATGCTGGACAGTATAAATTATATCGTGTTGAATTTATTATCGGTAAGACAACATATGCTACTGTAGTTAAGAATAGTGAGGCTGGTAGTGTAGTTCAAGTACCATTAAGTCCAAGTTCAGCATCGCCGACATATAGCTATGATTGGATTAAGCCTGTTATAACAATTACAGGGGTGTCACCAAAACCGTCTGAAAAAATAACTGTTAACACAAGTGACAGTGAGGCTATGTTATTTGCGAATATTCCAACTGGAACAAGATACAACTCAATTTCAACAAATAAATATTCATGTGATGTTTATTTTGCAGCAGCCACGGGAAAAGATTTTGGTGTTGTTGGTGTTATAAATAGTTATACTGCGTCTAACGTAACAACTCTAATTTCGGGTGTAGGTGCTTTTAGTTCTGCCGAGATGATGGTTGATGGAACAGATGAAGATATGACCTTTAACTATTCACCAAATTCGTTGAGTAGTACGGTTGCTGCCGGTAGATCTCAAGATTATACGACCAAAATTGGCAGATATACGGTTGGTACATGTATTAGAAAGTTTGTCGATGGTTCTGCAACCCATGTTACAGTAACATCTGATGATCAGTCAGTTACTTATGTATTTGAGCTGAATAATAAGATTACTATTAATACGCCAGAGAGCGGTTATTAGTAAAATGATTTTTACAGGAGGTATTTATGAAACATTCATTGAAAAAAAGAATATTGGCGGCAATTTTTGCTGCCTGCCTCCTGTTTCTTTCTGTAGAGATGCCTGCATTGGCAGCAGATTCGGGAAGTTGCGGTAGCAAGGCAAAATGGAGTCTTGGTGCAGATGGAACACTTAGTATTACAGGAAAAGGTTCCATGCAGAACTTCACGGAAGGCAATATGGCACCGTGGTATGAGGATAGGGAGAAAATTACGGCGGTAACGATTAAAGATGGGATTACCAACATAGGTGATTTGGCTTTTTATGGATGTACTGCATTGCAGAGTATTTCTCTTCCAGAATCGGTTACAAAGATTGGTGACATGGCTTTTGCAGGATGTACAAATCTGGCAAGAGTAACGTTGCAGGAAGGCCTGAAGTCCATCGGAGCCAATGCATTTTCAAGATGCGAATCATTACGCACGGTGAGGCTGCCGGATGGATTGCTGAATATTGGATATCAGGCATTTTATCGTTGTTCTTCGCTATCTACGATTCGCATACCGGTTACGACTACTAATCTGAGCGAAAGTATATTTGCATATTGTAGTAATTTAATGCAGGTTGTCATTGAAAGTCCAATTGCAAAATTGCCGGAATGGACCTTCTATGGCTGTACTTCACTGACAAGCATATCTCTGCCTTCATCGGTACAGAATATTGGTGAGTACGCATTCCATGATTGTGATTCGCTGAAGAATGCTTATCATGATGGTAGTGAAGCAGAACGCGAGCAGATTTCTAACCAGATTCAAAGTCAACTTCCAGATTTTTCGGGCGTGACAGAGGGTGACAGTTCGAATGTGGGGTCCAGTACAACGGGGGCTGTGACACAAAAACCGGACGGCGGTGTGGTTGAGACAGATAGGGAAATCGTGGATACGGACAATTCTACCATTGATGCGACAGTAAATGTCACAAAGCCATCAACCGGGAAGGATGAATATGACATTACGATCGATGTAACCATAGATGATGAAGACGGATGGGATGATATGCTTGAATATACAGATAGTTATATCAAGTACCCGGATCGTTTGGAAAGTGATAGTACTACGGTCAATAAGGTTGAGATTAATGTCAATCTGAACGGCAGCACGAAGTTGCCGGGGAATGTGTTGGATAGTCTGGCAGGTCACAAGGTGAATCTTACGATTTCTACTGGAACGAATTCCAGTTGGAGCATTAATTGTGAGAATCTAGATGCAGGCCAGTTATCGAAATCCTATGATTTAAAATTTACTTTAAAAAAGAATACCAAACCAACGAAGGCGCAGAAGAAATTGATTGGCAATGCACAGAGCTATCTGTTGGAATTCGAGGATAATATTCCATTTGAAGTGACGGTGACTATTCCAATAGGATATTCTTATGCAAAACATTTGGCAACCATTTGTCAGAAACCTGTTCTGAAGAGCTGGGAAATTATGCAGTCTACAGTAATTGATGCGCAGGGTGATGCGTTGTTCTATCTGAGTTCATTGGATAAACAGACGAAATACCTAGTGGCAATTGATATGGAAGGTATTTCTTTGGAAGATGTACTTATTCCTGACAGTATGGCAGATGAGTATGGCAATCTTACAGATGCTGCTGGAAATAAATATGTTTTGACAGGCACACAGTCTTCCTGGGGAATTTCTTTCTGGCAATTGACGTTGATTGTACTTGGCGTGATTGTTGTATCAGGTGTTGTAGTTGGGGTTATTATAAAAATACAGTTTAAAAGTAAGGACAGGCGATAGTGCTTGTCCTTTTGCATTATTACAGAAACCTATAAAATATTAATACTTTATTCTGTTTTAAATACATGCTATAATGTGTATATGTTACTAAAGTAGCGGAAACAAAAGAAAAGATAAAGGATAGGAGAACGAGGTTATGATTGAAGGAATTAACAGTTCAAAAAAAGCATTTTTTGCATGGGTAGCGGTATTTGTTGTTTTATTTGTAGGATTGTCGATTACATGGACGGTAATTAATAATAATTCGCCAGTTGCAGAGCAGGCAACAGCAGAACAGATGAAAATGTTATATCTGGCATCATTTTTGTTTGCATGTCTTCCACTTGGATGGGCAACAAGAAGAAAAATAGCGAAATGGTATGCACATGTACCTACAGAAGAAATTCAAGTTTTTGAAACTAATTTGGTAGTAGCACTTTTTAGATTAGGTAAATGCACTTTTTTGTTCGCATTAAATGTTGCGCTATTTGCTATCTATACAGCATTTGCAATCGTTGCAGGACCGATTATGAACCTATATACAATTATTAGTGGCATTATCTTTATGTGCCAGAAGAAGATTTAACATGCCGGTTTTTGATTTTACTAACACACCAAATGAAAATAACGAAGAGTTTGTCTGTACATACACAACCTTTCATTCCAATGAAAGAACAGCTACACCGGAAAAGCCAATTTTAGTATTAGATAATAGTGAGAGAAAGTGGGAACATTATTCTTGTGGTTTCTTTACAAATCAAAGCAGAAAGACCGCTTTTGAGTTTAAAGAAAAAGACGGGAATTTTAGCGCTGACATTCTGCAGATGGATGCCCGTTTTGTGTATCTCATCAAATGGCTTGGAAAGAACCATATCAATGTGCGACTTTCAGGTGAGAACCGCGAGGACGGATATGCGGTTTTCAAGATTCGTGAAATGGCATCTAGTGGAAGTGGAAAACTCTCTGCAGAGGATGGCTTCCTTCAATATATGATTGAGCGTCTATTTGCCAGCAACGCACCGCAGGGTGACCTGGAAGAGGATGAGGAATTAGATGAGACTGGAGATGATATGAAGCTTACAAGCTTGCAGAGCATTTCTGATTTCATGAATTGTGCAGGAAAGACCTTGCCGGATAACATCAGACTATGGGCGAGAAGAAATCTTGCGGTAGCACATTCTCATGAGGTAACACCGGAGGAACGTCGTCATGCCCAACGAGCACTTTCGATTATGATGAACATACAGTGGAAAAATGATTATTTTGAATCTATTGACCCAGTAGAAGCACGCAGAATCTTGGATGAAGAATTATATGGTATGGAGCGCGTAAAACAGCGTATCATTGAGACCATAATTCAGATTAACAGAACACATACACTTCCTGCTTATGGTATTTTGTTAATTGGTCCGGCAGGCACCGGTAAGTCCCAGATTGCTTATGCGGTTGCCCGTATTTTAAAATTACCATGGACATCACTGGATATGAGTTCCATTAACGACCCAGAACAGTTGACCGGAAGCTCACGTATTTACTCCAATGCGAAACCAGGTATTATCATGGAAGCATTTTCAATGGCAGGAGAGTCCAACCTGGTGTTTATTATCAATGAGCTTGACAAGGCAGCATCTGGAAAAGGCAATGGCAATCCGGCAGATGTACTTTTGACACTTCTTGACAATCTTGGATTTACAGACAATTACATGGAATGTATGATTCCGACCAGTGGTGTTTATCCGATTGCAACAGCCAATGATAAGAGCCAGATTAGTGCACCGTTAATGTCGCGATTTGCAGTGATTGAGATTCCAGGGTATACGGCAGAAGAAAAGAAAATTATTTTCTCAAAATTTGCACTCCCGAAGGTGTTGAAGCGTATGGGTCTCAATGAAAATGAATGCATTGTGACAGACGAGGGCTTAGATACCTTAGTTACGCATTTTGCAAATACGGAAGGTATCCGTGATTTGGAGCAGGCAGCAGAGCATATTGCGGCAAATGCGTTATATCAGATTGAAGTTGATCATATTTCACAAGTTGTTTTTGATGGCAAAAAAGTGCAAGAATTGCTTGCATAATACATATTTTACCCCGTTTTGGAGATATTATTTTTAGATCTTCGTAAACGGGGTATTTTTATGTTAATTATTAATGGAAAAATTTTCACAATGGAAGATAAACCAATTGAACGTGGATATGTTCGTATAAAGGGCAAAGTCATTGAAGAGGTGGGAAACATGTCCTCCCTCGCGCCAAGCGATGATGAGCAGATTTTGGATGTAAAGGGAGCATGGGTCATGCCTGGAATCATTGAGGCACATTGCCACATTGGAATAACCGAGGAAAAATGGGGAATTATCGGCGATGACTGCAATGAGGGGACGAATCCCATCACGCCCACACTACGTGCAATAGATGCCGTCAATCCTATGGACCCGGCATTCCATGATGCGATTGCGGCTGGTATTACTGCGGTCATGGTTGGACCGGGGAGCGCCAATGTGGTTGGAGGTCAATTTGTCTTTATGAAAACTCAAGGACGCTGCGTCGATGAAATGATTGTGAAGCATCCGGCGGCGATGAAGGTGGCATTTGGGGAAAATCCAAAAACAGCGTACGGTGATAAGGACCAGTTACCGTCGACAAGAATGGGAATCAGTGCCCTGCTTCGTGAGATCTTGTATGAGGCAAGGCAGTATGTTCAGGATAAAGAAGAGGGTAAGCTAGAAAAAGGGGATTTTCAAATGGAACCTTGGGTTCCTGTGTTTAGACGGGAAATACCATTAAAGGCACATGCGCACAGGGCGGATGATATTTTGACTGCCATTCGGATTGCCACAGAGTTTGAACTTGATATTACCATAGATCATGGTACAGAGAGCCATTTGATTGCAGATGAAATAAAAGCATCTGGTTTTCCAGTTATTGTAGGACCGGAGCTCACTTCCAGGTCTAAAATCGAAGTAAAAAATATGAATTTTCGGACAAACAAAGTATTGAGCGAGGCAGGAATTTTATTTGCAATAACAACCGACCATCCGGTAACCATGCTTCAGTATTTACCGATTTGTGCCGGAATCGCTGTAAAGCATGGGTTATCCGTAGAGGATGGCTTAAAAGCAATTACAATCAACGCAGCTCGTATTTGTCGAGTGGATGACAGAGTGGGTAGTTTAAAAAAAGGGAAAGATGCAGATATTGCAATTTTCACCGGAAATCCCATGGAAGTATTTACAGAAACTTTATATACGATTATTAACGGTCAAATTATTTATTCTAAAGATGCTAAAAATGAATAATGTTTGAAAAAACTTCCTTACTTTTTTGAGGATTGAACTGCACATACTATGTGTGGGAGTAAAATTAAAAAAGAGGGGAGTTTTTTTAATGGAGAAAGAGAAACATCTTGCAATTGCATCGGTTCCGATTCAGGAATGGAATGAAGTGTATGATGAAGAGCAGGCACTTCGTATGGGAACCATTTTCCCAGAACTCAACAGACAGTTTTTTGCCACTGTACTGGACAATGAGTTAGAAGATGAAAAATTGCAATTTAGTCGTGAAGAAACCATGCTGAGACAGATTCAGCAAACCGGATTTGTACTTGATGACTTGCGCCTTTACATGGACACACATCCAGAGGACCAAACTGGACTTAGTATGTTAAAGACCATGTTAAAGAGAAAAAGACAGCTTATGAAGGAGTTTGCTTTGGAGTTCTATCCGCTTGCAGAAGTGTGTATGGACGTGATTTATGACAAGAATCCAGACTCTGAGTGCTATTGCTGGCCAGAGGGAAAAATTCCATGGGAAGGAGTGTGCAAGTAATGTGGGTATATGAAAAACGTTTACAGTATCCAGTTAATATTACAAAAACCTGTCCAAAAACTGCGCAACTAATTATCAGTCAATACGGTGGACCGGATGGAGAACTGTCCGCATCCATGAGATATTTGGCACAACGCTATACCATGCCGGACAAACGAGTTGGTGGACTATTGACTGACATCGGTACGGAGGAATTAGCACATATGGAAATTATCTGTGCGATGGTATATCAGTTGACCAAGAATTTAACGGTGGAAGAGGCAAAGACAGCTGGATTTGATGCGTATTATATTGACCATACAGCGGCCTTGTTTCCACAGGCGGCGGCCGGAGTTCCGTTTACGTCCCTTGAATTTCAATCTAAGGGTGATGCTATTACAGACTTGCACGAGAACTTGGCAGCAGAGCAGAAAGCAAAAACAGTCTATGACAACTTGCTTCGTATGATTAAGGACCCCGAAGTCCGTGACCCATTGAAGTTCCTGCGTGCCAGAGAGGTAGTGCATTTCCAAAGATTTGGAGAAGCCCTTGAGAGAACGAAGAATTTGTTGGATGCAAAGAATTTCTATTTCTTTAACCCAGAGTTTGATAAGCAGCAAGGCCACAAATTATAGGTGTTCTTGATTGTGGCGATTTTCTATAAATTAGTTGCGTCTTGATTTGAAACGGTCTACTTTCTATAAACTACAGTTCATCAGGATAAAATACCCATGGTTTCGTAAAATCATGGGTATAATCTATGTTAAAAGTAGTGTTTATAGAAATTTGCTGTGAAAAATGGTGTTTTTATATGAGTTTATGGTGGTTTCTGGGTATACGGGTTGATTTTCTGGCAGTTAGTACCCAGACCACTAAATGCAAAATCCTAAACACTAAACATTAAACTCTACATAATTCGCTTATTTCAGTTCCCAACTCATAATGTCACGATGTGGATTTGGTTTTGCGAGTCCAATCCTTACTACTTCACCTTCAAACATTCCGAAACTATTTTGCATTACGTCAAAAGCAATGCTCATTTGCTCTTTGGTTAATGTTTTCCCAATCGTGCTGTGTGGTAGCCAGTGGAATGGTTGATAGTAAGGACTTATCTTAACGCTATCTATTTGAGAGAGCGCATTATAAATTTGAACTGACATGTCATGTAGATATTCATTAAGCACTGGAGTAATATACAGCACATATGGAAAGAATTGTCCAACCGAAACCCATTGCAAAGTATCTTTCTTTAAGTCTGTTGCTACATGACTTAATACTTCTATCACTTGTTCTTCTTCCAAGGCTTCAAAAGAGGAAACGGTAATATGAGGTGGCACATTTCCATCTAACATAAATGTGTTCCCTGTCTTTTCGGCAACCTGGTTTATAAACTTCTGAATTTTTTTATTTGTTTTTTCGGCGAAATAAATTGATACAAGATACATATTCTAAACCTTCCTTTTCCTTTATTATGATACAAAAGATAACTTGCAATTACAATAATATTTTAATAATTTCAGACAATTAATAAAAATAATAAAAATTTTCAAAAAACATATTGACATTTAAAGAGAACTGAGGTATTATCTAATTAACAAAAGAGAAAACTTTTAAAAACAGGAGGTCAGTCCAATGAAATAAGGACTACTAAAACAAAATTTAATAGAAAGCGAGGTTATATAGTGAAACTTCTAGAAATTCATTAAAGAGCCATTCAATTTGTAAAGAAAAATTGAATGGCTCAGTTATTTTGCTATTTTATATCCCGTACACAATGATTCCACTTATGGCTGATACTGCAATTAGCATAATCGGTGAAATTGCCTTTTTCTTGATTTTCTTGTAGATAAACATTGCAATCAGCACAACAGCCATGATGACAAAGGTCTGCCAGTTCTTAGGAATGCTAAGTCCGTTTGCAGTGCAGTTTTCCATAATCATATGAAGTCCGGTGGCTAGGATAATACCGATAATACAAGGCTTGATACCGTCTAAGACTGCAAGCACGTACGGATTTTTGAGGGCGTTCTTCAGTATCATGGAAAGGACTAAGATTATCACAAAAGCAGGCATACATACGGTAAATGTGGCGAGGGCCGAGCCAAGTAGTCCGCCCAGTATGCCATATGCCTGGCTTCCAACTTCATTCCCAATATAGGTTGCGGTATTTACCATGATTGGTCCTGGTGTGCTTTCGCTAATTGCAAGCAGGTAAGCAAATTTTTCTTCCGTTACCCATCCATTTTGCATGACTACTTCTCGGATGACCGGAATAGCGCCATAGGCACCGCCGAAGGAGAAAAGTCCGACTTTTAAAAATCCTAAAAATAAATCCAAGTAAATCATGATTCCACCTTCTTTCCTTCACGCATTTTCTGAATGAAGCAGAATACCATGCCCAATACACCTGCGATGAGGAGCAGATAAATGGTTGAAAAGTTTAAGGACAAGAAGTTAATTGTCAGCATGATAAGAAGAGCACATATTAAAACCGTAATGGCAAAAGGTGTTTTCTTCATTTTCTTTAACATATTGTAGCCTGCTCTGAAAATAATCAGTCCTACACCAATCTGAATTCCGTGAAATGCATTTGCAACAATAGGGTAAGCCAATAGATTATCAAAAAAAGATGAAATCAAAAAGATAATCACAAAGGATGGCAATACAACACCAAAGGTTGCAGCAATGGAACCTAGAATTCCGCCTTGCGCATAGCCTGTATATGTTGCGCAGTTAATTGCAATTGGTCCAGGAGTGGATTCTGCAATGGTGAGAACAGTTGCAAATTCATCTTCCGTAATCCACTTTCTTTTCTCTACGCACTCGTCTTGAACAATGGCAATCATGCCATAGCCACCACCGAACGTGAAGAGTCCGATTTTGGCAAATGTATAAAATAATTTGAATAACATGTCAATCTTCCTTTCTTGTAAAATGGTTTTTTAAAAGCCCGAAGCTTATTATAACATAAAATGGAAATAAATTAACTATTTTCTAACAAATAAATTGCTTGACGTATCTAACTTTGCGTAGTAAACTGACATCAACAACTAAATGGGGTGCTGGTAATTGAACCGGCTGAGACGAGGTGTATTCATCTTGGACCCAAGAACCTGATCTGGATAATGCCAGCGTAGGAAGAGAGATATTCGTTATAGGATACATGTATTCTAATACCTAGGTTATTATCGACCTAGGTATTTTTTATTTCGAAAATTCCGAAAGGAAGTCCAGACATCACAAGAAAAGGAGGAAAGAATTATGAATGCAAGTGTAGCAATTCAAGTTCTGCCAAAGGCAGACAATGATGATGAGCTAATCCGTATTGTAGATGAAGTAATTGACTATATTCAATCTACGGGGTTGAGTTACTATGTAGGTCCCTGTGAGACCTCAATTGAAGGAGATTATGATGAACTCTTAGACATTATCAAAGAATGTCAAAAAGTAGCAGTAAGAGCAGGAGCAGAGTCAGTTTCTGCTTATGTAAAGATTTCATATCGCCCGGAAGGAGAAGTGTTAACCATTGAAAAGAAAGTTACCAAACACCACCAGTAAAATCTGGTCATGTTCCGCAATTGTATTTATTTTAATAGTGTGGCAGACGGTGTCTTCAATAGGAATGATTGAAAGTTTCCTGTTGCCTTCCCCTATACAAGTACTCAAAGCGTTTGTTTCCGAATTTCCAACGCTAATGGATCATTTGCTAGTGACATTGGCAGAAGCGTTTATCGGACTTGGATTTGGAATCATGCTGGGTTTTATGATAGCGGTTTTAATGGACAGATTTGAAAGAATCTACCAAGCATTTTACCCACTGATTATTCTGTCACAGACAGTTCCGTCAGTGTCCATTGCTCCATTACTTGTTCTGTGGTTTGGTTATGAAATGACACCGAAAGTCATTCTCATTGTTATTACAACCTTTTTTCCAATTGCTGTGGGATTGTTAAATGGATTCAAGTCGGCAGACAAGGATTCCATAAATTTGCTTCGCGCAATGGGGGCGGGAAATTGGCAGATATTCCGATATATTAAATTTCCGAGCGCCCTGTCTCAGTTTTTTGCAGGGTTACGTATTTCGGTTTCCTATGCAGTTGTGGGCGCAGTTATTTCCGAATGGCTGGGTGGTTTTAAAGGTTTAGGGGTATATATGACACGAGTGAAACAGGCATTTTCTTTTGATAAGATGTTCGCGGTGATATTTCTCATTTCGATGATCAGTCTCTTGCTTATGAAAGGTGTAGACTTACTGCAAAAGAAATGTATGCCATGGGAAAAGGAGGAAAAATGATTATGAAGAAACGAATTGTAGTATTACTAATGGTGATCACCATGTTACTGTCCTTGTCTGCTTGCGCTAATAAATCGAGGACAGATGGCGACAAAATAACATTTGTATTGGATTGGACACCGAACACCAATCATACGGGAATTTATGTGGCACAGGAAAAAGGATATTTTAAAGAGGCAGGATTAGAAGTGGAAATTGTGCAGCCACCGGAGGATGGTGCAGAGGTTCTGGTTGCATCCGGAAAAGCAGAATTTGGTGTTTCTTTTCAGGATTCCATGGGACCGGCATTGGCAGGAGATAAGCCTCTTCCAATTACAGCAATTGCGGCAATTATTCAACACAATACATCGGGAATCATTTCTCGCAAAGGTGAAGGCATGGATAGGCCAAAGGGAATGGAAGGACATACGTATGCAACGTGGAATGGCCCGATTGAGTTGGCAACTCTCAGGCAGGTGGTTGAAAAAGACGGTGGGGATTTTGACAAGATTGTACAAAGACCAAGCACAGTTACAGATGAAGTGTCTGCATTGAAATCTAAGTCGGTAGATTCCATTTGGATATTCTATGGCTGGGCAGGTGTGAAAACAGAATTGGAAAAATTAGAAACAGACTATTTTGCATTTGCAGATATGGACCCTGTTTTCGATTACTATACACCGGTTATTATTGCAGGCAATGCATTTTTAAAAGAAAATCCAGAGGCAGCAAAAGCATTTTTAAGTGCAGTATCTAAGGGATATGAGTTTGCAATTGAACATCCGGAGGAGGCAGCAGGGATTCTTTGCAAAACAAATCCGGAGTTGGATGAGGAGCTTGTGAAGGCAAGCCAGAAATATTTAGCTGACAAATATCAGGCAGAAGCAGAGCAATGGGGATACATTGACGAGACGAGATGGAATAACTTCTACAATTGGTTGAGTGAGAATGAATTAGTGGAAACAAAGATTTTAGAAAATGTGGGTTTCTCCAATGCGTATCTGCCTAATTAGTTGTGCTGTGGAGAGAATGTGCAGTGGCACATATGAGGAGGTAATATGTCGATATTACAGGTGAAAGACGTATCAAAGTCTTTCGATTCGGAGAAAATAATTGAAAATATATCTTTGGAACTACATGAAGGGGAGATTGTATCCCTTCTAGGAGTTAGTGGTGGTGGTAAGACAACGCTTTTTAACATTATTGCAGGTTTGAACCTTCCGGATGAAGGAAGTGTGTGGCTGGATGGAGAAGATGTTACAGGGCAGCCCGGGAATGTGAGCTATATGCTTCAGAAGGATTTGTTGCTTCCATATCGTACAATTCTGGACAACGTGGCAATGTCGCTTATGATTCGTGGAATGAAAAAAAAGGAGGCCAGAGAAATGGCGGCTCCTTATTTCGCGGAATTCGGATTAGAAGGAGCAGAGAAAAAATATCCGGTTCAGCTTTCAGGTGGGATGAAACAGCGTGCGGCATTACTTAGAACCTATTTGTTCTCGAAAAAGGTAGCTCTTCTGGATGAACCATTTTCTGCGCTGGATATGCTTACAAAGCAGGCAATTCATGAATGGTACTTAGAAGTGATGGGTAAAATTCACTTATCAACTATTTTTATTACCCATGATATTGATGAGGCAATTCTGCTTTCGGACCGTATTTATCTTCTGACAGGAAAGCCAGGTCAGATTACGAAAGAGATTGTGATTGAGGAGCCAAAACCGAGAAGAAAGGACTTTCATTTAACAGAGGAGTTTTTGGCATACAAACGAGAAATATTGTCACATTTAAAGAATGATTTTTAGGAAAAACGTTGACGAATGTTCTGTTTTATATGAAAATATAATGGAGTGTAAAAAGGAAATTCGGAGGAGTAAGAATGAAAGTTTTAAATGGATATGAGCCGGCAGAAGTGCTTGGATTTTTTGAAGATATTTGTAGCATCCCACATATTTCTTATCATGAAAGGGAATTGAGTGATTATTGTGTGGCATTTGCAAAGGAAAGAAATTTATATTATGAGCAGGATGAACTTGGAAATGTAATTATTATTGGCGAAGCAACACCGGGGTATGAAGGTGCAGAGCCAATCATTATCCAAGGTCATCTGGACATGGTAGGAGATAAAGTACCAGAGTGCGACATTGATATGGAAAAAGAGAGTATCCGTATTAAGGTAGAAGGCGATTATATTACGGCTGAAGGTACGACTCTTGGTGGGGATGATGGAATTGCAATTGCTTATGGACTTGCACTTTTGGATTCTAATGATATTCCTCGCCCACGATTAGAGTTGGTTTTAACTGTAAGCGAGGAAGTCGGGTTAGAAGGTGCAACAGCAATTGATTTGTCATGCTGTAAGGCGAAACGTTTGCTTAACATTGACTCGGAAGACGAAGGTGTTTTCACAGCAGGATGTGCAGGCGGAGTGCGAGCAGACAGCCTGATTCCAACGGAGATGGTGGAAAAGAGTGGTCTGATTTGTGAAATCAAAACAACAGGATTTTTGGGTGGACACTCAGGAATTGAGATTCACAAAGGACGTGCAAATGGAAATGTGATGTTGGGAAGATTCTTCCTATTTTTGAAAGATAAGACCGATTTCAATATCGTAAGTATGGCTGGTGGAGTAAAAGATAATGTCATTCCGAAGAACGCGAATGCCAACTTCATGATAGCAGAAGCAGATATAGAGACTGTAAAGAAAGCGGTAGAAGAATTTAATGCAATTATTAAGTCAGAGTATGGTGTTGCAGATCCAAATGTAGCTATTGTGTTAGAGGTGAAGGATGTAGCAGCATGCAAGGTGCTATCTGCAGTATCTAAAGAGAAGGCAATTACAGCACTTAATCTGTTGCCAAACGGTGTGCAGACCATGAGCCAAGATTTGCCTGGACTTGTGGAAACTTCTCTTAATATGGGTGTTATGAAGGTTGATGAGAAAGGTATTAGTACTTGCTTTTCAGTGAGAAGCTCAGTTGCTTCTGCAAAGGATTATTTAACTTCAAGATTAGAACAATTTACAGAGATGCTTGGCGGTAAGGTAAGCTATCATGGGGATTATCCTGGATGGGCATATGCGAGAGAGTCCCGTCTTCGTGATTTGTGTGTAAGGATTTATGAAAAGCAATACGGTGAAACGCCGAAGATTGAAGTGATTCATGCAGGTTTGGAATGTGGAATCCTATCTTCAAAGATTGAAGGTTTAGATTGTATTTCCATCGGACCAAACATGGCGGATGTGCATACACCGGATGAGGTAATCAGCATCAGTTCCATTGCGAGAGTGTGGGAATTTATAAAAGCTGTTTTGGCAGAGAAGTAATAAAAAATTAAAGGCGTTGCAACAAACATTTTTTGTTGCAGCGCCTATTCGATTTATAATTGTTGCAATTTCTCAACAATCTCAGGAAATTCCATTCCATGCGAGGCTTTTACGAGAATTACGTCGCCTTTTTTTAGAACGCTATCTGCTTGTGTTAAAAAATCAGCCTTTGTTTCATAATGAAGGACAGAGCCCTCGCTATTTATTGCACCTTCGGCAGTATTTTTTGATAATGCACCAATGCAGATGAGAAGGTCGATGCCTTTCTCGGCCGCATGTTGTCCAACCCCATAGTGCAATTCCTTTTCATTTTCCCCAAGCTCAAACATATCACCGAGAATAGCAACCTTTCGAGTATCTGCAGTAGCCAGAACATCTAAGGATGCTTTGGTTGAAATTGGATTTGCATTATAACAGTCATCAATAATAAGAAAATTTTCTGTTTCAATCATGTTGTTGCGTCCGGAAACAGGAACAAGAGCTTCAATTCCGGCTTTGATTTCGTCTGCACTTAATCCAAGTTCACGTCCAACCAGGGCTCCGGCTAATGCATTGTACACCATATGGTGTCCAGGAATCGGAATCGTAACCCTAAAAGAGTTATCCCCAAGACAAATCGTACAGGCGGTTCCTTTCAGAGACAGGCTGTGGATATCTTCTGCAAACGCATCCAATCCTGTGGATAATCCAAAATAAATCGGATTGCATCCATCCCATTCCTTTACGGTAATCAATTTATCGTCATCGCCGTTTAAAATATATTTGGCATCCGGAGCGGCAAAGTCAAACATTTCTGTTTTAGCTTTTAAGATGCCGTCACGGTCAATGAGGTTTTCTAAATGACATAGGCCAATATTTGTAATGGCACAGATGTCCGGTCTTGCCATTTTTGCAAGACGGTGCATTTCACCAAAGTCACTGATACCCATTTCAAGGACAGCCACTTCATGTTCTTCACGAATGTTGAAGATAGTAAGAGGAAGTCCAATTTCGTTATTAAAGTTACCTGCTGTCTTTAGCACATTGTATTTCTGTGAAAGGACAGAGGCAATCATTTCCTTAGTGCTTGTTTTTCCAACGCTTCCTGTGATACCAACAACCTTAATGCCAAGTGCTTTGCGGTAATGCTCTGCCAAGTCTTTTAGGGCCTGCTCGCAGGAATCTACAAGTATGTATGTATCAGCCTCTGCACCCAAAGGCTTCTCGCTTAAAGTACAAAGAGCACCCTTTTCCATAACCTGAGAAATAAAAGTGTGCCCGTCTACGCGAGCACCTTTTATTGGAATAAATAAATGTCCTTCTTCTATTGTACGGCTGTCAATGGCTACGCCATTCACCTCTTTGTTTAGCTTTGATTCATCTCCATAGAAATGTCCGCCACATGCAGCAGCGATTTCTTTTAAAGACATTGCTTTCATGGTTATTCCTCCGATTAGGCGTTGTAACGCTCTAATGATTTTTTAATAATAAGTTCGCAAAGTTCTCCGTATGGAATACCTGCAGCGGCAGCTTCCTGCGGAAGTAAACTTGCAGAAGTCATTCCTGGAAGGGTATTGACTTCCAGGCAGTAGATATCATCATTTGCATCCCATAAGAAGTCCGCTCTTGAATATACATCTAACTTCAGCACTTTAAACGCAAGTTCGGTTGCGCGCTGGATTCTTTCGGCAACATCATCCGGAATCTGTGCAGGACAGATTTCTTCAGTTGCGCCGGCTTGATATTTGTTGGCATAATCAAAGAACCCGGTTTTTGGAATGATTTCAATGACAGGCAGAGCTTTTCCGTCGATGATACCACAAGCAAATTCACGGCCTTTTATGTAAGGCTCGATGACAACCTCGTCTTCATAACAGAAGGAGTTTTCAATCGCGTTGCGATATTCTTCTTCCGTATTTACAATATATACTCCGATACTGGAACCACCGGAACAAGGCTTCACAACTACCGGCAGCTTCAAACCTAAATCAGTAAGTGCCACATCCTTATTTTCTTTTTTCAAGGCTGTGCCAAGTGGAGTAGGAACTCCTGAGGTTTTAAAAATCTGTTTGGCGATGCCCTTATCCATTGCAAGTGCACTTCCAAGATAATTAGGGCCGGTATAACGGATTCCTAAAATATCAAAGGTAGCCTGTAATTTACCGTTTTCACCGACATCTCCGTGGAGTGCCATAAAGACAATGTCAGCAAGGCGACAGATATCAATCACATTTGGTCCTACAAAGCAGTCAGATTGATCTTCTCTGGAGGCCTTAACGGCAACTAAATCCGGTTCCGTTGTTTTGATGCCCTCTGCAATTTCAAGTCCGGCATTCGGAAGAGAAAAGACATCCTCTAAGTTTTCCGGAGCTTGTGGGAACCCTAAATACACATCGAGAAGAAATGCTTCATATCCTCTTTCTCTTAAGGTTTTGCAGATTCCGGCACCGGATGCAAGTGATACGTCACGTTCTGTACTCAACCCACCAGCTAACACAACTATTTTCATATTAAATATACTCCTTTATTATTCCTTATCCATTTGATTTAATAAAGCTTGTTTTTCGTCAAACAATTTCTGTGATAAATCAATATAAACCTTGTGCGGGTTGAAAAGACGTTTGGTTTCATCCCATAAGGTTTCTTTTTCCTGCTTGCAGTATGCTGCAATATCCATTACGCTTGGTGATTCGTACACGCATTGCCCATTAATGAAAATAGGTACAAGGATTTCACGCATGTGATAGGTGCCACCATAGAGCTTTGTCTTTTTCCAAGGTTCCGTCGGGTCGAAGATTTTCATATCCTGTGTCTCGTCAAATGTTTCGTCTGCAAAGCAGATTAGGTCGGCGCGCATTTTGCCGGTTTCATTATCATAAATACGGTAAACAGTTTTGTTTCCTGGGTTGGTAATCTTCTCTGAGTTTTCAGAGAGTTTAATCTTGGATACAAATGTTCCGTCCGGTTGCTGAATTGCAGCAAGTTTATATACACCACCGAAGGAAGGGCAGTCTTTAGAAGTGATTAGGTTCGTGCCAACTCCCCAAGATGTAATCTTAGCACCTTGAATCTTAAGGTCGTGGATTAAGAACTCATCCAAATCGTTAGATGCGGAAATAACTGCAGTTTCAAAGCCAGCTTCATCTAACATTTTACGAGCCTTCTTTGACAAATATGCAAGGTCGCCGCTATCTAGACGGATACCGTAATTTGTAAGTTTAATACCTGCCTCACGCATTTCAGTAAATACGCGAATTGCATTTGGGACACCTGATTTCAAGGTGTCGTAGGTATCTACAAGTAAAATACATGCATTTGGATACAAATCAGCATAAGTTTTAAATGCCGTATACTCATCAGGGAAACTCATAATCCAGCTATGAGCGTGTGTACCTTTTACAGGAACGTCAAACATTTGTCCCGCAAGCACGTTGGAGGTTCCCACACATCCACCAATCATGGCAGCTCGTGCACCATATAAACCTGCGTCCGGTCCTTGGGCACGGCGGAGACCAAATTCCATAATGCCATCCCCCTGTGCTGCATAAACAACACGAGCCGCTTTGGTGGCAATAAGTGACTGATGGTTCACGATATTTAAAATCGCCGTTTCAATTAACTGTGCCTCCATAATCGGAGCAACTACTTTAATTAGTGGTTCTCTAGGGAAAACAACCGTTCCTTCCGGAATTGCATAAATATTTCCGCTAAAATGGAAGCCGCTTAAGTAATTTAAAAACTCTTCGCTGAAAATATTTAAACTACGCAGATATGCAACATCATCGTAGGTAAAATTCAACTCTTTAATATATTGAATTACTTGCTCCAGTCCTGCTGCAATGGAGTAACCGGATTTGTTAGGATTCGAACGGAAAAACATGTCAAACACAACGACTTCGTTTGCTTGGCGTTCGAAATATCCCTGCATCATTGTCAACTCATAAAGGTCAGTTAATAAAGTAAGATTTCTGCTCATGTTTGTTCAACTCCTTTTTGTATATAGGTAAAAGTCTTTCCTATTAGTATAGCACTCTTTCTTGCCTTTGCAAAGAAAGTTTTGTATAATGTGTATATTCAAGTGAAAAAAGAGGATTAACATATGAGTAACACAAAAAAAGCAAGAGTTTCGGGCATATTGCTCCATCCGACATCGCTTCCCTCACCATACGGAATCGGGGATTTGGGGCAGGCGGCCTATGATTTTATAGATTTTTTAAAGGCATCAGGACAACGTTTGTGGCAGACTCTGCCACTGACTCCAACTGGGTTTGGAGATTCTCCATATCAAGGGTTTTCTGCGTTTGCAGGGCAACCTTTACTTGTAAGTCCGGAATGCCTTATGAAACTGGGATTATTAGAAGCGTGGGAACTCATCGACTGTCCAGTTGGTCAAGAGGATAAAGTAGATTATGGTGCAATTATTCCTTGGAAGACAAAGATATTAAGACAGGCAGCTTCACGATTTCAAGAGAAGGCTGATAAGGTGCTGTTGGAGGAATATGAGGACTTCTTAGCAGATAACATGGACTGGGTGGGTGACTATGCGCTGTACATGGCATGTAAAGATATGCATGAGGGCAGAGAGTGGCTGGCTTGGAAAGAAGAATACCGCAGACCGACAGCCGAAGTGAAAGCGAAATTGCAGGAGCTTTTGAAGGAAGAAGTAAAATATTATTATTTTGTGCAGTTTATGTTCCACAAAGAGTGGTTAGAATTAAAAGAGTATGCCAATGAAAATGATGTTGAAATCATTGGAGATATCCCATTATTCGTATCGTTAGACAGTGCAGATGTGTGGGCGAATCAAGAGTTGTTCCAATTGGACAGCGAGGGTTATCCGGTTGTGGTTGCTGGAGTACCACCGGACTATTTCTCGGCAACCGGTCAGCTCTGGGGGAATCCACTATATGACTGGAAGGCGCAGAAGAAGGACGGTTTCAAATGGTGGGTTCAAAGAGTAAGTCACCAGTTGAAGTTAACAGATTATCTGCGTATCGACCATTTCCGAGGCTTGGAAAGCTATTGGGCTGTCCCATATGGGGAGGAAACAGCAATGAATGGGAAATGGGTGCCTGGTCCGAGAGAAGAACTATTCCTCACATTTGAAAAGGAATTAGGTGAAGACCTTCCGATTATTGCAGAGGATTTGGGAATTATTACCCCGGAAGTGGAAGCTCTTCGAGACCGTTTCCAGCTTCCTGGAATGAGAGTGTTGCAGTTTGGATTTGATGGGGAAGGTGAAAGTACATTTCTCCCACATCAATTTGACACCACTAACTGTGTATGCTACACAGGAACGCACGATAATGATACAACCAGAGGCTGGTATGCTCATGCCTCTGAGTATTCCAGAGACAAGGTTCGCTATTATATGAACACAGATGGATATAACATTCACTGGGATTTTATTCGTACTTGTATGGGCACGATTGCTACATATGCCATTTTTCCAATGCAGGATGTGCTGGGGATAGGCGATGAGGGACGCATGAATACGCCGGGGGTTGGAACAGACAATTGGTCATGGCGTTACAAAAAAGATGCGTTGTCAGAGGGACTTGCAAAGGCGCTGTGTAACATCACGCGCATCTATGGAAGATAGGAGAGGAAGACAAACATATGATTCGTTTTATCATCGCAGTATTATTTGTGGTTTTGTTCTTATTGTTTTCTTATATTTTATTCTTTGTAGAATGGATAGTGGAGAAATGCAATAAAAGAGCCAAGGACATAAGCTCGCTTCGGATTGTACAGTGGGCGTTCAGAGTCGTGCTGTGGATTAGTGGTGTTAAAATCACAGTGATAGGCAAGGAGAATATGCCAAAGGAAGCGGCTCTTTATGTAGGAAATCATCGAAGCTTTTTCGATATTCTGATTGCATATGTACAGTGTGAAAATCTGACTGGATTTGTTTCAAAGGATTCTAT
The DNA here is from genome assembly GCA_045593805.1 of Faecalimonas sp. Classification (GTDB taxonomy): domain Bacteria; phylum Bacillota; class Clostridia; order Lachnospirales; family Lachnospiraceae; genus Faecalimonas. The sequence goes on from JAZNXJ010000046.1 coordinate 81,198, forward strand.
GAATAAGGTGCCATCCTTCCGTGTTTGGATGCGATATTTATACTGTCTCTTCCTTGACCGCAAGGATATTAAACAAGGTATGAAAACCATTTTGCAGGCAATAGAGTATGTGAAGCAAGGTGTTTCGATTTTTATTTTCCCAGAGGGAACACGTAACAAGGGTGAAGAACTCAGTATGCTTCCGTTTAAAGAAGGTTCCTTCAAAATTGCACTGAAAACCGGATGCCCGATTGTGCCGGTGTCCATAAACAACTCAGCTGAGATTTTTGAAAATCATTTGCCGAGAATAAAAAAGACACATGTGATTTTGGAATATGGGAAACCGATTTATCCAACAGAGTTAGATAGGGAAGAGCAAAAGCGTATCGGCGCAACATGTCAGGGAATTATTGAGGAGACCATAAAGAAGAATGCGGCTCTTTTGTAAAAAATTATTTTGGACCTATACAGATATTTGTCTGTGCAGGTCCATTTTTTCTGTCCTATTTCACCCGCAGATTCACACATAATTCATGAATAGCACGCGTAAGATAGTAGAGAAACTATGTGTGGAGTTATGATGAAAAAGAAAATTCTAACCATACTAACTTTAAGTTTGAGTGCAATCCTTGTCATGCTGGCAGCAGGCTGCTCCGCAGAGACCTTAAGCATGGAAAAACTCAGAGATATTGATTTTACAGTTGTGGATGAAGATGATATACCGGAGCCCTTAGAGGAGATGATTGACGAAAGAGAAGACAAACCATTTAAACTGACTTATGCAGATAATGGAGTACTTTATATTGCAGTTGGATATGGCGAGCAGCCGACCACCGGTTACAGTATCCAGGTAAGGGAACTCTACGAAAGTGAAAATGCAATCTACATACATACGAATTTAATCGGACCTGCGAAAGATGAAAAGATTATAGAAAGGGAAACAGACCCCTATATCGTAATCAAAACAGAGTTTATTGACAAAAATGTTGTATTTCAGTAAAGGAGAGCAGGAATGGAAGTAATTACAAGACAAATTGAGACAAATCGTGTGGAGAGAAGACTGACAAATCAGTTTATGCTGGACGAAGATTTTAATGTGCCGGACAACAAAAATGATGTAGAAAAAATTGTCATGAGTGAAGGGCATGTTCGAATTGACGAAGTAAAACCGATGGATAATTACTTAAAGGTGCAGGGGAAAGTGGAATTCCAGGTGCTTTATGTCGCAGAAGGATTTGAACCTACCTTTTCCTGCCTAGAGGGAAAGCTGCCTTTTGTAGAAATGGTGTATGTTGAAGAGGGTGCAGATAAAAATCTTGACATCAAATCTGCTCGAGTAGAGTTGAACAGCAATATGGTACATTCCAGAAAACTCAGACTCAAAGCCATGGTGGAAATGGAGCTGGAATCTCAAAGGCAGAATGTGGAAGAAATACCAACAGATGTGGAAGACAGCGGAAACATTTTTAAAAAGCAAGATAAAATGGACCTGTTAAAGTTACACACATCGAAGAAGGATACGTATCGCATCAAAGAGGAATTGATTTTGCCGGGAACAAAAGAGACCATTGGGGTGATGCTATGGAGTGATATTGTAAATCGTAAATTGGACACAAAGCTGGCAGTAGATGAATTACAATTGTCCGGAGAATTGTTGGTATTTTGTTTTTACGAGTCGCCGGATGGCAAGATTGATTGGATAGAACAAACGGTACCGTATCAAGGCCGTGTGGAATGCTACGGTGTGGATGAAACAATGTATCATCATGTACAGGCTAACTTAGAAGAAGTACATGCTGACATTCGTGTGGATGAAGATGGAGAAATGCGGATTGTGGGCATTGAGGGAACCTTGCAGGTGTGCATTGCAGTGTATGAAGAAGAACAAGTGGATATTTTGGAAGATATGTATTCCTTGGAGAAAGCGTGTGTTTTGGAAACAAAAGATGTGGAATATGAGCAACTGGTTTTACAAAACAATTCAAAATGTAAAGTAATGGAGCGTTTGACAATTCCTGAATTAAAAAATGAAATTCTACAAATTTGTCATAGCAGCGGTGCTATTCATGTGGACCGTACAGTTGCGCGCGAAGATGGGGTAGTGGTAGAAGGTGCCTTGTATATTAGTTTCTTATTTGTAAGAGCAAATGATAATATGCCATTTGATACATGGCAAGGTGTAGTTCCGTTTGCGCATCTTATAGAGTGTCAAGAAGCAGAAGATAATCTGACGTTCCATATTTCCGCTATTTTGGAACAACTCAGTATTACGCTACAGGGCGGAGATGAGATTGAAGTGAAAGCAGCTCTGGCGTTTCATGGCTTTTTTAAAAGAAATGGAATTCGCAAAGTGATTCGTGAAGTAAAGGTTCAGCCGCTTTCGTTGGAGGAAATTGAAAAACGTCCGAGTATTGTAGGATATATTGTGAAACCGGAGGATGATTTGTGGTCCTTAGCAAAGCGCTATAGTACGAGTGTGGATGCCATAAAGGAATTAAATGACGTGAGCGGGGAGAAGCTAAAAGCAGGCGATAGGTTATTGATTTTTAAAGAGAATATGAGTATACTGTAAGAGTATTGTATACAAGATACATAGGAAGTACAAAATGAGACAATAGGGGGATAAGAGATGGAACATACTTTGACATTAAAAGCTCTTGCCAAAATTAATTTGGGCTTAGATGTACTGGGAAGACGGGACAATGGATACCATGATGTTCGTATGGTGATGCAGACCATCTATTTGTACGACAATGTGACTTTAACCAGGACAGAAGAACCAGGTATACAGGTGGAAACGAATCTGTCCTATCTTCCGATTGATGAGAATAATATTGCTTATAAGGCGGCAAAACTATTAATAGATGAGTTTGATATACGAGAAGGTGTGCATATCAAATTAGAGAAACGAATTCCAGTCGCTGCTGGCATGGCGGGCGGAAGCTCCAATGCAGCAGCGGTTTTGGTTGGAATGAACCGCATGTTTGACCTTGGACTAAGTCAGTCCGAACTGATGAATCGCGGTGTGGCACTTGGTGCAGATGTGCCGTATTGTGTGATGCGCGGTACTGCCTTGGCAGAGGGAATCGGGGAGAAACTATCTTCCCTTCCGCCAATGCCAAAGTGTTATATTTTAGTAGCCAAGCCTGCAGTTAGTGTTTCTACAAAATGGGTGTATGAAACATTGGATGCAAAGGAGATTGTGGAACATCCGGATATAGATGGATTATTACAAGGTCTGGAAGAACAGGATTTGTCTAAGATTGCATCGTCAATGGGCAATGTATTGGAAAGTGTGACAATCGAAAGGTACCCGATTATCGAGGCCATAAAGGATGCAATGAAGGAAGCAGGCGCATTAAATGCCATGATGAGCGGAAGTGGTCCGACGGTATTTGGAATCTTTGATAATCGTAAGGTGGCCAAGGATGCTTGGTATAAGCTAAGAAACATGGACTGTGCAAAACAAGTGTATCTGGCAAATGTACACAATGTAAGGAGGAAGTAACATGGGAACGGATTTTGAAGTAAATATGAATGAATTTCTGCCATTGCGTGACGTTGTCTTCAATACCCTCCGTCAGGCAATCCTGCGTGGAGAATTAAAACCGGGTGAACGTTTGATGGAAATTCAACTGGCAAATAAATTAGGTGTAAGCCGTACTCCGATTCGGGAGGCAATTCGTAAACTGGAATTGGAAGGGCTTGTTCTGATGATTCCAAGACGAGGTGCAGAGGTTGCAGAAATAACAGAGAAAAGCTTGCGCGATGTGCTTGAAGTGCGAGCTGCATTAGAAGAGTTGGCGGTGGATCTTGCGTGCGATAGGATTTCCTCTGAGGATATTGAAAACTTAAAGGAAGCAGCAAAGGAATTTGAGGCAGCTCTACAAGGAGGAGATGTCACAGAGTATGCAGAAGCGGATGTGAAATTCCACGATATCATTTATCTGGCAACCGATAATCAGAGGTTAATTCAGCTTCTTTATAACCTGCGTGAGCAAATGTATCGTTATCGTGTAGAGTATTTGAAAAGAACAGAAGTGCTCCCAATTCTTTTGGCTGAACATGAGCATATTATTTCGTGCATTGAAAAGCACGATAAGGAGGCTGCTAAAGTGGCTATCAGCACACATATTGAAAACCAGGCAAAAACAGTAAGTGATACAATTAGAACAAAAAAATAGTTTTTCATGAATAAAATTTCAAAAAGTGAGCACACTCCCAACAAATGAATTGGGAGGTACGGCAGTATGAAAAAAATATGTGCGATAGTAGGTTTTTTTCTATCAATTTTAATAACCGGTCTTCTGGTTAATGCAGAGAAAAATGAAATGCAGGGAGAACTTGCGGAGCAGGTTTTCCGTTTTCACGTGTTGGCAAACAGCGATAGTTCGGAAGACCAGGTATTGAAAATGAAAGTAAAAGAGGCGATTATCACTTATATGAAACAGGAACTACCAGAATCAGATAGTGTAGAAACTACAAAAAAATGGGCACGAGAGAATTTGGTGCAGATTGAACAGGTGGCAGCTGGGCTCATCGCAGAAGAAGGTTACGAATATTCCGTAAAAGCAGAAGTCACTACCTGTGATTTTCCGGACAAGACCTATGGAGATGTCACGTTTCCGGCAGGGGAGTACGAAGCCCTTCGCATCGAGATTGGACAGGCAAAGGGTCAGAATTGGTGGTGCGTGTTATATCCGAATCTTTGTTTTATAGATGCGGTACATGCAGTAGTTCCGGAAAAAGGGAAGAATGAATTGAAAGAAGTTCTGGAAGAAGATACGTATGAAATGGTGACCACCACAACTCGTTTTAAAATCCGGTGGTTTTTCTTCTAGAGACAGATGGAGGAAGTATAGATGTACAAGCTTAAGAGCCGTGTACGTTACAGCGAGTGCGGCACGGATAATAAACTAAAGATTTCGGCAATCATTAATTATTTTCAGGATTGTACAACGGAAAATTCAGAGCAATTAGGTGTAGGATTTGACTATTTAAAAGAAAAAAATAGAGCGTGGATTCTAAATTCATGGCAGGTGTCTATCAGGAGACGTCCACAGGTTGGCGAAAAAATTGAGGTTTCTACTTGGGCAACCGGTTTTAAAGGCGTCTTTGGCCCCAGAGATTTCTGCTTAAAAACAGCAGATGGAGAAGAACTTGCCTGCGCTCACAGTCTTTGGGTATATGTGGATACAGAAACGGGAAGACCGGTGAAACCAACCGAGTCAGAAATAGACATTTATGAAGTGGAAGAGCCCCTTCCAATGGAAAGTGTGTCCAGAAAAATCCAAACGCCGAAAGGACTGCAGGTGGTTGACACTTTCACCGTGCACAAGTATCATATTGATACAAACAATCACATGAATAATGCCAAGTACATTGAATTGGCATGCGAGGCATTGCCGGAAGATTTTGATGTGACAGGGCTTCGAGTAGAGTATAAAAAGGCTGCCATTTATGGTAAGACAATGATATTAAAACGTGCAATGCAGGAGAATGTTCTAACTGCGGTATTATGTGATGAGCAGGACAACGTATATGCAATTGTGGAATTTAAAGGAGAAAACTAATGAGATTAGGCAAAAAACAAGTACTGACAGTAGTTAAAAAAGTAGATTTTGGAGTATATCTTGGAAATGACGAAGAACGGGTATTGCTCCCAAAGAAACAGGTCCCGGCAGGAATTGAACCAGGAGACCCGGTGGAAGTATTTTTATATAAAGATTCCGATGACAGATTAATTGCAACGACGAATGAACCAAAGGTAGAGCTTGGTGAGCTGGCAGTTCTGGAAGTTGCAGATACGAATAAATATGGCGCCTTTTTAAATTGGGGGCTGGAAAAGGATTTGTTCCTTCCGTTTAAGCAGCAGACTACCAAGGTTATGACGGGAGACAAATGTTTGGTTTCACTCTATATCGACAAAAGCGAGAGACTTTGTGCAACCATGAAAGTGTATGAGCTTCTCAGGACAGACTCCCCATATCAGAAAGACGATATGGTAGAAGGTATTATCTACGATACCAGTGATGAGTTTGGCGTATTCGTTGCCGTGGATAATCAGTATTCCGCACTGATTCCAAAGAAAGAGGTCTTTGGTAAAATGCGAGTGGGACAAACTGTGAAAGCCCGTGTGACTGCAGTAAAAGCAGACGGAAAGTTAGACTTAAGTGTGAGAGATAAGATTCCGATGCAAATGGACAAAGATGCAGAACTGATTTGGAGCAGACTTAAACAATATGGAGGAAGTCTTCCGTTTTCGGATAAGGCAGACCCTGAAGTGATAAAGAGAGAATTTAACTTAAGTAAGAATGCATTCAAACGCGCGGTTGGAAGACTCTTAAAAGAAGGTAAGATAGAGATTGGTGAAAATACGATAAAGGTGAAATAAATGAGTTTTGTACATTTACATGTCCACACGGAATATAGTTTGCTGGACGGTTCAAATAAGATAAAAGAATATGTAGCCAGAGTCAAAGAGCTTGGTATGAACAGTGCTGCCATTACTGACCACGGTGTTATGTATGGTGTCATCGATTTTTATAATGTAGCAAAAAATGCGGGCATTAAGCCGATCTTGGGTTGTGAAGTATATGTGGCACCGGGCTCTCGATTTGATAAGACGCCGGGCAGCAACAATGAAGAGCGTTATTATCATTTAGTACTTCTGGCAGAGAATAATATAGGATATCAGAACCTCATGAAAATCGTTTCCAAAGGCTTCGTGGATGGTTATTATTATAAGCCACGTGTAGACATGGAGGTTTTGGAACAGTATCATGAGGGTATTATTGCGCTTAGTGCCTGCCTGGCAGGAGAAGTGCAGAAAAACCTGCTTCGCGGTATGTATGCAGAAGCTTTCCAGACTGCAAAACGTTATGAAAGCATTTTCGGAAAGGGGAATTTCTTCCTTGAATTACAGGACCACGGCATGCAGGAGCAGCAGCTGGTGAACCAACAGTTGGTGCGTTTGTCCCAAGAGACGGGCATTGAACTGGTAGCAACCAACGACGTACATTATACATATGCGGAGGATGAAAAACCGCATGATATTTTATTATGTATTCAGACAGGAAAGAAGCTGGCTGACGAGGACCGTATGCGTTACGAAGGCGGTCAGTACTATGTGAAGTCGGAAGACGAGATGCGTAAACTGTTCCCGTATGCATTGCAGGCCATTGAAAACACTCAGAAGATTGCAGACCGCTGTAATGTTGAAATCGAGTTTGGGGTAACGAAGTTGCCAAAGTATGATGTTCCGGATGGGCTTTCGGCATGGGAATATTTAAATAAGCTTTGTTTTGAAGGTCTGTATAAGAAATATGAGAATCCGGAAGGTGAACTGACGGAACGACTGGCATTTGAATTGAACACAATCCGTAGCATGGGGTATGTAGATTATTTCCTCATCGTGTGGGATTTTATTAATTATGCCCGTACAAATGGAATTATGGTGGGACCGGGACGTGGTTCGGCTGCAGGTAGTATTGTGTCTTATTGCCTTGGAATCACCAACATTGACCCGATTCGTTATCAGCTGCTCTTTGAACGTTTCTTGAATCCGGAACGTGTATCCATGCCGGATATTGATATTGACTTCTGTTTTGAAAGAAGACAGGAAGTCATCGATTATGTAGTGCGTAAATATGGTGCGGAAAATGTAGCCCAGATTGTAACCTTCGGTACATTGGCTGCAAGAGGTGTAATTCGAGATGTGGGACGTGTTATGGATTTGCCATATGCAATGTGTGACAGCATTTCCAAAATGATTCCGACAGAATTAAATATCACTTTGGATAAAGCGTTGACTATGAATCCTGAATTGCGTGCCCTTTATGAGAAGGACGAGCAGGTGAAGGAGCTCATCGATATGTCAAAACGTTTGGAAGGACTTCCTAGACATTCCTCCATGCATGCAGCCGGCGTTGTAATCTGTGAGAAGCCAGTAGATGAGTATGTTCCGTTATCCTTGGGTTCAGACGGTTCTGTCACGACACAGTTTGTCATGACTACTTTGGAGAGACTGGGTCTTCTTAAGATGGATTTTCTTGGGCTTCGTACGCTTACCGTGATTCGGGATGCTGTGCAGCTCATTGAACAGAATACAGGAAAGAAAATCGATATGGACCGTATCGATTATAATGATAAACGAGTACTTGAGTCCGTTGGAACAGGAAAGACAGATGGTGTGTTCCAGTTGGAAAGTGCGGGGATGAAGAGTTTCATGAAGGAACTAAAACCGCAGAGTTTAGAAGATATTATTGCCGGTATAGCTCTGTATCGACCAGGCCCGATGGATTTTATTCCGCAGTATATCAAGGGGAAGAATGACCAGTCAGCCATCACTTATGACTGTCCGCAGTTAGAGCCTATCTTGAAGGCGACCTACGGATGTATTGTATATCAGGAACAGGTTATGCAGATTGTGCGAGATTTGGCCGGATATACCTTGGGTAGAAGTGACCTGCTTCGCCGTGCAATGTCCAAGAAAAAAGCGGATGTGATGGAACAGGAACGAAAGAACTTTGTCTATGGCAATCCAGAAGAAGGAGTGCCTGGTTGTGTTGCAAATGGAATTTCTGAAACTGTAGCAAATAAGATTTATGACGAAATGCTTGACTTTGCAAAATATGCGTTTAATAAATCTCATGCAGCAGCATATGCAATTGTTTCCTACCAGACAGCTTATTTGAAATACTACTATCCGGTAGAGTTTATGGCGGCCCTAATGACGTCCGTCATTGACAATTCGGGAAAGGTTTCTGAATACATTTATACCTGTCGCCAGATGGGAATTAACATTTTGCCACCGGATATTAATACGGGAGTAGGTAAATTCTCAGTAGATGGTTCGAATATTCGTTACGGACTTGCGGCAATTAAGAGTGTGGGACGTCCTGTGATTGAGGCGATTGTGTCAGAACGTAAGACTAATGGCCAATTTAAGCATCTAAAGGACTTTATTGAACGACTATCTGGAAAAGAAGTGAATAAAAGAACTATCGAAAGCTTTATCAAAGCAGGTGCACTTGATAGTCTTGGCGGTACCCGCAAGCAGTTTATGATGATTTATGTTAAGATTCTCGACCAGGTAAATCAGGAAAAGAAATATTCCATGTCCGGTCAGATGACACTGTTTGATATGGTAAGTGAAGAACAAAAGGTTGAGTTTGACATTCCACTGCCAAATGTAGGTGAGTACGAAAAGGAAACGCTTCTTGCCTTCGAGAAAGAGGTACTTGGTATCTATGTCAGTGGGCATCCGATGCAGAAATACGAAGCGAAGTGGAGAAAGAGTATCACTAACACTACTTTGGATTTCCAAGTGGATGAAGAGTCTGGATGTACAAAAGTACATGACGGGGAACGTGCGATTGTCGGTGGAATGATTACCGGAATCACCATCAAGCATACAAAGAATAACAAAACAATGGCATTTTTGACAATTGAAGATTTGATGGGGACTGTGGAAGTTGTGGTATTCCCGAAGGATTATGAGAAAAACAGAAATTGTTTGCAGGAGGATTCCAAAGTATTTGTAAGAGGTAGAGTGTCGGAAGAAGACGACAATGCCAGCAAGTTAATTTGTGAGCTTATCATTCCGTTTGAAGATGTGCCATCGGAGCTCTGGATTCAATTTCCGGATATTCCAAGCTTTCAGGCTGAGGAAGCAGCCCTTTATGAAAAGCTCAAAGATTCCCCGGGAAGAGATATGGTTGTGATTTATTGTGCAAAGGAAAAGGGTGTAAAACGACTCTCTGCAAACAGAAATATTGAGATTACACCACAGCTGTTAGAACGACTATCGGAACATTTTGGAAAAGAACGTATAAAAGTGGTAGAAAAACAGATAGAAAAGGTGTAAAATGCAAATAATTGCATAATAGAGATACATGAGGAGGGCAATTATGACAGATAATTATGAAATTAACACAATTGGCGTTTTGACAAGCGGTGGAGATGCGCCGGGAATGAATGCAGCGATTCGTGCAGTCGTAAGGACTGCTTTGGCAAATGGATTAACAGTACGCGGAATCCGCCGCGGATATCATGGCTTGTTAAGAGAAGAAATTATTGAAATGTCAGGACGAGATGTAGCTGATATCATTCAACGTGGTGGAACAATTTTACAGACAGCAAGAAGTCAACAAATGCGTACACCGGAAGGACAGTTGAAGGCGGCATCAATTTTAAAAAAATATGGGATTCAGGCATTGGTTGTAATCGGTGGAGACGGTTCCTTTGCCGGTGCTCAGAAATTATCGGATTACGGTATCAACGTAATCGGTATTCCTGGTACAATTGACTTGGATATCGCCTGTACAGAATATACAATCGGTTTTGATACAGCTGCAAATACTGCAATGGAAGCCATCGATAAGATTCGCGACACATCAACATCACACGAAAGATGTAGTATTGTTGAAGTAATGGGACGTGATGCAGGTTATCTTGCTCTCTGGTGCGGTATTGCAAATGGTGCAGAATATATTCTTTTGCCGGAACAACACGGATATGATGAACAAATAATGATTGATGATATCATTAAAAACAGAAAACGTGGTAAGAAACACTATATTATTATCAATGCAGAAGGTGTTGGTGATTCTATCAATATGGCAAAGAGAATCGAAGAAGCTACGGGTGTGGAGACGAGAGCCACAATTCTCGGTCACTTACAACGTGGAGGAAGCCCAACTGTGAAAGACAGAGTTTATGCATCTATCATGGGAGCAAAAGCGGTAGAACTTATTATGCAAGGAAAGACAAATCGCGTGGTAGGATATCAGGACGGACACTATATTGATTTTGATATTAATGATGCGCTTAAGATGAACAAAAAGATTCCAGAATATCAGCTAGATATTGCAAAAATATTGTAAGGAGAAGTTACTTTGGATATAGATGTGAAGAAAACTGCCCCAATTGGTGTATTTGACTCCGGAGTAGGTGGATTGACTGTAGCCAGAGAAATTATGCGTAACTTGCCAAAAGAAGACATTGTTTATTTTGGTGATACTGCGCGTGTTCCGTATGGTAACAAGTCTAAGGATAACATTATTCGTTATTCCAGACAGATTATTCATTTTTTGCAGACCAAGGGTGTAAAGGCAATTGTAATTGCGTGTAACACAGCCAGTGCATTGGCACTTGATACGGTGAAGGATGAGTTCGATATTCCGATTATTGGTGTGGTAGAACCGGGTGCAAGAGCTGCATTAGCAGTAACTGTAAATAAGAAAATAGGTGTCATCGGAACAGAGGCAACTGTGAGAAGTTCCATGTATGAGAAGATTATCAAAGGGATTAATCCGGAGGTTTCTGTGATTGGAAAAGCATGTCCATTGTTTGTTCCATTGGTGGAAGAAGGATTCAAAAAGCATCAGGTCACAGATGAGATTATTGACTATTATTTGGCTGGCCTTAAAAAGTCAGATATTGATGCATTGATTTTGGGATGTACACATTATCCGTTGTTGCGTTCTAAGATTCGAGAGTATGTTGGTGAGAAGATAACCTTGGTTAACCCTGCCTATGAGACAGCTATGGATTTGAAGCGAATTCTACAGGAAATGGATATGGAGAATCCGGACATTGAGGGTGATCATGGTTCCTATTCATTTTATGTAAGTGATGCTGCGGATAAATTCAAACAATTTGCAAACTCGATTCTGCCATATGATATTGAGACAACAAAACAGGTTAATATAGAAGAGTATTAGGTGGAATATGACGAAAGATGTATTAGTGAGTATTTCCGGTCTTCAGATGGCCGTAAATACAATGGAGAGTATGGATGATGAGCCAATTGAAATCGTTAGTGCAGGTACTTACTACTTTAAAGATGGGAAGCATTATATCTTCATGGAAGAGGTGGCGGAAGGCATTCCGGGAGTTACGAAAACGCAGATAAGAATTAACGGAACAGAATCCTTGGAAGTCATGAAAAAAGGTGTTTCCAATATGCATATGATATTTGAGAAGAATAAGAATAACAGATGTCATTATCAAACGCCGTTTGGTCAGCTTAATCTTGGAATATGTACAAGCAAGCTGGTTGTTGACGAAACAGAGAACAATATCAACATTCGTGCGGAGTATGCCTTAGATGTAAATTGTGAACCGCTGGCGGATTGTACTATACGTATCAATATCAAGCCACGGGAGTCTGAGTTTATACTGCAAAACAAGATGACATTTTAAAAGAGGTGCGGAAAAATCCGTACCTCTTTTTGACTTCAATATTATTTCTTAAATCTTGCCAAGAATCCTTGTTTCTTCTGTGGTGCATCAAGAGGACCTCTGATTCCCTTCACGTCTGTGATATAGAGTCCGCTTACAACAGCTTTTACTTCTTTTTTAACAGGCACGTATGGGAAAATCTTCTCATCACACATCAATGTCATCACTTTAGGGCCGACCTTTGCTTTGACAATCGGCATCTTTGCTCCGCGAAGATACTTTGGTGTGTTTTCAAGCACAATCGCCGGTAGGCCTGCCTCTTTGAGCTTCATACGCTTCTTGTCGATAATCAGCATTGATATATTCTGTGCTGCCGCCTTCAATTGTTCTTGTTGTTCTGCTTGTTTCTTTTCTGCTTTTTTTCCTAAGAAATATAACACAGCCATGATTGCAATTAGAATAGCAACTACTACTGCAAAAATAATCCATCCTTTCATGGAAAAACCTCCTAACTAAATACTTTATGTAAACTATTATCAAGTTTAACATTCTTTAGTCACAAGTGCAAGATAATACTTTTCAAAAATATGAAATGTGATATAATGTACGCAAAGGGCAGAAGAAAATGTGCAAACACTTGGACATTATGCTCGCATAAATGTCTAAGTGTTTGTGCATTTGAAGAGCGAAGCGACTGAGGAAATCGAAGATTTCCGAAGTTCTGCCCTTATATAAATAATCATTTATCAAAACGAAATGGAGAAATGCTATGAAAAAAAGAATTATGGCGCTATTCTTAGCGATGGCTATGGTTGTAACTGCTACAGGCTGTGGCAAAGGTTATAAGGTTGGGGAAAATGGAGAAGTCTATAATGACTATGTTAAGATCAAACAATGGAAGGAACTCGAAGTAGAGAGAGTGGATCCAATTCCGGTTACAGATGAAGATGTGAACATGAGTATTGAAACGGACCTTCAGACATTGGTTACGTATGTAGATACCAAGGAACATGCTGCGAAAATGGGAGACAAGGTAACAATCGATTATTTGGGAAAACAGAATGGTGTCGAATTTGAAGGTGGTAAAGATACAAATAAAACACTTATTCTGGGACAAGGTGAGTTTTTGGAGAAATTTGAAGAAGGTATTGTTGGACATAAAGCAGGAGAAATATTTGATGTAGCATTCGCATTTCCAGAGGGTTATGGTGGAGATTTGGGAGGAAAAGATGTTGTTTTCACAATGACGTTGCATAAGGTTGAGGCAGAAGTCATTCCGGAATTGAATGACGAGACTGCAAAGAAACTGAACCCTAAGGCCAAAAACGTCGAAGAATATAAAAAATTAGTGAGAGAGAATTTGGAAGAGCTGAATCAAGAGCAAGCAGAACTTGAGATGAAATCCAATTTGCTGGGTAAGCTTTTGGAACAATGTGAAATCATTGAATACCAAGAAGACGAGCTGGAACAGAGTATAGAAAACATGACGGAATTCATGGATAAGCAGCTGGAAGAAGCCGCAGCTTATGCGGGTATGACCGCAGAGGCATATTTAGAGGCATATTTGGAGGCAAGCGGATTAACAGAGGAACTTTGGAAGGAACAGATTGAAGAATCTGTAAAAGAAAGTCTGCTTATGAAATATTCCCTTGAGTTACTTTTGGATGTGGAAAAAATATCACATACAGAAGAAGATTATGAGAGTTTTTTGAAAGAAGAAGCCGAGAAACAGGGCTTTAAGGATGCTGACGAAGTTGAAGAAGCGTTAGAATCTTATTATGGTCCTGGTGGGGCAGAAATTTATTTCTTACAAATGAAAGCAGTTGATTCCTTGTACGAATACTGTAAGATTGTTGAGCCAAAGCAGACGGAAACTGAATCAGAAACCGGTACGGACGCTGAGACGGAAAATGAAACAGAATCTACAGAGACTGTAACAGAGTAAGAACATGGTGTACTTATATGCGACAGATGTTTCTTCATTGTCAGATCCGTTGGAATGTCAGAAAGTTATGGAGGAACTTCCGATAGAGCGACAGAAGAAGATTCTGAATGCCAAAAAACAACAAAATAGATTGCAAAGTTTGGGAGCAGGACTGTTGCTGAATTACGTTTTGCATAGGTATGGCATTTCGGTAGATACACTTAGAACAGATGAACATGGAAAACCGACAGTGGAGGGAATCTGTTTTAACCTTTCGCATTCGGGGAATTGTGTAATCTGTGCAGTCAGTGAAAAACCAGTCGGATGCGATATCGAACAAATCAAAGAAGCACCAAAACAGATGGAAAGCCGCGTGTTTTCACCAGAGGAGATAAGGTGTCTGGAGCAAGTCTCCAGCGAGGCATATAATCGGGAATTCTTTCGTCTATGGACGAGGAAGGAAAGCTATTTGAAGATGAAGGGAATCGGTATTCGTGTGTCCCTTCAGACTTTGGAAATCAGGGACTGTTTTTTTAAGGAATACGAGATACCTGGCTATCAGGTGACAGTCTGTGCGGAAGAATGCGAGTTTGCAGAAATAATTTGGAAAAAGATATAAACAATATGGAACGTCAGAAATAGTATAAAAAACTATCTCTGACGTTTTTTCGTAGCAAACTCTTTATTTACAGAAATTTAATAATTAGGTATAATAGAGATTGGTATATAGGATAAAGGCAGGAAATACAAATGAGCAAAAAAAAGAAAAAATGGATTTATCCTCGACATCAGGTGGTAAGAAACCTCTTATATTTGGTTATGTATCCCTATTGTCGATTGAAGTTCGGAGTTAAAATTGAACGAATGAAAGACCAACAGAATAGACCTTATCTGATTCTGTTGAATCATCAGATGGTATTTGACCAATTCTTTGTTGGCATGGCATTTAAAGGACCGATTTATTATGTGGCAACGGAAGATATTTTCTCACTTGGATGGGTATCCACCGTGATTCGATATTTGATAGCGCCGATTCCGATTAAGAAGCAGACAACAGATGTGCAGGCGGTAAGAACCTGCTATAAGGTGGCAAAGGAAGGCGGAACCATTGCCATTGCGCCGGAGGGGAATCGTACATACAGTGGGAAGACCGAGTACATGAATCCTGCTATCGCAGCTCTTGCGAAGACGCTGAATTTGCCGATTGCATTTTTCCGTATCGAAGGCGGTTATGGTGTTCAGCCTAGATGGTGCGACAAGGCTCGCAGAGGAAAAATGCGTGCATATTTTTCACGTGTCGTTATGCCTGAAGAGTACAAAGAATGGAGTAATGATGAACTTTATCAAGTGATTCAAAAAGAATTGTATGTCAATGAGGCAAAGGTGACAACCAATTATTATCACAGAAAAAATGCAGAATATTTGGAAAGATTGTTCTATGTTTGTCCACATTGTGGACTTACCATATTTGAAAGTCACGGAGACAAGGTTCAGTGCATGAAATGTGGTAAAAAAGTACAGTATTTGCCGACAAAAGAACTAAAAGGTGTGGACCATTATTTCCCATTCCGCTTTATCAATGATTGGTATGAATATCAAAAAGATTTTGTCAATTGTATGGACTTGGAGGAGTATATGGAATCACCGATGTATGAGGAGTTTGCGTCTCTGTATGAGGTTATTGTATATCAGAAGAAGAATCTGATTAAAAAATGTGCAGACATTAAGCTTTATAGTGACCGTATGGTTATGGATGGGAAGGAGTTTCCGTTCGCAGAGATTACAGCAGCTTCTGTTTTAGGACGAAACAAGCTTAACATATATCACGACAAAAAAGTTTATCAATTGAAAGGGAATAAACGGTTCAATGCAATCAAATATGTAAATATGTATTATCGATACAAGAACGTGAGTAGAGGAGAAGAACATGAGCAATTTTTGGGACTTTAGTGTATGGGGCTGGCTTAATATCATGGCGGTATTGTTCCTAAGCCTTTTGGCAGCCAATGCAATGAAAAAGAAGATAAAAATATTGGAACAATCATTGATTCCTACATCTGTACTAGGTGGGGGGATTTTGTTAGTAATCGCTAGTCTTTATAAGATGTTTACAGGAAATGTGTTATTTGAGGAAGTATTTTTCGGGGCGAATGGTTATAACAATCTTGAGATTGTAACCTATCACGCTCTGGCCCTTGGTTTTGTGGCATCCTCTTTCAAGACAGAAAACGGGAAACTTTCGAAAAAGCGTACAACGGAAATCTTTAATACAGGTGTTACCACGGTTTCTACCTATTTGCTTCAGGCAATTGTTGGTTTTGGTATTACAATCATTGCTTCCTTTATCATTAAAGGTTTCTTCCAGGCAGCTGGTGTTTTGTTACCGTTTGGCTATGGACAAGGAACAGGACAGGCAATGAACTATGGAACAATTTACGAAACAGAGCATGGCTTCACAGGGGGAAAAACCTTTGGTCTTACCATTGCGGCTCTTGGGTTTTTAAGTGCCAGCATCGGTGGTGTTGTGCATTTGAATCTGCTTAAGAGAAAAAGAAAGATAGCAGGCGCAACGGAAGAAGGGGCTTTGAAATCAGAGCAAGTGCAAAAAGCCGATGAGATTCCAATGCAGGGAAGCATTGATAAAATGACCATACAGATAGCACTAGTTATGGTGGCGTATATGTGTACCTTCTTGTTAATGTTTGTTTTAGGTAATATATTACCGGGTATGAAGTCTGTTATCTATGGCTTTAACTTCTTGCTTGGTGTACTGACGGGAACTTTGCTTAAGATTATTATTAATCAGTTGAAGAAGCATGGTATCGCAGAGAAAGAATATATCAATGATTTTCTAATGACGAGAATTAGTAACTTCTTCTTTGATGTGATGGTTGTTGCGGGTATTGCAGCAATTCGCTTGGATATTTTGGAGAATTATTGGGGAATCATATTAATTCTTGGTGTAGTGGGATTGTTTATCACTTATTTTTACAATTATTATGTTGCAAAAACACTGTTCCCGGAATATACGGAAGAACAATTCCTGATGATGTACGGAATGCTTACAGGAACGGCAAGCACAGGTATTATTCTTCTTCGTGAGATTGACGGTGATTTCAAAACACCGGCAGCTGATAATATGGTATATCAGAATTTTCCGGCCATTGTGTTTGGTTTTCCGATGATGCTGCTTGCAACGTTGGCACCGGTGAAACCTTACTTAACTATGATTATTTTGGTAGCGTTCTTTGTAGGGATGAATATATTGCTGTTTAGGAGCAAGATATTTAAAAAGCGCGCGTAATAAAGAGGACAGAAAGAGGACCTATGCATAATTTTGTTATGCTAGGTCCTTTTTTGAAGTTTTCAATATTTCGCCTGAACAGTAATCTGTTGCACGGTACAAAGGTTTATATTAATTTTTTAATCTGCTTATAATCTGTTCTGCCATAGCCTTCACAAGTAATTCGTTTTCGGAAGAATCAGATACAACATCAACGATGCTTGAAGCACATGGGATATGGCTGCCTATAAAATTCATTTTTGTATAAAATTCCAGAGAATCTACATTGTCAAAAGCATTTTCCAGTGTGTCTCCAGTAGAGAAAACACTTGTACCTTCGAATAGAAAGCCTTTTTTATTTTTTACACAGTCTATTAATTCTGGAGAAATCTCTCCAGTGGATTTGTTATAAGCGCCTTTTGGAACGATGCCAAGATAAACATAGTTTTCAGGAAGTACGCAGTTGTTAATAGGAACCTTCTTTATAGCATAAGCCGTTGAAAATGGAGGTTGTGCATGAATCAAGGCACGAAGTTCCGGGTTTTCTTGGTACATACGGATATGAAGGGTCACTTCAGAGGTCGGGTTGTACTTACTGTTTCCGATCTTTTTCCCGTTGGCGTCTACCTTTACAATTTTATCAGGTGTAAGATATACTTTAGAAACACCGCTTGGGGTACAAAAATATTCATTTTCATTATATTTATAAGAAATATTTCCATGCTTTGCAGCAACATACCCTTTTTCATAAAGTCTTTTGCCAATTTCACAAATGGTTTTTCTTATTTCGTATTCCGAGATCATTATTTTTCTGTCCTTTCAAAATATTTTATTATATTTATCATATCATATCTGTATTTTAGATTCAACAGATTATATTACTGCTTCTTAGTCATACCGAACACCACCTCCGCATAGATTGTAAAAAAGCGAACTATGCAGGGGTTTTATTTTGAAGGATTACATCGAAGAACGGGCAATTGAGATTGCATATTATATCATAGAGAATAATGCAACAGTCAGACAAACGGCAAAGGCGTTCGGAATTAGTAAATCAACCGTACATAAAGATGTTGCAGAGCGTCTAAGTCAAATCAATCCATCTTTGGCAGTTGAGGTTCGAAAGATACTGGATGTGAATAAATCAGAACGACATATTCGCGGTGGTCTGGCGACGCGGGAAAAATATCTACATATGGACCACAAAAGAAACTGGTGGGGCACAATTTAACCCACCAGTTTTTGTGAAAAATACACAAAAAAGAAAATGAAAAATCTCTAATTTTAACAAAAATGTAAAAAAGTATTGCAAATTAGATAAAAAAGAGATATAAAAATAATATAAGGTATTTGGAAACGTTTCCAAATAGAAAAAAGGAGGACGAAAAACATGAAAAAATTATTATCAGTGCTTCTCATCGGTGTTATGGCATTATCGTTATTAGCAGGATGCGGTGGCAAAGATGGAGGAGACAAAGACGCAAAAGGTTCTGTTTATTACTTAAACTTCAAACCTGAAGCTGATCAAGCTTGGCAAGCTTTGGCTAAAACTTACACAGAAAAAACAGGAGTTGAAGTAAAAGTATATACAGCAGCTTCTGGACAATATGAATCAACATTATCTTCAGAAATGGGCAAGAGCGGAGCTCCTACATTATTCCAATGTGGTAACGCACAAGCACTTGAAACATGGAAAGATTATCTTTATGATTTGACAGATTCAGAAGTTTATGCTGAAAGATCAACAGATGATTACATCTTAAAAGGTGAAAACGGCGAAGTTTATGCAATTGGATATTGCTACGAGTCATTTGGTCTTATCACAAACAAAGCGTTACTTAAAAAAGCTGGATACGAAGTATCTGACATTAAAGATTTCGCATCATTGAAGAAAGTTGTTGAAGATATCACAGCTCGTAAAGACGAACTTGGATTTGCAGCATTCTCATCAGCAGGACTTGATGGCTCTTCTTCTTGGAGATTCTCAGGACATCTTGCAAATATGCCATTGTTCTACGAATTCCGCGATGACAAAGTAACATCTCAACCTGCTACAGTAACAGGTAAATACTTAGATAACTACAAAAACCTTTGGGATTTATATATCAACAATGCTACATGTGCACCATCTGAACTTTCTACAAAGACAGGTGATGAATCAGAAGCAGAATTTGGTCAAGGCAAAGCAGTATTCTTCCAAAATGGTTCTTGGGAATATGCAAACTTGACAGGTGAAGACAAAGGTTTCAAAATGAATCCAGAAGACCTTACAATGATTCCACTTTACTGTGGTGTTGAAGGTGAAGAAGAAGCAGGACTTTGCTCTGGTACAGAAAACTGTTGGGCAGTCAACAAAAAAGCATCTGAAGAAGATATCAAAGCTACATTAGACTTCTTAAAATGGGTTGTAACATCTGAAGAAGGAACAACAATGATGGCAAAAGAATTTGGTGCTGTTCCATTTAAGAAAGCTGCAAAAGCTGAAAATGTATTCTGTGAAGCTGCTAATCAATATACAGCTGCAGGAAAATACAATGTATCTTGGGCATTCAACTATACTCCAAACGTAGATAACTGGAGAGCTGGTGTTGTATCTGCATTATTACAATACTCTAATGGTGGAAGCTGGGATAACGTTAAGACAGCATATGTAGATGGTTGGGCTACTCAATACAAAGCGCAATAATCCATAATGAAATAACGGGGGAGGGCGTAAAAGCCTTCCCCCTATTTTAATAGATAGGAAGATGATTTGATATGAAAAAGAAGAAAAATAAACCATCGGCATCCGCGATGAACAGTCGGTTGATTTCCAGACCGATTCGCAGATGTTTTCCGATTTTTATGCTACCGACATTTATTGCATTTTGTATCGGTTTTATCTGGCCTTTTGTTCAAGGTCTGTATCTTTCATTCTGTAAATTTACAACCACGCAAAATGCGAGCTTTATTGGGATTGAAAACTATGTAAAGGCATTACAAGACCCAACATTTAAGCATGCGTTTGGATATACCACTTTATTTGCAGTAGTATCCATTATTGCAATCAATGTGCTTGCTTTTACAGTTGCTTACTTTTTGACTCAAAATGTCAAAGGTGCAAATGTATTTCGTACGGTATTTTTTATGCCTAACTTAATTGGTGGTATCGTATTAGGATATATTTGGTCTATGATTTTTGATGGAATTCTTTCGAAATATGATACATATCTTTTGGCAAAAACCGAATATGGATTCTGGGGCTTGGTGATTCTTATGTGCTGGCAACAGGTTGGTTACATGATGATTATCTATATTGCAGGTCTTCAGAGCATTCCGGAAGATATGATGGAAGCAGCTAAGATTGATGGCGCGAACAAATGGCAAACCCTATGGAGTATTACGATTCCAAACGTAATGTCATCTGTTACCATCTGTGTGTTCTTAACATTAACGAACTCCTTCAAACTGTTTGACCAGAATATGGCTCTTACAGGAGGTATGCCGGTTGCATTTGAGGAAGGCGGTGTTATGGTAAATACAACAGAAATGTTGGCACTTAATATTTACCAGACGTTCTATGCAAGTGCGAACAGCCGTGGTGTGGCACAGGCTAAGGCAGTATTATTCTTTATCTTGGTTGCAACGCTAGCTTTACTGCAATTAAGAATGACACGTGAAAAGGAGGTACAGCAATAATGAAAGAAAAAAGAAGTCTTGGGAACAAATTGCTTACTGTTATTTTCGCGATTATCAGTATTGTTTATTTAGTACCTATTTTCGAGGTATTAATTAACTCATTTAAAGAAAATTCTTATGTAAATACAGATACGTTTGCATTACCGAATGCGGAATCCTTTGTAGGATTTGGGAACTACATCAAAGGTGTGACCTTCGGAAACTATCCATTTTTGATGTCTGTATTTTACAGTTTTCTTATTACAGTTTTATCTGCAGGTTTAATTTTGCTTTGTACATCTATGGCAGCATGGTATATTGTGCGTGTAAATGATTTGTTCTCAAAAATCATGTACTACATGTGTGTATTCTCTATGATTATTCCGTTCCAAATGGTAATGTTTACATTGTCAAGTACGGCAGATCGTTTGAAATTAAATACACCTTGGACGATACCGATTGTTTACCTTGGATTTGGTGCAGGCCTTGCAGTATTTATGTTTACCGGATTTATAAAGAGTGTACCGTTGGAAATTGAAGAGGCGGCTGCGATTGATGGCTGTGGAGCGATTACTACTTATTTTCAAGTGGTATTTCCTTTGCTGAAATCCATTATGATTTCGGTAGGAGTTCTACAGGTTATGTGGATTTGGAACGACTACTTACTTCCATATCTTTCATTGAATATCACAGAGTACAAGACAATTCCAATTCATGTACAGTATTTGAAGGGTAGTTATGGTACAGTTGACCTGGGTGCAACGATGGCTGTAATTATGATTAGCATTATTCCTGTAATTATTGTATACTTGTTCTGTCAGAAATACATCATCAAAGGTGTGGCAGCTGGTGCAGTAAAAGGATAGGAGACTATACAAATGACAATAAAAGACATTGCAAGAGAATCGGGCTACGCAATAGGGACGGTTTCAAGAGTACTGAATAATCAGCCTGGTGTTTCAGAAGAAGCAAGAAGAAGTGTAATGGAGGTGGTTGAAAAATACCATTTCAAGCTTAACAATAATGCGAAGCTTCTGAAACAACAATACAATCATGGGATTGCGATTATTGTAAAGGGTACGAAGAATATGCTTTTTGCAGCCTTGGTTGAGACATTACAGAAGATTATTACGGAGAGTGGGTATGCATGTCTACTTTACTATATTGGAGAAGATGAACACGAGGTGGAGCAGGCACTTCAAGTATGTCGTGACCGACAACCAATGGGGATTCTTTTCTTGGGAAGTAATAAAGAGAATTTCAAGGATAAGTTTGAATTAGTAGATGTACCATGTGTTATCGTGACCAATTCAGCCTCGGGCTTGGAATTCCCAAATCTTTCCAGTGTCAGTGTGGATGACGTAGAGGCAGGAAGAACAGCAGTTGATTATCTGATTTCACTGGGACATGAGAAAATTGGAATTCTTGGTGGTGAGATGAAGCATTCCAATCCGGCGAAGGCGAGATATGAGGGCTGTTTACAGGCATTTGAGGAGCATCATATAAAATTTAATCCAAAGATGCAGTTTGTAAGTAGCTACTTTACGATGGAGGGCGGATATAATGCCATGTGTGAGTTGCTACAAAAGACTCCGGAGCTTACTGCAGTATTTGCAATGTCAGATGTGACAGCGCTTGGAGCGATTCGCGCGATAAAGGATGCGGGACTTCGTATTCCGGAAGATGTATCTGTGGTTGGTTATGATGGTGTGGAAATCGGAAGATACATTGTGCCGAAATTAACAACCATTCAGCAACCAGGAGGAAAGATTGCAGAGCGTTGTGTGAAAATATTACTACAATGTATTGAAAATAATAGCCCTTCTGTGATAGAGCAAGTTGATTTTTCACTTGTTGCAGGAGAGAGTACTAGAAGAATCAAATAGAAGGGAGCGTGACTCTATTGAGAAAAAACGGTATATTAATGCACCTTTCTTCACTCCCATCTCCGTATGGGATAGGAACTATGGGAAAAACAGCAAGAGACTTTGTGGATTTTCTGCAAGACAGCGGGCAATCCTATTGGCAGTTGCTTCCAATTTGTCCTACTAGTTATGGCGATTCGCCTTATCAATCGTATTCCACCTTTGCAGGGAACCCATATTTTATTGATTTGGATGAATTACATAATATGGGATTGTTGGAAAAGGAGGATTACATAAACATAGATTGGGAGAATGATCCGGAATGTGTAAATTTTGGTGTATTATATCACAAGCGTTATCCCGTGCTTCATAAAGCAGTAGATATGTTTTTGACTGCTATACCAGAAGATTTTGCAGAATTCTGCGAAAAAAACAGTTCATGGCTATCTGATTTTGCGCTGTTTATGGCGCTGAAGGATGTGCATGGCGGTGCGCCGTGGAACGAGTGGGTTTCTCCACTTCGCAATCGGGACTCCAAGGCATTGGCAGAGGCAGAAAAGGCATACGAAGAAAATGTGCTTTTCTGGAAAGTATTGCAGTATTTATTCTTTAAACAATGGGATGAACTGAAGGCCTACGCAAATGAACGCGATATTATGATTATCGGAGACCTTCCGATTTATGTCTCGCTAGATAGTGTGGATGTATGGGCACATCCGGAATTATTCCAATTAGACGATAACAAGATTCCAAAGGAAGTAGCAGGATGTCCGCCGGATGGATTTTCTGTAGATGGTCAGCTTTGGGGCAATCCATTGTTCGATTGGGAATATATGGAGAAGGATGATTTTGCATGGTGGACAGAGCGTATTCATTATTTGTGTAAGGTTTATGACATTCTTCGAATTGATCATTTTAGAGGTTTTGACAGTTATTATGCAATTCCTTATGGAGACGACACAGCAAAAAATGGTTATTGGAAACAAGGTCCTGGAATGAAAATGTTTGATGCGGTGGAACGCGCGATTGGTAGACAATCTATTATCGCAGAGGATTTGGGACATATGACAGATTCTGTTCGTCAGTTGTTGAAGGACAGTTGTTTTCCGGGAATGAAGGTCATGGAGTTTGCGTTTGACAGACGTGATGAGAATTGCATCGATTATCTACCTCATAATTATATTAAAAATTGTGTGGCTTATACTGGAACACATGATAATGATACAATTCTTGGATGGTTTGAGGAGGCAGATGGTGAAGATATAGCATATGCCCGAGAGTATTTGTGTATCTCGGATAATGAGTTCCTGAATTGGAGTATGATGAGTGCCTTGTGGGCGAGTGTTGCAGATACAACGATCGTACAGGCACAAGATCTGCTTGGATTGGGAAGTGATGCGCGTATGAATCAGCCTTCAACAGTTGGGAAAAATTGGCAGTGGAGAGCATTGCCGGGAGTATTTTCAAAAGAGTTGGCAGAAAAATTAAGACATAAGATGGAAGTGTATCACCGTCTTGGATAAAAACAATTGCGTCTGACAATTTAACGTGTTATACTAAATTATCAGAAAAATTTAATTGGTATCAAGGAGGATGCAATATGGACGAAAGATTAGTTGACCTTCGCTCGACGAAGAACCCGAAAGCAAGAATTAAAATTATGAAAGGTCATTTTGCCACTAGCAACTCACATATCAATACATATATCGATATGTCGACAGTAAAGGTTAGACATAACAACTGTAGAGAGACGGCAAAGGTTTTGGCGGATGAATACGCACATACAACAGCGGTTGATACGATTGTGTGTTTGGAAGAGACAGATACGATAGGGACATTTATGGCAGAACAGTTAGCTGATGTTAGCAGACACTCACTGAGTCATGGAAATAATATTTCCATTGTTTCGCCAGAATATCATCAGAGTGGACAGATTTTATTCCGTGATAATGTGCAACGTATGATTATGAACAGTCAGGTACTGATTCTTGCACCATCCATTACAACAGGAAAATCTGTAAAACGTGCGATTGAAGCTGTATTATATTACGGTGGAACGGTATGTGGAATCTGCTCGGTATTTAGTTCTATTAACAAGATTAACGGTCTGGAAGTAAAGACCATATTTACAAGCAAAGATATCCCGGATTACCGTGCCTACGCACCAAGTGAATGTCCGATGTGTAAAGAGGGTAAGAGATTGGATGCAATTGTAAATAGTTACGGATATTCGAAATTATAATTTGTATCAAGGTAGAGGGGTATAGCATATCAAGGCTGTACCTCTTTTTAGTTTACAATAGACAAAATTTTCGGTAAAATATTTATATCATTTTAAAATATATAGCATGAAAAACAAGGAGCAAATTATGAAGAAAAGAATTATATTATCTAGTTTACTAGTATTTTTATTAGCTACGACAGGCATATTTTGTTTCGCAGCCAATACAAGCACAGAAAAAGTTGACGTGATGTTTCTGCACGACACCCATTCACACTTGAATGAATTTGCTACAGTAGAAGACGGCAAGACTCAGACGTTGGGTGGTTTTGCAAAAATAAAGACGCTTATCAATCAACAGAAGGCTGAGAATCCGGACACCCTGTTATTGGATGCAGGTGATTTTTCTATGGGTACCTTGGTACAAGTTGTATATGAAGAAGAGGCTTCCGAACTTAGAATGCTCGGAGACCTTGGCATGGACGCAGTTACATTTGGAAACCATGAGTTTGATTACAAGGCGGAAGGTTTAGCGAACATGTTAGATACGGCTGTTTCCAGCGGAGATCCGATTCCAGCAATTGTGGTTTGTAACGTGGATTGGGATGCGATGGAGGAAAGTGGGCTTACAAAGGACCAGAAACTCATCCAAGATGCTTTTGAAAACTATGGCGTTGAGGAATATATTGTTGTAGAAAAAGGCGATGTAAAAATTGCAATCACAGGTGTATTTGGTGAGGATTGTTTGGATTGTGTACCGAATTGTCCATTGGTATTTGAAAATCCGGTAGAAGCAGTAAAAGAAACCGTTGAAGAAATAAAGGAAGAGGAAAATGTAGATATGATTGTCTGCGTTTCCCACGGTGGAACATGGGAAGAGGATGACAAATCAGAGGATGAGATTTTAGCAAAGAGTGTGCCGGAATTAGATTTGATTGTCAGCGGTCATACACACACCAAATTGGATGAACCTATTGTACATGGTGATACCTATATTGTGTCCACTGCAGAATACGGGAAATATCTTGGAAATCTTTCTATGTCTCAAAAAAACAATGGCAGATGGAAAATGGACACCTATGAATTAATTACCGTGGATACATCTATTGAACCTGACAAAGCAACACAGGAAAAAGTAGATGGATTTATGAACATGGTGGACAGCAAATATCTTGACAAGTTTGGCTATACAAGAAATCAAGTTCTTTGTACCAATGAAATCGATTTTGCTACCAGCAGTGACGCGTCTGCCTTACATACGGAATTAAATTTGGGAAGTATTATGGCAGATTCCTATACATATGCTGTTGCGAAAATGTCTGATTCTGACCCACATCCTGTAGATGTAGCAGTTGTTCCGGCAGGGGTAATTCGTGACTCCTATGCAAAAGGGAATATTACTCCGGAAAATATATTCCATTCCTTCTCGTTGGGACTTGGAGAGGATGGTATTCCGGGATACCCATTAATCAGCATCTATTTGACAGGTGCGGAATTAAAGATGGCTGCAGAAATTGACGCCAGCATTTCCGATTTGATGACAACAGCAAGACTTTATACAGATGGTTTGTACTGGAACTACAATCCAAATCGTATGATTTTAAATAAGGTAACGGATGTTTATCTTTGGGACAATGATGAAAAGCGTGTGGAACTTGAGGATGATAAGCTGTACCGTGTGGTAACCGATTTCTACACTTCGCAGATGTTAGGCGGTGTTACAGATTTGTCCTACGGACTTCTTTCCATTGTGCCGAAATTTGCAGATGGAACACCGGTTGAGCGATATGAAGATGCGGTGATTATGACAACAGAAGGCACCGAGCTCAAAGCATGGGCAGCCATCGCAGAGTATATGACTTCTTTTGAAGATACGGATGGGGATGGTATTGGAAATGTACCAGCGAAGTATGCCAAAGAGGAAGGTAGAAAAGTTGTAGAAGACAGCAAAAAGATAGGTGATTTATTAAAGAAACCAAATAAATTTTTCTTTATCATTATCGCCCTGGTTCTTGTAGTTCTTGCAATCTTGACGGGAATTATTGTTCTGATCGTGAAAGTGACTAAAAAAATCATCAAAAGTTGCAAAGAAAAAAAAGAGGAGAAACAGAAAGAATGCGACTAAAGGATGCGTTAGCAAATATACATAAGGAGCATGCAGACGACACCCTGATTCGGCTTACTACCACATGGGGTGAAAAGCTGGACAAAGAGCACATCTGGCAGGAGTACCCACGCCCACAGCTAGAGAGAAAACATTTTCAAATGCTACATGGAGAATGGGATTATGCTATTGTGCCTCAAAGTGTCAAATATTCCTTTGAGAGTCAAGGGAAAATATTAGTTCCATTTTCACCGGAGGCATATTTGTCCGGGGTAGGACGACAACTGCAGCCAAATGAATATCTTTGGTATCAGAGAGTTTTGACATTTACAAAAGAAGAATGCCAGATGAAAGACAAGAAAGAACGTTGCATTCTTCATTTTGATGCAATAGACCAGCAGGCAGTTGTCTATGTAAATGGTGTGGAAGTGGCAAAACATTATGGCGGATATTTACCTTTTGAGGTGGATATTACGGAGTTTGTTTCAGATGCTTCTTGCATACTACAGGTAAGAGTTCAGGATGATAGCGATACTTCTTATCATACCCGCGGTAAACAGACCCTGAAGCGTGGGGGGATGTTTTATACAGCACAAAGCGGAATCTGGCAAAGCGTGTGGTATGAATGGGTTCCGGAGAACTATGTGAAAAGCTTAAAAATCACACCGGATTATGATGCGGCATGTGTGAGAATAGAGCTTAATTCTGATGTGAATTTTGATACCATACACATTGATTTAGAGGATAAAGAGGCTCAGTATGAGACACTTGAGGTTTCAACGGACGGTAAGCAAGAGCTTGTTCTCAAATTTACGGATGGTAAATTTAAATCATGGAGCCCGGAGGGGCCGCACCTGTACGATTTCACCTTAAAAGCAGATTGTGACGAGATTCACAGTTATTTTGCAATGCGTTCCTTCACTGTCGAGAGGGATGAAAAGGGAACACCAAGATTTTGTTTAAACCATAAACCGTACTTCCTAAATGGTCTGCTAGACCAAGGCTATTGGCCGGATGGACTTATGACAGCACCTTGCGATGAGGCATTTGTCTATGATATTGAACTGGCGAAGAAAACAGGATTTAATATGATTCGCAAACATATTAAGATTGAACCACTTCGCTGGTATTATCATTGTGACCGTTTGGGAATGATTGTATGGCAGGATATGGTGAATGGCGGAACCACTTATAATATGGCGTGGGTATGCTATATGCCGACAGCGATACCAGGGCTGGGGCGTGTGATTAAAGATAATCGATATCATATGTTCTCCAGAAAAGCCGAAGAAGGACGCAGACTCTGGGAAGAGGAGTGCAAAGGTACCATTGAACATTTATATAACGTACCTTCTATCTCTACATGGATTCCGTTTAATGAGGCTTGGGGACAGTTCGATGCAGCACGAATAGCGGAAGATGTGAAGTCTCAGGATCCTACAAGAACCGTCGACCATGCTAGTGGCTGGTTCGACCAGAAAGCAGGAGATTTCAATAGCGTGCATAATTATTTTCGCAAACTGAAAGTGGAAAAAGACGAAAAACGTGCATTTGTCATTTCTGAATATGGCGGATATGCCTGCCACATAGCAGGGCACTCCAGCGTGGAACGTATTTTTGGATATAAGAAATTCGATACGTTAAAGGATGTGTCAAATGCCTATCATGAGTTATATGAAGGGCAGGTAATGCCACTCGTTGAAAAAGGTCTTAGTGGCGTGGTTTATACACAACTGTCTGATGTGGAAGAGGAAGTGAATGGACTTGTGACCTATGACCGCAAAGTAGTAAAGATTAAATAAGAGGTAGATATATGTGAGGCTATATGGAAAACGCTCCGGTAATTTTGTTACTGGAGCGTTTTGATTAGTTCTCGTAATGTTTTCTCAACGGATTCTGTAATATTCGTCGCATGTTTCTGCACATCTGGTTTGGAATGCGCCATCACATAACTTGTCTCTGTATATTCCAACATTTCAATATCATTTTGCTGGTCACCGAAGCAAATTGCTTCAGTAGGTGTTAAGCCTAACTGCTCCAATACAAACTTTAATCCGGTTCCTTTGTTGGATTCGAACGGAATAAAGTCAATCCAGAGGTTTCCAGCATTTACAACTTTAATTTTCTTTCCGAACAATGCATTGAAATATTCGAAGGATTCCTCGTGATTCACCGTATCTAAAAAGGCAATCTTAAGAATAGGTTCATTGATATTTATCAAGGAGTCAATGACCGTGATATGATATTTCAACTCCGTTGTCATATGCTTATAAAAATCATAATCCCCACTTTTTATATACTGAGTACTCGGAGTGGAAATAGTCACCTTGCATTCTGGTCGTTTGTTCAATTCCTCAATGATATGCATTGCTAAATGGCGGTCAAACTCAGAAACTACATGCCGTTTCCCGTGAAGCTGACACATGGCACCATTTTCAGAAATATAGGAAATGTGGTCAACTACAGGTGTAAAAAGCAACATTTGGCTCTCTAGCTGGCGGCCACTCGCAGCGACGAAATGAATACCGTGTTCTTTTAGTTCTAAGATGAGATCATATATTTCAGGATTTAATTCCTTCGTACCTTCCGGCAACAATGTGCCGTCAATATCACTTGCAATTAATTTAATCATGTTTGCAGTCTCCTAGAAGTTTGGTTCAGACAGAGCATAGCATGATTTCTGTAACGATGCAAGGAGAAAAACCTTGATGTTTCACAAACAGGCATCTGACGCATATACTAAAACAGAACCAGTAAAAAGGAGCAATATCATGCCATATTCAGTAATGTTAGATGCAGGGCACGGTGGTGCCAATCCAGGTGCAGTTTATGAGGGCAGACAAGAAAAGGATGATGCACTTGCGCTTGTCCTTGCCATTGGTCCAATCTTGGAGGCTAACGGAATTCAAACACTCTACACAAGAACTACAGACGTATATCAGACACCATTTGAAAAGGCTCAGCTTGCAAATGAAGCAGCAGTAGACTTTTTTGTATCCATTCACAGAAATTCTTTTCCGGAGGATAATGTTGTTTCAGGCGTAGAAAGCTTGGTATATGATTTATCCGGTGTAAAATATGAAATGGCGCAGAATATCAATGAGCAGTTGGAGACTATTGGATTTGTGGACTTAGGAGTAAAAGCAAGACCAAATCTCATTGTCCTTCGCCGAACCAGAATGCCGTCAGTTCTTGTAGAAGTAGGATTTATCAATTCTGACACAGACAACCAACTCTTTGATGAAAATTTTGACGCCATAGCACGAGCCATTGCAGATGGTATTATCGAAACCATAGCAGTTTTGCCAGGGGCACCTGACACCCTCGAGACACGCTATTCTGTACAGACAGGAGCTTTCCGCAACCAAATGTATGCAAGAAATTTGCAGGAAGAATTAATGGAAATGGATTTTCCGGCAAGAATTGAATACGGAGACGGATTCTACAGAGTGCGTGTAGGTGATTTCAGAACCATTGATGAAGCAAGCAGATTAGAACAAAGATTAAAAAGAAGTGGATATCAGACCGTAATTGTGACATAATAGAAGTACGCTGGAGAATACAGGGAGGGCACTATGGAAGCAAGAGCAGAATTTTTAAAGAAACTAAACGGATTGGTTGCAGTGGCAAAAGGTCAGGGTGACCAGATTACAATAGATGAAGTAAAAGCATATTTTACAGATGCTGCTTTGACGGAAGAACAGTTAGAATTAGTCTTCGACTATCTTTTGGCTCAAAAGGTAGTCGTGAAAGGCTATATCAAGATGACAGAAGCGCCAGAGGAAAAGGTTACATACACAGAGGAAGAGGAAGCCTATTTAAAAGAGTATCTCAATGATTTAGAGGCTTTTAAAGAAGATAAAGCAGGGGAGAGAGAAAGCCTGTTTCAGAAAATCATAGGCGGAGATGCATCTGCGAAAAATCGTCTGACAGAACTTTATTTAAAAGAAGTGGTAGAGATTGCAAAAGAGATGCATCATCCGGAAATCTTTTTGGGTGATATCATTCAAGAAGGAAACATGGGACTTATTCTGGGATTGGACATGCTTGTGGATGTGGCTACAGCACACGAAACAATTGTCAATCAAGTGAAGCAATGCATCCAGATGCTGATTGAAGAACATACAGAAGTCAAAAGCCGAGACAATAAAATGGTTGAAAAAGTCACCATGCTTGACGAAAGTATCAAGGCGCTGACAGAAGAACTTGGACGAAAAGTAACCATTGACGAGTTGGCGGTTTATATGGGAATGACAGAAGAGGAAATTGATGATATCTTACGTCTTATGGGCGAAGAGTCAGAAGATGAGGAGGAAGCCGAATGATAATCTATTATTCCGGAACCGGAAACAGCAGATATTGTGCAGAATATCTCGGCTCTATCATGGACGACGAAGTAGTGGATGCGTTCAAATATATGAGAAGTGGCATTGCTCCGGATTTCTTCTCGGACGAGCCCTGGGTATTTGTCTCACCTACCTATTGTTGGAGATTGCCTCACATCTTTGAAAAATTTATTAGGACTGCAAGCTTGAGAGGCGAGAGAGATGCGTACTTTTTCCTGACTTGTGGTAGTGATATTGGAAATGCAGGTGAATATCTAGAGGAGTTGTGTAAAGAAAAGAATTTTCGATTTAAAGGAGTTATGCCTGTTGTGATGCCGGAGAACTACATAGCCATGTTTGATGTGCCAACGGAGGAGGTCGCTGAGAAAATTGTCCGCATCGCTAAGAGGCCATTGAGAAAAGGCGCGAACATGATTTGTAGCATCAGAGCTTTTGAACCGGTAAAGGTAAAACTGATGGATAAAATCAAGTCAGGTCCTTTAAATCCTATCTTCTACAAGCTTTTTGTAAAGGCAAAGCCTTTCTATGTGACAGATGCATGTATTGACTGCAAGAAATGTGAGAAATCCTGTGTAATGAATAACATTACCATCAAAGACGGAAAGCCAGTTTGGGGTGACAAATGTACGCACTGTATGGCATGCATCTGCGGATGCCCGACTGAGGCCATTGAGTATGGAAGGAAAAGTAAAGGGAAACCTCGCTATCAGTGCAAGAAGTTTGAGGCAGAATAAGGAGAAGATATAGATTATGGAAAACAAAACAGAGAAAAAAGGTTTAAATATTAGTGTGAAATCGTTTATTACTGCAATCGCAGTTTTATTCGTATTAATGACAATGACTTATGTATTGACATTTATTGTACCAGGCGGGGAGATTCCATTTTGGAAATGGGCCCTATCACCGGTGTTGGTGCTAGGCGGGGAAGATAATGTATCGCTCATAGCAGTAATTGCATTTTTGCTGGTAATTGGCGGTGTATTTAACTGTCTGGAAAAATGCGGACTGATGAAATACATGTTGGATAAGATTACATACAGATATGGAAAAGAAAGATACAAGCTGTTGGCGCTAGTGACCCTCTTTTTCATGGCGATGGGAGCCTTTATCGGTTCCTTTGAAGAATGTGTGCCGTTGGTTCCAATTGTAGTTGCATTGGCAATCCGTTTGGGATGGGATGCGCTGGTTGGACTTGGCATGAGCTTGCTTGCAATTGGCTGTGGTTTTGCCTCCGGTATCTGTAATCCATTTACCGTTGGTGTTGCACAAGAGTTGGCTGGGCTGCCGATGTTTTCAGGCATGTGGTTTCGAGCAGTTGCATTTATTCTTATCTATGCACTGTTGTTAGGATTCTTGTCCCGGTATGCAAAGCGGATTGAAAAACCGATGGACACAAAAGTAGACGAAGAAGAATTTGTAGATAACAAGCAAATGAACAAAGGGCTTGTGTGCTTTGCTACCTTGATGTGTGTGGGAATTGCGGTGGTTCTAAGTTCGGTTGTCGTTACGGCGCTTCAAGATTACACCATGATCATCGTGGCATTGACCTTCCTATTTGCAGGGATGATTGCGAGTGTCATTTCAAAATGCGGAGATAACCTTGGAAGTATGTTCTGGCACGGTTTGACAAGCGTGCTTCCGGCAGTACTTATGATTCTGATGGCGAACTCCATCAAATACACGATGGTAGAAGGAAATGTGCTGGATACCATTTTAGGCGGTGCAATCAATGTTGCGGAAACCTTGCCGAAATGGTCGGTTATTTTATTTATTTATCTCATCGCATTGGTGATGAATTTCTTTATTTCCTCCGGTTCAGCGAAAGCATTTTTACTAATGCCGCTGCTTGTACCGGTTGCTGAAGTATTTGGAATCTCAGCACAGCTTTGTGTGGTGGCATATGCATTTGGGGATGGATTTTCGAATGTATTTTATCCAACCAATCCGGTTCTGCTCATCAGTTTGGGACTTGCGGATGTAAGCTATGGAAAATGGGCAAAATGGAGCTGGAAGTTCCAGATGCTTAATTTACTGCTTACCAGCGGATTGCTATTGTTTGGGCTTGTAATTGGATATTAGATGGATAATTCCACCTATGGCAGATTATAATATTTGTTATAGGTGGATTGTCATAGGAGGACTTTATTATGCGGATTTTATTTTACGATACAAAAAATTATGACAGAGTGTCATTTGAACAACAGCTTTCTCATTTTCTGGGAATCGAAATTGAATATGTTAAAGGGGACCTTGCGCCGAAGTCAGCCGTAATGGCCAAGGGTTACGATGCGGTGTGTGCCTTTGTAAGCTCGGATGTGGGGGATGAGACGTTAAAGGTGCTTCATGAAAATGGAGTACATCTCGTTCTTATGCGATGCGCTGGTTTTAATAATGTGGACTTGGATGCGGCCAAACGCTTTGGTATCAAGGTCTTTCGTGTACCGGGGTATTCACCGGAGGCTGTTGCTGAGCATGCCATGATGCTTGCTCTTGCAGCCAATAGACATGTACACAAGTCTTATGTTAAGGTTCGTGAAAATGACTTCAGTCTTGGCGGATTAATGGGGATTAATTTTTATCAAAAGGTGGCAGGAATTGTGGGTACTGGTAAAATTGGTGCGGCGATGGCTCGCATTTGTCACGGGTTTGGCATGAAGGTGCTGGCATATGATGTCTACAAGAATCCGTCTCTTGACTTTGTAGAGTATGTGACGCTTGATGAATTGCTGGCAAAGAGCGATTTGGTTTCGCTTCACTGTCCATTGACGGAGGAAACCTATCATTTAATTAATCGAGATACGATTCAAAAAATGAAGGACGGAGTAATTTTTGTCAACACATCCCGTGGTGGACTGGTGAAGACCGATGACTTAATTGAAGGAATCCGTGCACATAAATTTTTTGCGGTAGGTTTGGATGTATATGAAGAGGAAGGAGCAAATGTGTTTGAGGACCGATCGGATGAGATTCTGGAGCATTCTACCACGGCACGTTTACTTTCCTTTCCAAATGTAATTATTACTTCCCACCAGGGTTTTTTTACAGAGGAGGCATTAAGTGCGATTAGCCAGACCACGCTGGAGAACGCGGTGACTTGGGAGAAAGGGGAAACCTCCGGCAATGAGGTATAATAGTATCCAATGAGCAAGGGAAGAGAGCATTTAAAACTGGTTTCGGAAAAACTGAATAAAAAGATACATGATATGAGTGCTACGATTCTTGCGGTTCAGAAGGATATCGAGAGCATGAATGACTACTACTGGGAAAACTATACCGAGATGGACCAGTATGGCTACGAGGATTTTGATAATCAGCGTGCGCTTTTAAATCAGGTGAATGCGAATACCGAGAATCGAAAGATGCTGGAGCGTTTGAAGAAGATGGCGGGTTCACCATTTTTCGGAAGTGTAGAGTTTCAGTATGATGGAGAAGATACGGCAGAAGACTTTTATATTGGCATCGGTAACTTTGCAGAACGTACAGGTGGATTACCACTGATTTACGATTGGCGAGCTCCGGTAAGCGGGCTTTTCTATGATTATGACAAAGGGGAAGCTTCTTATGAAGCACCGGGCGGCATGATGGAGGGAGAGATTCTCTCTAAGTGGCAGTATAAGATTCGTAATAACAAGATGATTTACGAGTTTGAGAGTGATGTCAAAATTGATGATGATATATTAAAGCAAGAGCTGGGGAATAATGGTGACGTGCAACTGAAGAATATTGTAAGCACCATTCAGAAGGAGCAAAACGCTATCATTCGAAATACCAAGGACAAGGTGCTGGCAATTCAGGGAGCAGCCGGAAGCGGAAAGACTTCTGTGGCGCTTCATCGTATTGCATATCTGCTTTATCATGATAGAGAGAGACTGAAATCCTCGAATGTTTTAATCCTTTCTCCAAACAGCGTGTTCTCGGATTACATTTCTCACGTGCTTCCGGAATTGGGAGAGGAACACATCCAGGAAATGAGTTTTGACTTGTTTGCGTATCGGGAGCTGAAAGACGTAGTTGCAGACTGTGAGGACCGTTATCATCATATTGAAAACCGCATGCAACACTCGGACGCTGAGGCGGAGGAGAGATATCATTGGAAGCAGTCACAAGACTTTGTGGGCGCGGTGGAAGCGTTCCTTGTGCTCTTAGAAGATGACTTGATGAATTTCAAGACGTTTGAATACCGTGGTTTTGCCAAGACGGCAGAAGAGTTGGTGCAGCTATTTTATTTTAAATTTACGGAGCACCCGTTGTTATCTCGTATGGAGGCCGTCATGGAATATGTCTTGGACGAATACGAGACCTTGGCGCGAAGAAGCATTGAGGAGGAAGAGAGGGCCCTCATTCGAGAATGGTTTATGGGTATGTATGAAACCATGGACATTTATATAATCTACAATTGGATTTTGGAGGAAAATGGATTCCCGACGATTCTGGATGTGCCATTGGAAAATAGAGTTCTTTCTTACGAGGACGTGTATCCGATTTTATATTTGAAGCATCGTTTGTGTGCTATGAAAAAGCATCAGAATATACGGCATCTGGTTATAGATGAGATGCAGGATTATTCTTACTTGCAGTATGTAATCCTTCAAAATATGTTCTCTTGCAACATGACAATTCTGGGGGATAAGGCTCAGACTGTGGATGACAGACCGCAGGATGTACTTCGATTCTTGCCAAAGATTTTTGGGAAGGAAATTCGTAAGATAGAAATGAAACGTAGCTATCGAAATACGTTAGAGATTGCGGAGTATGCATCTAATATCACGGGACTTACAGGTATCGAATATTTGGAACGCCACGGGAAACCGGTGGTAGAACGGGTGGTTTCTTCAGAAAAAGAAGGACTTAAGGAGGTGTTAAATCAGGTGTCTGTGGGTACGGATAAGTATGAAACCGCAGCAATTCTCACCATGACGGAGACCCAAGCAAAGGCTGCATACAAGTACTTAAAGCAGCACCGAGAGGATGTATTCTACATTGACAGGGACAGTTCCGAATTTTGCAGAGGGATAACGGTTACCACCTATTATCTTGCAAAAGGCCTAGAATTTGATCAGGTATTTGTTCTTGGGGGAGAAAAGGATAATCCGTTTTATTCTCAATTTAAATATATCAGTGCCACAAGAGCACTGCATGAATTATATGTATATGACCTGAATTTCTTACCATAAGAGGATTTATCTAATTAATGGTAAGAAATTTAGGTCCTTTTTGATGAAAATTTCTTACCATCAATCTAGTAGGATATACTTATGGGTAGAATTTATTAGATACTTTGCTATATTTTTCTTACCATGTAGTTTAAATAAATGGATCATGGGTAGACCACAGCGCAAAAGAACCCTAGTGAGTTTTAATATTTATCGTCTGTGTCTTGAATTTTGACTGTAAAATCGTCTGCTCAGAGTAAAGTCCTGTATAGCCGGAGAGCATGTAGGTGATTGCAACTCCAATAAGCAGGTATTTCATACAATCGAATCCAAACATTTCAAATCCAATAACCAGTGAAGTAATTGGGCTGTTCGTTACACCACAGAATACAGCCACCATACCAACTGCGGCACATAAGGAAGGGGATAAACCAACTAACGTGCCAAAGAGGCAACCAAAGGTTGCGCCGATACAGAAGGAAGGAACAATTTCCCCGCCTTTAAATCCAACGCCTAAGGTTATGGCTGTAAAAATAATCTTCCATAAAAAAGCCATTTTCGGTGCTTCGCCCAAGAAGGCTTCTTCAATCAGATTCACACCCGCTCCGCTGTAAGCAGAGGTTTGTAAAATGATAGTCAGCAAGATGATTGCAAGTGCACCTACTGCAATGCGAAGGTATGGGTTTGGTAAATATTTTTTAAATATATGTCCGGAATTATGTAGTGCCTGGCAGAAGAAAACGCTGATCAGTGCACATAGGATGCCGAGTACTACAATCAAAAGTGCCGGTACAACAGCAAAATCAACCGGCTCTGTAATTGTAAAGGCTTCAGCGTGGCACCCCATGGATGTCGCAAAAGTGGATGCAACCAGAGAAGCGCACATACATGGAACAAAGGCAGCGTATTGCATTCCACCGATGGTAGCCACCTCCATGGCAAAGATCACTGCGGCAAGTGGTGTTCCGAAGATTGCGGAAAAAGCAGCACTCATACCACACATTACGATGAGGCGTGTATCGTCTTCGTCCAAACGGAACCAACGTCCCAACTGATTCCCAATACTTCCACCCAGTTGCAGGGCAGCACCTTCACGGCCTGCAGAGCCACCAAACAAATGCGTTGTAATCGTAGCAACAAAAATCAGTGGTGCCATACGGAATGGGATTTGCGATTCTGCATGCAGCGTGGAAATCACCAAATTGGTTCCTTTATCATTTTCATAATTACTTATCTTATAAAGAAAAACAAGAGCAAGTCCGGCAAGCGGTAGACCCAGGATAATCTCAGGGTGTGCACCGCGGAAATTATTTGCCAATCCTAATCCCTTCACAAATAAAATGCCAACGCCACCAACAACAAAGCCGGTGATGATTGCAAGAATAATCCAGCGTAAGAAATCAAGAGCATGTTCCCGCGCGGCATTTAAGTTTTCCTTTAGTATATTCATATTCATTCCTCTTTTCGTTTCTATGTTTTATAACCGGGTTTTATTATAATGAAATTTGGAAAAAATGGCAACGAAAACATGATAAAGAATTTGCTGTACAGATTTTGGACAATAGGTCTTGTTATTTAGTTTCTGTTTGGGATACAATAGAGCTATCAAATACTCGGGGAGAAACGTAGATGGATGAACAAAGGAAAAAGAGAAGTGTAGTTCCAAATCAAAAGATGAAGTTAATTTTGTGTTTCCTGACAATTACTTGTTTTCTGTTTACAGGCTGCGCAAAGCAGACAGTGAGCGGCGGCAAGGTGGAAAATGGCACGGCATCTCAAATGGGACAACTTGCGCAGAAGGAAACCCAAGCTGTAATAGACAAGATTGCTAAGGAAAAGGCTGAGGCGGAAGCGGCGAAAAAGGCAAAAGAGGAAGCGGAGGCACAGGCCAAGAAGGAACAAGCGTCAGCAGGGCCGCAGGTGCCGAAGGTGGAGGCGATTCCCGGACAACACCGTGACCCGAATAGTGCGGTGGTTGTGATAGACCCGGGACACCAGCTTCGTGGGGACAGTGCGAAAGAGCCAAACGGACCAGGTTCCTCAACTATGAAGGCGCGAGTAACTAGTGGAGCAACCGGTGTGGCAACCAAGGTTGCGGAATATGTTATGAATCTCAACGTGAGTTTGAAACTAAAGACAGAATTAGAAAATCGTGGATATACGGTTTACATGACACGTTCTACCCATGATGTGAATATTAGTAATAAGGAAAGAGCAGAGTATGCAACCAGTGTGGGTGCCGATATTGCTGTTCGTATTCATGGAAACGGTTCTTCTAATTCCAGTGTGCGCGGTGCGGAAACTTACGCCCCATCGGCAAAGAATCCGTATGTGAGTCATTTGTCAAAAGCAAGTATCAGCCTGAGTAGGTGCATCATAGATGCCTACTGCCAAGCCACCGGTTTTAAAAATCGTGGTGTGTTTACCAGTGACACCATGACAGGAATTAACTGGAGTACCGTACCGGTTACGATTGTTGAACTCGGATACATGAGTAATGCCCAGGAAGACCGCATGATGCAGGATGAGACCATTCAGAATAACATGGTACAGGGAATTGCAAACGGGATTGATAAGTATTTCGGGTTTTGAATGCGTATATATAAAATCATCAAATATAGAAAATATAGAAAATTATGGAAAAATGCTTGACACCGAAGAAATTCGGTGTTAATCTCTAGTTTAGAGTTAGTCTTAACTAATTGAAGTTTCAAATATTCAACTAAACATATCCCTGACACAAACTGCCAGGGATATAAAAAGGCCCAGTGGTTAGTCAGCACTAACTACTGGTAGAGGAGAAGGGAGAGTAACGATGAAGACTCTAAAAGATGTAAAGGTAAATGAAACTGCAACTGTTGTGAAACTGCACGGCGATGGTCCGGTAAGACGACGTATCATGGATATGGGAATTACCAAGGGTGTAGAAATCTATGTTCGTAAGGTGGCACCATTAGGGGATCCGATGGAATTAAATTTACGCGGCTATGAATTGACATTGCGCAAGGCTGACGCGAGCATGATAGAAGTAGAATAATTTTGTGGTGCAGAAAGGGGAAGGACTTATGAAAATTAAAATTGCGTTAGCAGGAAATCCTAACAGTGGTAAAACAACACTATTTAATGCGCTGACAGGTATGAATCAATATGTTGGAAACTGGCCGGGAGTCACGGTTGAGAAGAAGGAAGGTTCTTTAAAAGGGCATTCGGATGTAACAATCCAGGACCTACCAGGTATTTATTCTTTGTCACCATATTCACCGGAAGAGGTGGTGACTCGTACATATTTGGTGAATGAACATCCAGATGCAATCTTGAATATTGTGGATGGTACCAATATCGAGCGTAACCTGTATTTGACGACCCAGTTAATTGAGTTGGGGTATCCGGTTGTTGTTGCGGTAAATATGATTGATTTGGTTCGTAAGAACGGAGATGTCATTGATTTAGAGAAACTTAGTAAAGCGCTTGGATGTGTTTGTATGGAAATCAGTGCCTTGAAGGGCGAGGGCGGAATGGAAGTGGCCCAGAAGGCTGTAGAGCTTGCAAAGAATCACGTGCATGGCCCAAGACCACATGTGTTTAACGGAAGTGTAGAGCATGCCTTGGCGCATATTGAAGAGGAAATTGATGAAATCGTAGATGCAACCTATCTTCGTTGGTATGCAATTAAATTGTTTGAACGTGATGAAGTGGTTCAAAAGGAATTGAATCTGGGGCAGGATGTTCTGGAACATTTGGAGAAACATATTGTTGACTGTGAGAATGAGATGGATGATGATGCAGAGTCTATTATCGCTGACCAACGTTATACCTATATTGTTAATGTGATTACAAAAGCTGTGAAGAAGAAAGCGGCGAAACATGCCATGAGCCTTTCTGATAAAATTGACAGTATTGTTACAAAT
Source organism: Faecalimonas sp. (assembly GCA_045593805.1). GTDB lineage: Bacteria > Bacillota > Clostridia > Lachnospirales > Lachnospiraceae > Faecalimonas. Next base: position 121,824 of record JAZNXJ010000046.1, read on the forward strand.
CGAGTTCTGGCACTGCCGATTTTTGCCGGAATCATGTTCTTGATGTATGCCATTGCGATGGGAAGTTTTCCATTCTCAATTGGTACAATGGGTACAGATTGGGCAAATGATGTGCTATTTGGTGAATGGGTACCAAACCTGTTTGATAAAATCTTGTCTGCACTTGGTGTGAGTGGATGGGTATATGGGCTTGTCATGGATGGTGTTGTAGCCGGTGTTGGTGCGGTTCTCGGTTTCGTGCCACAGATTTTGGTACTCTCACTTTTGTTATCTATCTTAGAAGATGTTGGATATATGTCGCGTGTTGCATTTATTATGGACCGTGTACTTCGTAAATTCGGTTTATCCGGTAAATCGATTATTCCAATGCTTGTTGCGACAGGCTGTGGAGTGCCTGGAATTTTGGCGAGCCGTACCATTGAACAGGAAAACGACCGTAAGATTACAGTTATGACAACCGGATTTATTCCATGTGGTGCGAAGATGCCGATTATTGGTCTGTTCGCAGGTGCTGTATTTGGAAATTCACCATTAGTTGCTACTTCTGCATTTTTTATTGGTGTATTAGCGGTTGTATTTTCAGGGATAATTTTGAAGAAATTCAAAGCATTTGCTGGAAAACCGGCTCCATTTGTAATGGAACTCCCGGCATACCATTTGCCTTCAGCACGTAACGTGTTCCGTTCTACCTTAGATAGAGGCTGGGATTTCGTGAAGAGAGCGACGACAATTGTACTATTAAGTTCTATTGTACTCTGGTTCTTACAAAGCTACGGATATGTGGATGGCGCATTTACGGCTGTGGATGACAGTAACATTTCTTTCTTGGCCAATATCGGTAAATTATTTGCTTGGATTTTCTATCCGCTTGGATGGATGGGAGATATGGCATGGAAGGCCACTGTTGCGACTGTGACAGGCTTAATCGCGAAAGAAGAAGTGGTTATGACATTTGGTACACTTTATAACTTTGCCGGTGAGCTTAGTGAATCCGGAGATGAAATCTGGAAGATGGTTGCAGCAGACTTTGGTCCGGTTCGTGCATATAGCTTCATGATTTTCAACTTGCTCTGTGCTCCGTGCTTCGCAGCAATCGGTGCAATCAAGCGTGAAATGGGAAGTGCAAAATGGACATGGGGAACCATTCTCTACATGTGCGGATTTGCTTATGTAATTGCTTTGATTGTATATCAACTTGCTGGTCTTGTTACAGGGGAAGCAGCAGTCAGCGTATTCACAATTATTGCGGGTGTTGCATTAGTGGTACTTTTGTACTTGATTTTCCGTAGAGGATATAAGGCGCCGGAGAAACAAAAATAAAAGCGGTGAAGGGAGGAAACACAAATGGGTGATGTTATTGTTTTAGCTGTTCTTGGAATTATCGTTGCATTGGTGATTCGCTCCATGTGGGAAAATCATAAAAAAGGTGGCGGTTGCAGCGGATGCTCTTGCAATTGCGACAGTTGTAAATTGAACTGCAGCAGCCGACTCGAGAAATAAAAAAAGCGGGATTTCCCGCTTTTTTTATTTATATTGATTTGCATGTTTTTTAATTGCTTCAAAGCTTTCTTTGCTAAGTACGTGTTCCAGCTTGCAGGCATCTTCAGAGGCGATGTCTTCCGGCACACCCAGCTTCGTAAGCCATGCTGTCAACAATTCATGGCGTTCATGAATCATTTCTGCAATACGTTTTCCGGAATCGGTTAAATAAATAAAGCCCGCATCCGTTACGGTAATATGTTCTTTCTCACGAAGATTCTTCATGGCAACACTGACACTTGATTTTTTAAAGCCAAGCTCATTTGCTATATCAACAGAACGAACCACCGGTAGTTCCTTACTAAGTACATAAATAGTTTCCAAATAGTTTTCTGCGGATTCGTTGATCATAAACTTCATATCGATTCCTCCTCTTACAATATATTAAGAATAGCATAGAAAAATGGAAAAAACAATGTTTTGTATGGGGAATTTGTGATACAATGTTTGAGAGCAATTTGCATTATGCTTATGCTTCAACATATTTGCAGATATGCCAGATGCATTGGGGGGAGAAAACGACGATGGCGAGTAATTGTGAAACGTGTATGAACTATGAATACGATGAAGAATATGAATATTATGTCTGTACCAAGAATCTGGATGAGGATGAAATGTATCGTTTTATAAAGGGCGATTTTAAGGAATGTCCGTATTACCAGTTCGGTGATGAGTATCAGATTGTACGAAAGCAGATGTAACGAACTAGTATTGTGAGGTTATTGAAGAACAGTAGTTTTGAGAAAAAGGCTTTGAGGAGGATTGTGTATGAACGTTTTTGAATCAGGGATTATACTGTGGATACAAGAAAATATAAGGGGACCGGTTGGTAATGTATTTTGGCAGTTTATCACCCATCTTGGAGACGAAGGCTATCTTTGGATTGCTATGGGAATTATTCTGTTATTTTTTAAGAAGACGAGACCAATTGGATTTACTGTGTTGGTTTCCCTTTTGTTTGATTTTTTGACAATCAATGTGGTTTTAAAAGGACTGGTTGCAAGACCAAGACCATTTGTGGTAAATGAACTCATTGAGCCACTAGTTGGTGGGGTTTCACCGTATCGTTCCTTCCCATCCGGACATTCCGGCGGTTCCTTTGCAGCGATGTTTGCCTTGTATCGCTGGGTGCCGAAAAAGATAGGTGTCCCTGCACTGTTTTTAGCAACGCTAGTAGCATTGTCCAGATTGTATGTGGGTGTACACTATCCGACAGACATTCTTGGTGGCTTCGTCATTGGATTTGTATGCAGTGCATTAGCATATGCTATTGTGAAAATAGTAATAAATAAAAGGGGAGAGAACAAAATTAATGGCTAGAAAGACGAAAAAGCAATTGCTGGCAGAGGAAATTATTGAGCGCTTGCGCAAGGAATATCCGGACGCAGAATGCTCATTGGATTATGATGAGGCGTGGAAGCTTTTGGTGAGTGTCCGACTTGCTGCTCAGTGTACCGACGAAAGAGTCAACATTATTGTAGAAAAATTGTATGAGAAATATCCGGATGTCAAGTCTCTTGCCGATGCCGATGTGGATAAAATCGAAGAAATTGTCCGCCCTTGTGGATTAGGAAGAAGCAAGGCAAAGGATATCAGTGCCTGCATGAAGATTTTGCGGGATAAATATGATTGTCAAGTTCCAAAAACCTTTGATGAGTTATTGGCACTTCCGGGAGTTGGAAGAAAGAGTGCAAATCTTATTATGGGGGATGTTTTTGGCGAGCCTGCCATCGTAACCGATACTCATTGCATTCGTTTAACCAATCGAATGGGACTTGTGGATGGGATTACAGAACCCAAAAAAGTGGAAATGGCGTTGTGGAAAATCATTCCGCCACAAGAAGGTAATGACTTTTGCCACAGATTGGTATATCATGGAAGGGCAGTTTGTACAGCAAGAACTACGCCGTACTGTGATAAATGTTGTTTGAATGACATTTGTCCGAAGAAGGGCGTTGGAAAGAAAAAATAAAGACAAAGGAGATAAAGGAACATGAATAACGAAATTTTGGCAGTGGTTGCCGGACAGAACATTACAGAAGAGGATTACAATTATTTTGTGCAAAGTATGCCAAGAGAGCAACAGCAATATGCTGCAGACCCACGTTTTAAAGAACAATGCTTAGAACAATTAATTTCTGTACATTTGTTTGCAAAAAAAGGGGAAGAATTAAAATTAGAAGAAACAGAAGAATTTGCAAAAATTATTGCCAATGCAAAAAGAGATATCTTGGCACAGATGGCAATGCGCGAAGTACTTGGTGGCATCACTGTTACTGATGAGGAAATGCAGGCAAACTATGAAGCAAACAAGCAGATGTACTCAAAGGGTGAGACGGTAAGTGCGAAACACATCCTTGTGGACTCAGAAGGAAAATGCAATGAAATTTTAGCTTCTATTGATGCTGGCGAAAAGACCTTTGAAGATGCGGCGAAAGAATTTTCATCATGTCCTTCCGGACAAAGAGGCGGAGACCTTGGCGAGTTTGGAAAAGGGCAAATGGTAAAAGAGTTTGAAGATGCAGCTTTTTCAGCAAAAATCGGACAAGTTGTAGGTCCGGTGCAAACACAGTTTGGTTATCATTTGATTAAAGTGGAAAAGAAGAACGAGGCAACTGTTGCAAACTTTGATGAAGTGAAGGAAACAATTAGAAGAAGTATGCTTCAGCAAAAGCAAAATTCTGTTTATACAAAAGAAATCCAAAATTTGAAAGAAAAATATATCGAAAAATAATTGATTTTTTATCATGTATTCACTATAATTGTTTTATGTTTTTTATGTAAATAAGATTGCATAAGATTCATGTGTTGCTATGTCGACTGCTTTATGTGGCAGTTTACAAGCGCGTGAGTTTGCAAGCAAACTCTTTATTAATTAAATATATTTGGCAGTTGCCATATGACAGGAGGAAAAAGAATGGATTCAAACAAAAGACCAGATACAATGGAACGTATCACGACACCAGAGCTTGCTGAAAGCTTTATTGCAGAACAAGTAGCAGCAGTACGTGAGCAAGTTGGTGACAAAAAAGTATTATTGGCACTTTCAGGTGGTGTTGACAGTTCAGTTGTTGCAGCACTTTTAATCAAAGCTATTGGAAAGCAGTTGGTTTGTGTACATGTAAACCATGGTTTAATGCGTAAAGACGAATCCGAAGGTGTTATAAAAACGTTTAAGGATGAAATGGATGCCAACTTGATTTATGTTGATGCAACTGATCATTTCTTGGGGTTACTTGCAGGTGTGTCAGATCCAGAACGCAAGCGTAAAATTATCGGTAAAGAATTTATCACAGTTTTTGCTGAAGAAGCAAGAAAACTCGAAGATATTACATTCTTGGCTCAGGGAACAATCTATCCTGATATTCTGGAATCTATCAAGGCAGCTGAAGGTAAAAAAGCAGTTAAGTCTCATCACAATGTAGGCGGTCTTCCAGAAGATCTCAAGTTTGAACTTGTAGAACCTATTAAACTTTTATATAAAGATGAAGTTCGTGTAGTAGGTGAAGCTCTTGGCTTACCACACTCTATGGTTTATCGTCAACCATTCCCTGGTCCAGGACTTGGTGTTCGTTGTCTTGGTGCAATTACGCGTGACCGTTTGGAAGCACTT
>JAZNXJ010000047.1:0-131999 GCA_045593805.1 Faecalimonas sp.
TCATAAGTCCATAGACACGGTTGTACCGGTGGAATTGACTGAATTTAAAACATCATTTGGTCGATTTCCGATTGTTGATAAAAAGGATGCACACATTGTAATTAAACATGTGAAGCAAAGAGAGTTGTCAATTATCGGCGAAACAGATTTGGTATTGGAAATACCATGCGACAGATGTCTAGAACCTGTGAAAGTACCATTTTTATTACAATTTATGAAAAATGTGAATTTGCAGGAAACTGAAGATGCTTCGGATGACGAAATGGATGAAAAAAATTATATTGACGGATATAATCTTGACGTAGACAAATTACTCTATAATGAGATTTTGATAGGATGGCCGATGAAAATTCTGTGTAGCGAATCCTGCAAGGGAATCTGCAACGTATGTGGTCAAAACCTAAATAAGGGATCTTGTGACTGCGAGGATACAAGTCTTGACCCTAGAATGTCAGTTATCCGCGATGTGTTTAAGAATTTTAAGGAGGTGTAACCTATGTCAATTTGTCCAAAGAATAAATCTTCTAAAGCTAGAAGAGATAAAAGAAGAGCAAACTGGAAAATGAGTGCTCCAAACTTAGTAAAATGTAGCAAATGTGGTGAATTAATGATGCCACACAGAGTTTGCAAGGCTTGCGGATCTTACAACAAAAAAGAAATCGTAGCTGTAGATTAATTGTGAATTAGTTGAAAAGGCGTAAAAGTGAAAGCTTTTGCGTCTTTTTTTTGTCAAATTGTATTGATTTTTGTGGCAATGTTTAGTAAAATTACGTTAATGTCAGGAGGAATAGATATGTCAGAAATTACGAGAGTAGCAGTTGATGCTATGGGAGGAGACAATGCTCCGGGCGAAATTGTGAAAGGTGCAGTAGATGCCGTTAATTCACGTAGCGACATTAAAGTACTTTTAGTAGGCCAGGAAGAAGTTGTAAAAAAGGAACTTGCTCAGTATACATATAGTAAAGAGCAAATAGAGGTGATTCATGCATCTGAGGTAATTGAAACAGCAGAACCACCGGTTATGGCGATTCGCAGAAAAAAGGATGCGTCCATTGTTGTTGCAATGAACCTGGTAAAACGGGGTGAGGCGGATGCTTTTGTTTCAGCAGGAAGCTCTGGTGCCATTCTCGTTGGAGGTCAATTAATTGTTGGTCGTATTAAGGGGATCGAAAGGCCACCATTAGCTCCACTCATTCCTACAGCAAATGGAGTATCGCTACTCATTGATTGTGGTGCAAATGTGGATGCTAGATCTTCGCATCTCGTACAATTTGCTAAAATAGGTTCTATTTACATGGAAAATGTAGTGGGAATTAAAAATCCAAAAGTGGCAATTGTAAATATTGGTGCAGAAGAAGAAAAAGGAAATGCACTTGTAAAAGAAACATTTCCACTATTAAAGGAATGTGAAGATATCAATTTCATTGGAAGCATTGAAGCGCGTGATATCCCACAAGGGTTGGCAGATGTTATAGTTTGTGAAGCATTTGTCGGCAATGTCATTTTAAAACTTTATGAAGGGCTCGCAGGTGTTCTGATTAAAAAAATCAAGAGCGGATTGATGTCAACATTAAAAAGTAAAATTGGTGCTGCTTTAGCTCTACCGGCACTTAAGAACACATTAAAGAGTTTCGACACAAGTGAGCATGGCGGGGCGCCGTTATTGGGATTGAATGGCCTCGTTGTGAAGACACACGGTAGCTCAAAGGCAATTGAGGTGTCTAATTCTATTATTCAATGTGTTACGTTTAAGGAACAAAAAATAAACGATAAAATTCGTGAACGTATCCAAGTAAATGAGTAAAATCCAAAAAAGGGAGAAGAAAAAATGGAATTTGAAAGATTAAAAGAGATTATTGTTGACGTATTAAATGTAGGAGAAGAAGATGTAAAAATGGAAAGCACTTTCGTTGATGATTTAGGTGCTGATTCATTAGATATTTTCCAAATCATTATGGGAATTGAAGAAGCATTTGATATTGAAATCGAAAATGAAGACGCTGAAAAGATTGTTACAGTTGGAGATGCGGTTGAACAAATCAAAAATGCAGTAAATTAATTATATTTCGAAAAAGCCCAAAAGGGCTTTTTCGCTTGTAAAGAGTTTAAGCGAGGATTATATGCAAGAAAGATTAAAAGAATTACAAAACAAAATTGGTTATCGTTTTCGTGACGAGGAACTACTTATTTCTGCTTTGATGCACAGCTCTTATACAAATGAAAAACATATACCAAAGCATAAATGCAATGAACGCTTGGAATTTTTGGGCGATGCTGTTCTGGAATTAATTTCTAGCGAGTTTTTATTTTTTGCTAACAGAAAGACTCCAGAAGGCGAATTGACAAGAATGCGTGCAAGCATGGTTTGTGAACCGTCTTTGGCGTTTTGTGCAAGAGAAATCGGGTTGGGTGAGTATTTATTGCTTGGAAAAGGTGAGGAAACCACCGGAGGCAGAAAAAGAGACTCCGTCACATCAGATGCTTTAGAGGCATTGATTGGTGCGATATATATAGATGGTGGTTTTGCTAATGCAAAAGAGTTTATCAAAAATTATGTGTTAAATGATTTGGAGAATAAGAAGCTCTTTTATGATAGCAAGACTATCCTTCAGGAGATGGTACAGGGAGTACATGGCAAGCAAGTTTTGTACAAGCTTGTAAAAGAAGAAGGACCGGACCATAACAAATCGTTTACCGTAGAAGTATATATCGGCGATTTGTCATATGGTGAAGGAACAGGAAGAACAAAGAAAGCGGCGGAACAAGAGGCTGCTTATCATGCAATTTTAAAATTAAGATAACTGTTCAGAAAAGAGTAGGTGTAAGATGTATTTAAAAAGTATTGAAGTACAAGGGTTCAAATCATTTGCAAATAAAATCGTGTTTGATTTTCATAACGGGATTACAGGCATTGTTGGACCAAACGGTAGTGGTAAAAGTAATGTAGCAGATGCAGTACGTTGGGTGCTTGGTGAACAGCGTGTAAAACAGCTTCGTGGAGGTAATATGCAGGATGTTATCTTTTCGGGAACGGAAATGAGAAAACCGTTGAGTTATGCAACTGTGTCTATTACCATGGATAATGCAGACCATCATTTACCAATTGATTACAATGAAGTGACAATTACGAGAAAGTTGTATCGTTCTGGGGAAAGTGAATATCTTATCAACGGAAGCGTTTGTCGTCTAAAAGACATTAATGAGATGCTATACGATACTGGTATCGGTAAAGAAGGCTATTCTATCATTGGACAAGGTCAGATTGATAAAATTCTAAGTGGAAAACCGGAAGAAAGACGTGAACTTTTTGACGAGGCGGCAGGTATCGTTAAATTTAAGAGACGAAAAAATATGTCTGTGAAAAAACTGGAAGAGGAACGCCAAAATCTTGTTCGTGTGACGGATATTTTATCAGAGCTCGAAAAACAGATTGGACCATTGCAGAAACAGTCTGAAACTGCCAAAGAATATTTAAAGAAAAAAGAATCATTAAAGAGATATGATATTAATATGTTCCTGCTTGAAACATCACGTTTGAAAGCGGAGATTGCATCTCTTGATGAGAAAATCAAGATTACCCAGGATGAACTGGATGCAGCTACTACACAATATGAAAATACAAAGGTAGAATATGAAGCAATTGAGGTCCAGACGGATGAAATTGATGCATCTTTAGAGACTGCAAAACGTCAGTTGAATGAAACTACATTGCTAAAGCAGCAATTAGAGGGTCAAATCCAAGTCTTAAAAGAACAGATTAACACGGCAAGAATGAATGATGAGCATTTGGCTCAACGTTCAGTTGCAATTGTGACAGAATTAGAAGAACGTGAGAAACTGTTAGAAAGTCTATCAAATGAGAAATACGAATTAGAAGCTCAGATTGCAGAGAAGAATGCTGAGCAAATGAAGGTTCAGGAAGAACTCTTGCGTACACAGACACGTATTGCAGAGCTGGCGGGTGCTGTGGAAGATAGCAAGAACAATTTGATTGAGCTTTTGAACAATCGTTCTTTGACAAAAGCCAATATTCAGAAATTCGATACCATGCTGGAACAAATCCAGGTTCGTAAAGCAGAATTAAATCAGAGATTGATTGCTGCTGAGAGTGAAGCTGTGGAACAGGATGAGTTTATCAAAAAATATGAGGATGAACTTAAGGAAATATCATCAACTATTATTGGATATGTGGATGAAAATAAAAAATATGAAGCTGAGATTGTACGGTTACAAGCAGAAATTAGTAAAAAAACCGAAGAATATCGTATTTCAGAAGTCTCATATCACAGAGAAGAATCCCGTCTGGAATCCTTAAGGAATCTTACAGAACGTTACGATGGATATGGAAACAGTATCCGTAAAGTTATGGAAAGACGAGAACAGGAAAAGGGCATTCTTGGTGTTGTTGCTGATATTATCAAGGTTGACAAAGCTTATGAAATTGCAATTGAAACAGCCCTTGGCGGAAGTATTCAAAATATCGTAACTGATAGCGAAGATACCGCTAAACGTATGATTCAATATTTGAAGCAGAACAAGTTTGGACGAGCAACCTTCTTGCCACTTACCAGTATCAATGGAAGCAATTCCTTGAAACAAAGCGATGCTTTGAAAGAAAAAGGTGTAGTGGGTGTTGCAAGTTCTTTGGTTCATGTGGATACAAAATTCGAAAAGCTTGCTGAAAATCTGCTTGGTCGTACCATCGTTGTGAAACATATTGATGATGGTATTGCGCTTGCAAAGAAATACAAACAGTCACTTCGTATTGTTACTGTGGAAGGTGAGCTTATCAATCCGGGCGGAGCGATGACAGGTGGTGCGTTTAAAAATTCAAGCAATCTTCTTAGCAGAAGGCGTGAAATCGAGGAAATCGAAAAGAAAGTCGCACTTCTGAAGAAAGAAATGCAAGAGATGGAACGTGCTTTAGAGACTTGTAAAGAAGAACGTACATCATATTATGCCAAAATTGAAGAGTTGAAAGCAGAGCTTCAAAAGGCATACGTTGTTCAAAATACGGCAAAAATGAATATGGACCAAGTGGTAGCGAAAAAAGCTGACGCAAAAGCACTTGTAAAACAAATTCAGCGAGAAGGCGAGGATTTAGACCTACAGGTTGCAGAAATCAAAGATAACCACGAATCCATTTTGGTTGAATTAGAATATTCTGAGAAATTTGAGCAAGAATTAAATACAAGTTCAGAAACAAATCAGAAGGAACTGGAAGAGGCCAGAGAACTGGAAAGCAAGCAGCTGCAGGAAGTTGAATCAGTACATTTATCATACGCTTCTTATGAACAAAAACTTGCATTTATGGTTGAAAATGAAGACCGTATCAAGGAGGAAGTAGAAAAATATAAAGAAGAGCTTTCTGGATTGGATGCAAGTAAGGGTGATGCATCAGAAGAAATCCGAAAAAAAGAAGAACAGATTACCGAGATTCGTCAAACGATTGAAAATTCGAAAGAATTATTTACCGATATTGAAGCGGAAATTCAAAAGTTTGTTGCTAAGAAGGAAGAGCTTAACAAAATGCATAAGGAATTCCTTGCAAAGCGTGAAGATTTGTCAAAACACATGGCAGAACTTGATAAGGAATTGTTCCGCTTGAATAGTAGACGAGAAGGTTATGAAGAAGCTTCTGAAAAGCAAATCAATTATATGTGGGAAGAATATGAACTCACATATAGCAGTGCAATGGAACTTCGTGACGAAGATTTGACAGACCTTGCATTTATGAAGAAAGAAATACAAAGACTCAAAAATGAAATCAAAGCACTTGGTTCTGTCAATGTAAATGCCATCGAGGATTACAAGAATGTGTCTGAACGTTATGAGTTTATGAAGACACAGCATGATGATTTGATTGAAGCAGAAGCGACACTTATTCAGATTATTGAAGAACTGGATGCGGCAATGCGTAAACAGTTTAAAGAGAGCTTTGAAGAAATCAATAAGGAGTTTGACAAAGTATTCAAGCAATTATTTGGTGGTGGAACAGGTACATTGGAACTTATTGAGGATGAGGATATTCTGGAAGCAGGCATTCGAATTATTGCCCAACCACCTGGAAAGAAACTGCAGAATATGATGCAATTATCCGGTGGTGAAAAGGCATTGACAGCGATTTCGTTGTTGTTTGCAATTCAAAACTTGAAGCCGTCTCCATTCTGTCTGCTTGACGAAATTGAAGCTGCGCTTGATGATTCAAACGTAGACCGATTTGCAAAATATTTACATAAACTGACAAAACATACACAGTTTATCGTAATTACACACCGTAAGGGTACCATGACAGCGGCAGACCGCTTGTACGGTATTACCATGCAGGAGAAGGGTGTATCTGCACTTGTTTCTGTAGACTTATTAGAACATGAACTAGATGATTAGGAGGCTTTATGTCAGAGGAAAAGAAAGGCCTATGGGGGCGCCTTGTATCAGGGTTGTCAAAAACGAGAGATAACATTGTTTCAGGTATTGACAGCATTTTTCATGGATTTTCAAATATAGATGATGATTTCTACGAGGAATTGGAAGAAATCTTAATCATGGGTGATTTAGGTGTTCATGCAACTATGGACATCATTGAAGATTTGAAAGAAAAAGTGAAAAAGAATCACATCAAGGAGCCGGTGGATTGCAAACAATTTTTAATCGAGAGCATCAAAGAACAAATGGATGTAGGGGAAGCAGCTTATGAGTTTGAACATCAAACATCTGTTGTGTTAGTGATAGGCGTGAATGGTGTTGGGAAGACTACAACCATAGGAAAACTAGCAGGAAAACTTCGCGCACAAGGGAAGAAGGTTGTTCTTGCGGCAGCAGATACTTTTCGTGCAGCGGCTGGAGAGCAGTTAAAAGAATGGGCACATCGTTCAGAAGCCGATTTAATCGGTGGGCAGGAAGGTTCAGACCCTGCCGCAGTTGTCTATGATGCGGTGGCGGCTGCAAAATCCAGAAAAGCGGATGTACTCCTTGTGGATACAGCCGGAAGACTTCATAATAAGAAAAACTTGATGGAAGAGCTTCGTAAAATCAATCGTGTGTTGGAACGGGAATATCCGGAGGCGCACCGTGAGACTTTGATTGTTTTAGATGGCACAACGGGACAAAATGCGCTGGCACAGGCTAAGGAATTTAAAGATGTAGCAGATATCAGTGGCATTGTCCTTACAAAAATGGATGGAACCGCTAAAGGAGGTATTGCAGTTGCAATCCAAGCGGAACTCGACATTCCGGTGAAATATATCGGTGTGGGTGAAAGCATCGATGATTTGCAAAAATTTAATTCAGACGATTTTGTAAACGCTCTGTTTACAACGGAAGAATAATTGGAGGAATTTATGTTAACCTTAGACAAATTTGAATTGGCAAGTGAAGTGGTAAAGAAGGTCACAAAGCCAACAAAATTAGTATATAGTGAATATTTAAGTGACCAAACCGGTGGAAAAGTATTTTTAAAGCCGGAAAACATGCAGCACACAGGGGCATATAAGCTTCGTGGTGCATATTACAAGATTAGCACCTTATCAGAGGAAGAACGTGCAAAAGGAATTATTACAGCTTCAGCGGGCAATCATGCGCAAGGAGTGGCTTATGCAGCAAAGGAGTTTGGCTGTAAGGCAACAATCGTAATGCCTACGGTTACCCCGCTTATTAAAGTGAATCGCACGAAAGCTTATGGTGCGCAGGTGATTCTTCACGGTGATGTGTATGATGATGCATGCGAAAAGGCAAAACAGCTTGCGGAAGAAACAGGATGTACATTTGTTCATCCATTTGACGACGAAGACGTAATCACCGGTCAAGGAACCATTACCATGGAGATTATCCAGGAGCTTCCGACAGTAGACTACATATTTGCTCCAGTTGGTGGCGGGGGACTTATCAGTGGGGTGGCAACACTTGCAAAAATGTTAAATCCAAAGATTAAAGTAGTTGGTGTAGAACCAATTGAGGCGGCAAGCATGTCTGCATCTTTGGAAGCAGGTGAGGTAGTTACACTTGATAGCGCCAATACCATTGCAGATGGTACTGCAGTGAAAACCGTTGGTGTAAATGCATTACAATACGTAAAAGAAAATGTGGATATGATGCTTACTGTGGAAGATGATGAGCTTATCGGCGCATTTCTCGACATGGTAGAAAACCATAAAATGGTTGTGGAAAATTCCGGGCTTCTTACAGTGGCTGCATTAAAGCAGTTAGACTTAAGAGGAAAGAAAGTTGTTGCAATCTTAAGCGGTGGAAACATGGATGTCATTACCATGTCTTCAATCGTACAGCATGGATTGATTCAGAGAGATAGAATCTTCTCTGTGTCTGTTTTGCTTCCTGATAAGCCGGGTGAATTGGTGCGTGTAGCAGATACGATTGCAAAAGCACAGGGTAATGTTATTAAATTGGAGCATAACCAGTTTGTCAGCACAAATCGTAATGCGGCTGTGGAGCTTCGTATCACATTAGAATCCTTTGGAACAGAACATAAGAGAGAGATTCTAAAAGCACTGGAAGATAATGGTTATAAGCCAAAAAGCATTAGTGCGAAGTTGTACTAAGGGTCTAGATGTGAAATTTTTCTCTATAGGCAAAAAGGGGCGATAAAATGAAACAAATTCCAAAAAAAGGGGAAATCTACAAACATTTTAAAGGAAATTTGTATGAAGTACTTGCAATTGCAAAGCATACGGAGACAATGGAAGACATGGTTGTATATCAAGAGGCTGAAGGGGAAGCAGTCTATGTAAGACCATTAGAAATGTTTGTGAGTAAAGTAGATAAAGAAAAGTATCCGGAAGTGTTACAGACGTGCCGTTTTGAATTGCAGGATGCGAAGTCAAAACTTTCCATTATGGATTTCTTGGATTTACCTACGACAACAGAAAAGATTCAGTATCTGGAAACAATGAAGGATAACTTAACAGAAGAATTTATAGGACTTGTTGCACAGTGTCTTGATTTTGTTGAGAATGAAGGTTCTTTGGAAGACAGATATCATGCGTTGGTGAAATATTTGCGAACTGTGCAACGTTATGAGATTAGAAGATAGGATTGTTAGTATTGAAAAAAATTTTAGATATGTTAAAGTATATCGATAAGCAATAATAGAAAGAACAAATTTGGGAGGGAACCAAAATGGATAAGATTAAAATGACAACACCTTTGGTAGAAATGGATGGAGATGAAATGACCAGAATTCTCTGGCAGATGATTAAAGATGAATTATTGACTCCATTTATAGAGTTAAATACAGAATACTATGACTTGGGATTGGAACACAGAAACGAAACAAACGACCAAGTAACTGTGGACTCTGCAAATGCAACAAAGAAATATGGTGTGGCTGTAAAATGTGCAACAATTACACCGAACGCTGCTCGTATGACGGAGTATGACTTGAAAGAAATGTGGAAGAGTCCAAACGGAACTATTCGTGCCATGTTAGACGGAACTGTTTTTCGTACACCAATTATTGTAAAAGGGATTGAACCATGCGTGAAGAATTGGAAAAAACCAATTACCATTGCGAGACATGCATATGGTGACGTATATAAAAATACAGAAATGATAATTCCGGGACCAGGAAAAGTAGAACTTGTTTATACAGCGGAAGATGGAACAGAAACACGTGAAGTGGTTCACAACTATACAAAAGCAGGTATTGTACAAGGTATGCATAACATCGATGATTCAATCGAGAGCTTTGCAAGAAGCTGTTTCAACTATGCGTTAGATTTAAAACAAGATTTATGGTTTGCAACAAAGGATACGATTTCAAAGAAATATGACCATACATTTAAGGATATTTTCCAAGAAATCTTTGATAAAGAGTATGCAGATAGATTTAAGGAAGCTGGTATTACATACTTCTATACCTTAATTGACGATGCTGTAGCACGTGTAATGAAAGCAGAAGGTGGATTTATCTGGGCGTGTAAGAACTATGACGGAGACGTAATGAGTGATATGGTATCTTCGGCATTTGGTTCCCTTGCTATGATGACATCTGTTCTTGTATCTCCACAAGGTTACTATGAATATGAAGCTGCTCATGGTACGGTTCAACGTCACTACTATAAGCACTTAAAAGGCGAAGAAACATCAACAAATTCGGTTGCAACTATCTTTGCTTGGACAGGTGCGCTTCGCAAACGTGGCGAATTGGATGGAAATCAAGAATTAATGGATTTTGCAGATAGATTAGAAAAAGCAACACTTTCTACTATTGAAAGTGGTAAGATGACAAGGGATTTAGCGCTGATTACTTCTTTGGAAAATGTAACTGTGTTAAATTCACAAGATTTCATCAAAGAGATTAGAAAAACATTAGAAAACTAGAGGTTAATAAATTGAGAAAACTGGCTTTAAGCGATGACATTTTATTAAAAATTGAAAAACCGGCCCGTTATATTGGAAATGAAGTAAACTCTGTTATGAAGAATAAAGAGGATATCGATGTTCGATTTGCTTTTGTTTTTCCGGATGTTTATGAAATTGGCATGTCACATCTCGGAATCCAGATTCTTTATGATATGTTAAATCGCAGGGATGACGTTTGGTGTGAGCGTGTGTACTCACCTTGGACTGATTTGGATAAGATTATGAGAGAGGAAAACATTCCTCTCTTTGCATTGGAATCCCAAGATGCAATCAAGGACTTTGATTTTATTGGTATTACCATTCAGTATGAAATGTGCTATACTAATATCTTGCAGATTCTCGACCTTGCACAGATACCAATGTTTGCAAAAGATCGTACAGAAGAACACCCGATTGTAATCGGTGGTGGCCCGTGTACCTATAATCCGGAGCCATTGGCGGAGTTCTTTGATATTTTCTATATTGGTGAAGGTGAGACAGAATATTATAATCTGATAGACCAATATAAGGAATGGAAGGCATCCGGCAAATCCAGAAAAGAATTTTTGGAAATGGCGGCTGAGATTCCGGGACTTTATGTGCCTGCATTCTATGATGTGACATACAAGGAAGACGGAACGATTTGTTCTTTTACTCCAAATAATGCACATGCAAAACCGATGATTAAGAAACAGATTGTCATGGATGTTTCTGATACCTGTTATCCGGAGAAGCCAGTAGTTCCATTTATTAAGGCAACACAGGATAGAGTGGTGCTTGAAATCCAACGTGGCTGTATTCGTGGATGTCGTTTCTGCCAAGCCGGTATGCTATATCGTCCGACCAGAGAACGTGACGTTGAAGTCTTAAAAGACTATGCATATAAAATGTTAAAGAGCACGGGACATGAGGAGATTTCCCTAAGTTCCCTTAGCTCCAGTGATTACTCGCAGCTTCAAGAACTGGTTGCTTTTTTAATTGAAGAATTCAAAGGCAAGGGAATCAATATTTCCTTACCATCCCTTCGAATTGATGCATTTTCACTGGATGTTATGAGCAAAGTGCAGGATGTACGAAAGAGTTCTTTGACTTTTGCGCCGGAAGCCGGCTCTCAAAGACTACGTAATGTAATCAACAAAGGACTTACAGAGGAAATCATTCTAGAGGGTGCAGGACAGGCATTTGAAGGCGGATGGACTCGTGTTAAATTATATTTTATGTTGGGGTTACCAACAGAGACAGAAGAGGATATGAAGGCAATTGCACATTTGGCGGAAAAAATAGCAAAACGCTATTATGAGATTCCGAAAGACCAAAGAAATGGGAAGTGTCAGATTGTTGCAAGTACATCCTTCTTTATTCCGAAGCCATTTACACCGTTCCAATGGGCAACCATGTTAAATAAAGAAGATTATATTGCGAAAGCAAATATTGTAAATCACGAGATGAAGGCACAGTTAAACCACAAGAGCCTGAAATACAACTGGCATGAGGCGGATGTAACCGTTTTAGAAGGTGTATTTGCCCGTGGGGACAGACGCGTGTCTAAGGTCTTATTAGAAGCCTATAAGCTTGGATGTATCTACGATTCATGGGGAGAACATTTCCGTTATGACTTATGGATGCAGGCATTTGAAAATACAGGTATTGATGTGGCGTTCTATAACCTTCGCGAGCGTGATTTGGATGAAATTCTTCCATGGGATTTCATTGATATCGGTGTTTCTAAGGAGTTCTTAAAACGCGAGTGGAAGAATGCCTTGTCAGAAAAAGTGACACCAAATTGTCGTATGCAATGTGCCGGCTGTGGTGCAATGAGCTTTGGAGGAGGTGTGTGCTTTGAAAGCTAGAATTAAGTTTCGTAAATATGGTTGTATGAAATTTATCGGACACCTTGATATCATGCGTTTCTTCCAAAAAGTAATGAGACGTGCAGATATTCCAATTGCATTTACCGGTGGATTTAGCCCTCACATGATTATGTCATTTGCCAATCCTTTAGGAGTTGGTGTGACAAGTGATGGGGAATATTTTGACATTGAATTGACGGAAGCAATCGATATGAAGGCTGCTGTGGTTCGCATGAATCAGGTAGTGGTTGAAGGTATTGATATTGTAAATATGGTACCGATTTCAGATGACAAGAAACAGACAGGTATGTCCATTGTAGCTGCCGCTGATTACTTGTCCTCTTTAAAGAGTGGCATATTCCCAGAGGATTGGAAAGAGAAGGCTGGACAATTTATGAATCAGCCAAAAATTTCTATTCTTAAGAAAACAAAGAAAAGTGAAAAAGAAGTAGATATTAAATCTATGATATACAAGTTAGAAGTGCGTGATGAAAACGTCTATATGCAGGTTGCGACCGGCAGCGTGGAGAATTTAAAGCCAGAGCTTGTTATGCAGGCACTTGGCAGTTTCTTGGGTGTGGATTTGGAAACGGTTTCCTTTGCGCATCATCGTTTGGACGTATATGCAAATATAGGAACAGAAGAAAAGAAAAAATTCGTAAGTTTGGATCAAGTAACAGAATGAATCGGAAACTGATTATTACAAAATTAAGAGAAAAAATAATAACTGCTGTTTTGGAAAATGAAAAGATTGTAGAATTTCATTGCTCTGAAGAGAATGAGACTCAGAGGATTCAGCTTGGCAATATCTATGTGGGTCGTGTAAAAAATATTGTTGCAAATATAAATGCTGCATTTATTGAAGTTGTACCAGGCGAGGAATGTTATTATGCCATAGATGAGAATCCAACACCGATTTTTACAAAGAAGATAGGCAAGAAACCATTGTGTATTGGTGACGAGCTGTTGGTTCAGGTTTCCAAGGAGGCAGTAAAAACCAAAGCACCAACTGTAACAAGCAAGTTGAATTTAACCGGCAAATATGTAGTTCTAACTTATGGAGATACACGGGCAGGTGTTTCAAATAAGATAGAGAAATCAGAAAAAGAACGTCTGCTGGAATTGGCGAAAGCTTATACAACGGAAAGCTATGGCATTATTATGCGTACCAATGCAAAGGACGCTGATAATGAGATGTTGCAGGGTGAATTGCAGCGTCTTGTAGGAGAGTATGAGGCATTAGTTGCTCAGGCACCAACAAGAATTTGTTTTTCCGCATTAAGATGTGCGCCAAAGGAATATTTGACAGAACTTCGAAATATTTATCAAGAAGGATTGACAGATCTTGTAATTGAGGATAAAGTGATTTATCAAGAAGTAAAGGAATTCTTGGCAAAGGAACAGCCTGAGGATTTGGATAAACTTCGATTGTATGAGGACAAATTATTGCCTCTATACAAGTTATACAGTGTTGAGTCACACTTAACGAATGCTTTAAAAGAATATGTATGGTTAAAATCTGGTGCATATTTGGTGATCCAACCAACGGAAGCATTAACTGTAATTGATGTAAATACTGGAAAGTGCATCAGCAAGAAAAAAGATGATGAAGCGTATCTGAAAATCAACACAGAAGCAGCGAAAGAGGCTGCAAGACAGATTCGCCTAAGAAATTTGTCAGGAATTATCTTAGTTGACTTTATTAATATGGATAATAAGGAATCCATGGATGTGTTACTGGAACTTTTTGAGAAAGAATTGAAGAAAGATCCAATTGCAACAACACTTGTTGATGTCACAAAGTTACAGTTGGTTGAAGTAACAAGGAAAAAAGTAAGACGCCCACTTCATGAAGTGATGTCTTAAGGAGGAATGATAAACATGAAAAAGGTAGTAAAATTTGGTGGTAGCTCTCTTGCCAGTGCAGAGCAGTTTAAAAAAGTAGGGGACATTATCCGTGCAGAAGAAAGCAGAAGATATGTAGTACCATCTGCACCAGGTAAGCGTTTTTCTGCAGATACAAAGGTAACAGATATGCTGTATCAATGTTATGGCGCTGCAGAAGATGGAAAGGATTTTTCAGCTCAATTAGGAGCAATCAAATCAAGATATAACGAGATTATTGAAGGGTTGGGTCTTGATTTATCCTTGGATAAGGAGTTTGAAGTAATCAAAGAGAACTTTACAAAGCATGCTGGAAGCGATTACGCTGCATCTCGCGGTGAATACTTGAATGGTATTATCATGGCAAACTATCTTGGATATGAGTTTATTGATGCTGCAGATGTGATTTTCTTTGATGAAAAGGGACGTTTTGATGACGTAAAGACTAACGAAATTTTGTCTGCAAAATTAGCACAGATAGAGAGAGCAGTTGTCCCAGGATTCTATGGTGCTATGCCAGATGGAAGTATTAAAACATTTTCAAGAGGCGGATCTGACCTTACCGGTTCCATTGTTGCCAAAGCTGCCGGTGTAGATTTGTACGAAAACTGGACGGACGTTTCCGGATTTATGATTGCAGACCCTCGCATTATTAACAATCCAAAGACAATTGAGGCGATTACATACAAAGAATTACGAGAACTTTCATATATGGGGGCAACAGTGCTTCACGAGGATGCTATTTTCCCGATTCGTAAAGAAGGGATTCCAATAAATATCCGTAATACAAATGCACCAGAGGATAATGGGACTTTGATTGTTGAAGCAACATGCAGACATCCAAAGTATACGATTACAGGTATCGCAGGAAAGCAAGGTTTTGCTTCTATAACTATTGAAAAAGCGATGATGAACTCAGAAGTTGGGTTCTGTCGTAAGGTTTTACAGGTATTTGAAGATAATGGTATTTCCATTGAACATATGCCTTCCGGAATTGATACGATGACTGTATTTGTACATCAATCTGAATTTGAAGAAAAAGAACAGAAGGTACTTGCCGGTATTCATCAAGCAGTACAACCGGACAATATCGAATTGGAGTCAGATTTATCATTGATTGCTATCGTAGGACGTGGTATGCGTTCGAAACGTGGTACATCCGGACGCGTTTTCTCAGCTCTTGCACATTCTCATGTGAACGTGAAAATGATTGACCAAGGATCGAGCGAGTTAAATATCGTAGTAGGTGTACGTAATCATGATTTTGAAAATGCAATTAAAGCATTGTATGACATTTTTGTGGTAACCAAATTATAAGAAGAAATTATTTTTTAAAGGGAGTTTGCTTTGGCAGATTCCCTTTAATTGTTACAAAATAATTACAAAACGTTACAAAAATATATTGACGAAAGCGTAGCTCTCATTTAAAATAAAATAGCATGTATATTGCGATACGTGAGAAAGGATAAAAAATGAGAGCATACATTCGTGAACATTTGAAGTTAATTATAATCATAACAGCAGTGCTTGTGTTTACTTGTTTGGGTATTGCAAGTCCTGTAATTATCGCAAAAATGCAACCTGTTCTTTCAGAGGAATTGAAGGTTGTATCTTTTGAGATGGAAAAGGACATATATGAGTATACAGGCGAAGAGATTAAGTCTGAAATCGTTCAAGTAACGTTTGAAAATTCAAAAAATGAAAAATTAGTGAAAAAATCCGATGAAATCAGTATTAAAAAATACATAGATAATCAGAAAGTCGGACAGGCAAGTGTTGAGATTAGTGTGATGGGCTATCAAGGAAGTGTTGTTCTTGAAAATGTATTTACAATTCGTCCGGCCAAAGCAAAGGGACTGGAAATTGCATCAGCAACACGAGAAGCAATTGATTTGAAATGGGAGAAGGTAGTTGGTGCAGAAAGCTACTCATTGTTTAAAAGTGCAGATAATGGACAAAACTATACGTTGATTTTTGATGGGAAGGAACTCGCTTATCATGATACCACTATTCAACCAAATGCAGTTTACCAATACTATGTCTGTGCTTCTATGTCAACAGACAACCAGGTACTGTTTGGTGACCCTTCTGATACTGTTAAACAGTTTACTCCGCTCGCAATTCCTGTTATTTCTGCGGTTAAAAATGCTTCTTATAACACATTACGTGTAGAATGGCCGGTTGTGGCAGGAGCTACCGGATATCAGGTGTATCGAAGCAATGTAAAAGATGCAGAATACACTTTGATTTCTGAATTGACTGATGGTGCAGCAACGTCTTATTCTGATACATCATGTGAGGTTGGAAAGACATATTATTACTACATCAAAGCATGTCAGACGATAGAAGATGTAAAAACATATGGAGATGCATCTGCAGTTGTTTTAGGAAAAACAACGCCAAATCGTGTTGGACTCAGTGGGAATTCCGTGGATGGAAATACAAAAGTAACGTTGAGTTGGAAGAAAGTTTCCGGAGCACAGGGTTACGAAGTGTATAAAAATAACAAATTGGTGAAAACCATTGATAATGCAGATACATTGACATGGTCCGAATCAGGACTTGCAAAGGATGCGGAAAGCATTTACAAAGTAAGAGCATATTGCATGGTTAACAATGAAAAATTGTATGGCTCTTATTCAAAAGTATACGAAAAGGAAGTAACCATTGAATATAATTACGGAGCTATCTCAGAAGAATTATCAGCATTGACGCAATATGTAGGACGTAGTTATGTATTTGGTGGCACATCACCTACAAAAGGATGGGATTGTAGTGGTTTCACCCAATATGTATTTCAAAAGCATTTTGGTATCAGTCTTCCAAGAACAGCAGGTGAGCAAGTAGGCAGAGGAACAACAGTAAGTAAAAATTCCCGTTCTTCATGGAAGCCGGGTGACCTGTTGTTTTACAAGCAAAATGGAAGAGTGAGTCACGTTGCTATCTATTTAGGAAATGGGCAGATGATTCATGCATTAAATTCTAAGTACGATACCTTAATCCAAGGTGTTGACTATTATGAAAAATGGGATCCTAAGACCACATTATATTGTGTAAAAAGAATTTTTTAAAAACGAATAAAATTATTGACAGACCTCACTTTGCGTGATATACTATTTGAGTATGCCGCACAGTGAGGTTTGCAAGTTTATGGGTTTTTGTGTTTACATAATGACTTATAACACCACAACTGGCGAGTAATGATAATAGGAGGTGCCATATGTACGCAATTATAGCAACAGGTGGTAAACAGTACAAAGTAGCCGAAGGCGATATCATTAGAGTGGAAAAACTTGGTGTAGAAGCTGGAGAAACTTTTACATTTGACCAAGTACTTGCAGTTAGCGATGCTGAATTAAAAGTTGGTAATCCAACAGTTGAAGGCGCAACAGTTACAGCTTCTGTAATTGGCGACGGAAAAGCGAAAAAAGTAATCGTTTACAAGTATAAGAGAAAAACTGGATACCATAAGAAAAACGGTCACAGACAACAGTACACAGAAGTTAAGATTGAAAAAATCAACGCTTAATTTGATGTTATGACTAAGGTAACCATTTACAAAAATGTAAAAAATGAATGTGTTGGATTTAAAGTTTTTGAACATGCTGGATTTGATGAGGCGGGCAGCGATATTGTATGTGCTGCAATTTCAATTCTTGTAATCAATACGATGAATGCGATTGAACAATTTACAGATGTAGATTTCACGCAGGATGTTGATGAGGAAGAATGCTCCATTGAATTTAAGCTTCATAAATCTACAAAAGACACAACACTATTGTTGGAAACCATGGTTCTGGGATTACAGACCTTGGAGGACAACGAAGAGTACACAGAATATATCGATTTAATATTTGAGGAGGTGTAAACACCATGATGAAATTAAACCTTCAATTTTTCGCTCATAAAAAAGGAGTTGGTTCTACAAAGAACGGTAGAGACTCTGAATCTAAGAGATTAGGTGCGAAAAGAGCTGACGGACAATTTGTAAAAGCTGGAAATATCCTTTACAGACAACGTGGAACTAAGATTCACCCAGGTATCAACGTAGGACGCGGTGGTGACGATACATTATTCGCATTAGTTGACGGTGTTGTAAGATTCGAAAGAAAAGGAAGAGATAAGAAACAAGTTTCTATCTACCCAGTAGCTGAATAAGAATCTTAAAAAAGGCTTCAAATCAATCGGTTTGGAGCCTTGTTTTTTGTCCGAAATTTATATATACTAGTAAATATCAGAATAAAGTAAGTAGGTGAAACTATGTTTGCAGATAGAGCTAAAATTTATATTCGTTCCGGAAAAGGTGGAGATGGTCATGTGAGCTTTCGCCGTGAATTATATGTTCCGAACGGTGGACCGGACGGCGGCGATGGCGGTCGTGGCGGAGATGTAATCTTCGAAGTGGATAAGGGATTAAACACATTGGTTGATTACAGACATAAAAGAAAATATGTAGCCAAAGACGGCGAACAGGGTGGTAAGAGAAAATGTCACGGCGCGGATGCGGAAGACATTATATTGAAAGTGCCGGAAGGAACAGTTATTAAAGAAGCAGAAACTGGAAAAGTCATTGCGGATATGTCCGGTGACAATAACAGACAAGTAATTCTTAAAGGTGGACGAGGAGGTCTTGGAAATCAACATTTTGCTACTGCAACGATGCAGATTCCAAAATATGCGCAGCCTGGACAACCGGCACAAGAATTGGAAGTATTATTAGAATTAAAAGTGATTGCAGACGTGGGACTGGTAGGGTTCCCGAATGTTGGCAAATCCACTTTGCTTTCACGTGTGACTAATGCCAATCCAAAGATTGCGAATTACCATTTTACCACCTTGAATCCGAATCTTGGCGTGGTTGACTTAGAAGGCAGTGAAGGATTTGTCATTGCAGATATACCGGGATTGATTGAGGGTGCATCTCAAGGCATTGGTCTTGGACATGAATTCTTGCGTCATATAGAACGAACTAAGATGATTATTCACGTGGTAGACGCGGCTTCATCAGAAGGACGTGACCCAATTGAAGACATTTATGCAATTAATGCAGAGTTGAAAGCGTATAATGAAGAAATTGCAACACGTCCACAAGTCATTGCAGCGAACAAGACAGATTTGATTTATGCAGAAGATGAAAATCCAGTAGAAAAGATTCGCGCAGAATTTGAACCACAGGGAATTAAAGTATTTGCTATTTCCGGTGTATCGGGTGAAGGTATTAAAGAGCTGTTATACTATGTAAATGAACAGTTAAAGACACTTGACCAGGCACCAGTCGTATTTGAGCAGGAATACTTCCCTGAAAATGAGTTGATTCATGTCGACTTGCCATACACAGTAGAAGTGGATGAAGACGGTATGTATGTAGTAGAAGGTCCGAAGATTGAAAAAATGCTTGGATATACGAATCTGGATTCAGAAAAAGGATTTGCATTCTTCCAGACTTTCTTAAAAGAGACTGGAATTCTGGATGAATTAGAGGCAGCCGGTATTCAAGAAGGCGATACCGTTCGTATGTATGGATTACAATTTGATTATTACAAATAATAGTTACAGATAGAGAAGGAGAGAAACAATGAACTCGAAACAGAGAGCATATTTAAGAAGCCTTGCCATGACGATGGACCCGATTTTTCAGATTGGGAAATCAAGCCTGACACCTGAATTTACTGTTGCAATAGACGAAGCATTAGAAGCAAGAGAGCTCATTAAAATCAGTGTGTTACAAAATTGTATGGATGATCCGAAAGAACTTGCTCAGGTTTTGGCAGAGCGTACACGCTCGGAAGTTGTACAAGTTGTTGGCAAGAAAATCACGCTGTATAAAGAGGGAAAAGACGAGAAAAAGAAAATTGTTTTGCCGGAGAAAAAATAATGAAAATTGGAATTGTGGGTGGAACCTTTGACCCAATTCATAATGGCCACGTAATGCTTGGCGGATATGCAAGAGATATATTCTCGTTGGATGAAATCTGGTTCATGCCAAATGGAAATCCGCCGCACAAGATGAATGAGAAAATCGAGTCGCAAACTAAACATCGTGTGGAAATGGTTCGCAGGGCTATCGCAGATAAAGAAGGGTTTGTACTACAGCTTTATGAAGTAGAACGTAAGGATGTTAACTATTCGTATTTAACTATGCAACATTTCAAAGAAATGTATCCGGAGTGTGAGTTTTATTTCATAATTGGTGCAGATTCCTTATTTGCATTGGAAAGCTGGGTGTATCCGGAAAAGCTTGTGAAGACTTGTGTAATTCTTGCGGCGTATCGAGATGATAAGAATATGGATGAAATGATGACACAAATATCATATCTGAATCAAAAATATGGCGCAGATATCCGCTTGTTAAAAACTCCAAATGTTGACATATCATCCACGGAAATACGCCATAGATTAAAGAATGGATTATCCGTTCGGAATATGATTCCTGAAACAGTCTATCAATATATCCAAGAGCATCATCTGTTTGCGGATGACTTGGAGGAGATGACAGAAAAGGTTCGAAACAGTCAGAAGGAGTCCCGTTTTGTTCATACACTTGGCGTTGTGGAGACGGCAATACAATTAGCGGAGCAATATCATGTAGATGAAAAGAAGGCAGAGATTGCTGCGTTATTGCATGACTGCGCAAAAGAGTATGGCGGACAGGAGCAATTACAACTATGTCAAAAGTATGGTTTAACCATAACAGACGCAGAAGAACGCAACCCGTTTTTATTACATGCGAAATTAGGGGCATATCTCGCCAACACAGATTATGGCATTGATGATGAAGAAATCTTAGATGCGATTCGATGGCACACAACAGGACGTCCTGAAATGACGAAATTAGAAAAGATTATCTATATCGCAGATTATATCGAGCCAAATCGCAATCAGGCGCCGAATTTGGACGAAATAAGGCGTTTGGCAAGGGTTAACCTAGACGAATGCCTATATACCATTTTAAAGGCTACATTGGCGTATTTGGAGACGAAAAAGGATGTCATTGACCCTATGACAGAACAGACATATTTGTACTATAAAAAACTTTTGAATAAATGAAAGGGGATTGCTATGGAACAATCAAGAAAAATGGCAAAATTAGCTTACGAAGCTTTAGATGAAAAATTAGGAGAGGATATCAAAGTAATCGATATCTCAGAAATTTCAGTACTTGCTGATTATTTCATTATTGCAAACGGTTCCAACGAAAGCCAGGTACGTGCATTAGTTGAAAATGTGGAAGAGAAGCTTTCAAAAGAAGGATTCGAGCCAAAACAGCGTGAAGGCTATGGACTTGGTAACTGGGTGCTATTAGATTTTGGAAACATCATTGTTCATGTATTTGACAAAGAAAACCGTCTATTCTATGATTTGGAAAGAATCTGGAGAGATGGGAAATATATGGATGCAGAAGAGTTGTAAACATAAAAGGATGTCGTTACGAAATGTAGCAACATCCTTTTGTAATTGCAATTTATGTATTATAAAAATCTAAATACACCAATTACTTTACCCAGTATCTGGCAATCTAATACGATAATCGGATCCATGGAGTCGTTTTCCGGTTGGAGACGATAGTAGCCTTCCTCTTTATAGAAAGTCTTAACAGTTGCGCTGTCATCAACAAGAGCAACAACCATATCTCCATTTCTTGCAGTACTACATTGTTCCACAAGAACATAGTCACCATCATAAATACCTACATTAATCATGCTTTCGCCCTTGACTGTGAGCATAAATGTATCATTATTAGGCATAAATTCCATTGGAATAGGAAAGTAGTTTGAAATATTTTGTTCTGCAAGAATCGGTTCGCCTGCGGCAACTTGTCCTACCATAGGAACATTGACCATTTCACGTCTTGTTAAATTAAAGGTGTCATCGATAATTTCAATCGCACGTGGCTTTGTAGGGTCACGTCTGATATAACCGTTCTTCTCTAAAGATTCTAAATGTGCGTGAACAGAAGAAGTAGAGCGTAAGTTCACGGCTTCACAGATTTCACGAACTGCCGGCGGATAACCGATTCGTAAAATTTCTGATTTTATGTATTCTAAAATTTCAAGTTGTTTCTTACTTATTTTACCCTGTGCCATGATATGACCTCCTAAAATCTTTATCTATATTTGTATTCTAACACAGTATTTTTCAAAAAGCAAACAAATGTTTAGAAAATATGTTCGATTTTTGTGTTGACAAACATTTGTTCGTGTAGTATACTCAAAATACGAACAGAACAATTGTTCGGAATGAATGTTCGATTAACAGGAGAATATAACTTAGGGGGATACATATGATGACAATACAGGAGAGACAAAAAAGAGCTATGATAAAAAAGAGAAAACAGATAGCAAAGCGTAGAATGATTTTATTGTTGGCGGCTTTATTTGTTATAACATTAGGAAGCGTTATTTTTGGGACCATTTTTTCAAAGGCTAAGAATCCGACAGCAGACATAACACAATACAAATATTATAAGAGTATCACAATAGAACGAGGCGATTCGCTCTGGAGCATTGCTGAAGAATATTGTACTGACGCTTATGAAGATACACGCGAATATGTTGATGAATTAAAAGAATTGAATTCCTTAACCTCAGATACCATACATGAAGGTCAACATTTATTAGTGGCTTATTATGACACAGAAATCCATTAAAATATCGTGAGAGTAGCTCTCCCAAAGGCTGTTGCATAAAAGATTTCTGTTCACACAAAAAATAGTAGGGCAGTTATTATATGCCCTACTACAAATTTGTCTTTTGATTTTCTATTTCTTTTTGCCAATTTTGGCCATAATCCATACAAAAATCATAATTACAATTAATGCTACGAAAATTCCGAGCATTCCTTTCCACATCATATCTAACGCTTGCATTACTGTTTCGTTCATATAAATACCTTCCTTTCTTCTTACAAATACTGAGATACGAGACTAATAATCAGTCCACCTGCAACAACAGAAGCAATCTGACCAGATACATTTGCTCCGGCTGAATGCATAATAAGGATATTTGTAGGATCTTCTTCCAATGCAATTTTTTGAACTACACGAGAAGACATTGGGAATGCAGAAATACCTGCGCCACCAATCATTGGGTTGATTTTGTTCTTTCTAAACAGGTTCATGAACTTGGCTAGAAGAACACCTCCAATTGTATCCATTACGAAAGCGAACAGACCAATTATCATAATCATAATCGTTTCCCATTTCACAAAAGCTTCTGCTTTCATACTAAATGAAATTGTAATACCAAGTAATAATGTTACTAGGTTGGCAAGTTGATTCTGTGCAGTATCTGACATTGTACCAAGAACGCCACATTCACGAATTAGGTTACCAAACATTAAGAAACCTACAAGAGCAACAGATTGTGGTGCTACAAGTCCTACAATCATTGTTACTGCAATAGGGAATACGATACGCATTGTCTTAGAAACTGATTCTGGTTTGTATTCCATATGTATACATCTTTCTTTTTTCGTTGTTACAAGTTTGATTGCCATTGGCTGTACAATTGGAACCAGTGCCATGTAAGAGTATGCAGCAACTGCAATAGGACCTACATATTCAGATTTCAATACTTGAGATACAAGAATTGCTGTTGGACCATCAGCCGCACCGATTGTACCAATAGCTGCAGCATCTTTGATATCGAAACCGAGGAACGCTGCAAGTAAAATAGCTGCGAAAATACCAAATTGTGCACCTGCACCAAATAAAAACATAGATGGTTGCGATAATAGCGGACCAAAGTCTATCATTGCACCAATACCGATGAACAACAGAATCGGCATTGCTTCTGACGCTTCAATTCCTACATTAAATAACCATTCAATAATACCGTGAGCTTCAACTCCACCTACCACTTGATTCAATACACCTGACAATGGTAGGTTGACAAGAATTGCACCAAAGCCCATTGGGAGCAATAGAGACGGTTCATATTCCTTCTTAATTGCAAGCCAAATTAAAACAATTCCGACTGCAAACATAACTAAATTCTTCCAGCCACCTTCAACTAAGAAAAGTGCTTTCACACCTTCTAATAAGTAATCCATATGATTTCCTCCTAAATATTTAATTATATTAATACTAACACATTTTAGTAAGAATTAATATCTTTTTTGCTTATCTTTACCAAAATTTGATAATCTTAACATGAATTTAACATTAATTTAATCGAAAACAGGTGGATAATTTGGAAAAAACAAATAATCTGTATATAGAATGTAAAAAATAGTCACATTTTTTAAAAATTTTGATAGTATTAATATTAAGGCACGTTTTGAAGAGAAGCACGCAATTGAGCATACAGCAATAGCTAATAAATGCAGAACTCTATGGAATGCTCGGAAATTCCATAGGAAGTTCTAATTACCAATTTCTCCCCAAGAAAATATTTTAACTAGACAGTAGTAGTTTTTCTGAACACCAATCTATACGACAAACACCGATTTTTCCAAAAGATATAGACAAAAAACAACGCAAATGATATAATATACATATATCTAATGAAAGGAACTACTTCTCATGGCAAAAGATATTAAAACATACTATGAACAATCATACATAGATAATACACTTCGTTTACGTGAAGTTTTAAAAACACTTCCGACCTTTGTTAAGGATTATTTCCGTGCTATTGAACCATCAACATCATCAAAAACTCGAATATCATACGCATACGACCTACGTGTCTTCTTTAATTTTTTGATTGAAAACAATCCACAATTTCGTTCCTTTACAACGAATCAATTTACGGTGCATGATTTAGAACTTGTTGATTCTATGGATATTGAGGAATACCTGGATTATTTAAAGGTATATAATTCTCCTGACGATAAGCAAATAACGAACACAGAACGTGGTCTTGCACGCAAGTTTTCTGCATTATGTAGCCTATATAGATACCTCTATAAGCATAAATTTATTACACAAAATCCAACAGTCTTTGTTGATAAACCAAAGATTCACGATAAAGCAATTATACGTTTGGATGTGGATGAAGTTGCTATGTTATTAGATTACGTTGAGGAATGCGGAAACCAATTAACCGGTCAGAAAAAGGTTTATTATGACAAGACAAAAACACGTGATTTTGCAATTTTGACATTATTATTAGGCACTGGAATCCGTGTTTCTGAATGCGTTGGTTTGGATATTAATGATGTGGATTTTAAAAATAATGGAATAAAAGTTACGCGAAAAGGTGGCAATGAAATGGTTGTTTATTTCGGTGATGAGGTTCGAGATGCATTGGAACATTACCTTGAGACAGACAGAGCAGCAACCACTCCTCTCCCAACCCATGAAAATGCATTATTTCTGTCCATGCAGAGAAAGCGAATCGGTGTCCAGGCTGTGGAGAATATGGTGAAAAAGTATGCTAGACAGGTTACACCAAATAAGAAAATTACGCCTCACAAGCTTCGAAGCACTTATGGTACGAATTTATACAAAGAAACAGGTGATATTTATCTGGTAGCCGATGTTTTAGGCCACAGAGATGTAAATACCACCCGAAAACATTATGCAGCAATTGATGAAGACCGTCGTAGACAGGCTGCATCAGCAGTCAAATTGAGAGAATCTTAGATGGAGTCTGTCTTGACAGACTCATAGTTGATCTGAGTCTAAAACAATTGTAAATGGTCCATCATTGATTAAGCTAACCTTCATATCTGCACCGAAGCTTCCTGTTTCAACAACTGGAACAGTTTCCTTGCAGCTGGCAATGATGTATGCGTATAACTCTTCTGCTAAATCAGGACTGCCGGAATCCGTAAAGCTTGGACGATAGCCCTTCTTACAATTTGCATATAGTGTAAATTGGGAAATTAATAACAACCCACCGTCAACATCAGCAAGCGACAAGTTGGTTTTCCCGTTTTCATCTTCAAAAATTCGAAGACCAACTAATTTTTTTACCATTTTATCCGCAATTTCTTTAGTATCGTTTTGTCCAACGCCAATTAAAACCATAAATCCTTTATCAATTTGACCAATAACTTTATCATCCACCGTTACAGAAGCCTCTGTAACGCGCTGTATTACAAATTTCATATCTAGCCTAATCTCCCTTCGCTTTTTTAGTTAATTTGAATATAACAGCCAAAATGAGCCATATAAAGCATGCTGCTATAAGTGCAGCTAAGAAAATATTTGCATTTGGTATAAATGAATAGGTTCCATCATCATTTAATACCGTGTCTGCATTTTTCAACACTGCGGAACCAATGGCCGGACCTATAATACCAGGAACAAGCACTTGTCCAACAATACGAAGGCCTTGGAACATCCCAGCACGGTTCGCAGGTGTATAATCTCGTAGCATAGCGCCAAATACAGCCATTCCCATCAAATATCCACTCATCATAAATAAGGAACCAACAAATACAAGCGGCGTTGCCTTAAAAAGATACAGTAAAATATATCCTAACATTAGAGTGCTAATTGCGGGTATAACAGATGTTTTAAAATGAAAACGGTCGTATACCTTTCCATAACATGCAGTTACAAGAGCTGCAAAGATTACTGCCGGTGCCATAATAAGAACATAGTTATCCATCTTAAGAGAAACATTGTAATATAAAATCAAATAAGGCATAAATATCTGAATTGAAATACAAAACGTCGCATATGCCCCAAGGATTATGTAAAACAGTTTGTTTTTCTTTATGACAGAAGGTCTGAAACCATAAAAAATATTACCAAAATAATTTTGATTAGCACTTGTATCTACAGGAACATCCTTTACTAAGAAAATAGCAAGTATTCCAAGTACAAAAACAACGATTCCAATAATCTGGTATATGAGGGTCCAACTTTCAGCTTTGTTTAAATCGAATCCCATAAATCCCCCAAATACAACTAAAATTGCAACTAATGGCATCATGGAATTAATTCCCTCTGCTGCTCCTCTATTTGTGTCGTCTGTGACATCCGTTAACCATGCATTAAAACATGCATCATTTGCCGCTGAGCCAAAGAATGTCATTACGCAGTCCATAATAATTACAAGTGATACTCCTACAGCGGCTGCAGATAAGGTCATTGGGAAAAGTTGATTAATAATATCTGTACGAATTAATGAAAAACTCCAAATAGAGATTCCCCATAATATGTACCCACTACAGATAAATAGTTTACGCTTTCCAATTTTATCAGACAATGCACCAATCAAAATGGTTGTCAGAGTTGCGGAAATTGCACTAGCCGATACCATCAGTGATATTTCATCTGCACTGGCATGAAACATTTTATAGATAAATACGTTGAAATACATATTTTCAACTACCCATGCCACTTGCCCAACCAAACTGAATATAGTAAGAGCTATCCAAAACTTAGAAGATAACTTTGATTTCTTCATATAGAACTCCTTTTTTATCCGTACTTTTTGTTTTTTGACTTGAATATTATACCATATGTGCGATACTATAACAAAGGATATTTACCAAAGAAAGGATATTATAGATGAAATTACAACAATTGTTAAGTTATACAAGGAAAGCTGTGGATGATTATCAAATGATTGGAGAAGGTGACCATATTGCCGTAGGTATTTCCGGAGGAAAGGATAGTTTGACATTACTTTATGCTTTACATGGCTTAAAACGCTTTTATCCGAAGAAATTTGAGTTGAGTGCAATTACCGTTAACCTTGGCTATGAAAAGTTCGATACTGAGCCTTTACGCAAGCTATGCGAGGAATTAAATGTGCCTTATCGTGTTGTAGATACAGAGATTGCCCATATCTTGTTTGAAGAACGAAAAGAAAGTAATCCTTGCTCTCTTTGTGCCAAAATGAGAAAAGGGGCATTAAATGACGCGGTAAAGGAAATGGGATGTAATAAAGTGGCATATGCTCATCATAAGGATGACATCATTGAAACCATGCTGCTCTCTCTCATTTTTGAAGGTAGATTTCACTCTTTTTCACCTAAGACATACTTGGACCGTATGGATTTAACAGTAATTCGGCCAATGATGTATGTAGATGAAATAGATGTAATTGGCTTTCAAAAGAAATATAATCTCCCGGTTACAAAAAGCCGTTGTCCAATTGACGGATTTACAAAACGAGAATATGCGAAGGATTTGGTGAAACAATTAAATCAAGAGCATCCAGGTGCAAGAAATCGAATGTTTACAGCTATTTTAAATGGGAATATTTCCGGTTGGCCGGAGCGCATTTAGTATTATCAGTCCGTACCACAACAAATGTTGTACAGTCGTATAATCAAAAAGAGGTACTGCTATGTGGTTAATATCCACCTTAGCGATCCCTCTTTTATTATATAATAAGAAATTTCGCAATTTCTTATTATACAAGAACGCTCCGCAGGGATGCGCAGGGGCGCGTACAATGAAAATGTTGCTTTGCAACCGCACCCCGCGCGAGAGTTTGCAAGCAAACTCTTTTTTACTTATAGTTTTGGTTTTTCAATTTTATTTCTTAAATTCACATAATCCATAATTGCTTTTGCAGTTCCGCCTACGCCAAGTTTTGCGCTGTTGAGACACAGGTCATAGCTTTTTGCATCACCCCATGTTTTATTGGTGTAATAGTTATAATAACTTGCACGTTTTTTGTCAGTTTTTATAATGATATCTTTCGCTTTCGCATCGGTAATATCATAGATACGTGCAACACGGCGAATACGAGCCTCTAAATCAGCATAAATAAACACATTTATAACATGATCAAATTCTTCTAATGCATAGTCTGCACAACGACCGACCATAACACATGGACCTTCGCTTGCAATCTTCTTAATCGTATCAAATTGTGCTAAAAATATCTTATGATTAATTGGCATATCTGCATATGCACCTGAAGAATAACCAAGAGAATATGTATCCATTACTAAAGAATATAAAAAGCTGTTTGTTGGTTTTTCATCATGAGTTTCAAAAAGTTCTTCACAAAGACCGCTTTCTTTAGCAGCGCGTTTGAGCATTTCCTTGTCGTATAATTTCAATCCCATGTCATGAGCAATTGTTGCACCGATTTCATGTCCGCCGCTTCCGTATTGCCTACCGATTGTAATAATTGTTTTATTTGTAGCCATATATATCACGCTCCTTTGCTTTGATGTATTAATTATATAATAATTTTCGTCTATTGTATAGAATTTTCTAATTTTTTCAGCAAATTAGTGAAATACTCTGGCAAAGGTGCTTCGACTTCAAGATATTCACCAGTTCTTGGATGTATGATTCCAATTGTTTTTGCATGTAAAGTTTGGCCTTGGAGTTTATATGGAGATTTTGCAGGTCCATAGACCGCATCTCCAAGCAAAGGATGAGAAATGCTGGACATATGCACACGGATTTGGTGGGTACGTCCTGTTTCCAAGAGGCATTCTATATAAGTAAAATTTTTGAAGCGTTTTAGTACTTTATAGTGAGTGACTGCTTCTTTCCCATTTTTATGATTGATACTCATTTTCTTGCGGTCAATTGGATGCCTGCCGATTGGCGCATTGATAGTTCCTTCCTCATCTTT
Organism: Faecalimonas sp.; assembly: GCA_045593805.1. Classification (GTDB taxonomy): domain Bacteria; phylum Bacillota; class Clostridia; order Lachnospirales; family Lachnospiraceae; genus Faecalimonas. The sequence continues at coordinate 29,594 of JAZNXJ010000047.1, forward strand.
TATAACGCCATGTACAATGGCATGATAAACACGTGTGATAGAATGAACCTTTAATTGTTCCGCAATATGGTTATGGGAAAAATCATTTTTGCAAACTAACAACGAACCGGTGGTGTCCATGTCAATCCGATGTACGATGCCAGGACGTAATACCCCGTTAATGCCTGATAAATCATCTTTGCAGTAATGCATCAGAGCATTTACTAAGGTCCCGGAATAATGACCCGCTGAAGGATGCACCACCATCCCTTTTGGTTTGTTTATAATCAATAAATCGGAATCTTCATAGAGGATATCAAGTGGAATATCTTCCGCTTCAATATCTGGTTCTTGGAGTTCCGGCTCTTCCATGGAGAGCAAATCACCGGCATTTAATTTGTAGTTTGATTTTACAGTCTTTTGGTTAACAGTCACCTGACCATCTTTTATTAATTTTTGTATATATGATCTTGAAACGTCAGGAAGGGAATCAGACAGAAATTTGTCGATCCGCTCTCCTGCGATTGCTTCTTCGATTCTAAATTCTATTGACATTTAACATGACTCCTGTTTGTTTTTTCTTTTTGGTAAACATAAGTTAAAAATCAAATCAAAATCTTCTTCGGAATAATAAAATATAAACAAAATAATCAATACAAATGTTGCTACCGTTGCAAATATATCTGCTACATTAAAGATTGGGAAATCAATGATTTTAAAATAAATAAAATCTATTACATATTGTAAACGAATACGGTCAATCATATTTCCAATTGCACCTGCCATAAGCGAGATCATGCAAAAACGTAATGGTGCGAAATGCTTATCACGAGGTAATTTTATATAAATGTAAGTGATAATACAGATTGTAATTGCTGTAATAATCAAGAAAAACCATTGCTGATTTTGAAGCATCCCAAAGGCAGCACCTCTATTTTCCAGATAACGAAGTTCTAATACCTCTTCTATTATTATGATAGGATTGTCTTTTATATATGAACTGGCAACGTGTTTAGTTACCTGGTCAAGTACAACTCCTATTATTACAGCAATGATTCCCAGTAAGCAAATCATATATGTTCTCCTTCTTGTTCATTAAATATATAAATGTATGCGCACATAAAAGCGACCTTTTTTCGTTTGAGACAGTAATTCTTTGAATTGAAAACGTCCAAGTCCACGAACAGAGACAATATCATCCTCTTTTATTTGATAACCATTCGATGTAATTAGCTTCCCGTTTACAAATACTTTTCCGTTTTCAATGTATGCAACAAGCTTACTTCTGGATGAAGAAAATGACAGAGATAACAAACTGTCTAATCGAAGGGAAGAAACTGTACCACTGATTTCCTTTGTTTTAGGTTTGTAGGATATGTCATCCACTTCTATTTCTGTCACCATAACAGAAGTGTGTTTGATTCGATGAAATTCTTCGAATATAAAGTTTTTTAATGATTGGTGCACAAAAAGAATTGCATAGTCTTCTTCAATTAAAATGTCACCAAGCTTACAGCGGTCAATTCCAAGATTTAAAATCGCACCCAAATAATCACGGTGTGATAAGCTTTCTGCAAATTTCTTTTGAATGGGTTCAATTTTAAGTGCACAGATTGGATATTTCTTATCACAACAAAGAGCATCAGGTAGAAATGCAACCATCTGACGCTCCGAAAATTCATATCCACCATAAGTTTCATAACTGGTAAACCACTCTTGTTTCGGTGTTGTATGAAGAATATTTAATTCATTCAGATTTAAAAAATCCGAATATGTGACAATGTCTCTTTGATAGGCAATCTTAGATAATTCTATCAATCTTTTTTGTAACATAAGTTCCTCTAATATCTTCCCTTGATAGATGGTACATCAAATGAAGAATTCAATAAATCTTGTAAGTCACCGGAAATATCCACGTTAGTTGGTGTTACAAGGAAAATGTATGTAGAAATCTTCTGCAAATTACCATTAATTGCAAATGTTGCTCCAGAAGTAAAATCAATAATTCTTTGAGCAATTTCAAGATCCAATCCTTCTAAATTTAAAATTACTGTGCGACCACCTAGTAATGTTTCTGTTATTTCACGTGCTTCATCAACTGTAGTTGGTTTAATTACACATACTTCCATGTTAGCTCCTTTTCTAGATGATTGACGCATAGGTGTAACTTTGTTTGCTGTTGATGCAAATGGGGTTTTTGTTTCACTGTTTTTTGCAAATGGATTTTTCTTAGGAGGTTCTTCGAAGTCTTCTTCTTCATCGAAGAAATCATCTTCATACTCATCCTCGTCTAATTTCATAATGGATAAAAACTTATCTAATACGCTCATATTTACACTCTCCCTATTTTATATATGATATTCACGTTCACCGAAAATCCCGGTCCCAACGCGAATCATGGTAGCGCCCTCTTCTATCGCCACCTGATAGTCGTTTGTCATACCCATTGATAGTATATCGACACTAACATTATCAATGTTTTTTTCGGCCATGTCAACAGATAATTTCTGTAATTGTGCAAAAACAGTTCGATTTTCCTCGGGATTTTCGACAAAAGGGGCAATTGTCATAAGTCCTTTGATCCTTACATGAGGCATTGCTGCAATTTCTTCTATTGCCGGAAGCACTTCGTTCACTTTTAGCCCAAACTTACTGTCTTCTTCGGCAACATTCACTTCCAATAAAATTTGAACAATAATATCTCTTTTTGCAGCCTCTGCTTCAATAGCTTTCGCAAGGCGAACAGAATCTACAGAATGAATCAAAACAGCCTTATCTATTACCTGTTTAACTTTGTTTCGTTGCAGATGCCCAATCATATGCCATCTTAAATCAGCTGGTAATTGTGGTGCCTTATCTGTCAATTCCTGAACTTTGTTTTCACCAAAATCTCGAATACCTAAGTCGTAGATTTCTTTCAGCATAGCAACTGGTTTGGTCTTACTCACAGCAATTAATGTAATGTCTTCTCGTGCTCGGCCTGCCTTTTCACAAGCTTCCAAAATTTTACGTTCTACTTCTTGTAGATTAGATGCCAGCATACATTTCCTCCTTAAAAAACAACATCGTTTTCTTTTATATTTGAGCTGTCTAATGCAATATGATCATAATTGGATAGGCCGAAACTATTACCTTCTTCTATAATGTAATATTCATCACTTTCGCAAAGGATTTGGATTTGTTTAAAAACAGCATATCCTTTATTGATACAATAGACTCCTTTTAAGGAACGAGTATCTTTTAACTCGTATATTTCCATTGATTCCGGTTTTATGAGTACATCTCCTTTCTCGAAGGCATTCGGATCCAAATATATGTACTCGTCTTCTTCATAGTAAACGGTTACATTTATAAACTCAGTTATTGTTTCACCTTTCGAATTGGTTTGCTTACGCATAACACCATCTTTGCTATTATTTCCACCTACAGTCAAATAGGATTTAGGAACCACATAAAAATCTTTTGAGACTTGAGCGGATTTCGGTATTTTAAGTCCGGATTCATCCTCTAAAATCAATTCGATATCTAAGTAACGTTCGTTGATATAACGAATCATGGAATTGTCTAATGTAAGACACACAACAGGTGTATCAAATTGCTCCAAAAATGAAATAGCTGCTTTCATTTCCTGATTATCTTTTTTAAAGTTTACTTTCACAGTCCTTTTATCTTCTAATGCAGTCTGTGTTTCCTTAGATACTTCAATTAACAAATTCCATTTATCATTTGTAACCAGTTTATATATCGGCTCACCAGCAGATATTTTCTGATTACTGCTTAACTCATTCTTTTTATAATTTGTTTTTTTCAAATGTTCACGAGAAATGGTCTCTACAGAAAGGTCCTCCATACCATCTGTAAGACAAACCAAAACACCGTCTTTTGCAGCGGTTTTTATGGTTAAATCAGAATATGTACCTGAAGAAATCAAATTGTTAATCTGGTCTGTTTTGCTTTGGCTTGTTATCTTGTTTAACGAACCTTGTATTTCGTTCTTTAACTGATAAGTGGATGAAAAATCACACTCCTGAAATTGATTGTTATAGGACTGTATTTTTAAAAGAAGGGCGTATTTTTCTTCGTTAGAAAGGATTTCTTCTGTTTCAGCAGCAGATTCCTGTTTAAAATCTAATTTCTGGCTAGAAAGCGTATAGATTTTTGTCCCAACTTTAACCTTACTGTTGTCTTCCGCATAAAAATTGATATATCCCGGCGAATCAGCATAAACAACAGACTCTTCTCTCAGAGCAAGACCTGTGTAAGCATTATCCTTTAAGATAGAACCCTGACGCACTTCATAAACAGTAATTTTAGGTGCAGTCAGATACATGATAATTGTTGCAAGTAAATACACAAAAATAATGCCAAAAATGACAATTCCAATATTAAGATGTTTTTCTTTAGGGTATTTTATAACATTTGTCATAGCTTATTTAATGCACTCCCATTTAAATAGTCAAATCTTTTGCCTTGATATACATCTGACTCTATCATTTTAACAAGTAACTCATCTTGTAACTTCCACCAACTGGTATTCCAATTAGAGAAGTCGGCATCCTCCTCCGGTACTCGGCTAAATAGTCTCTCTATTACAATATCCGGAGATAGATATTCTAAAAATGCAATCACTCGTTCAAAATATTCTTCCTTTGAACATATACTTATTGTACCATTTTTATATTGACAGGACAACTTCGTATTTTTCGCAATATAAAGCGAATGTAATTTCACTATATCAATATTTAATGCTGATAAGATTTTTGCAGTTTCAATTGTATCTCGCATAGAATCTTCCGGGAGATTAAGAATGACATGTGTACAAATTGTAAACGGATATTTTTTAATACGAAGTACTGCATCAATAAATTCTGCCAAACCGTGTCCTCGATTAATAAAATCTAATGTATGGTAATTAGCCGTTTGTAATCCTAATTCAATATTAATATCAACATGATACGTATTGGAAATATCTAGGAGAACATCGAGATAACTATCCCGAATACAGTCCGGTCTTGTAGATATGGATATTTCTACAATATCGGTATTTGTCGCTGCTTCTATCATATAAGCGCGAAATTGTTCTAACTCCATGAATGTATTTGTATAATTTTGAAAGTATGCAATATATTTTCTTGCTTTATACTTCTTTTCAATCAATTGTTTTGTTGTATTTAATTGTTTTGTTACAGATATGGATGCATCCGCAGCTTCAAAGCCTGTTCCTACTTCTGCGCAAAAACTACATCCCATGCCGTTAATTCTGTTTGGACAGGTGATTGGTAAATTGATTGGTAGTTTATAAACTTTTTCACCGTATTTGGTTTTTAAATACTCAGAATATTTTTTATATAAAATTTTTTCTGTCATACATAATTTCCCTGTTACTTGGTTATAATCCTAATTAGAAACTTAAACAAGGAGGAAACTCAAATGAAATATTTTGATAATATCAGCCTGACACTTGTAATTATAGGTGCACTTAACTGGCTACTTATAGGTGTTTTTCGTTTTGATCTTGTTGCGTTCCTGTTTGGGAATATGACATTACTTTCACGTATTGTGTATATTCTCGTAGGATTATGTGGTTTATATTTGATAACACTTTATGGACGTATCAATGACGATAAAAAGGGTTCTATGTAAGAACCCTTTTTTATTTGCAACCGCCCACCGCGCCAGAGTCTGTCAAGACAGACTCTTATCCTAATATGGCTGCCCATAAAAATGTCATATTATCATATAAATTACGTCTGGATGTTGCACCCATGATAATGGATATATATGGTGTGTCTGCAGAATCCTTTCCATACATAACCAAGCATGAACCGGCATCATATGTATTTCCGGTTTTGCCTCCAATTAAGGTGATTCCTTTTGGTGTTTTCCTAGCACCGGTTACAAACTGATTGGATTGTCCCCATGTTACATTTCGTTTGGTCCCATTTTTTTGTGCAATAACTGTACTATGGCTCTTCGAGGATACAATTTCCAAAAAAGTTTCATTTTTAATACATTCATTAAAAATCAGGTACAAATCATATGCTGTTGTATAATGGTCTTTGTTTTGATAGCCATGTGGATTCACAAAATGCGTATTTGATGCACCAAGCGCATTGGCTTCTTTGTTCATTAAATCAACAAAATTTTTTACATCTCCTGAAATGTGTTCAGCAATTGCAACTGCACTATCATTTCCCGAAGGAAGCATTAATGCGTAGAGCAAATCCTTCAAAGACAAAACATCGCCTACCTGCAAATGTGCTGTGGAGGAATCAGAAGGTACATCTACTGCTGTTTCGCTAATTGTAACATAGTCTTCTAAGTTTCCATACTTTAATGCAACATATGCAGTCAATATTTTTGTTGTACTTGCAGGATACAATTTATCATTTGCATGTTCTGAAAATAATATTTTTTGATTTTCTATATCGAATAAAAGTGCACCCTTAAACTCATCGTTTGTATGAAACGCATTAAACTCTACCTCTTTGTTTGTAACGCAAAGATTCTCGGCAAATAAATCTGTTTCATAGATAGATGATTGATAGGTACGAGCTTCATGTTTAATAATTCGATTGCGCGCATTCATACTGATAACGGCGATACAAATGACTAAACCCAAGAAAATCACACTGCATATAAATTTAATTAATAATTCTCTTTTTCGATTTCTTCTACGTCTTCTAAACGTTCTATCTGTACATTTCACGCCAATCCAAATCTCCTCTATCTACCGCAAGAACAAGAAGTTCTGCTGTCGCTAAGTTGGTTGCAATCGGTATGTTATACATATCGCAAAGACGAACAACATCGTTTACATTTGGTTCATGCGGTTTTGGCTCCATTGCATCACGCAAAAAAATCAATGCATCAATATCATTTTGCGCAATTTGACTTCCTAATTGTTCCGTTCCGCCAAGTGGACCTGCTAAATATTTATGAATTGATAAATTTGTTACTTCTTCAATTAAACGACCTGTCGTTCCTGTTGCAAACAACTGATGCTTGCTTAAAATGCCTTTATATGCAATGCAAAAATTTTGCATTAATGTCTTTTTTGAATCATGTGCGATTAATCCGATATTCATATCCAGACTCCTTTAATATTTTTTCGGTTGTAAACCTACATTTAATACAAAACCAATTCCCATGTAAAAGCAGACAATTGATGTTAGGCCAGCACTGACAAATGGCAATGACAATCCTGTGTTCGGTAGCACACCAGTTGCAACCCCCATGTTGATAAAACTTTGAAAACCAATGAGTGCCGCTATCCCACCGCATATAATCTGTCCTGCTAAATTCTGGGATTTCATTCCAATTATAATACATTGCAAAATAATTAACAATAGTAAAAATATCACAATGCAACATCCAACAAATCCCAACTCTTCTCCTATGATAGCAAAAATAAAATCAGTCTCTGCTTCTAATAAAAAATTACCATTTTTTACAGAGTTTGTTGTGTTATTATTTAAGCCTTTTCCGCTTAATTGGCCGGAGCCAATTGCAATAATTGAGTTCTGTTGCTGATAACCTGTATCAGAAGAATATTCCTCCGGATAAAGCCATGCAAGAATTCGTTCTTGTTGATATTCCTCTAAAAATGGCTGGTTTGGCATGAGTGCAACTCCGATAAGTATAGCAACACAAGGAATTGCAACGGCCAATACTGTGACTATAAATTTATAACTCAAACCACCCAGAAACATCAGTACGCAAAATACTGCTGTTATACAGAGTGTATTAGAGAGGTTTGGTTGTGTCAAAATCAAATATAAGGATGGAAGAACCAAAAGAACACATTGTATAATAATTTTGGGCTCTTTCATGCGATTTTCATGATTCATAATAAATTTTGCAAAAAACAATATTAAAAAGATTTTGGTTAAATCAGAAGGCTGTAATGTGGTAAACCCTAAGTCAATCCAACGTTGTGCCCCGTTATAATTCACACCAAAGAATTTCACACAAAGTAAAAGGAGTATATTGATACCATAGATTACCCAGTAAAAGTTTAATAGCCATTCAAAATCTATCAGCGAAACTACAACCATGGCAATAATACCTAATATAACCCCTATAATTTGTTTTGATTGTGCAGAGGGCAATGCACTTCCTACTGCTAAAATTCCAATTACCGATAAGGCAAGTACGGATATTACAAGTATGAAATTATAATCCTTTAAATTGTATTTTTTTAGAAATTTCACAAATCTTCTCCCATTAAAGTAATGTGTATATAGGAATTTGTCATCTTTACATCAAATTCCTCCGGAATTATCTCTATGTATTTTGAAATTGTTTGAAATAATTCGGTATGTATTTTTTCAAATGTATCGGGTGTGCAGTTAACGCGGTCTGAAACAAGAAGCGACTTCAATCTATCTTTGGCAATTAATACAGAACCGTTTTTCATGACTACACCTCCTAATTATTTTTGAAAAATTTTAGCAAGTTTGCCAATGAAATTATTGTGTGTATCCAGATTCAAAAATGGAACCTCTTCGCCTGTAATTCGCTTGCATATATTCATATATGCTTTGCCTGCCAGACAATCCATCCCAATAACCGGTTCACCTTGGTTGGTTGCAACTACAATTTTTTCGTCATCCGGAATTGCTCCAAGTAAATTAATTGCAAGAATCTCTGTCACATCTTCTACCGACATCATATCCCCACGTTTTACCATTTCCATACGAATCCGGTTAATAATTAAATCCGGTTTTTTGATATTATTTTTTTCCAACAAACCGATGATTCGGTCAGCATCGCGGATTGCCGAGACCTCCGGTGTGGTAACAACTATTGCTCTTGTTGCACCGGCAATTGCATTTTGAAAGCCCTGTTCAATGCCGGCCGGACAATCTAATAATATATAGTCAAACTCTTCTGCCAATTCTTCTGTTAATTTTCTCACCTGTCCCGGAGAAACTGCGGATTTATCTTTTGTCTGAGCAGATGGCAATAAATATAGGTTTTCAAAACGTTTGTCTTTGATTAAAGCCTGTTTCATGCGACAATTTCCTTCAATCACATCTACTAAATTGTAGACAATACGATTTTCAAGCCCCATTACAACGTCTAAATTTCGAAGACCTAAATCAGTATCTATTACTACTACTTTTTTATTTAATTTTGCAAGCCCAACTCCAATATTTGCTGTGGTAGTCGTCTTGCCTACGCCACCTTTTCCTGAGGTGATAACAATCACTTCTCCCATGATATTAAATCCTCCTTCTCGTTTTGATTGCATTTGTGGGTATTTCGGCGTATCTTTTGTATTTTTTTCTATTAATCCCCATGTGACTCTGTACCAAGCACGCCGGCCCTGCCAAATATCAATTGAGAATCATCAGCAAGTCCAAAGTATTTTCGTACCATATCTCTTCCTAGTTCTGCCGGATAACCGGAACTATATCCATTTGCAATACGCACAGACAATGCAATTTCTGGTTTTTCACTAGGAGCAAAACCAACAAAAAGAACATGGTCAGCATGTGTGTTACTTTGTTGTGCAGTACCGGTTTTTCCTGCCATTTGCATTCCTGCATCACGAAGGCTCTTAAATCTAGCATCTTTTTTTACCATCTCAATCATTCCTTGATGAACTAACTGAAATGTACCTTCGCTCACATCTGTTATATTGTTATAAACACTAGGTTCATAATCAACAATCACTTTCCCACTTGTATCTACAACCTTTCCTAATAGCGTTAAGTCGTAGACCGTGCCTTTATTTGCAACACCAGTGATATATTTTGCCAATTGACTGGTTGAGTAAACATTTGTGCCTTGTCCAATTGCAGAACGTACAGCATCTTCATCACTAATGTTTGGTGTTCTTTCAGATAATTCTAATCCGGAGGTTTCCGATAAGCCAAACATTTTTGCATACTTTTCAATTCTTGCAAGACCTTGGCTTGAGGAATAATTTCCCTTTTCTGTTAGTCCCAAACGGAAACCAACTTCATAGAAAAAGTTGTTACATGAGTTTGCAATACCTCCAACAACATTTAAACTTCCATGTCCGTTTGGATAAATCCAACATGTCGGACTTGGCGTAATATTTTGATATGGTCCATTACATCCAACTAATGAACCAGATGAAATAACCCCTTCTGTCAGGCCAGTAATGGCCATTAAAGGTTTAAAGGTTGAACCAGGCGCAGTCAATTCCTGGGTTGCCTTGTTGTAGAAAGGTAATGAAGAATTAGCATAAACCTGATTATAATAAGCCACATCCATGGTATTTGCCAATCGGTTATTGTCATATCCCGGATAAGAAACACACACAAGGGTATTTCCAGATGCAGTATCTGTCATAACAGCGGAGCCGGTAGATGGTTCTACACCTAGCATACCCGGTGTGATTTCTAGTTTTTCGATCTTATTACGCATAAAATCATAAGCACTGTATCCGCTTAATAAACGATTGTATTGATTTTCGTCATATTTAAGAACACCTTGGTCATATAATAATACACAGATCATATTTCCGGAAAGTGTGCCGTCTTTGACCATATAACGATAAACAAGTTTCTCGAATTTAGCATCCGTTTTTAGGTAGTCTGCAATATAATCTAAAATACCTTGATATACTTCGTTAGAATCCGAATATTTACCTTCCGAATGAATATATTTTTGAAGGATTGTAGTATCTACCCAATTCTGTGAAATGGCATAATTTAAATATGCATATAAATTTATTTTTTCACTTTTCCATGCTTTATAAGTGTTGTCATTTGTGTCAATCTTATCTTTTATCAGAACACCGGTTGTTGGTAAAAGCTCTGTAGCAATATAATTCATATATGCCTGCTTTTCTTTTGCAAGCTCCTTATACGCTGGTGCTTTTACATTCTGTAAATCATTTATAATGCTTTGGATTGCATTGTCTTGTCTTTTACAATATAACGAGTAGACCTTCTTCTCGGTAGGAGTTGCATCTTCTTCTGCAAATTCATCTGTATTTAGGATTTCATTTCCAATAAATGCGTAGTATACATCTCCTATTGGAACAATAACGTCGGACGCCTCTCCGTTTGGATTGCGGGTGTAATCCAGCACATAACTTAATTTGCGTAAAATAATTCCGGCAAGCTTTTCTTCAATCAACTTATATGTGGTAATCTGTAAATCCTTATCAATTGTAAGATATACATCATTTCCTGCTTTTGGTTCTGTTACACTGACTGTTTCAATTACTTTTCCAACATCATTTACATATACAACTTCCTCGCCTTTTGTACCTTGTAGATACTCGTCCATCACTTGTTCGATACCCGATTTACCAACAATATCTGTAAGAGAATATTTCTTCTGCTGTTCTTTTGTCAGCGCATCGTATTCATCTTGTGAAATTTTACCGGTATATCCAAGAATGGAGGCAAAGTACATGCTGTCAGGATATTCACGCAGGGACTCTTCTCCTATGCTGATTCCTTGAAGGTTCGTCATGTTTTCTTTTATTACAGCAACCGTCTTGGCACTTACGTCAGAAGCAATGGTCGTTGGTATATATCGCTTATAACTATTTAAATGCATTCCATAACGGACAATTACAATTTGAAGGGCGCGGGTTTTGCTATATTTTGTTTGGTCTACTCCAAAACCATAATCGCTTTTTCTTTTATTAGCACACAAAAACGCCATGGCCTCATCCGCAGTTGCGTCTCCATATCCTGCTTCCTTTAATTTATCAATGGTTGTGTAACCATAAATATCAGCAAGGAAGCGGGATCGTTTTGTACCTTCAGCATACAGAAACTGATAGTTATCATTATCATCTACAATAATTCCAAAATCGTTTACAATGGAATCACCGTTCTGCTCAATCATGTCAATTACAGTGTTGATGGTTTCGTTGATTAATTCGTTTTTCTGTGTACGGTCATTATAGGAACCATTATCTTCAATTTGTACGGTATAAGCCAAACGATTTGTTGCAAGAATTTCGCCATCTCTGTCATAGATATTGCCACGTGTTCCATTAATTGTTTTTGTCTTACGAATGGACAAGGTGTAATTATCAAGATAATTTTGTCCATTTACGATCTGTAAATCAAATAATCGGAACACAATAATCAGTGACAACACGCAAAATAATGCAATTAAAACAACTAATCTTGATTTAAAGACCGTTGCAAAAAAATCTTTGATACTATTAAACAAATTTACTTGCACTCCTTTGTTCTTCTGATTCTAGTTTCTTGTTGATTTGCAAAATAAGCTGATAAAAAACCAATGTCACTAGAATGGTATAAATTAATTCAGGGAAAATAATACTTTTCAAATAATAGAAATAGTCAAATCTACTTCTCATAATAAACATAAAAATACAAACAATGTTTCCGTATAGGAAATCACTTGTTGCAATTAAAATAAGTGGTAATTTGATATCATCATCATAAAATATCTTTCGGAAAAATCCATTTGCATAACCAAGTACAGTATAAATTAATGTGTAGAATCCAATCAAATCACTAAACATGATATCAATTAGCAGGCCTGATAGAAAACCAACCATCATGCCCTCTCTTTTGCCACGCATAAATCCAAAGGAGGATGTCACAATAATCATAAGATTTGGTGTGATGGAAGCAAAAGATATCCTTTGAAATACTGTGCATTCTAATACAAAACATGCGATGATAATACAAACAGTAATGAGTTTACGTTTCAATCTTATTCCTCCAATAAATCCTCTTTTGTTGTTGTAATAACAAGCACTTCTCTTAGATGTTCAAAATCAACTACAGGTGTTATATAACCGGAGCGGGTTAAATTATTTGAATCCACATGAATCTCGCTTATATAACCAATTAAAATCCCCTGTAAATATTTACTACTTATGTGGGATGTAACAACCTGCTCTCCTTCTTTGATTTCTGTGCCATTGTTTGCCAGCATTTCAAAGCGAATTCTTCCATCCTGCATTAAGGTTAAATCTCCGTTCACAACACAGGTGTCAGAGGTAGAAAGAACCAATGCACTTACATTGCTTGCATCGTCGATAATAGAACGCACTCTCGCCCAATTAGGACCAACCTCTGTCACAATACCCACAAGCCCTTTTCCGGCCATTACATTCATATCTACTTTAATACCATCTTTTGAGCCCTTGTCAATGACGAATGAATGGAACCAATTACCGGAATCATTCATGGTAACACGAGCTCCCACTTTTTTATAATCCGCATACAACTCATCCAGGGCATAAAGTTCCCTTAAACGCTCTAATTCGTGTTTGTCTTGCTGAAGAAGATTGTTTTTCACCGTTAGTTCATCCAATTCAGCCTGCAAGGCTTCATTTTTTGAACGCAATTCCTGAATTGTCTCAAAATTATGCGAAAAATCACTCATCCATAAGCCAATGGTATTGATTCCCTTCTGCATCGGAACTATGGTATAGTTGGCAACTGCACGTAGTGGTCCACTCACTTTATCTGTAATTAATGATAATCCCATGAGCAAAACGCACACAACACAAAGAATCAGCAATATATGTTTACTTGAAAAATTTGTCTGATTATTTTTTCTCATTCTTATCTCATCCACCTATAATTTTCATCTAACATTGAGTATGTCATTTTCATCAAATCTTTTGATTCGATGATGTTTTTTAAGCCGGTTACAGCACAAAATTCCGGCTGCTTAGCTATATGTACCGGAATATCCAATTGGTTCTCCATACATGTTTTTAATCCTTTTAAGCTTGCAAAACCACCGGAAACATAGATACCATTTTTTTTAATTATACGTTGTACTTCAGGAGGTGTTCTCTCCAATAGCGCAAGTATTTCGCGAAGACAAATGTGTAAAGGTTCCTGCATTGCCTCCTGTACATCGGCCATTGTAATATGTCTCTGCTCGGGAATACGTGTTATCAAATTTCGTCCGGCAACTTTGAAATCTTCACTTGCCTCTTCAGACGAAACTCCGTATTCTTTTCTTAGTTCTTCGGCAGACAAATGTCCAATTAAAAATTCATGTTTATACCTTACGGTGTTTTTTATTGCTTGGTCATAAGTCGTACTTCCGATTTTAAGTAATTTATTTAATACAACTCCACCATAAGATAAGATGGTGATTTCCGTTGTCTCTGCTCCCATATTTACAGTAAGTACGCCGGGTAGATTTTTCACATCTAAACCAAATCCAATTGCATCAGCAATGCCGCGTTCAACAATGCGGACTTCCTTTGCCTTTGCATTGGAATGAACAACCAAATCATAGAACGCTCTTTTTTCCACCTCTGTAACATCGGTAGGTACTGCAATAATGTATTTTGAGCCCCTAACAAAACGCTGGTCTTTTTTTAATATATCTTGTAAGAGGTACTGCATATTGTAAAAATGTGAAATAACACCTTCCTTCATTGGAAATTGTATTTCGATATTTTGCGGAGCTTTCTCAAACATTGCATAAGCATCATTCCCAACAGAAAATATTTCTTTTTCATTGGCAATAGCGATTGCATTTTTTTCTTTCCATATGGAGTTTTTCTTTTTATCGTAAACCTTAATCTCATAGGTTCCAAGGTCAAGGCCATAAACATTTCCAAACATTTGTATCCCTCATCTGTTATAACAATTCCTTTTCTGCAAAACTGATATAACAATTATCTCCAATGATAATGTGATCTAACAATTCAATACCTATTATATCTCCTGCTTCCTTTACTCTTTTTGTTAAAAGTAAGTCTGTTTTGCTCGGTGTGGGGTCGCCACTTGGGTGATTATGCAGTAGTATAATGGATACTGCCTGTTTATTTAAAGCTTCTATAAATAATTCTCTTGGCGAAATTAAAGAGGCATTGACAGTGCCTTTTGATACATCAGATTCTCCAAGCAATTTTGATTTCGAATTTAACATCAGTAGCTTGATATGCTCCTGTTTCTGATGACGCAGCTCTTCCATGTAATATTCTGCGATACTTGCGGGGAGTGTAAATGTCAATCCTTCTTTTGCGGTTGCCTTAGAAAGGCGTTTTGCAAATTCAGATAAACATAGAATCTGAACCGCTTTTACAGTTCCAATCCCCTTGATTGATTTTAATTCTTCTAAGGTCAGATTGTGAATATTTAAAATGCCATCATCTCCACAATCAGAACCCAATAGGTATTGGGCTAATTCCAACACATCGAGTCCTTTCACACCCGTTCTAAGAAGAACGGCGAGCAGCTCCGTGTTACTTAAAGAAACTGCCCCCTGTTCTAAACATTTTTCGTACGGTCGTTCTTCTTTACAAAGTTCATTTATCATGTTTTATTGTAGACTCTCTTTAGCAATTCACTTTCCTAAATAAAACGATAAATTAATGATGCAAATACCAATCCGAGAATACTTGCAATGGTAATTTTAATGGATAAACCGAAGGTTAAAATAATAATTCCTAAATTTAGGACGATTGGACTATCCAAACCAAATGATTGTCCATAATTCAGCCAACTTAAGCCAGGCATATTTTCAGTCAATGTTCCAATAAAACCACCGAGTACAATACCTGCAAGCATTAGGATTATTAATACCCACACATTTTTTGAGCCGATTTTTTTCATATGTATATTACCTCATTTCTTTTCAAAACTTTTTTTATTGTATCATAATTTAAAATAGGTGTATAGGGTTAGCCTATTAATTTTTTCTGAAGATAAGATGACAAATTTAGTCAAATGGCGCGAAATTTGCTGCTATCATTTCAGCTACTTTGATGCCATCCATGGCCGCAGATGTGATTCCTCCGGCATACCCTGCACCCTCTCCACATGGATAAATTCCAGTGTTTTCAATTTGTAGTTCCTCATTTCTGGTAATTCGAATTGGTGATGATGTTCTGCTCTCCACACCGGAAAGAAGAGTGTCATCGTTTGCAAATCCTTGAATTTGTTTGTCGAACGATTTTATACCCAATTCGATTGATTCAGCCAATTCTTTCGGGAAAATCTCCCGCACATTTGCAAGTGTATAAGCTCCTTTTATTTGCGGCTCTATCTCCCCCAATTTTTCGGATGTTTGATTTTTGCAATAATCTTCAAAGCGTTGCACTGGTACCTTGCCATTTCCAATTTGGAAGGCCTTTTTTTCTAAGGTTCTCTGGAATTCCACACCGGCTAACGGGTGATCAGTTTCATAATCTTCCAGAGTCACCGTAACAATTATAGCACTGTTTGCATTAATGCCATCACGTGCATGATAACTCATACCATTTACCGCTAAGTGACCTTCCTCTGAGGAGGCATTTACTACATGACCTCCCGGACACATGCAGAAAGAATACACACCACGTTTGTTTGGTAGATTTGCCGTCACCTTGTATGATGCAACAGGCAACTTGTACTGCGGATTTCTCCCATACTGAGAATCGTTAATCATTTGCTGCTTATGCTCTACACGTACACCCACTGCAAAAGGTTTTGCAACAATTGGTAATTGCTTCTCGTACAACATCTGAAACGTATCTCTTGCACTATGTCCGATTGCAAGCACCAAATGTTCTGTTTCATATTTCCTTTCTTTACCATCTGCACGGATTGTAACTGAGGTTACTTTCCTATCTTCTAACTCAAAATCAACAAATTGACTATGGAAATGAATTTCTCCGCCCCATGCCAATATTTGATTTCTTATATTACGAACCACATTAATCAAAACATCCGTTCCAATATGTGGTTTGTTTGTATATAAAATATCCTCTGGAGCACCATTTTCCACAAAGATTTTCAATACCTTTTTATTACGGCCATGAGCATCTTTTACCAAAGTGTTCAATTTGCCATCAGAGAAGGTTCCGGCTCCACCTTCTCCGAATTGAACATTGGATTGTTCGTTTAACTGACCGGTATTCCAGAAATTTTCAATGTCTTTTACGCGTTCTTCCACTGAAGAGCCACGTTCAAACAAAATTGGTTTATAACCGTGCTCTGCAAGAAGATACGCACAAAACATACCCGCCGGTCCGCATCCGATAATAATAGGTCTATTCTTACAGGTTTTCGTTCCTTTTGTAGGAAACACATATTTGGACTCATTCACGCTTGTGATTTGATTGTTCTTTTGCCTCTTTAAAATCTGCCCCTCATTTTGCACCTTCACATCCACGGTATATACATATTTCAATTCTAGTTTTTTACGTGCATCAAGAGATTGTTTTTTTATCTGAAAGTCAATAACTTCTGTTTCTGAAATCCGTAATGTTTTTGCAATCTTTTGTATCAGGTCGTTTTTCGAATGGTCTGGATTTAATTTCAATTGCCCTATACGAATCATGTTCTGCTTCCTTTCGCTGCATTTTTGCCGGCAATAAATCCGGTTGACCATGCCCATTGCAGGTTATAACCGCCGCAAATGCCGTCAATATCTAAAAGTTCTCCAATGATATAAAGGTCTGGTTCATTCAGAGATTCCATCGTTTTTGGATTAATTCCTGTTGTTTTTACACCACCGGCGCAAACCTGTGCCTGCTCAAAATCGTTTGTTCCTTCAATGAAAACAGGAAAATGTTTACATAAATACAGTAGTTCTTTGATTTTATCATCTGATAATTTGTTTATAGAGTCTGTCAACGCAATCTTTGCTTCTTTTAACAGCACACCAATTAATTTCTTGTGAAACATTCCCACTAGGAAATCCACTGCCTTCTTGTCTCCGTGCAATCTTTTGCGTTCTTTGATAAACAGGGAAAGCTCCTCATCGGTCATACTCGGAAGAAAATCAATTTCCGCCGTTACCTTCTTTTTCTCATATAATCCTTTAGCAGCATAACGACTCACCTGAAATACAGGTATGCCTGAAATCCCATAATTGGTCAGTTGCAGTTCGCCGGTGTCTTCACTGATACACTTATCATTTACAAAAAGTGAAACCTTTGCCAGTGTACGAACACCTGCAAGCTGTTTAAAATAACTTCCTTTCGCCTTCAACTGAACCAGAGCAGGGACAACCGGTGATATTCTATGGTCAAACTGTTTCGCTAAAGTATACCCGCTTCCATCCGAGCCCAATACGCTGGCGGCCTTTCCGCCCGTTGCAAGTATAATAGAATCGGCTTGATAAGTCCCTTTATCTGTGCAAACAAGGAAGCCTTTGGCATTTCTATTTATTGTTGTTACATGATGTTCTAAACAAATCACAACATTCAAACGTTCAAGCTCCATGTGTAATACATCTAAAATGGTTGTAGCCTGGTCAGAAATTGGATATATATATCCATGTCTGTTTTTGAAAATGACACCTAACTCTTTAAAGAAATCCAGAGTCTCTTGATAACCAAACTGGCGAAAAACCTCTGTTACGATAGAAACATCATCCCCACGAAAACACTCTTGTTCCATATATTCATTTGTCAGATTGCAACGGCCATTTCCCGTGGATAAAATTTTCTTACCAATTCGGTCCTTATGTTCTAATATGATGACATTTGCACCCTCCCGTGCGGCAGAAATAGCTGCTACAATTCCGGAAGCGCCACCTCCGATGATTACTACATTTCTTTGTTTCATAAATGTTCCCTTTTTATTCTGAAAGTTTCACAAGTCCCCTGCGAACAAGTTCTTCTAATGATCTTAATATACCTAATTTAGCGTGTGCCCATGTAAGCCCGCCTTGGAAATACACAGCATATGGTGGTTTAATTGGACCATCTGCACTCAGTTCTATGGAAGAACCTTGTACAAATGCACCTGCAGCCATAATAACATCACTGTCATATCCCGGCATAGCCCAAGGCTCCGGTGATACATAGCTGTCTACCGGTGCTGCAGCCTGAATCCCTTTGCAGAATGCAATGACGGCTTCCGGTGAACCCAGGGTGACAGCCTGAATGATATCATGTCTGCTTTCGGTTCCGTTTGGAATTACCGGAAAACCGAGAGACTCGTAAATATTTGCCGCAAAGATAGCGCCTTTTAATGCTCCGGCAACTACAGTAGGGGAAAGGAAAAAACCCTGATAGAAGGACTGCATAACACCTAAGGATGCTCCTACTTCCTTTCCAAGACCCGGTGAAGTTAATCGATATGCGCAGTTCTCAATGCATTTTTCTGTTCCGGCAATATAACCTCCGATTGGAGCCAATCCACCACCCGGATTTTTAATTAGAGAGCCAACAATCATATCTGCGCCCACATCACTTGGCTCGATGGTTTCCACAAATTCACCGTAGCAGTTATCTACCATGCAAATCAAATCTGGTTTAATGGATTTGACAAAAGCAATTAGTTTACCAATCTGTTTTACAGAAAAGCTTGGACGTGTCTGATAGCCTTTGGAACGTTGAATGGTTACCAATTTTGTTTTATTGTTAATAGCCTTTTTAATATTTTCATAATCAAAGCTGCCGTCTTCTAATAAATCTACTTGCTTATATGATATGCCATACTCCGCAAGCGAACCGTTTGATGGGCGTATTCCAATAACCTCTTCCAATGTATCATATGGCTTTCCTGCCGGCGATAAGAGTTCATCTCCCGGTCTTAAGTTTGCACTTAAAGCCAATGAAAGCGCATGCGTTCCGCATGTGATTTGTGGACGTACTAAAGCAGACTCCGTATGAAAGGTTTTTGCATAGACCTCTTCTAATACATCTCTCCCACGGTCACTATAGCCATAACCGCTTGCATAGTTAAAGCAGCCTTCGTTTACACGGCATTCCTGCATGGCATGTATAACCTTTAATTGATTATATTCGGCTACACGGTCAATCTCAGCAAAGCGTTCTAATAGAGTTTGTTCAATTTTCTCACCAAACGCTAATACTTCTTTTGAAATTCCTAATTTTTGATACATATTTGAATCCTTTCTTTAATGTGTTCTAACATCACATTTAATATTTTATCTTCATCGTATTGATAGTCATTCTTTGAAATCCAAATCACATCTCGTTCGCGGCGAAACCAAGTAAGCTGACGTTTTGCAAAATGTCTGGTGTCACGCTTTAAAATATAAATGGCTTCTTCTAGTGTACAGTTTCCATTTAAGTAATCCAGGATTTCCTTGTATCCAAGTCCTTGCATAGAAACCATATCCTTAGTATAGCCTTGTTCTTTTAAGGATTCTACTTCCTCTACTAGTCCATCCTCTAACATCTGATCAATACGAAGGTTAATACGCTCATATAAGCGCTCACGTTCATCGTTTAATACAAAATAGCAGAAATCATATGGTGAAGATTTTGCACGTTCTTGTTCGTTATGCTCGGAAATCTTGCCACCTGTTTGTTTATGAAATTCTAAGGCGCGAATCACACGCTTTACATTGTTGGCATGAATTACATCTGCGGATTCCGGATCCACCATACGCAACATGTCATGAAGCGCTTCTGCACCTTTTTCCATTGCCAGTTGTTCCAGTTCTTTGCGATACTCGGTATCTTCCTCATTCTCTGTGAAATAAATATCATAAAGCAATGCTTGAATATAAAATCCGGTGCCTCCAACTACAATTGGAATCTTATTCTTTGCATAGATTTCTTCTAAAGCTTTTTTTGCCATTTCCTGAAAACGCACTACATGGAATTCTTCGTCCGGTTCTAGTTCATCGATTAGATAATGCTTGATGCCTTGCATTTCTTCTGGACGAATTTTGGCAGAACCAATATCCATATGCTTATATACCTGCATGGAATCTGCAGAAATAATTTCTCCATTTAGGGCCTTGGCAAGTCCTATGGACGCTTTTGTTTTCCCAACAGCAGTTGGTCCTGTCAAAATGATTAACGGTTTCTTCATAATACTCCTATACAATTCGTTTGAATTTTTTCTCTAACTCTTGCTTGGTCATTGCAATAATTGTCGGACGACCATGTGGGCAATGGTATGGGTTGTCCAGTTTTAAAAGTTCTTTTATCAGTTCTTCTACTTCCTTATACGACAATCTAGAATTCCCCTTCACAGCCGCCTTGCAGGACATAGAAGCAACCTTCTCTGCAATCATATCCGGTGCTATGGAAGACGAAATACCTTCCGTAAGGCTGTCTAACATCTCAATTAGTAATTCTTTCTTTGCAATGCCGAATAAGTTATCCGGAATAGCTCTTACAGCATAAGAATCACCACCAAATGCTTCAATTTCAAATCCTATATTTGCAAAGGTATCCATGTGTTCTTTTAGAACTTCTTTTTCCTGCATAGATAAGTTTAGAATAATCGGTGGGCTTAAATATTGAGACGTAAATTCTCTTGTCCTCATGCCATGTAACGTCTTCTCATATAACACGCGCTCATGCGCGGCGTGTTGGTCTATAATATATAATTGGTCGTGAAATTCCACCAACCAATAGGTGTCAAAGAGCTGTCCGATTATTTTATGTTCTACAACAGATTCTTTTGATAATAATTTTTCTTCGAATAAATTTAACTGCTCTGATTTTATGTTTTCTTGTGTCTTACGGTAGTTCGCAGCTTCACGAATACGGTCAACCTGTTCCGTTTCACGATGCACAGCATAGATGTCTTTTACCTCAGCCTGAGACTGCTGATTGTGATAAGAGATAACTCTCTCCTGCATTTTTTTCATAAAGTAGTCCAAGTTTCTATCTTCTTTTGCAGGTGCCACTGGTTTGACTGATTCTTCTGGCAGTTCTACGCGAGGAATTAGTTCCCTCTCGCTCAGCGCATTTTTTACAGCCATATATACAAAATTATAGACATCCTGTTGTCTGCTGAAACGAAGCTCCATCTTTGTCGGGTGAACATTTACATCTAAATCATTACCATCCATCACAAAATGTAATACCGTAAATGGATATTTATGTTGCATAGTAAAATCTTTGTATGCATCCTCAATTGCTTTAGCAATGATGTTACTTTTCACATAGCGTCCATTGATATAATAATTTTCATAATTGCGGTTTCCTCTTGATATGAGAGGTTTTCCAATGTAGCCAGTTACCTTTAATCCCGGAATTGCCTCATCTACTTCCAAAAGATTCTGTGTTACTTCTCGACCAAACACCTGATAAATGACGTCTTTTAATCTTCCGTTTCCTGAAGTATGTAATTTGGATTGCCCATTATTGATAAACTCAAAGGAAACCTCCGGATGGGATAAAGCAAGACGAATCATCAGTTCGTTTACATGACTTGCCTCAGTCATCGCTGTTTTTAAAAATTTTCTTCTGGCAGGTGTATTGTAAAACATTTGGTGAATCAAAAATGTAGTACCATCCTTGGCTCCTGCATCCTCGATTTTCTTTTCCTTGCCACCTTCTATCAAATAGCGTGTTCCAAGTACGCAGTCTCTTGTTTTTGTAATTAGTTCCACCTGAGAAATGGCTGCAATGCTGGACAATGCCTCGCCTCGGAACCCTAAAGATGCAACTGTTGACAAATCCTCTACTGTTCGTATCTTACTGGTAGAATGGCGAAGGAAAGCCAGTGGCACTTCTTCTTTTGGAATCCCACAGCCATTGTCTGTGATACGAATAAAGGAAATGCCCCCTTCTTTGATTTCAACCGTCACAGCGCTTGCTCCGGCATCAATTGCATTTTCTACTAATTCTTTGACAATCGATGCAGGTCTTTCAATTACTTCGCCTGCTGCAATTTTATCAATTGTGATTTGATCTAAAACTTGAATATTCGCCATAATACTCCTTTAATCTACCATCTGTTTTTTAGTTTGTTTTGTAAACGGAAAATGGTATTTAACGCATCCATCGGTGTCAGATTGCTGACATCGATTTGCTTTAATTCCTCTAAAACATCATCATCCTTCACTGTGTCAAATAAGGACATCTGTGCTAAGTCTACTTCGTCATATCGTTTTGCTTTTTTAGATGTATCAGAGCTTTGTACAGAAATGTCGCGAATGCGATTGGTAATATCCACATCCACTAATTCATTGACAATCTCTTTTGCTCTGCTAATGACAGATTCCGGAACGCCGGCAAGCTTTGCAACCTGAATACCGTAGCTTTTATCTGCACCGCCTTTTACAATCTTACGTAAGAATACGATGTCATCACCTTGTTCTTTTACAGCAATACAGTAATTGTTAACACTTTCGATTTTTCCTTCCAATTCCGTCAACTCATGATAATGCGTTGCAAACAAAGTCTTTGCTCCGAGAATTTTCTTGTTACTGATATGTTCTACTACAGCCCATGCAATACTAAGACCGTCAAATGTACTGGTTCCACGTCCAATTTCATCTAAAATCAAAAGACTTTTATTGGTTGCGTTGCGAAGGATGTTTGCAACCTCTGTCATTTCAACCATAAAGGTACTTTGTCCCGAAGCCAAATCATCCGAAGCACCTACACGAGTAAAGATACGGTCCACGATACCGATATTCGCGCTTTCCGCAGGTACAAAAGAACCAATCTGTGCCAATAAAACAATCAATGCTGTCTGACGCATGTAGGTGGATTTACCAGCCATGTTAGGACCGGTGATAATGGACACACGGTTTTTCTTGTCATCCAGATAGGTGTCGTTTGCAATAAACATATCGTTTGGAATCATCTTTTCAACCACCGGATGACGACCATCTTTGATGTCAATCACACCTTTTTCATTGATGGCAGGTCTTACGTAATTGTTGCGTTCAGCCACAAGTGCAAGGGAGGATAGCACATCAATCTGTGCAATTGTTTTTGCAGTTCTTTGTACTCTAAGAATTTCTGCAGCAATCCGCTCTCTTACTTCACAGAACAAATCATATTCCAATGCATACAGCTTGTCCTCAGCACCGAGAATCATATCTTCTAATTCCTTTAGACGAGGAATGATATAACGCTCTGCATTGGCAAGGGTCTGTTTTCTGGAATAGTATTCAGGAACCAAATCCTTATAAGAATTGGTTACCTCCAAATAATATCCAAATACCTTGTTATATTTTATTTTTAAATTCTTAATACCTGTTTTCTCTCGCTCTTCAGCTTCTAACTCAGCCAACCAGGTCTTTCCTTCTACCTTTGCATTGCGAAGCTGGTCTACCATCTCGTTATAACCTTCCTTGATGATACCGCCTTCTTTCATTGCCAACGGCGGTTCCTCTTGAATTGCACAACGAATCAACGCACAGAGCTCATCTAAACTATCCAAACTATCATATAATTCTTTTAGCAAAGGCGTTTCCATGTCGCCAAGAATACATTTGATGTGTGGCAGCATTTCCATAGAACTTCGAAATGCAATCATATCTCTAGGATTTGCTGACTGATATGTAACCTTACTGATTAAACGTTCTAAATCGTAAACCGGTGTCAAATATTCGCGAATTTCTTCGCGACAAATGGCATTATCCTTTAATTCGGAAACTGCGTCCAATCGTTTGATAATTTCATCCTTATCAATTAACGGTTGTTCCACAAAGCTGCGTAACATACGTGCGCCCATGGCGGTTTTCGTCTTATCTAATACCCAAAGGAGCGAACCACGTTTTTGTTTTTCACGTAAGGTCTCACAAAGCTCCAGATTTCTTCTGGATGAGCTGTCTAGCAACATATATTTTCCTGTTGCATAACAACTTATATGTGACAAATGTGCCAAAGAATTTTTCTGTGTTTCATACAGGTATTGTAACAGTGAGCCGGCAGAAATCATTCCGCAATTATAATCATAAAGTCCCAAGCCTTCTAAAGATGCAACCTTGAAATGCTCTTTTAAGGCTTTTTCGCACATGGCATCATCAAAATACCAGCTATCCAATGCATATACCGCAATTCCCAAACGATTTTTCAAATCATCTAAATCAATGCCGCTTACCAAAAGAGATTCATTGCATATAATCTCAGAAGGTGCAAATTTCGCAATCTCATCCAATAGTTTTCGACTGCTGTCCAATTCTGTCACAAAGAAATCTCCTGTTGTTACATCACAGACACCCATGCCGAAATTATCATCAATATATACGATACACATGATGTAGTTGTTTTTGGATTCATCTAAGGCTTGCATATTTAAGTTGGTACCAGGCGTTACAATACGTACCACCTCGCGTTTTACAATTCCTTTTGCAAATTTCGGATCCTCTACCTGTTCACAAATTGCAACCTTATACCCTTTTTGAACCAGACGATTTAAATACCCTTCTACGGAGTGATAAGGAACACCACACATTGGTGCGCGCTCTTCCAAACCACAACTTTTTCCTGTCAAAGTGATATCTAACTCTTTTGTAACTGTCAGAGCGTCATCAAAAAACATTTCATAAAAGTCGCCAAGTCTATAAAATAAGATGCAGTCCTTATACTGGGCTTTTGTCTCCATATATTGTTGCATCATTGGTGTTAATTCTGCCACGTTTTTTCTCCTTTGTTTTACATAATCATACAGAGTAAATTATAGCTCATATTTATAGAAAATACAATTGTTTTCTATGAATTAAAGCACTCTATATTTTGGTTTTTCTTCTCGAAATATCCAGTGCATCAAATAGCCGCTCAAAGGAATGCCAGCCGCACATAATCCGGAAAAAATGACCGCAAAAGGAAGACAGATTTGCCCAAATAATTGAAAAGGCTGATCACTGTAATCCCACACCCCAAGCTGGAGCCATTTGTTTACAATCAATCCTGTGATAAACTCGCTTGCCGTCACAAAAATGGTGCATCTTATTACCTGCTTCCACATTGGCTCTCTCCAGCGAGTTGCAAATCCTTGAAATGCAAAAAAAGCCATGCATATACCGCCAAGCACAAACATGCTCCAGTGGGAAAACCCACGAAATGCCATTTCAAATGCGTAATACAAGGAACCGCCCAAAAGCCATAGAAAACCATATTCCAGTAATCGCTTAAAAACCATAAAAAATGTCCTCCCCATGTAACCTAATACATAGTTTGGACATTTTGCGTTATTTTATCTATGGAATTTACTGCATTTCACCTATATAATAAAAGCCTTTACATTCTTTTAAATATACATCGACAATTTTTCCTATTAAGCTCTTATCTCCCGGAAAATGCACCAGGATATTGTTGCTCATACGACCGGTAACAAGACGTTCATCATGGTCATTCATGGACTCCACTAATACGGACTGTATCGTATCTTCGTGAACTTTGCAAACATCAGCAGAAATATCCTGCACCTCTTTTAAAAGACGGTCAAAACGATGCTTTACCACATCCTCTGGAATCTGATCTTCCATTACGGCAGCAGGGGTTCCGGTTCGCTTAGAATAAATGAAGGTAAATGCACTGTCATATCGAACCTGTTTTACTACATCCATAGTTTCCCGAAAATCCTCTTCTGTTTCACCAGGAAAACCAACAATAATATCTGTTGTCAAGGAAATATCCGGAACAGCTTCTTTGATTTTTTGAACCAATTCCAAATATTGCTCCTTTGTATAACGACGATTCATTTTCTTTAGAATCTCTGTACTTCCTGATTGAACCGGAAGATGTAAATGCTTACAGATTTTCTTTGAGTTTTTCATTACTTCTATCAGTTCGTCAGATAAATCCTTTGGATGAGAGGTCATAAAACGAATGCGTTCCAGACCTTCAATCTTTTCTATTTCCTGCAAGAGCTGTGCAAAACTCATTGGTTCTTCCAAGTTCTTTCCATAGGAATTTACATTCTGGCCAAGTAACATTACTTCTACTACACCGTCGGAAACTAAGTGTTCAATTTCTCGTATGATATCCTTTGGATTTCGACTTCTTTCACGTCCGCGTACATATGGGACAATACAATAACTGCAGAAGTTGTTGCAGCCAAACATAATATTTACTCCAGATTTAAACGGGAATTTACGTTCACTTGGCAAATCCTCCACAATTTTATCTGTATCTTTCCAAATATCAATCACCATTCTTTGTGATTCAAAACGGGTTGCAATTAATTCTGCAAATTTATAAATATTATGAGTTCCAAATATAATGTCAACAAAACGATAAGAGGTCTTTAATTTCTCCACCACATGTGGTTCCTGCATCATACAGCCACAGAGCCCAATCATCATATGTGGATTCTTTTTCTTAGAAGCCTTTAACTGCCCCAAACGTCCATAGACGCGCATGTTAGCATTTTCACGAACCGTGCAAGTGTTATAAATGACAAAATCAGCCCTTTCTTCATCTGTTTCTTCCACATATCCAATTTCTTCTAATACGCCAACCAATTTTTCAGAGTCACGTGCATTCATCTGACAGCCGAAGGTTGTAACGCAGAACGTAAGTGGTCTTCCGGCTTCCTCAGATGCACCTTTTACATACTCTCTCGCTTTTTTGATAAAATAATACTGACGTTCAGGCTCGTTTGTGGGCGCTTCTTTTGTAATATCAATATCATTTATGTAATCGTTCAATTGTTTCATGTAATGTCCTTTCTAAATAAATTGATTTGTCACTTCATCGTATTCGTAATCAATTGTACCAAGTTTTATAATTAAAGAATCTTTATCAACTGACAAGTCTTCGCATAACGCATCCAGATTTGCATAATGGTCTCTTAGCTTCGTATTAACCATGCTCAAACATAACATTGGATCATTCGGTAATGTGTTCATCGTATAGTTTCTCCTCTGTAATTAAAACTTCCGGTCTGTAATCAAGCTCTTCTGCATCGATTGCGTCAAGCATCTGACATTCAAATGCCAAAGCTATCGTATGATATGACGGATGCTTGTCCATAAATTTGTCATAAAAACCCTTGCCATAACCTATGCGGTTTCGATACCTGTCAAAAGCCACACCTGGCATAATGACTAGTGCATGTGCATCTTTTGCAGGAACTTTATTCTCTGGTTCAGGAATTCCGCGATAGCCTTCTTTTAAGTCGGAAAAGTCACAAATATAGTAGAAATTCATTTCCTCTCCTTCCACTTTTGGCACAGCCACCCGTTTTCCTAATTGCCATGCTTTTTTTATAATGGATTCAGTTCCAACTTCATTGCGGTAATCTATATAACAATAGATGGTATTTGATTCCAAAAAGAAAGGATGAGCCACCACGCAATCTTGAATCTTGCGACTGTTCTCTTCCCACTCTTTTTTGTCCACACTATCTCTGCATGAAAGAACACGTTTTCTAATGTCCCTCTTTGTTTCCATATTTTTCACCCAAGTTCGTAATAGAGCCGTCTTCTTCTTTAATAGAAATGTTATCAAGCTGACCTCTTAAATTACGCTTGAAATCATCAATAAACTCCCTGCGAAGCACTTGCTGCTCTGCTTTTTCTGCCTCTGTTAATCCTTCCGCTTTTGCCTTGCGGGCCAACACGTTGATTCGTTCTATCTTTTCCTCTGTCATGTTCTTTTGTCCTTCCTTAAATCTTATCCTATAATACATCATAACTGCTTTTTCGTCTATAGATTTTAACTTGAATAATTTTCCAAGAATCCATAGACTTGTCCTAAAGAAGTCATTTTAATTCCTTTTTTTACTTTTTCTCTAATTTCTTCTGGTAAATCTTCAACTAATATTGTGGTGTAATCATAAACAGTTTTATTGTCTGACTCATAAACGGTAACATACCCATCAGACTCTTTGATATAATAACAAAGTTCTGTTTCCGTCACTTCTTCAGATAGTTGTTTGTTCTGTTGATTATGCTTGTCCAATGCACGGTTGTAACTGATGCGATATGCCACAACAAATAAAGCCACTAATATTATAAATCCCAACAAAAAACCAATACCATATTTTTTATTCATAAAGGCAACTCCTTTTTTGTTATACAGTATTGGTTTGATTGTAAAATATTATACAGGCTGTTCTATTTTTACCAGCTTAAGTTTTATTAAAAGGCCTAATATTTTAGTTCCCTTTGGAAATGCTAAAATTTCATCCGTAGTTAAAGCGCCAAATTTTAGCAGTGCAACAACATAGGATATTCCTGCAAAAACAATTGTTACAAGTGTTGCAAGCTTTTCTGGTGTAAAGATTGCAAGTGCATTCCAAACAACAAGAATAACGAGACCCATAATAAATGCTGCTCCAAACGGAATGACAAATGTTTTCTTTATTTCCTGATGGTATCCGGATATCCTTCGAATTGCTCCGGCGTTTAAAATACACATACTAAGAGAGAAAATAATATTGCCCACTACCAGTGAATATATTTCCCACTTAAAGCCAACTAACATAACGACAACAGCCACCAGGTGAATCGCCAGCGATATTGCCCCATGTTTTACCGGTGTTGTCATCTTGTTTAATCCCTGCAAAATCGAGTTAGTCACTGTAGATAAACAATAAAAGACTACCGTAATTGCGCCAATGCGCAGCATCTTTGCAGGAATGCTTATATTCCCTACATAGAGCAAGGATAAAATCTGATGTGGCATCACAAAAAAAGCTACACAGCTTGGAATTGCTACCAGCATTGCAAATCGAATAACCATGCTGATTTTTGAACGAATTTCCTGCTTTGTACCGTTTGCAACTGAACCTGTCAAACTCGGTATTAATGAAGAACCGAGTGCGTTTGCAACTGCAAGCGGAATATGAATAAGGGTGTTATATTTCCCGGTAAACATTCCCAAAAATTCGGCAGCCTGTTTCTCACTATGCCCCTGGGTTAACATCACGGAACTAAAGATTCCCTGATCAATCGTATCATTAATATTATAGATAGCCGTACTTAAGATAACCGGCGCAATCGTTAGTAACAAGGCGGTATAGATTTCCTTGTATCCTTCTTGTGATTGTGAATGATCTCGTGCCACCCGACGTTTCATAGTTGGATAATAGAGTTTTAACAAAATTAATAGAAACACCAAACCAAAAACAGCACCCATTAATGTTCCAAGTGTGCCACCGGCTGCACCATAAGCAAATGGTAATGAAGGCTCCGTTTTTGATTCAGCAACCTTTTTACCCATTTCCAGCAAATAGCTTGCCCCTACAATGCTGACTATGGCATTTACAATTTGCTCTAAAATTTGGGAAACTGCGGTTGGAACCATAGTTCCCATCCCTTGAAAATATCCTCGTACCACACCCATAACAGCAACCACAAACAAACATGGTGCAAGGACACGAAGTGCATAAGCACTTAAGCGAAGGGACATAATATTTCCTGCGATGAAATCAGCAAACAGAAATACAATCAGCCCAACCAGTGCACCAACTGCTATGGCAAAAAGCAAAGCTCCTTTAAAAATGCGCATGGCATTCTTGTGCTCTCCTTTTGAGGTTCTCGCTGAAACAAGCTTCGATACTGCAAGAGGTAAACTATATGAGGTAAGCAAAAGAGCAATATTATAGATGGAAAATGCGCAACCATAAAAGCCCTGACCTTCATCGCCAAGGATATTATTCACCGGTATACGATATGCCAGCCCTATTAAGCGCGTTATAATACCTGCAGCAGCTAAGATCGCGCCCTGTATAAGAAAACTATTGTTTTTCTTCTTTTGTTCCCCGTTCATAAATCAACCTCTATCTCAATATTTGCAAATTTTTTAAAATTTCCTTTTGCTTTTGCTCCATGATAATTCGTTCGTCTTCTTCCATATGGTCATATCCGAACAAATGTAACATACTATGGGCAATTAAAAATGCATATTCACGTTCTATGGAATGGCCATATTCTTCCGCCTGAGCAATCACTTTTTCTTTGGAAATTACAATGTCACCCAACATCAATTCTCCTGATTCCGGATGAAATGCATCCATAACATCCTCCAAAAAATCAAAGTTTCCAGCTTCCTTGTAATCAATCATTGGGAAAGATAATACATCTGTCGACCTGTCAATACTTCGAAAATTCCGATTCATCTCCTGAATTTCATCATTCATTGTCAATAATAAATTCACTTCCGCTTCATATGGACAATTGACATAGTCTAATGCCGCATTTATTACTTTTTCTGCTAATTCTATACATGGCAAATCTAGTTTTAATTCGCCCTCTTCTTCAAAAAATAAGGTCATTATTTTTTCCTTCTCTCTTTTGCGCGTTCTTGTTTGTGCTCGTATTCTTCATAGGCTTTGACAATCTTTTGTACCAGTGGATGTCTCACAACATCCTTGCTTGTCAAATTACAAATCGCAATATCATCAATATTTTTTACAACCTTTGTTGCTACATCCAAACCGGAAATCATACCTGTCGGTAAATCCTTTTGTGTCGCATCACCGGTAATAACAACCTTTGAACCAAACCCAATACGAGTTAAAAACATTTTCATCTGTGCGGGTGTTGTGTTTTGCGCTTCATCCAAAATGATGAAGGCATTGTCTAAGGTGCGCCCTCTCATATAGGCAAGAGGCGCAACTTCAATCAACCCTTTTTCAGAATTCTTGATAAAACTTTCTGCTCCCATAATCTGATATAACGCATCGTAAAGTGGTCTAAGGTATGGGTCAATCTTGCTTTGCAAATCACCCGGAAGAAATCCTAATTTCTCTCCCGCTTCAATGGCAGGTCTTGTTAAAATAATTCTTCCAACCTCATTATTCTTAAATGCGGTAATTGCCATGGCCATGGCAAGATATGTTTTTCCCGTTCCTGCTGGTCCAAGGCCAAATACAATCATTTGCTTGCGAATGGCATCCACATATTTCTTCTGCCCTACTGTTTTGGGTTTAATCGGCTTACCCTGAAGGGTATGACAGATAATGTCTTTGTCAATTTCTACCAGCTCTTTTTCGTTGTCTTCAAACACCAGGGAAATAGCATAATCAACATTCTGTTCTGTTATGGTATTTCCACGTTTTGAAAGGGTCATTAACTGCTCTAATACACGTTTTGCCTGATTTACCCGAACAGCTTCGCCAAGAATCTTTACATTGCCATCACGTGCAATCAATGTAACATGAAGTGTTCGCTCTATTTTCTTCGCATAAGCATCAAATTGACCAAATATATTGCTTTCGTGCTCTGCCGGAATTTCTATAAATTCTTCCAAAATACTCATATATCTAGTTCCTCACAAATTCATTTCATAATCCATTTTATTCTACCACAGGAGGCGATTGGAAATCAACGATTTTCCTATTTATTCCTACTTCTTCAAGCAAAGTTATGGTAGCACTTGCTTTCATACCATCTTTCTCCTCAATGATATTAAAATTAGAATCCAAAATAACGGCATCCTGCTCTTCTAATTCTCTGCAAAAACGCTCATAATTATTAGTTAATAAGGTTTTCATTTCTTCTTTTTTGTATTCTGATTCCACATACTCATATTCTAAAAATGTTTTTTTACCAATAAAAAATGGAAGATAAAAATTTTTGCCAAACTTTAACTCCATCTCCTTTGTCTTTACTTCAAAGTTTTCGAAGGAATTTTTTGTCCAACCCAACACAAATTCATGTTTGCCGGATTTAATAAAAAACAAATGTCGCTTTTTATCTGTATATTGTTTTTTGTCATATTTCTTTGCAATTTTATCTTCATACTGGACAATTCGCTCTAAAACAATATCTGCATCCGATGTCACATAATGATGTCCGACCACCTCTTTTGCATCATTTAACACATCCACTGCCCCGGAAACCAACAAATCTCCCTGATGAACCTCATCACCTGCAACCACCTGTGGGACCCCATTTCTCGTTACAATACTTTTTATGACACCATCCTTATCTGCAACAATGTCGCTTGGTTCTTTTATCTCGTCTGACATTTCGAATGTATCGGTATTTTCTTTAACATGAATAAATAGACGAGTTCCTTGCATAGAGGCTGACACCCAGATGATATCGTTGAAGTTTTTGCGAATATCTTTTACAATCTGTTCGCAGTCCACCTTAACCTTTGCCATTCCATGTGAGACATGTTGTGTTTCTAAATATTCCAGGAGAACATCATCGGTAATAGAAAGGTTCCCCTGTAAATGAATATCCCAAACAAAAAAAGTAAAGCTGTAAATCAAAATCATACATAGAATAATGCCTGTAAAAAACAGTTTCCGTTTTCTGTATTTATGGAAAAAGAAGGGCAATCCATACCGCCCTTCTATCGTCACTCTTGTCTGCGTCTTTTTTAATATTGGTTTTAATTTTCGAAATCCGGTAATACGAATAAACATATCATACGCATTATGCCTTGCCTCTAATCCCCATACATCAATTTTCTTGTTCTTACACAAATTCAAAAACCGTTCCGGCGAATATCCGGTTACGCGAATCTTTAAGTAACCTTGAATATAGCGAAATAATGAAGTAAACAATTGCTAGCCTCCTTCATGAAATTCAATCACAGTAATATGTCCTACGATCTTCATTTCGTCATTGGTATAAAATTCAATCTGCAAGTTTCTTCCTATTACATGTATTTTTCCAAGCTTTGTCTGGATTCGAATTAATTTATCTGTATATTCTAATATTCCACGATAATTTTCGATGCATGCTTCCGACTGTCCTGCAATTGATAGTATCGGAACTCCGAGTAAGACATCTTTTGGCATGCCGGCGGCATCTGTGATGCGCGCTTTTAAGTTGTTTTTGTTCATAAAAAAGCCACACATATACGTTTGTATTAAATATATGTGTGGCGGGTTTGTATCTATGCTATTTTTTACTGCATTAATTCATCTGTGAGACGAATAATTTCCGGAGCAATTTTCTCTCGTTCTTTTCGTGTTATATGATTAAAGACTGGATACGCCATACAAATAAGCGCGATTCCTATAATACCAATTATAATTCCTGGAATGAATGATTTCCCCTGCCAAACCAGGCAACAACACATTCCAATTCCCATAATTAACGCACCAATTACACCAACAATAATTGAATACATGGTACTTTTTTGCGTAACACTTTGATCCATGCGCCTTAGCTGTTGCATCTTATCTTCCTCTTGTACGATATATTTACTTCGAATTTTCTTAATTTCTTCCTGCTGTTTAGCAGAATATGTGTAGTTAAATTGTTCCATTTCTACTACTCCTTAATTTCCTAATCTCTTTTGTATTTTTTATAATCATGTAAATTGACATTGTAATCACGGTAACGCTAACGCCTGCACCTGTCAAAATAATCATCAACCTTTGATTTTCCGGTTTCATATCTGCTCCAAATTATGCAAACATAGCAGTTTCCAAGGATAACATGGAAACCAGAGCTGCTGATAACGCAATACTCTTTGTCGTCATCATAACTGGGCTATTGTATTTTCGAAATTTCAACATATCAACAATTGCATGTGTAGTCATATAAAACGTGTATAATGCTATCACATAAATCAAGAATCCCGGATAATTATATCCCTTGTCTTGATAAAGAATCATTAATACAGCTCCTGACAATACGAAGTTTAATGTCAACATAATATACGCACAGAGTTTTGCTCTCATCAATTCCCCCAGACGATTGCATCCGATTCCTTCTCCTCGTACATAACGTAATAATAAAAAACGCATCAAGGCAAGCGTTGCATAGTATACGGCTAGAATCACAAACCACATGGAATGATACAACATGTAAGAAACAAAATTCATCCCAACATACAACAAGTTAATTCCAAGTGATATGTACAGTGAAATGTGCGTTCGAAAAGAAACATCTGTCAGATATCTGTTTCCAATTGGAATATCATATATTTTCTGTTTAATTGCCTTATATCGCTTTGGTAGAACCATTGAAAATAATATACAGACAACCGTTAGTGTATAAAATGATATTACATACAGTATATATGCAATTACTGTCTCGCTTAAGTCATTTACAAAAACCATCGGCAAAGAAACTGCGCTAAATAAAACCAGAAGTATAATTAACCAAATTGGTGGAAATATAATCTTTTTCCAATTCATAATTACTTCCTCCGTATTCGTACTGTAAATGTTGTACCCTTTCCAACTGTACTTTCAACACCGATTTCTCCATGCATGATATCAATCACTCGTTTCACCAACGCAAGACCAAGTCCGTTCCCTTGCATAGAATGAGATGTATCACCTTGATAAAATTTATCAAAGATATGTCTGCCGACCTCGGGTGAGATTCCACAACCGGTATCGGACACTTCTATAATTGCATGGTGAGCTGTTGCAGTTAGGTTCACAGAAACCGTTCCGCCAGGTTCTGTAAACTTAAATGCATTGGAGAAGAGGTTATTCCAAACCAAAGATAATAACTCAGCATCAGCTTTAATGATCACATTTTCGGCCATATCCGTATCAATCTCAATATTTGATTTTTCCCATACATTTTCGTATTGTAATAAGCATTCACACAATTGTTCACTTAAATTATATTCTCTGGTTTGCGGATAAATCTGCTGGTTTTCCAGACGGTTTAATCTCAAAATGTTCGTCATCATGTCTGCCATACGACGAGCCCCATCCGTCACACCTTTGGCATATTCTATTCGTTTTTCCTCCGAAAGATTCGGAGTTTGTAGCAACGTTCCGTAATTCTGCATAACCGCAAGCGGTGTTTTCATCTCGTGAGAAACATTTGCAATGAAGTCAGTACGAAGTGTTTCAACACTTGCTAATTCCTCCGCCATTTTATTGAAACAGTCTATCACTTCATTGAATTTATCATCTGTTACAAATTTACTCTGCTTCTTTATGCGAACACTGAACTCCCCTTGCATGATTTTTCCAGCCGCTTCCGTAATGCGATTTACAGGGCGGTCAACTGTCAGTTTTCTTCGAATTGAATCAATGACATAAAAAATTAAACTAAGAAGCACTACATTGGCAAAGGTAAGTTTTGCAGCTGTTCCAAGAGTTTCCTCCGTTAATAGCAAATGAGCAGTGGATGATAGTGCCGTGACAAATAACATCGTGCAACATGTAATTACAAACGCAACTAGAATGAAAAAGACAAAAAACTGGTTAATTTCTCTTAAAAACTTTTTCATTTTATCACCGCCTTATATCCAAGTCCATGTACCGTCACAATCTCGAAGTCATCGCATTCTGCTAATTTACTGCGAAGTTTTGTCATATACACATCCACTGCTCTCGGAGCGGTTTCTGTATCAGCACCCCAAAACTCATCCATTAGTTGTGTTCTAGTAAATGTCTTTTTCGGGTAAGATAACAGTTTATATAAGATGCTGAATTCTCGGTTTGTCATTTGGATTTCTTCCTCATTCAAATATGCTGTATGCTCATCTGCATCCATAACAAAACTACCAATTTCCAGTTTTCGATTAGCCGCAATCTTTGCACGACGAAGGAGCGCACCAATCCTCAAAAATAGTTCATCTAAATCAATAGGTTTGACCATATAATCGTCAACACCAATACGGAACCCACGTTGCTTTGATGCAATATCATCCCGTGCCGTCATAAATAAAATTGGAATGTCTGCATTCATATCGCGCACTTCTTTCGCAAACTCAAAACCATCCGTGCCTGGCATCATAATATCAGATACAATCAAATCAAACACATTCTCATACATGGCGTCGAACGCATCATCTGCATTCAGGCATCCTGTTGCCACATATCCACTGTGATTTAAAAACGAGCAAACAGTTCTGTTTAACTCTTTATCGTCTTCCACTACTAATATTTTAAACATGATAATCCCTCCGTGATTTTCATAAGTTATTATATATCATAGTGGATAAATGTTAAAGTTTTGTTTCTGTTTTTGCTTGTTGATAAAAAAATCGCACAAATACTAACCAGTATTCATACGATTTTCAAACTCAAAATTATTCCTGCATGATTTTGTCACTAAGTGCAATAATATCATCTGCATATTTTTTACGACGTGAACCAAGAATACCCTTGTAAATTGGATAATTGATAATCACCATCAATAAACCAATTACTCCAACAATAATTCCCGGAACCATTCCGTTTTCTACCCCAATCATGGAACCGATTTCCGTCATTACGAGGCTCATTCCGCTGCCCATAATAATGGCTCCGATAGAACCAAAGATGTACGCGAATACATACGCAGGTCTTTTCACTTTTTTATCTAAGTCCTTTAAAGCATCTAACTGTGTATGTTCTTTCTCTGTATATTGTGTACGGATTTTCTGAACTAAAAAATCTTTATCGTTTTGATTCATTATTTATTTTCTCCTTTATCTTCTGTTTCTTCTTTTGTCTTAATATTTGCTGAAAGTCTTTCTTTTGTTTCTTCTACTGTCTCGCCTTCTTTTGCAAATACAGTTCCAACAATTTTATCAGTCACTTTGTTAAATCCTTCCACGGCGCCATCTTCAATTTTCTTGTATCCACTAACTACGCCGTCTTCAATTTTCTTGTAACCTTCTACTACCTTTTCTGCAATTTTTTCATTTACATCTGCTAATTTTTTCATGTCTTTTTTTCTCCTTTTTTACATCATAATTTGTTTTGGTTGATACTTATATAATATCGTGTTTTTGTTTTTGAAATGTTTTCTAAATGTTAATGTTTTGTTAAAGTAAAAATTATTTTATCTTTCCTTCTTGTTTTAACCAACGCACTTCATCTTGAATGGTTTCTTCATAAGATCTTGTTGTATATCCCAGTTCTTCTTTTGCTTTTGAGGAATCAAAGGTATTATTTCTTGCAAGATTGTATACTGAGAATGTTGTCATAAGTGGTTGTTTTCCGGTTTTCAGTGCTCTTTTTTCCAAAATACCGGCAATAAAGTTTGCCACACGTATTGGTAAGAATGATTTAATTGGTTTACAGCCAGCCTCTTTTACTAACATCTTAGAAAAATTTTTGAAGGATATTTCTTCATTTCCAAGAATGTAACATTGTCCCTTTCTTCCTTTATCTGCTGCTGCAATTGTTCCTGCCGCAAGGTCACGTACATCACAAAGATTAAATGACCCGTCAATCCCCATTGGCATTGCGCCATTGATAATATCAATGACAGTCTTTGTGGTTTCACCTACTGCAAAATCATCTGGTCCAAAAATTCCACTTGGATGAACGATACATGCATTCAAACCTTCTAATTTAACCGCATCAAGTACTGCCTGAGTCGCAATTGCTTTTGAACGACTGTAACATCCAAGGACTTGGTCTTCATCAAAGTAAATCACTTCTTTGATTTTCATACCTTTCCTCGTTTCCGGAATAGCCCCTGTGCTACTGCAATATACTAATTTCTTGCATTCCGGCTGCGCCAGACAACGACGTATGATATTTTTTGTTCCACCAACATTTACGTTCATTACAACCGGGTTGTAGTCCGGAGATACTGTTACGATACTTGCAATATGAAGAACAATTGTTTCTGTTCCTTCCGGCACTTCAAAGAATCTTCTCAGAGAATCCATCTCACAAACATCGCCTTCACAGATTTCTACTTCTTTTGGAAGAAATTTCGTAGATTTATCATTTGGTAAAACCAATGCTCTTACTTTATCTCCACGTTCCACTAATTGTCTGCAGATTGTGCTTCCCAAGAAACCTGCTGCTCCAGTTACTAAATACATTGTATTGCTCATATTTGTTTCCTCACCTTTCTTTTCTGTTGATGAAGTTATCTTAAGGCTTGGGTTTTTCTGAAATGTTTGTGGAATGTTAAAGTTTTGTTAAAATGAAAACATTTAATTTTATATTTTACGGTGCAATGTTAATGATTATCATTCTACACCGTAGGAAATAATCTTGAAATCAATGAATTACGGTGTGATTGTTATTATTTAAATATTACACCGTAATAATTTAATATTTTTCATTACAATATTGATAATCTTTTCTTTTTTCAACATGAAAATTAGTTTGTAATTAAAAATTTACGGTGTACGATTATATTTTTTGAAAGCATCACCGTATTTTTAGAAATATGGTATTTTAAACTACGGTGTAAAAATACATTCAATATGTCTGCGCCGTAACTAGATAAATCCAATCTAAAAAATACGGTGCAAAACAGGAATCCCCCATTCTGCACCGTATACAAGAGCATCGCTCGTCATAAGCCACGTTATTAAACTATCACATCTTTTATTATAGCTTCTTTTTCCACTTCATCCATTGTAATTACATATGCTTTGCAAAGTCTCGCCTTTGCCTGCGCAAGTTTTTCTTTATCATTTGCATGAATGGTTGCAAGTATATCACCTTTCTGTACTTTATCACCACGTTTCTTGTTCAGAACCAAACCAACGGTTAAATCAATTGCACTTTCCTTCGTTTCTCGACCACCGCCAAGCAATAAGGAAATGCGTCCGATTTCTTCTGTCTGTATCTTTGCAACAAAACCATCTTCTTCACATAATACATCTTCTACATATTGTGCTACTAGTAGATTTTCCGGATGTAACACTTCCTCCTCGCATCCACCTTGTGCAACCACAAACTTTTTAAATGTATCAAATGCAGAACCATTTTGCAACGATAACGCTAATCTTTCTCTTGCCTCTTCTAGTGTCTCAGCCTTTTCAGCCGCAACTACCATATAGGAACCAAGTGCCAGTACCAGTCTTTCCAAATCCTTTGGTCCATTGCCACGTAGTGTATCAATTGCTTCTTTTACTTCCAGAATATTTCCAACGGCATTTCCAAGTGGTTGGTCCATATCGGAGATAATGGCGGCCATTTTCTTTCCTGCCAGTTTTCCGATGCTTACCATTGCTTCTGCTAATGCTTTGGAATCCTCTAGTGTCTTCATGAATGCGCCGTCACCAGTTTTTACATCTAATACGATTGCATCCGCACCAGAGGCTAGTTTTTTACTCATAATACTACTTGCAATGAGCGACATTTGGTCTACAGTTCCGGTTACATCACGAAGCGCATATAATTTTTTATCCGCTGGCGCAAGATCTGCGGTCTGACCCGCAATCGCCATATGAATTTCATTCACATTTTTAATAAAGGTTTCTTTAGAGATACCGGTTGTGAATCCGGTGAAGCTTTCCAATTTGTCAATGGTTCCGCCTGTATGACCAAGTCCTCTTCCAGACATTTTTGCAACCGCAACGCCAAGGGATGCAACCATTGGCCCTAATACTAAAGAGGTTTTATCTCCCACGCCACCGGTACTGTGTTTATCAACCTTAATGCCTTCGATTGCAGACAAATCTAACATATCACCACTCTCAGCCATAGCAAGTGTAAGATTTTTCGTCTCTTCCGGTGTCATCCCTTGGAAGCAAATTGCCATCATCATAGCAGACATCTGATAATCAGGAATATCTCCCTTTGTATATCCGCTAATCATATAACAGATTTCTTCATTTGTTAATTCTTCACCACGTTTTTTCTTGAGAATTAAATCATACATTGTCATTGACTATTCACCCTCTTTTAATTTTTTTATTTCTTCAAATTCACGTCTACCCATTCGTACATCATCCATAAAATCAGCCAAATGTTCCGGAAGTCCTTCAAACAGATAAGTGCTTGTCTTCTTCGTCTGTTCCATGTGTTCTTCCTGCATTTCACGATTAATTATGATGATTTCATCTCGAAGTTCTTTTGCAGAGATACGATGAGCTCCTGCCCCCATAATAATCATCTGCTCCATCATATCGGAGGTTGCAACGCGTACGTGATATTTCTTACTGATATCATGTACCGTTTTTTCAATATATTGGTCAGCCGTTTCTGCTTCCTTGGTATAGACAACATAAATGTTATGGTACTTCAATACTTCGCCCGGATTTCCTTCCACTTTATACCCGTCGAACACTAGGATTACAATGTTCTTTCGATATCCCTGAAAATTACATAGGATATCCATGAGTTTTCCTCTGGCACCTGCAATATTTGCCTCGGAAAGTTCCTTTAAGTCTTCCCATGCAAAAATGATATTATATCCATCCACCAGTAAAATTTCCGGTAACTGCTCGTGTTTTTTTGCTTTCTTTGGCTCAGAGCATGCCATTACCGTTCTAGTACTGTCATAGCGTTCTCTTTTACTTGTACCGTAGGTACGCTCAAAGATTGCTTGCAATTCATCTTCATCTATTGCTGGCGGTGCAAGATAAGCACTTGCTTCACCCGTTCTATGACGATTTTGTTTTGCATAACTTTCCGTGTGCATATAATTTTCTACTTCGTTCCAAGACACGTTAAAGCCGGCACCATGGCTGCAGAAAACAGAATCTGTCGGATTTTCCAAATCACTCTCTGCATTATAACCGATTGCTGTAACAACTTCCTCTGTATTATGACATGGTTCATACCCTTTTAATGTGCAAAACAGTCTACCCAGACCTCTTGTATAAGAAACAACCTCCATCTGATAATCACGCATACATGCAACTGGTGCGGTTCCTTTTAAAATAGACCTCTCACCATCTAATTCTGGTTGATTAAATGTTCCATTCATCTTTTGAATATCTGCCATGGCACGTCCTATCATTTCAGAAGGAACCTCCAACTGATATTCATAAACCGGCTCTAACAAAATGCTTTTTGCACGCTTTACTCCTTGACGAACTGCACGGTAGGTTGCCTGTCTAAAATCTCCACCTTCCGTGTGTTTCAAGTGTGCCCGACCATTAATAAGGGTAATCTTCATGTCCGTAATATCTGAACCGGTCAGTACGCCTTTGTGTTCTTTCTCTCCTAAATGCGTCAGAATCAGTCTCTGCCAGTTCTTATCCAAGATATCCTCACTGACATTCGTCTCAAAGATCAAGCCACTTCCTCGTTCTGTTGGCTCCAATAGTAATCGCACTTCTGCATAGTGACGAAGCGGCTCATAGTGCCCGGCACCTTCCACAGTCTCTTCAATGGTTTCTTTGTAGACAATATTTCCCGTACCAAATTCAATATTTGTATCAAAACGTTCTGCAATTATGTTTTTTAGAATCTCCATCTGTACTTCGCCCATAACCTGTGCATGAATCTCGTTTAATTGCTCATTCCATACAATGTGAAGCTCCGGTTCTTCTTCCTCAAGCTGCTTTAATTTTACATACATCCCATGTACATCACAGCCATCAGGTAATTGAATTTGATAGGTTAATACGGGTTCTAAAACAGGTGGAAATGAATCTGATTCTTTTCCTAAGCCATCTCCAATCTTAGTGCTATTTAAACCTGTTACCGCACATATACTACCTGCGGCAACTTCGTTTACCGTTGTAAATGATATACCCGAATAAATTCGAATTTGGTCTACCTTCTCTTCAGGTTTCAACAATTCCTTCACTTTCAATGTACCGCCTGTGATTTTCAAATGAGTCAGACGGGTTCCTTGTCTGTCTCTGGATATTTTATAAACTTTTGCTCCAAATTCTTCAGTATATTGTGGAGCAGATGTGTATTTATCAAAATCAGCCAAAAACTCTTCTATCCCCTGCATTTT
Organism: Faecalimonas sp.; assembly: GCA_045593805.1. Lineage (GTDB taxonomy): Bacteria > Bacillota > Clostridia > Lachnospirales > Lachnospiraceae > Faecalimonas. Next base: position 71,663 of record JAZNXJ010000047.1, read on the forward strand.
AAGTGCGGAGCCGAAGAAACAAGGAAAAATTTTTCGCTGCGTTATCAATTCTATGATTGCATCTGTTTCTATTATCTGACCATCCAGATATGCTTCTAATAGTGATTCATCACACATGGCAAGGCTCTCTTGAAATTCATCTGAATCCACATCCAATGAAAAATCAATGCATCTTTCATCCAGACGTTTCTTAAGTTCGGCTAATATAGTTTCTTTCTCCGTATCTGGTTGGTCCATTTTATTTACAAATAAGAATGCAGGAATTTCATAACGACTTAACAACTTCCATAATGTTTGCACATGTCCTTGTACGCCGTCTGACCCACTAATCACTAGAATGGCATAGTCAAGTACTTGAAGTGTTCGTTCCATTTCCGCAGAGAAATCCACATGTCCAGGTGTATCAAGAAGCGTAATATCTTTCTCGCCAAGTGATACTTCCGCTTGTTTGGAAAAGATAGTAATTCCTCGCGTACGTTCAAGGGCATTATGATCTAAGAATGAATCACCATGATCCACTCTTCCAATCTTTCTAATATTACCACTTAAATATAAAATACTCTCTGCCAGCGTGGTTTTCCCTGCATCCACATGGGCAAGAATTCCCACTACCAAGTGATTATGTTTCATAAACAACTCCTAAAACTGTCCATAATTAGAAATTATGTTGTCAATCAACTTGGAAGCCTCACTTCTTGTGAGGGTTTCCGGTTTTATCTGCGTTTGAATATTATGCTGACAACATAACATAGTTAAATATTCAATCTGCTTTTTTGTACACGGTTGTACTTTCTTTGGCCTGTATTGTAATTGCGATGGTATAAATAATTTGGCGTTTGAAGACTCAAAATCATGTGCCAGCATATGATATACCTTTGCTGTTGCAAGTGCATCATGATAAGCCCTGTGCGCCGCCTGATTGATAATATGATAATGTTCACATAAAGCACCAAGGCTTTTGGATTCTAATTGTCGCAAGGCTTTTCTTGCAATTTGCAGGGTGTCAAGGCCTTGTTTTTCAAACGTATATCCAAATTTTAAGGCGTGTTGCTTCATAAACTTGTAATCGAACATAATATTATGTCCAAGCAATATATATCCATCGGAAAATGAAACAAAATCCCGTATAATATCTTTTGTCGGTCTTGCATTTGCAACCATTTCATTTGTAATTCCGGTTATCTCTGTGATTTTTGGTGAAATTCGTTTTTGCGGTTTTACAAATTCAATAAATCGTTCGCATACCTTTCCGTCAATTACCTTTAAAGCGCCAATTTCGATAATGGAGTCATTGTCTGCATCAAGCCCGGTTGTTTCTAAGTCAAATGCCACATAATCTTTAATCATAGGCTCACCAACGTTTCTATTACTTTCTTTGCCTTTTCTAAACGCAAGTTAAATTGTTCATAGAAGTCTTCCATTTGATGATATGGCTCCATAAAGAAGTGTTGTAATATAAATAAATCAATCTTCTTAATCAGTTCATCATCTGTAATATGCATTAACTTTTCCTGCACATCGTCTATAAAATAGTGCCAGTCTATGATGTATTTCTTATTTTCTTGAAGGTTTGGGGTGTCAATCCACTTTTTTACCTTCACCTTCGTCTTATTCGGATTCTTACATTCATGAATTTGCAAGAAATACTTGAAATTCTGATTTTCATAGAATCTGCCAAGCGGAAACAGGCGACAGATTCCTGGTCTGAAACTATGAATGGAACATCTTCCATCTTCATTCAGAAAATAGCAGGCATCATTTTTAGAACTCATTTTTAAATTCGGCAAAATGACTCCATCCACTACATTTAATTCAATTGCTTCTGCCAATAATTGCTCAAAAGTGGTATTTAAACCAACAGTCATGTTATAAATATCAAGCGGATCAAGGACAATGGATTGTCCCATTCCCTGACAGCATGCAGAGCATCCCGTACAATCATTGCAATCTGCTTTAACCATGTCATTCATATCATATAGTTTTCCATCTGAAATTTCGTTCATGTCTATGTTTCGTTTCATTTTATTATTCCAATCTATTTCTTTCGTAATATATCTAGCGTATGGGCACTTGCACCTAAAAGCTCCGGTCTTTCACAGGTCGATAAATGGTATTGAAGAAACAAATCATAGGTTTCTTCATCCATGGCATTTAAAGTCTGGCGCATATAGTTTGCAGGGCCATCTGCCGCAACAATCTGGATGCGTTCTAATCCTACCGCTTCATTATACGAATTAATGTCTTCTAATCTCACATAATCATACAAATCTTCCGGCTTTGGAGTTACTCTAAAATCAGCATTTACCTTGCCTTCTTTAATACTTTCTTTGATATAGTTATCCTTAAAACCATGTAGAACAATGCTATATTCGTTCATGCAGTAAGCAACCAAAATGATGCCGCCTGGTTTTGTTACACGTTTTGCTTCTGAAAGTGCTTTTACTTTATCTTCGAAACTGTATAAATGATACATCGGACCAAACACAAGTGTCATATCAAAGGAGTTATCTTCAAATCGTTTCAAATTCAACGCTGTTCCCTGATAGGCCTTTACAGTGCTTCCTTTTTGTTTTAAAATACCAAGGTTGTACTTCACAAGCTCAACAGCAGTTACATCATAACCTTCCTCTGCAAGAGCAACTGAATATCGTCCCGTTCCTGCTCCTACATCAAGAATTTTTGCCTCCTTTGGCATATCCTCTAAGTATTTATGAATATATTTCATAGATGTGATATATTCCACATTTCCATGTCTTCTTGTTAATCTTTTTTCTTCGCAAAATTTGTTGTAATATGCTTCTAATTCTTTTGACATTTTTTACTCTCTCTAAATATATTTTTCTTTGTACATTTTATCACGTGTTGATTGACGTGACAATAAATATGTTCTAATATAAAATTAATAAAACCTTAGGAGGAATAGGTATGGATAGATATGATCCAAATGAATGGACAAAAAGTTTTGTGGGCGAAAATCAATCTTTTTGTTTAGAACAGTTACGTAGCACCAATAACCGAGTAATTGAATTTATAGAGCAACGAGAATATGCTCCTGCTATTGCTGGTCTAGACCGTATACTTAACGGACTGATTACAATGCTGAATGCAGGTGGGGATTACCGTTCTCAAATATGTTTTTTCTCTTGGATTGAGGCAGATATTATTCTATTCGGAATGGATGCCCCGGAAGACAGAAAAAGAGACACTGCATTACAACTTTTAGAAGATGCCAGAGATTTTGCAAAAAGCGAAACTTCTAAGCAAAACATCAGCGCAATGATATCTGATTTAAGAAGCGGAAAAGCCATTTCTACAATGAGAAATGAATACGGCTCTGAGTTCCCAAATGCGGACATTGACATGCTACGCGATTTGAACGGGAAATTGGTAGCTACAACTCATGTAAGTTCCTCATCAAACTATAGCAGCAGTTCAGAATCTTCGTCCGGATGCGGTTCCGGTTGTTTTGGTAAAATTATCATTATTGCTATCATTATTGCTTTAATCTATTTTGTGATGATGTTTTTAACGAAACCAAAATCTGCTGAAAAAGTTCCAACTCCTGCTCCGACAAATACAGAATCTCTTTTAGATATAGATACAGACAATTTAGAATGTTAATACATAAGAGGCACCGAATCGGTGCCTCTTTATATGCTTACTATATAATTATTCTTCTACCACTAATTCTGATGTACAATGTGGACATCTTGTTGCTTCAATCGCAATCTCTGATTTGCAGAATGCGCATACCTTTGTAGTAGGTGCAGCAGGTGCTTCCTCTTTCTTCTTCGTAAATTTGGCAGAAACACCATTCATAAATTTCACAATACAGAAAATCACAAATGCCATGATTACAAAGTTAATAATAGCGGTGATAAAGTTGCCGTAATTTAATGTTGCATCCCCAATTAATTTCAGCTTGTATTCAGAGAAGTTCATTCCTCCAAAAAGACCAAGCAATGGATTGATAATGTCAGCTACTAATGAATCTACAATCGCTTTAAAAGATGCACCGATGATAACACCGACTGCCATATCCATTACATTTCCACGGCTGATAAATGCTTTAAATTCGTCAAAAAATTTCTTCATAAGTTTCTCGCTCCTTTTATCTAATTATCTAAAAATAAAACTCATGAGTCTATTATAACCCATGAGTTTTAAATTCGCAAATATTATTCAATAATATCTTCACTTTGACTAGCTTCTGCAGCTGCCTGAATTTCAGCGTCAAATGAGAACATTGGTTTCACATCTTTGCCTTTAATCTTACGATCCACATAGTTGCGTGTAATCTTAAACACAAGTGGGCTAAGTAACACAACTGCAATTAAGTTCGGAATCATCATAAGTCCGTTAAATGTATCTGAGATATCCCATGCCAAAGATGATGTCATGACTGCTCCTGATACAATCATTAACACGAAAATCACTTTGTAAACCTTTACTGCTTTTTCACCCAATAAATATTCTACCGCTTTAGAACCGTATTGAGACCAGCCAAGTACGGTTGTGAAAGCAAACAATAACATTGCAATTGCGATAAACCATTCACCTGGTTGTCCGTAAATCTTACCAAATGATTCGCTAATCAATGTAGCATCACTTACACCTGCATTTACCACACCAGTTTCCAAATTAATCATACCGGATGTTAATGCGATTAAAGCTGTCATTGTACAAACAATCATAGTATCAAAGAACACTTCGAAGATTCCCCACATACCTTGTTTTACAGGTTCTTTAACGTTTGATGATGAGTGAACCATTACGGATGAACCAAGGCCAGCTTCATTGGAGAACACACCACGTTTACATCCCTGCACAATTACAAGCTTCAATGCTGCACCTGTAACACCACCTGCTAATGCCTTTACACCAAGTGCATGTGTAAAGATTGATTGGAATGCAGGAATGATTAAGTCATAATTTATAAATACTGCAATTAAACCAAGTACTACATACGCAACAGCCATAAATGGAACTACACGCTCTGCTACAGTTGCGATTCTTTGAAGTCCACCGATGATAATAAGAGCACCAATTACTAAAAGAACCAAACCAATGATTAAATTAATCATGTTAACTCCGCCAACTGTCCAGTCCACATTTGCAAAGAAAGCTGATTCCATGTTTAATGTAATTTTATTTACTTGTCCCATGTTTCCGATACCAAATGATGCTAAAATTGCAAAGATTGCAAATAACACAGCTAAGATAGATGCAGGTATCTTCATACCTTTCATTTTACCAACACCATCTTTTAAGTAGTACATTGCACCACCGGACCATTCACCATCTTTGTTCTTACGACGATAATAGATACCAAGTACGTTTTCAGAGAAGTTTGTCATCATTCCTAAGAATGCTGCAATCCACATCCAAAGAACTGCACCAGGACCACCGATACAGATAGCTGCTGCAACACCGGCAATATTACCTGTTCCTACAGTTGCTGCTAATGCGGTACAAAGTGCCTGGAATTGAGAAATAGATTTCTTGTCTGTTTTCTTTGTGGATGTATTATCCTTTTTAAATACTGTTACGATGGTTTTTGTCCACCAATGTTTCAGATGTGTGATTTGGAACACACCTGTCACAGCTGTCATAATAACACCTGCGATCAATAAGAGATACAAACCAAAATCAGTCCATATCCATGTGTTTACTGCGTTGTTGATTTCTGTAATTTTTTCTACAAACATATCATTTCCTCCTTGTGTATCTTGCATATCCCAAGGAATAAAAAAGAGTTCAAAGAACACCTTTGAACCCACAATAACTTTATAAAAGTCACCACTGTCCTTTTGCCTGAGAGATTCATGAGTATATTCAAATCACTTATCACCTTCGGCACCCATTTCATTGGGATTCTCCAGCGCGCCATCCAATCACAGTGTTACCTGCGAGCTTCACTTGGCCAATATGCAATTGATGTTTCTTATTTTATCACCATACCTTATAATGTCAATACATTTATTAAATATTTCTAATAATTAATTTTATTAAGTATTTCTTATATATCTCTTAAGATAATTGACATTTTATGGATTACATGTAATAATTAGTGTACTAATACAATTAATACACTTTAGAAAGGAGTGTGTAGATATGATTGTAATCGATTATCACGATAAACGTCCTATCTATGAGCAGATTATTGACCGCTTTCAGATATTGATTCTAAATGGTGCACTCGAGCCGGATACGCAGCTTCCGTCCGTTCGTGCTCTTGCTGTTGAATTGTCCATTAATGCTAACACAATTCAACGGGCATACAGTGAACTTGAGCATCGTGGTCTGATTTATTCAGTCAAGGGTCGAGGAAACTTCGTTTCAGCTCGGAAAGATGTGTTAAAAGAACAACAAGAAAAGTTATTAGAGGAACTTAAGACACAACTTCAGATATGTAAGGAGTCAGGAATTGAGTTTATTCATGTTTTGGATTGTGTAAGGGAAATTTATCAGGAGGTGAAGGCATGATTGAGTTGAAAAATGTCAGTAAAATCTTTGGAGATGTAAAGGCTGTTGATAACATTTGTTTGGCCATCCGCAATAATACGGTTATGGGCCTTCTTGGAACAAATGGTGCCGGTAAAAGTACACTTTTACGTATGATGGCAGGTGTATTAAAACCAGACGATGGCGAAATATTAATTGATAATATTCCAGTATGGAACAATCCGGAGGCGAAAGGGAAATTCCTTTATATTTCCGATGACCAATACTATTTCCCGAATTCCACGCCGAAGGAATTTGGCTCGTTCTATAAGACCTACTATCCTGCTTTTGACGAGGAACGTTTTCATCTTCTGTTAGGGAAAATAGATTTACCGGCTGACAGAAAAATTCGTACCTTTTCGAAAGGAATGAAAAAGCAGCTATCCATCCTAATTGGAATCTGTGCCGGAACACACTATCTTTTCTGCGATGAAACCTTTGACGGCCTTGACCCGGTAATGCGTCAGGCAATTAAGGCAATCTTTATTCAAGAAATGGAGAGACGGTCCTTTACTCCGGTGATTGCATCTCATAACTTAAGAGAATTGGAAGACATCAGTGACCACATTGGTCTTTTACACAAGGGTGGCGTACTTCTGTCTCAAGATTTGGATGATTTAAAATGTAACTTAACGAAAATCCAATGTGTTTTACCGGAAGAACTGGATGAAAAGATTCAAAATGCCCTTTTGGTATTGAAAATGCAACGGCATGGCAAGCTTCTTACAATGACCGTACGAGGTGAAACGGAAAAAGTTGTTTCATGGCTGAACACCTTAAACCCAATCTATTGTGAAGCGGTACCACTTACATTGGAAGAAATCTTTATTAGCGAAACGGAGGTGGCTGGATATGACATCAAGAGTCTCATTTCCTAAATTAATCATAGAAACCTTGCGCAGACATACAGCGGCTGTATTAATTACCGTGCTTGGATTTTTTATTCATATTGTAACCGTTTTTATGAGTGTGCAAAATGCATTGAGTTCCACATATATTGAAGATTATTCTATTGAGGAATTGGTTGGCGGACAAAATCCTGCCGTATCACGTATCACTGAAAACTTATTTGAACTCTGCTCCCCAAAATTTGCTTACGGCATATTTGCTATGGCCTTTGGTGCTTATCTTGCCTTTGATTTTCTGCGATACATGCATTCGAAACGTGAAACCGACTTTTATGATTCTCTGCCGATTCGCAGACAGACTTGGTTTAAAACCATTTTTAGCAGTTGCTTCTTATTGTACTTTGTACTAAGTGCAGTCACTACTGCCATTGAAGCTGGAATTATCTTCAGCACAGGTTACGGTTCCCTTGCCATCTTACAGGCGATTTTGTGGAATTTCATTTGTATGCTTGGTGCTTTTCTAGTAACTTGGTTTACCACGGCACTTGCCATGATTATGACCGGACATTCCATTATTGCATTTTTGGGCTTTGGTGTGTTTGCAAGTTATGTACCATTAATCTTAGTAAACTTAGCTCCAGCATACTGTGCAAGATTTTTTGATACTTATGTGTATAGAGAACCGAATTCAAATATATACTACTTCTCTCCTGTTACCGTGGTTTATAAAATGACAAACTCTTGGTTTGAATGGGATATCAAGGAGCACTGGAACTATATCATTGGATGCTTTGTTTTGGCTTTACTACTTGGAATTATTGCTTATCTCTTATTCTTGCGCCGGCCTTCTGAGACTGCCGGACGTGCCATGGCATTTGAGAATGCAAATAATGTAATCCGTTTTATGATTGTGATTCCATTGACCTTATATGCTGGACTATTCTTAGAAGAAATGGCCACCATGACTTCCATGGCATGGCTCATTTTCGGTATAGTATTTAGTGGTTTTTTACTTCATGGTATCATGGAATGTATTTTCCAATTTGATATCAAAGCCTTACTTTCCAAGAAAAAACAACTGCTAGCAACATTCATTATATGTATCGCTTTTGTATTTGTATTTTGGATTGATTTATTTAAGTATGATGATTATATTCCTGATGCTGAGGATGTGAAAATCGTAAAAATGGATTCTAATTTATTTGGGCGCATGAATATAGAATGGGATTCAGAACGCGACTGGATTCAAGGTGACCTTGTAAAAGATGCTATTGCTGTTGTCAAAGAAATTAAAGATTGTGAGATTCCGTCTGATGATGAAATTTATTATAAAGAAAATAATTTTTATAATATCAAAATTACTTATGTAATGAAAAATGGACGGGAAGTGTTACGTGACTATTCCTTTGATGCAAGTAAAACATCTGAAAACTTAAGCAAACTATATGCCAGTGAAGATGTGAAAGATGATTACTGTGTACTTTATAATATTGACAAAGAAAAGATTCAAGGCATTTCCGTTAATAATGGCATAACCGGTATGGATTTAGAGCTTACAAAAGAAGAATTAAATGAATTTATTGATATTTATTTGGAGGAATATTCGAAGTTGGAATTAGAACAAACATTATCCGAAATGAAAGTATATGAAATGAATGTTAGTTTCCAATTTAAAAACATGCAGTATCCAACAGCAGAACATTATTATATTTATGCATCTTTTGAGAAATCCATTGCCTTTTTAAAAGAAAAGGGTATGAAAAATTTCCAAGAATCAGAAGATATCAGCATTACAAACATGGAAATATTCGGAAATAAATACGATGAGAAATACGGCGATTCCAATAGATATGTAAGTGATTTGGAACAATTAAAAGAATTGAAACAATATCTCATTCTCGATGATTTTTCAAACAATGCAATATCGGAAGAATACTTATACTGCGAGATACAGATTACGTCAGAAGCTGGCATCAGTTACTCCGGTTGCTTTATCAAAAAATCCGACTTGGAAAAAGTAATTGGTAACTAAATCATAATTGCAGCATAAAAGCGCGGGGAATTCATTCCTCGCGCTTTACTTGTAAATGCTATCCTCTATTCTGTGCAGCAACAAGACTCTCGCCGCAATACATTTTACGAAGCTTTGGCTTCTCAATTTTGCCGGTTGGATTACGTGGAATGTCCGCAAAAATGATTTCTTTCGGACGTTTGTATCTTGGCAGCTTCAGACAGAATTTTTCAATGTCCTCTATCGTACATTCAAACCCTTCCTTAATCTCTATAATAGCAGCTGCTTTTTCACCTAAACGTTTATCAGGAAGCCCAATAACAGCAACATCTTTTACCGCGTTATATTCACGTATAAAGTCTTCAATCTGTACTGGATATAGATTCTCACCACCACTAATGATAACGTCTTTTTTGCGGTCTACAAGGAAAATAAAGCCATCTTCATCTTCCTGTGCCATATCACCCGTATATAACCAGCCTTCTGCGTCCATCACATCCGCAGTTGCCTTAGGGTCGCGATAATAGCAGGTCATAACACCTGGTCCAAATACAGCTAATTCGCCCACTTCACCTTTTGCCACTTCATTTCTTCGTTCATCAACAATCTTTGTTTTCCAGCCATACCCGGCTTTTCCAATCGCACCAACCTTATGTACATTTTCTACGCCGAGATGTACACAGCCTGGTCCAATGGATTCGCTAAGACCATAGTTTGTATCATATTGGTGATGCGGGAAATATTCTCTCCAACGCTTAATTAGACTTGGTGGAACCGGCTGTGCACCAATGTGCATTAGTCTCCATTGGTCTAGCTCGTAATTTTCCAGTTTCACATCCCCACGGTCAAGGGCATCTAAAATATCCTGTGCCCATGGTACAAGTAACCAAACAATGGTGCATTGTTCTTCTGACGCAGTTCGTAAAATCACTTCAGGGCTTGTACCTTTTAAGAGTACTGCTTTTCCACCTTCTAAGAAGCTGCCAAACCAGTGCATTTTTGCACCTGTATGATATAACGGCGGAATACATAGGAACACGTCTTCTTTTCTTGTGCTATGATGATTCTGCTCTACTTTGCACGCATGCATTAAGCTAGTGTGATTATGTAAAATTGCTTTCGGGAAACCAGTTGTTCCGGAAGAAAAATAAATGGCTGCATCATCTTCATCATTCAATCGAATCATCGGAGATTGACTGGAACAGTTCATAGTCTGAGCCAAGTAATCCTCTGCATAAATCGGTGTATGTTCACCCACATAGAACAACAAGCGATTTGTCATAATCTCATCGGCTATTTCTTCTACACGTCCGATAAATTCAGGACCAAATACAAGAATATCTGCTTCTGCAAGCTCCACACAATATTTGATTTCATCTGCTGAATAACGGAAATTTAATGGAACTGCCAATGCACCCGTCTTTAAGATTCCAAAATAGATTGGAAGCCATTCCAAACAGTTCATCAAAAGAATTGCAACCTTGTCTCCCTTCTTCATTCCACGTTGAATCAAAAGATTCGCAAAACGGTTCGCCTTTTCATTAAATACGTTCCACGTAATTTCACGGCGATAATAACTCGGCGAGTTAGATTCAATGAGTTCATATTCTTTCCAAGTTACTCTTCTATTGTCTTTGATTTCAGGGTTTACCTCTACAAGGCAAACTTCATCTCCATATAATTTACAATTTCGCTCCAAAATATCTGTAATTGGCATATATGTACCTCTTTCCTCGAATTGTTTTACGCTTTAACGCGTCAACGTATGAAACATTATATCATAAAGGCACAAAAAAAGAAAGACAAAAATCTTTCTTTTTTATACAAATAAGAATTTTTACAATTAATAATCCAGGCAAACCCTGTCTTTTACATATGGTCTCACATAGGTATCCGCAACTCTCACATGTTCTGGATGTTTTGCGTAAATTGCAATATCTTCTGCTTTTTCCAATGTAGTTACTAGAGCAATGTCATGTGTGCTTGATGGTATCGGATTACTAACAAAATCAACTGTCAAAAGTCCTGGCACTTTTCCAACAAGTGCCTTTAAGTTTTCTTCCATCGTTGCCTTTAATACAACCTTATCTTCATCCTTAATTTCGTCTTTGAAATTCCACATAACAATGTGATTTACCATAATTTATTCCTCCGTTTAGCTGTTATATTCAAATTCTGTATAAAAGTTTATCATATTTACCTTGAAAAAGAAAGATAAAGTGCTATAATAACCTTTGTAATTTTAAAGGGGGATACATATGTCAGACTTACAAACGAAACAAGATACGCAAGTAAAATTCCGACCACATATCGGTATGCGTAACATGAAAACTGCAATATCGGCAACCTTGGTTGCATTTTTATATTTTTTAATCAAACGTAATCCAACGTTTGCCTGTATCGGTGCAGTATTTGGAATGGGAAGGGATATGGAAGATTCCAAGTTAAATGGTGGGAACCGTTTATTTGGTACAATCTTTGGCGGTGTTATTGGGATGCTCTTATTCCCGGTTTATACACTCTTTTATCCGGACGGCGGCCATCATATGTTATTACTTGTTTTCATTTTTGTTGGAACTATTTTATTGGTGTTAACTAGTTTATTCTTTCAGTGGCCGGGTGCCATTCAACCAGGCGGAGTTGTTTTATGTATTATCTTACTGAATACTCCGGTTGATACATACATGTCATACTCATTAAATCGTATCTTAGATACAGCTGTTGGTGTTGTTGTTTCAATATTAATCAACTACTGGTCTCCTCGCGAACGTGTTGTTCATGTGTTGACTAAGGCGGGATTACGTAAACCCGAAGATAAAAAATAAACATTAAAAGCTCTTCGCACCAAAAAAACGAAGAGCTTTCTTTATGTCTATTATTATAACGTAATTATTTTATACTCTGCGTAAAATACCTGGCCTGCTTCCAACTCATTTTCCCATTCACGTTCCTGTAATTCACCCACAAATATTTCACTATCGCACCTACCATACCAAGGCTCAATACATACAAATGGAGCATGTTTTTTCGGTGGTGACCAAATACCAACTAACGGTGAGTTAAATTCAACAACCAAATACTCTTTTTGCTTACTGTCAAGAAGTGCAATTCTTTGAACTTGTGAATTTTCAATAACAAGAGCATCTCCATCAAAACGATCTTCTGTAATTGGCAAAATTCCATTTTCGAGCATGTAGTCTTTCTTTCGTGTCGTCACACAGCCATCTTTCCCAAATACTGTTGTGCATAATTTATCTGGTGTTGTTCCATCAGCTTTTCTAAAACTCATATAATAATCCGATTGTTTATCCCCTTCATAAAATGGGCAATAAAACGCTGGATGTGCCCCAATAGAGAAATACATTTTAAAGTCATTCGTATTTTTTACTCTCCACATAACAACAACTGTGTTTTCTTCTAGTCTATATCCAATTTCAAGATGAAAATGAAATGGATAAATTTTATATGTATTTTCAGTAGAATCCAGCGAAAACCATACTTCATTATCCGTTTGACTAATAAGTTCAAAATCCATATCCCTTGCAAATCCATGCTGATTCATTGGATATTCTACACCCTCATGACGATACACTTTATCTCTTACACCACCTACGAACGGAAATAGAACTGGTGATGATCTATTCCAAAATTCAGGATTTGCATTCCATAAATATTCTTTATTATTTTCAAGATTTTTAATAGAACGCAGTTCTGCGCCATGGTAATTTACTTCAATTTGCAGCTTCGAATTTTTTAATATTGTGATACTCATAAGACTGTCTCCTCTACATTTCATTTTCTTCATAATGTTCTACAAGATAGTTCTCCATAATGGCAGCAGCCATACCAACAAGTTCAGCACATGGACGTTTTCTATAATATTCATCTGTACGTTTATCTGGTACAGGGCCTTCCTTTTCTTTACCAAGGCCTAAAAGTTCACGACAAACAATGGAACCATTCATGAATTCAAATTCTTTCGCAAGTTGCTGAATTCTAGCATAATGCTCTTTTTTCTTATCGTAATCTTTCGGGTCATCATAACCATATAACACACCTGCAACCATAAACATTCCTGAAACTGCACCACACACTTCACGTAGACGCCCCATTCCGCCTCCAAAGGAAGAACTAAGTCTCAGCGCCACATTCCTTTCCATCTTAAACATATCTTCAAATGCTAAGAACACTGCCTGTGAGCAGTTATAACCTTCCTTAAATAAATCCATTGCTTTTTTAGCATAAATGCTTTTATCTATGTCGTTCATAATCTCTTTTTTCCCTTTGTATTATTTATTATGTTTAGATTTCTTATAAAAGATAATAGCCAAAATTACACATACAATAATGCCTGCCAAAAATGGAATAGCATGAACAAATGCAACATATGCCGGTGCACTATAACCCATATGTTTAATGCCACAAAGCATACCTCGATAACTGTAGGCAACGACTGCACACATAACGTCAGACAGTAAAACTGCTAGTGCTGAAAATAGATAACTTAACTTTTTCATAATATGTACCTCCTTATAGAAATTTCACTTATTTATGATAAGGCTCATTTGAAATAATACGGTAACTTCTATACACCTGCTCCAACAATATCACTCGCATCAACTGATGTGGAAATGTCATCTTGGAAAAACTAAGCGCATAATTGGACTTAGTTAATACTTCCTTCCCAAGTCCAATTGAGCCTCCAATAATAAAGATAATATGACTTGTCCCTTGTACACCTAGCTTGTCTATCTTGTCTGCCAGTTCTTCTGATGAAATCTGTTTTCCGCCAATCTCAAGCGTAATAATATACGCATCGTCTTTTACATATTTTAAGATACGCTCCGCTTCTTTTGAACGAATGCCGTCTTCCACCACTTCACTGGCATTATCCGGTGTCTTTTCATCCGCAACCTCTACAATCTCCAACTTACAATATTTACTGAGGCGTTTGCTGTACTCTGCGATGGCATCTTTTAAATACTTCTCTTTTATCTTTCCAACAGTTATCATTGTTATTTTCATTGTATCTTCCTCATTTCTCCGTTAAACATAATGTGACCTTCGTGATTTTTCAATGCGTTGACAAAGTCCTTGCCACTTTTTAATCGTCTTTCGAATGCTACACCTGCACGGCCAAGTTTTGGTTCATCTACCACCCTGTGAACATCACCGCCTGAAGTCATAAGTTTGTTTAAGTTAATGGCGTCCTTCACTGCTAATTCATTGATTTCATCCACATCACTTGCATTATAGACTTCGATTCCGTCACATACGTCATATCGTGGTGCAAAATCAGGGTCAATATAGTTTCTTATTCGCTGCGGATGCGCATGAACCAGAATTCCACCATATTCATGCACTAAGTCCGCATACTCTTCAATTTTAGCGATATTTAACTCTGGGTGTGACAATAAAAAGTCCAAATCAATACCATATATTAAGACTTCTTTCCCTTTTCCATAATGATGTTCAAGCCCGAAAAACACATCAAAATCCAGCTTATCGCCTTCTTCTTTTGCTTCCAGATAGGCATCATAATACAGATGCATTCTAGTTTCCCAGTCCAACTCTCGTGGCACACTGGTATTTCCCTTTATAAAATGATCTGTCAAAATGAGTCCGGCATACCCCGCCTGCTTATAAGCCTTCACAATCTCCTGTGGTGTACATTGTCCGCATGCACTCCCATTCAAGGAATGCACATGAGTTTCGTATAAATACATGATTTATTATCCCCTTTTTATCCAATATAAAAATCCATCACAATCATGGCAATAAATCCAAATATAAGCGAATACGTGGCCATACGTTCATATCCATGACTATGTGTTTCAGGAATCATTTCATCACTAACTACGTATATCATGGTTCCACCTGCAAATGCCAATGCAAATGGTAAAATTGCAGTTGCTACAGATACAGCTGTAAACCCAATCATTGTCCCTATAATTTCAATTACTCCCGTGAAACTTGCAATTAAGAACACACGCCATTTGGAAACTCCTGCCATAATGAGTGGTGACACAATAATCATACCTTCTGGAATGTTTTGAAGCGCAATACCTACGGCCACTGTGATGGCGTTACTAATATCCTCGCTACCAAATCCAACACCAGCTGCAATTCCTTCTGGCAGATTATGTATGGCAATCGCGATAACAAATAACATAACTTTGTTCAGTGAATTCTGCGCTTCTGAATGAGTTTCCTGATCAATCCCCGTAATATGGTGTAAATGAGGAGTGATTTTATCCGCTATATTCAAAAAAATAGCACCGGACAAAATACTAAAAACTGTAATCCAAACATTCCCTTCATCTAAAGATGGAATAATTAAACCTAGTACGGCTGCTGCAAGCATAATTCCCCCGGCAAACCCAAGGATTGCGTCATTAAATTTATGCGGAACCTTCTGAAAGATAAATCCGATTAAAACACCTGCGATGGTGGCGCCACCAACACCGAGTGCTGTTAACATTGCTAGTTGCATAAATATCCTCCTGTGAAATAATCTCGTTATATTATTATATCAGAAAAACAGGAATTTGACACAAATTTGAACAAAAATTTTAGGAGGGATTCACTTATATGTGTCTTCCCTCCTACTACATTTAAATATGAATTAACTTATTTTTTACTTAAATATTCATGAATGCCTTGTGCACCTGCTTTACCTGCACCCATTGCTAAGATAACAGTCGCCGCACCAGTTACGGCATCACCACCGGCATAAACGCCTTTTTTGGTTGTTTGACCGTTTGTTTCGTCTGCAACAATACATTTCCATTTATTCACTTCTAATCCTTCTGTTGTAGAAGAAATGAGTGGGTTTGGAGATGTACCAAGTGACATTATAACTGTATCTAATTCCATTTCAAACTCAGAGCCTTCCACAACAACCGGACGTCTTCTTCCGGAAGCATCTGGCTCTCCAAGTTCCATCTTCACACATTTCATACCTTTCACATACCCATTTTCATCTACAAGGATTTCAGTTGGGTTTGTCAAAAGATTAAAGATAACACCTTCTTCTTTTGCATGATGTACTTCTTCCACACGAGCTGGAAGTTCTTCTTCGCTACGACGATATACAATATGTACATCTGCACCAAGACGAAGTGCTGTTCTTGCAGCATCCATCGCTACGTTTCCACCGCCGATAACAGCAACTTTTGTACCGGCAGCAATTGGTGTGTCATAGGACTCATCAAAGGCTTTCATCAGGTTATTTCTTGTCAAATATTCATTTGCCGAGAATACGCCGTTTGCATTTTCACCAGGAATTCCCATGAATTTTGGAAGTCCTGCACCCGAACCGATAAAAACAGCCTCAAAGCCTTCATCTTCGATTAACTGATCAATGGTAGTTGATTTACCAATAACAACGTTTGTTTCAAACTTAACGCCAAGTTCTTTTACTTTGTCGATTTCTTTAGCAACAACTTTCTGTTTTGGTAAACGGAATTCCGGAATACCATATACAAGCACGCCACCGAGTTCATGTAAAGCTTCAAATACAGTTACTTCGTATCCCATTTTTGCAAGGTCACCTGCACAGGTAAGACCTGCAGGACCCGAACCGATAACAGCCACTTTGTGTCCATTTGTACTTTCTGCTTTTTCCGGTTTAATATCATTTTCCAAAGCATAATCCGCAACAAATCTTTCTAATTTACCGATAGATACAGGTTCACCCTTTAATCCACGGATACATTTGCCTTCACACTGGGATTCTTGTGGGCATACACGACCACAAACCGCAGGAAGTGCCGATGACTTACCAATGATTTTATATGCTTCTTCAAATTCACCGGTTTTTACTTTGCTGATAAATCCAGGAATGTCAATTGCAACCGGACAGCCTTGTACACATTTTGCATTCTTACAGCCAATACATCTGGCAGCTTCTTCCATTGCTTCTTCTTTATTATATCCGTAACATACTTCATCAAAGTTTGTTGCACGTACCTTTGGATCCTGTTCTCTTACAGGAACTTTCTTTAATACATCAGCCATTACTCGTCACCTCCACAATGTCCACATCCACCGTGATGTGTATCACCTTCTTGAACCTTCAACAACGCACGACCTTCTTTGGTCTTGTACATTTGTTGTCTCTTCATTGCCTGGTCAAAATCTACTAAATGACCATCAAATTCCGGTCCGTCAACACATGCGAATTTGACTTCGTTTCCTACTTGAAGACGACATGCGCCACACATTCCTGTTCCATCCACCATAATTGGATTCATACTTACGATTGTAGGAATTTCCAATTTCTTTGTTGTAAGGCAGGCGAATTTCATCATAATCATTGGCCCAATTGCAACACAAAGGTCATATTTTTTGCCTTCTTCATTTACCAACTGTTTAATCTTTGATGTTACCATGCCGGCATGTCCGTAAGAACCATCATCTGTACATGGATAATAATTTCCTGCAACCGCTTTCATTTCATCTTCTAAGATTAATAAATCTTTTGTTTTAGAACCAACGATAACATCTGCTTTTACTCCATGATTATGTAACCATTTCACCTGTGGATAAACAGGAGCTGCTCCAACACCACCGGCTACAAAAAGAATTTTTTTCTTCTTTAATTCTTCAATGTCTTCGTTTACAAATTCTGATGCGCATCCAAGAGGACCAACAAAGTCTCTGAAATAATCCCCTTCTCTTAGATGTGCCATTTTTTCTGTTGATGCTCCGATTGTCTGTAAAACAATCGTTACAGTTCCTGCTTCTCTATCGTAATCACAGATTGTAAGAGGAACTCTTTCCCCTTTTTCATCAATTTTAACGATTACAAATTGTCCAGGTTCACAATGTTTCGCTACTCTTGGCGCTTCAACATCCATAAGATAGATGTTGTTTGCCAACATTTCTGCTCTTTTAATTTGATACATGATATGCCTCCGATTACATTATTTTCATTAGTACTATCATACCTTTATTTGCATGAAACTTCAATATTTATTATGCTATTGTCGCACAGTTTCCACACAATTGTTCATAAGCATGGCAATTGTCATTGGTCCTACTCCGCCTGGTACAGGTGTGATGGCGCTTACCTTTCCAATCACATCATCGAAATCCACATCTCCACAAAGTTTGTTGTTCTCATTTCGATGAATGCCCACATCAATAATTACGGCGCCTTCTTTTACATACTCAGCCGTTACAAACTTTGGTTTTCCAATTGCCGCAACAAGAATATCCGCGCGTTTCGTGATTTCTTTTAAATCTTTTGTTCTGGAATGTGTTATGGTTACTGTCCCATTTTCCCGAAGCAATAACATTGCCATAGGCTTCCCGACAATATTGCTTCTTCCGATTACAACACATTCCTTTCCTTCGATCTCAATATTTGAACGTTTTAACAATTGAATCACGCCCGCAGGTGTGCATGGAAGAAAACCTTTACTTCCAATACACATATTTCCCACTGTTTCCGGATGAAAACCGTCTACGTCCTTTTCAGGAGCAATTGCATGAATAATTGTATTTTCATCAATATGTTTTGGCAAAGGAAGCTGTACAAGAATACCGTTTACCATCTCGTTATGATTCAATTCATCAATAATTGTAAGCAACTCTTTCTGTGAAATCTGTTCATCTAATTCGTATGAAAGAGATTCAATGCCAATATAAGCACATGCTTTCTTTTTATTATTAACATACACGCAAGAAGCAGGGTCATTTCCAACTTGAATCACTGCAAGGCATGGAGTAATTCCTTTCTCTTTTAATACTGCCACTTCTGCTTTTAATTCATCTTTAATTTGTGTAGATATAAGTTTTCCATCAATTAATTGTGCCATTTCTATACTTCTCTCCTAGAATAATCCGGTAATTACACCGTCTTCATTAACGTCAATACCATTCGCTGCAGGAACTTTTGGAAGTCCTGGCATTGTCATAATTGCTCCAGTAAGAGCAACAACAAATCCTGCACCGGCATTAACATATACTTCTCTGATATGAATCTTAAAGTTTGTCGGTCTTCCAAGTAATGCTGCATCATCAGACAGTGAATATTGATTTTTAGCCATACAGATTGGCAAATTACCATATCCCATTTCTGTAATCTTAGCTAATTGTTTATCTGCTGCTGGAGCAAATTCGACACCATCAGCGCCATAAATTTCTTTTGCAATTGTCTCAATTTTATCTTTTAAAGATAATTCATCTTCATAAATTGGTTTGAAATTGCTTTCTTTTGTTTCTAATGTATGGATTACTTTTTCAGCCAAAGCAATTCCGCCTTCGCCACCTTTCGCCCACACTTCTGAAAGTGCAAACTCACATCCTCTTTCCTCGCAGAAGTTGCGGATGAATTCATATTCAGCCTCGGTATCCGTTACAAAAGAGTTTAAAGTAACGACTACCGGAACACCAAATTTTTGAACATTTTCAATGTGCTTTTCTAAGTTTACGATACCTTTTGCAAGAGCTTCTAAATTCTCTTCGTTTAAATCTTTCTTGGCTACACCACCGTTGTATTTGAGCGCACGAACTGTTGCAACAAGTACAACTGCATCTGGTTTTAAACCACTCATTCTGCACTTAATATCCATAAATTTTTCAGCACCAAGGTCAGCACCAAATCCAGCTTCTGTAATTGCAATGTCAGCAAGCTTTAATGCCATCTTTGTTGCAATAACACTGTTACATCCATGTGCGATATTTGCAAAAGGACCTCCGTGCACTAATGCAGGTGTATGTTCCAATGTCTGAATCAAATTTGGTTTGATTGCATCCTTAAGAAGTGCGGTCATGGCACCTGTTGCCTGTAATTGTTCTGCTGTGACAGGCTCTCCCGCAAAATTATATGCAACAACAATTTTCCCAAGGCGTGCTTTTAAATCATTAATATCACTTGCAAGACAAAGAATTGCCATAATTTCAGATGCTACTGTAATTACAAAATGGTCTTCACGAACCATTCCGTCCATTTTATTTCCAAGACCAACAACTACATTACGAAGCACACGGTCATTCATATCAAGACAACGTTTCCACACAATTTGTCTTGGGTCAATTTGAAGTGTATTGCCTTGTTGAATATGATTGTCAAGCATTGCTGCTAATAAGTTGTTTGCAGATGTAATTGCATGGAAGTCTCCTGTAAAATGAAGATTCAAATCCTCCATTGGAACAACCTGTGCATATCCACCACCTGCCGCTCCACCTTTCACACCGAAGCATGGTCCTAAAGAAGGCTCACGAAGGGCAATAATCGCCTTTTTATTTAATTTCGCCATTGCCTGTCCAAGTCCTACAGAGGTTGTTGTTTTTCCTTCACCTGCCGGCGTCGGATTAATTGCTGTCACAAGCACAAGTTTACCGTTCGGACGGTTCTTAAGTTCTTCCCATAAATCATCTGATAATTTTGCTTTATACTTCCCATACAGCTCCAGATCATCTTCTTTGATTCCAATACTAGCTGCAACCTCCTTAATTGGTTTCATCACTGCTTCCTGTGCAATCTGAATATCTGTCTTCATTACGATACCTCCTCATGTTTCCTTTGTATTTATACGTACTCGTCAACGTACTCTTCGAATTGTTCCATTGACATTAAAACTTTTCTCGGTTTGGTTCCTTCTTCCGGTCCTACAACACCTGCCTCCGCGAGCTGGTCCATAATTCTGGCCGCACGATTAAAACCAATCTTAAACTTTCTCTGTAGCATTCCAATGGAACCTTTATCACTTTCAATCACAAACTGTCCTGCATAGATGAAATATTCGTCTCTATCATCAGCACCGCCATCTGCAAATCCGCCACCGGAGCTTGACTGCGCGGAATTGATATGATTAGTTATATCTTCGTTATATTGTGCCCCATCACCGTTGCTTACCAAATAATCAACTACTGCCTGCACTTCCTGGTCCGATACAAATGAGCCTTGTACACGGGCTGGTTTTGGATAACCTGCTGGGTAGAATAACATGTCACCTTTACCAAGCAATTTTTCAGCCCCGTTCATATCAATAATGGTTCTGGAATCCACACCGGATGACACTGAAAAGGCAATTCTTGAAGGCATATTTGCCTTAATCAAACCAGTGATGACATTAACAGATGGACGCTGGGTTGCAACAACCAAATGAATTCCACAGGCTCTTGCAAGCTGTGCCAAACGACAGATTGCATCCTCCACTTCTCCCGGTGCAACCATCATAAGGTCTGCCAATTCGTCTACAATAATTACAATCTGTGGTAATTTTTGCGGTTTTTCTTCTTGTGTCTCGATATCCTGCACAGATTCTACTTTTGCATTATATCCTTTCAAATCACGTACATTATAATCAGCAAACAGTTGATAACGTCTTGTCATCTCAGCCACTGCCCAGTTTAATGCACCGGCCGCCTTTTTCGGATCGGTTACAACCGGAATCAGCAAGTGTGGAATTCCATTGTAAACTTTAAGTTCAACCACCTTCGGGTCAATCATAATCATTTTTACTTCTTCAGGACTTGCCTTGTATAAAAGACTCATGATTAATGTATTAATACAAACCGATTTACCAGAGCCGGTAGCACCTGCAATTAAAACATGAGGCATTTTTGCTATATCTGCTACAACAACTTTTCCTGCGATATCACGCCCCGCTGCAAAAGCAATCTTGGATGGATGTATTTTGAATTCGCTGGATTCCAACAAGTCACGAAGCATTACTGCCGTATTTTCCTTGTTCGGAACTTCAATACCAACAGCAGCTTTACCAGGAATCGGAGCTTCAATACGAATATCAGAAGCTGCAAGATTTAATTTAATATCGTCTGCAAGACCAACAATTTTACTAACCTTGACACCCATTTCCGGTTGTAACTCAAAACGTGTTACCGACGGACCGCAGCTAACATTCGTTACCGTTGCTTTAACATTAAAGGTCTGCAGAGTCTGTTCTAATTTACGAGCTGTTTCTCTCAAATATGTATCTGAATCGCCACCGGATGCTTTTCCTCTCGTTAACAAATTCATTGGTGGAAATTTATATGCTTTTTTCCGTTTATCAACGTTCTTTTTTATTTCTTTTTCAACGTTCTCTTCTTCTGTAGCAGCGTTTTCACGACTTTCAATGGTGCTTCTTCTTTTACGTGTAGTTGGTTCCTCTTTTTCAGGTTCTACAAAATCTTCCTCTTCTGCAACCGGTGTAGCTCTGTCAATCACAAGCTCCGCTGGTTTTTCAGGTGTAAACAACGTTTCTTGTGAACCAGCAGGCGGTTCAATCTCGTGCATGTCATCCACAGCCGGAGCAGCCTTATCAAGTGTTGTATTAAAGGAAACGCCGGAAACAACCTTGTCTACACGTTTCACTTCTTTTTCCACACGTTGTTTCTCGTTTTGTTCTCTCCTTCGTCTCGCATCCTCTTTTGCTGTCTCGTATACTTTTTCGCCCTCTGTTTTAACCATGCCAACAAAAGATTTTCCTGTAAGAAGAACAAATGAAATAATAAATAAAACAATAACAACGATATATGTA
Source organism: Faecalimonas sp. (assembly GCA_045593805.1). Taxonomy (GTDB): domain Bacteria; phylum Bacillota; class Clostridia; order Lachnospirales; family Lachnospiraceae; genus Faecalimonas. The sequence continues at coordinate 94,522 of JAZNXJ010000047.1, forward strand.
CCGACGTTAAGCGCTGGCCATAATAAGTTTACAAGTAACCCACCTAACCAACCACCGCCATCTTTATGATTTTTACACATCATATATATTTCTGGTAATGTGGTGTTATTATCATATCCATTAATTATTAACTGAAACAATGTACAGCACATAAGAAATACTATAAAACAAGCTCCAGCCTTTATATATGCCTGTGTGTTACCTTTATTGGAAATGATAAAAGTAATGCCTAAAAACATTAAAATCGGAACAATATATGCCATAAAACCAAAAACGCCGAATAAAAAGTCAGACAATATACTTCCTACATCTCCACCTATACCAAAATGTGAAATCATTGCAAAGATACAAACTGCCAAAGATACTAGTATTGTGATTTCATCACGCATAAAATTTTGTTTGTTATCTTTTGTATTCTTTGTACTTTTTTTACTATTTGTACTTTTTCTTTTTTTTGTCGATGCCATGAGTATCCCCCTTGTCTCTTAACTATACTATTATAGCATTATTGGAAACTTGTGTCATCAACTTTGTTAATTAATTCATGTAATTTTTGAAAGGCTTCTTTAATGCCGCCAACTTCATCAATTATTCCTTCTTTGACTGCTTCTTCTCCTTCAAGCATTGTTCCTACGTCTTTTACAAGTTCTGTTGGATTTAGCATCAACTCTTCCACTCGTTTTTGTGAAATATTAGAATGTGTAGAAATAAATTTGGTGATACGGTCTTGTGTTTTGATCATATTCATTAAGCTTTGCTGCACACCAATAAACATGCCGTTAGAGCGTACTGGATGTATGACCATGGTTCCGCTTGGAACAATAAATGAGTAGTCTGTTGCAACAGCCAATGGGCCGCCAATGGAATGACTTCCTCCAAGCACCAACGAAACTGTCGGTTTGCTTAAGGAAGCAATCATTTCCGCTATTGCCAGTCCCGCCTCAACATCACCGCCAAGGGTATTTAACAAAAAAAGGGCTCCTTGTATTTCTGTAGTTTCCTCAAGTTCTGCTAATTGTGGTAACAAATGATCATATTTTGTAGATTTTGTATTGTTTGATGCCACGTCGTGACCTTCGATTTCACCGATAATTGTAAATACTTTGATTTTATGTTGTTGATTTGTGTTTTCTAATTCTATAGTTCCTGTTTCTTTTATTTCTTCTTGTTGTTGATTATCCATATCAGCATACTTCCTTTATATTTGTTAATAAAATGATTAATACCTATAGTATGCCAACATTTCCTGAAAATATAAGTTATACAAAAAAGGGGCGAGATTTTTATTGAAATCTCACCCCTTTTATTGACATTTATTAAACACATTCCAATGCTTGTTTTAGGTCATCTATAATATCTTCAATATTTTCAGTACCAACACTGAAACGAATCAAATCTGGTTGAACACCTGCTTCTAATAATTCCTGGTCATTCATCTGACGATGTGTATGGCTTGCAGGGTGAAGCACACAGCTTCTGGAATCTGCAACGTGTGTTACAATTGCAATCATCTTTAAAGCATCCATCATTTTAACACAAGCATCTCTTCCACCTTTTACGCCAAATGTTATTACACCACAGGTTCCGTTTGGCATATATTTCTGCGCCAAATCGTAATATTTGTCACCTTCTAATGAAGGGCAATTCACCCATGCAACCTTTTCATGCGACTGTAAGAATTTTGCCGCATTGACAGCATTTTCACAGTGTCTTGGCATTCTAAGGTGTAATGTCTCCAGACCGATGTTAAGTAAAAATGCATTCTGTGGAGATTGAATAGATCCTAAATCTCTCATCATCTGCGACGTTGCCTTTGTAATATATGCACCTTTACCAAAGCGTTCTGTATATACAAGTCCGTGATAGGTTTCATCCGGAGTAGTAAGTCCAGGAAACTTCTCTGCATGTGCATCCCAGTCAAAATTACCACTATCTACTATACAACCGCCAACTGCCGTTGCATGACCATCCATATATTTTGTAGTTGAATGTGTAACAATATCAGCTCCCCATTCAAAAGGTCTACAGTTAATTGGAGTTGCAAATGTGTTGTCGATAATAAGCGGAACACCATGTGCATGCGCTACTTTTGCAAATTTTTCAATATCAAGCACATTAAGTCCTGGATTTGCAATTGTTTCACCCACAACAGCTTTTGTGTTGTCTTGGAATGCTGCGCTTAATTCTTCTTCCGAGCAATCCGGGTCAACAAAAGTTGCACTAATGCCCATTTTACGAATGGTGTGCGCATATAAATTGTATGTACCCCCATATACGGCTGATGAACAGATAATATGGTCTCCTGCTTCAGCAATATTCATGATTGCATAGAAGTTTGCTGCCTGACCAGAGGATGTCAGCATAGCTGCTACACCGCCTTCCATATCACAAATCTTTGCCGCTACCGCATCGTTTGTTGGATTTTGGAGTCTAGTATAGAAGTACCCTGAATCTTCTAAATCAAAGAGTTTTCCCATAGCATCACTATTTTCATACTTAAAAGTAGTACTTTGATATATTGGAATCACTCTTGGTTCCCCGTTCTTTGGTGTGTATCCGGATTGAATACATTTTGTTTCAATTCTATAATCACTCATCTTGTTTTTCCTCCATCTGTCTATTCATCCCAGTTGTGGTAAACCTCTTGGACATCGTCATCTTCTTCCAGAAGGTCTAATGTTTTTTGAATATTTTTAATATCCTTTTCATCTGTCAATTCCACATAGGTCTGTGGAATCATGGTTACTTCTGCATTAACCATTGGAATTCCCGCCTCTTCTAATGCAAGACGTACTTCACTAAAGGAATCCGGATCTGTTATAATTTCAAAGCTGTCTTCCTCTTCTATGAAATCTTCAGCACCAGCATCTAAAGCCGTCATCATCAAATCATCTGCATCCAATTCACATTCTTCTTTATCTACGATAATTTGACCTTTCTTATCAAACATAAACGAAACGCATCCAGATGTTCCAATGTTACCATTTCCCTTTGTAAATGCATTTCGAACATTTGATGCAGTACGATTTCTATTGTCTGTCAGTGTTTCTACAATAATTGCAGTTCCATTTGGACCATATCCTTCATATGTAATATGTTCGTAGTTGGAAGCATCTGCATCACCAATTGCTTTTTTAATGCTTCTTTCAATGTTATCGTTAGGCATGTTGTTTGCCTTCGCTTTTGCAATCACATCACGAAGTCGGCTGTTGTTTGCAGGGTCTGCTCCGCCGCCCTCCTTTACTGCCACAGCAAGCTCTCTACCGATTTTTGTAAAGATTTTACCCTTTGCCGCATCGTTCTTTTCCTTTTTATGTTTAATGTTAGCAAATTTTGAATGTCCTGACATTTCTTTTCCCTCTTTTCATTTTATCTAAAACACTTGTACATTCTAGCACTCTTTTATCAATTTGTACAGTTTTATTAGTTATGTAATTCCAAACTAACTTTCAATGCATTTTCTACCTGACACATTAATTTGTTATCTACATGACAAATAAAATCTTTTAATCTCTGTTTATCAATGGTGCGTACCTGCTCTAAGAGTACGACCGAATTTTTTACGAGATGATATTTGCTCGCATCTATTTCCACATGTGTAGGCAGTTTGGCCTTGTTCATCTTAGAAGTAATTGCTGCGCAGATTACCGTCGGACTATGTCGGTTTCCTACATCGTTTTGTATAATCATTACAGGGCGAATACCACCCTGCTCTGAGCCAACAACAGGACTTAAATCTGCATAAAAAATATCTCCACGTTTGATTTGCACTTATTTTCACACTCCGATTAATTAAGATATTTTCATTATTTCCCTCTTTTTCGGATGTATTCAAATAAACTCTTTATTTTACGCAAAATAATCGACTTGTTCAGATACTTTACCATTTTTTACAAAAACTCGTGGAATGCGTTTACCTAAATCACAGACAAATTCATAGTTAAATCTGCCGGATAATTCACTTAATTCTTCCACTGTAATTGTTTCATTCCCATCCTTGCCAATCAAGGTTACGGTATCCCCGAAGCAGACACCATTAATGTCTGTAACATCAACCATAAATTGGTCCATACACACACGACCTACAATCGGAGCCTTTTGCCCTCTTATTAATACATAACCAATGTTTGACAGACTTCTTGGATAACCGTCGGCGTAACCTACAGGAATTGTTGCAATTTTTATATCTCGCTCGGAAATATATGTGCCACCATAACTAATAGGAGTTCCTGCTGATATCTCTTTTACAAATGCCACATGACTTTTCAGCGCAAGTGCCGGTTTTAGTATCACATAATCCTTTTTGACTTCTTCAGACGGATACAAACCATATGTAGAAATTCCTGCTCGAACCAAATCAAAATTGGCTTCCGGAACATCAATAATTGCAGCACTATTCGCGCAATGCTCATATTGGAATGTGACATAATTCTCTGCTAATTGCTCTGTCATCCAAATGAAATCTTTCACCTGTTTTTGGGTAAATGTTTTATCTGTTTCATCTGCCTTTGCAAAATGTGTAAAAATGCCTTCCATACAGACATTTTTCAAACCTGCAATTCGCGTAATTGCATCAACAGACTCCTTGTTTATATCAAATCCCAGCCTTGTCATTCCGGTATCCAACTTAATGTGCATATAAGCTGTCATGTTTTCCCTCTCAGCCATCTGCGAGATGGACACAGCCATCTCTTCTGTATACACATTCATGCGAATATCATGCTTCAGCATTTCCATATATTGATCAGGGAATACGCATCCAAGAACTAAAATTGGTTTTTGGATCCCTTCTGCTCTTAAAACAACCGCTTCATCCAAAGTAGCTACCGCAAATCCCCAGATATAAGAAACTACTTCCAGCATCTGTGCAATCTGAACAGCACCATGTCCATAACCATCCGCTTTGATAACCGCCATTATTTTTGTATCCGGCTCTAAATTATGCTTCATGCGTTCCATATTAGACGCAATCGCATCTAAATCAATTCTTGCATAAACTCTGCTGTATGTCTTCAATGTATTCACCTCTTACATTTATAATTAAACTATATTCCTTTTCTCCAATTTATTGCTTGACCGGAATACAATTTCACATGAAAACGTGCCAGAAAGTATGTATATCATACTCACCCGCACGTTTGTCCTGACAATTATTCTGTAATTCTCTCTCCACTATGACCAATCTTGTACGAGAGTCTCATTAAACTATCTGAAAGATGTACATTTTCTACAATGATGCTTTTCGGTAATTTCAAATCGGTATGTGCAAAATTCCAAATACCTTTAATCTCCGTATCAGAAAGTAAATCTGCCACATCACTTGCTTTCGTCTTTGGAATAGTCAACACTGCAATCTCTACATGGTTGTCCCTGATAAATTCTTTCAAATTATCCATCATGCGAATAGGAATACCACGAATCGTAACCCCTTCTAATCGAGGATTCACATCAAAAATTCCTTTTAATACAAATCCGCTTGTCTCAAAAGATGAGTAATTAGCTAGTGCCTGTCCAAGATTACCGGCACCGATAATTATGAAGTTATGGTTTTCATCCAACCCAAGTATTTTGCCAATCTCTGTGTGCAAATATTTAACATTGTATCCATACCCTTGTTGTCCAAAACCGCCAAAGTTGTTCAAGTCTTGTCTTATCTGAGAAGCGGTTACATTCATTTTTTTGCTCAAATCACTTGATGAAATGCGTTCTACCTCATTATCAAGCAAATCACCAAGATAGCGGTAATATCGCGGGAGCCTTTGAATGACTGCCTGTGAAATTTCTCTATCTTCCACTTGAATCACCTTCCTGTCTATTTATAACTTAAATTTTATTATATAGAATTGTTTGTCCAAAGTCAATTTTTTCATTGTTTTTTATGGGTTTTTCAGTATAATGATAAGGAATACATTTATTATATCCAGGAGGTAAGATATGATTCTTGCATGCCATAATATTTCAAAGGCATTTGGAGACCAGATTATAGTTAAATCCGGTTCCTTTCATATAGAAGAACGTGAGAAGGCTGCATTAATAGGACTAAATGGCGCAGGCAAATCCACCATATTAAAGATGATTATGAAAGAGTTGGATACTGATGAAGGTGACATCATTTTATCCAAAGGGAAAACCATTGGTTATTTGTCCCAACATCAAGATTTATCTGCTCACCATTCTATTCTCGATGAACTAAAATCAGCGCGAACAGAAATCATAGAAATGGAACGTCAGCTTCGCACAATGGAGTTGGAAATGAAACATTTAGAAGGCGAGCAACTGGAATCCCGTCTTCATTCATATCACCTTTTAACACAACGCTTTGAACAAGAAAATGGATATGCTTTCCAAAGTGAATTAGTCGGAGTATTAAAAGGGTTAGGTTTTCGTGAAGAAGAATTCACAAAAGATGTAAACACATTATCCGGCGGACAAAAAACACGCGTGGCGTTAGGAAAACTTCTTTTGACAAAACCAGATGTATTACTTCTGGACGAGCCAACAAACCACTTAGATATGAGTTCCATAGCATGGCTTGAAAATTATCTACTGAACTATGACGGTGCTGTCCTGATTGTTTCTCATGACCGTTACTTTTTAAACCGCGTGGTTTCAAAGGTGATCGAGATTGAATACGGCAATATTATGATGTTTAAAGGCAATTATTCCGAGTTTGCAGAAAAGAAAAAAATTATACGCGAAGCACGAATCAAGGAATATTTGAACCAACAACAGGAAATTAAACATCAGGAAGCTGTTATAGAAAAATTGCGCTCCTTTAACAGAGAAAAGTCTATTAAACGCGCGGAAAGCCGCGAAAAAATGTTGGACAAAATGGAACTCATTGAAAAACCAATAGAAAGTCAAGGCGAGCTTCATTTTTCATTAGAGCCATCCTGTGTCAGCGGCAATGATGTTTTATCTGTAGAAAATTTAAGTAAATCATTCGGTTCGAATACCTTGTTTCAAAATATTTCCTTTGAAATAAAACGAGGTGAACATGTTGCTATCATTGGTGACAACGGAACCGGAAAAACAACCTTGCTTAAAATATTAAACGAAGTAATTGCTGCTGATTCCGGTGTTTTTAAGCTGGGAACAAAAGTTAAAATCGGCTATTACGATCAAGAACACCATGTCCTACATATGAACAAGACCATCTTTGACGAAATTTCAGATGAATATTCGACTCTCACTAACACACAGATTCGCAACACCCTTGCTGCTTTTCTGTTTACAGGTGATGATGTCTATAAATTAATTCAAGATTTAAGTGGCGGGGAACGTGGACGCGTTTCTCTTGCAAAGCTGATGTTATCTGAAGCCAATTTTCTCATATTGGATGAGCCAACAAACCATTTAGATATTGCGTCAAAGGAAATTTTAGAAAAAGCATTAAATGAATATACGGGAACCGTTTTATATGTATCCCATGACCGTTACTTCATTAATCAAACTGCCACACGTATTCTGGATTTAGTAAACCAAAGTCTGGTGAATTATATTGGAAATTATGATTATTATTTAGAAAAGAAGGATGCTTTAACAGCAGTGTATACAAATGCAAGCTCTGTAACAACTGCAAAGCCTGCCACTCCTTCTTTGTCTGAAACAAAGTTAGACTGGAAAGCACAAAAAGAAGAACAGGCAAAAATGCGTAAACGTCAAAATGATTTAAAGAAGGTAGAAGAACGAATTAGTATTCTAGAGGAAAGAGATTCACAAATCGATGTAGAGTTGTCCAACCCTGAAGTATTTTCAAATAGTTTGAAATGTCAAGAATTATCTACAGAGAAGGCTTCTATTTTGGAAGAATTAGATTCCCTGTATGAAACATGGGAATCATTGGCTGAATAAATCATTTTTTATTTCACTTATAATAGTCTGACTGTTAACGTTGGCTATGTCTTCTTTGTAAAAATCAATTACAAAGACAAATGCAAACAGAATTGCCGCTATAATCAAACGTAAAATGAAAGTGCTATGAGGACGAGATTCCTCGTCAAATTCATTGTGATATAAGGAATGATAGGCAGAGCTATACCTTGGATGGATGGCAGGTGGCGAAATTTTATCATTATAATTTTTTCGAACATCCTGCAATAGTTTTAATCTTCTTTTTTCAACATCTGTCATAAAATCACCGAGCATACAATATTCTTATAAAATATTATATGCTCGGTATTTTTGAATAGAATTTTTTATTATCGATCTGCTAATTCTTTTACAATATCATCCCAAGTTACACCACGTTCTACCATAAGAACCATTGCGTGATATAAAAAGTCCGATAATTCGTATTTTATTTCTTCTGGGTTCGGATTTTTAGCAGCTATTACAAGTTCTGTTGCCTCTTCTCCTACTTTTTTCAAGATTTTATCTATTCCTTTGTCAAACAGATAATTCGTATAGGAACCTTCTTTTGGATTTGTCTTTCTGTCCAAAATGGTTGCATATACGCTCTCAAACACTTGTAGCGGATTCAGTTCTTCGCTATCTGCTTCCACAAGCGGCTGAAAGAAACATGATTTTGCACCCGTATGACAGGCAACCCCTACTTGGTCAACCTTTGCTAAAATTGTGTCATTATCACAATCCAACATCATTGATTTTACATATTGATAATGTCCTGAAGTTTCCCCTTTCAGCCAGCGTCCCTTACGACTTCTGCTGTAGTATGTCATTTTACCAGTTTTTAATGTATACTCATACGCATCTTGGTCCATATATGCAAGCATTAATACTTCGCTGGTCTTATAATCCTGAACAATCACGGGAATAAGTCCGTCAGTATTTAATTTGAACTTTGAAAAATCCATCTTACTTTCAAGTAAATCTTCACTGGTGGAAATGCGAATCAGCCCTTGCTCGTCAGACATAATAATTGTTTTTAAATCAGTTAAGTTAATCACAGCTTCTGTATTTGAGCAATTCATAAACAGAACTTCATCGGCGTAGCTTTCTATCAAATCCTTTTTGTCAGAAAATTCGTTCTCATCTTCCACTGAAGCAATAATCTTTCCCTTTCCAAAACGCTTAGACACCTCTTCAAGGAGTACAGTCGCTTCTGCTTTAGACATATCTACAATTGCTTTTTTTGCACCTGTATACAGAATCTTTTTCACATCCTCTAAGCGTTTTACATTACCTCCGGCAATCATCGGAATGTGAATCTCACGATTGATTTTCTTCATTAAATCAATGGAAAGGTCGTGCTCTTCATCGTTATTTGATAAATCAAACACCAAAAGTTCATATGCACCGGATTCACTATATTTTTTTGCCAATTCCACAACGTCTTCTGATACAACATTTGCGTCACTGAAACTTCTAACTGTCTTTCCTTGCGCAATATAAACACAAGGAATCTTTCTTTGATAAGTACTCACTTTACAAACTTCCTTTCGTAGACCATACGTCTTTCATTCTTGGTTCTTCCATTGTTGCCATATCTAAGGCCTTTCCTAAAGCTTTAAAAAGCGCTTCTGCCATGTGGTGAGCATTGCCCGGCTCTAATATTTTCAAATGTAAATTCATAGCCGCACTATAGGATAATGCATAGAAAAATTCACGGAACATCTCTGTATCAAAATCGTCTAACTTTCCAATTGGAAATTCTGCCTGAAAATTCAAATATGGTCTGCCGGACAAATCAATTGCGCACATTGCTAAGGTCTCATCCATTGGAAGAAGAAAGCTTCCGTAACGTTTGATTCCCTTTTTATCCCCAAGTGCTTTTAAAATAGCCTGTCCTAATACAATTCCCACATCTTCTACTGTATGATGACAATCTACGTGTAAGTCACCAACAACCTGTAAATCTAAATCAAACAGACCATGTCTTGCAAATCCGTCTAACATGTGGTCAAAAAAGCCCACCCCTGTATGTATATTTGTTTTTCCTGTACCATCTAAATTAAGGGTTAAATTAATGTCTGTTTCCTTTGTTGTTCTAACAATATTTGTAATTCTGTTTTCCATATCTTTCACCTACTTTTCAAAACGCACCCTAATGGAATTGGCATGCGCCGTTAACTGTTCTGCCTTAGCGAACATTTCAATATCCTTGTGTACCTCTTCCAACGCTTCTCTTGAATATGAAATAATACTTGATTTCTTAATAAAATCATCCACACTAAGCGGCGAGAAGAATTTCGCAGTTCCGTTGGTTGGAAGGACATGGTTCGGCCCTGCAAAATAATCTCCTAACGGCTCACTACTGTATTCCCCGACAAAAATTGCCCCGGCATTGCGAACCTTCATCATCACATCATATGGATTCTTTGTCATAATTTCCAAATGTTCAGATGCAATTTCATTTGCAATATCAATAACCGCATCCATCGTATCTGCAACCAATATGTAACCGTAGTTATCCAAAGATTTTCTCATAATCTCTGTTCTGCTTAATTCTTCCACAAAGATATCAACTTGTTTGGAAACTTCTTTTGCAAGTTTTTCACTTGTTGTCACCAAAATTGCTGAAGCAAGCTCATCATGTTCTGCCTGAGACAAAAGGTCAGCTGCCACATATCTTGGGTTTGCTGTTTCATCTGCAATCACCAAAATTTCGCTAGGTCCGGCAATGGCATCAATACTAACATGACCATATACCGCCTTTTTGGCAAGTGCCACATAGATATTACCCGGCCCAACAATTTTATCCACTTTTGGAATGCTCTCTGTACCGTAAGCCAAAGCTCCAATTGCTTGCGCTCCGCCCACTTTATATATTACGTCTGCTCCTGCCTCTTTTGCTGCAACTAATGTATTAGCGTTTACCTTTCCATCCTTGCCCGGAGGAGTAACCATTACAATTTCTTCCACACCTGCAACCTTTGCCGGCATAATATTCATAAGCACAGAAGACGGATAAACCGCCTTTCCACCCGGAACATACACACCCACCCTCTGAAGTGGTGTTACCTTTTGCCCCAGCATGCTTCCATTTGGCTTGCTGTCAAACCAACTGTACTGTCTTTGTTTTTCATGATATTCTTGAATGTTTTTCTTTGCTTTGCGAATGATTTCAAGAAGAGACGCATCTACTGTTTCATAAGCTTCCTGAACTTCTTCATCTGTAACCCGAATCGTCGAAGCATCCATGCTAGCACCGTCAAATTTCTTTGTGAAATCAAAAAGTGCCTGGTCTTTTTGTAGCTTTACAGCATTTAATATTGCTGCAACTCTTTCCTCATATTCTGTATATTGATTTGGACTACGTCTAAGCAAATCTTCCAGAAGATTCTTTTTAGTATTTTCGTCCAATTTTAGAATTCTCATCTTTATCCCTCCTGTAAAACGGTGCGCAATTTTGCAAGCAAATCTTTAATACGCTCGTTTTCCATTCTCATACTTACCGGATTTACAATCATGCGTGCGGAAAGTGGACAAACCTCCTCAAGCACATCCAATCCATTCTCGCGTAGTGTAGAGCCTGTTTCTACAATATCTACAATAACTTCAGACAATCCAACAAGCGGTGCCAATTCAATAGAACCGTTTAGCTTAATGATTTCTACAGTCTGATGTTTTTTGTTATAGAAATAATCCTTTGCAATCTTTGGATATTTTGTTGCGACACGTATGAGTTCATGATGCTTTAAATATTCCGCAGCTGACGCAGGACCACATACACACATACGACATTTTCCAAAACCAAGGTCACACACCTCATGTACCTTTCTGCCTTCTTCCAGAATAGTATCTTTTCCAACAACTCCAATATCAGCAGCCCCATATTCCACATAAGTTGGAACATCCGGTCCCTTTGCCAAGAAAAATTTTAATTTTAATTCTTCGTTCACAAAAATGAGTTTTCTGGAATTCTTATCTTGGATTTCTTCGCATGTAATTCCCAGTTGCTCCAACAATTCCATTGTCTTCTTTGCAAGACGGCCTTTCGTCAATGCAAATGTCAAATATCTCATATTGTATCCTCCAGTATTATTTTATCGTTTTTGAAACGCTCTTTCCTGTTCCTGTGAGCAAGTTTACCATTTCAATATCATTTGTATTTCTCAAATACATCATACTCACGCATAAGTTTTGTTTTGCGCAGGAAATATATTCTTCAATTTTCTTATCCTCTCTCTTTAAAACCAGCTCTGTTGGCTTACCATTGGCACGGAATTCCTTTGCAAGCTTAATTGCCTCAGCTTGTCTATTGGCATCATAAAGGATAAACGTATTCTTATTCTTATAAGGGATTGGGAGTTTTTGTCTTGCAAATGCATTTAAAAGTTCATCCACAACTATAACAAAACCAATCGATGGGGAAGCTTTTCCAAATTTCTCCAACAAGTGGTCATAACGACCACCTTTTACAATGGCATCCCCTGTCCCATATGTATATCCACGGAAAATAATGCCTGTGTAATAACCATAGGTTCCGCTCATACTTAAATCAAAAGTAATATATTTTTCTACGCCATAAGCAGTTAATAATTCATACAGTGCATCCAAGCGTTTCAATGCTTCAATTGTTCTGAAATTTAATGCATATTTCTTAGCTTCACGAAGAATCTCCACGCCACCAATTAATTCCGGCAAAACCCGAAATGCTGCTTTGGTTGTCTCTTTTGTATTGGCACTTTGTAAAAGTTCCTCTACACCAAAATAATTACGATTGCTGATAAATTCACGAAGCTTAAGTTCACGTTCTTTGTCCAATCCTGTTTCCGCAATAAAGCTTTCAAAAAATTCCACATTCCCTATATGTATTTGAAAATCGCCTAAGCCTACTTCTTTTAAACTCTCCACAGCCATAGCCACCATCTCAGCATCAGCTTCCACAGAATCCAATCCTATAAGCTCTGCTCCGGCCTGTGTGGTCTCATGCAATCTTCCTCTGTAACTGGAATGATTGATAAATGTATTTCCTTTATAGCATAGACGAATCGGCAGTTTCTCTGTATCATATAAGGTGGTTGCCATTCTTGCAATGGATGGAGTAATATCCGGTCTTAAAACCAATGTATTACCTTCCCTGTCAAAAAACTTATATAATTCTTTTGACGGAATGGTTCCCACTTCTTTTCCAAACACATCAAAGTACTCAAACATCGGGGTTTGAACATTGTGATATCCGTATAAACCAAATACTTTCTGTAGTTTGTTTTCTAACTCATTTTTCTTGCGGTATTCGACGCTGTAAATATCTCTCACGCCGTCCGGTGTATGTAAATTCTGCTGTTTCATGAAGTCCTCCTAACCTAGTCCCTTTCTTCTAAATCCATTTGCAATGCATCTAAAAATGGAACATAGCATCCATTTTTCAGTTGCATAAAATAGTTTGGATTCAACTCCTCATAACGGATGCTTTTTCGTCCGCCATCCTTAGCACGATTCCAAAACTTAAGTAATTCATCATATTTCATATAATATAATGTATTTCTTGCACTATAATAAATAATCAAGAAGGCAATTCCATCCTGCTTTTCAAATTCCCCCATAAAATTCACTTGATGCTCGTGAATATTCTGCAATGGAAATGTGTCTGTATTACACTCCTTTGCATCAAAACAGACCGGAATCCCTTGCACAGCACCAATATAGTCCACCGTACTTCTCTGATCAAAATAGGCCAACGTAATATGGCGATGCTCTTTATCAATCTGAACCGGAGTAATTGGCGTTGGAATCTTTTGAATCAACGCAAGCCCCTGCTCCAAATATTTTTCATTTGTACGATTAAGAAATTCCTCCAATGTGGAACCTCTAAGTCCTCTTGAATTCCATGTTCCCATGTGAATTATCCTTCTCTTTTCTCTGTATCTAAAATCATCTGGAACAATGATGGCAACGGTGCTATAAAGTGTTTCTCACTAAGCGCTTCCAATTCGCCTTCTAGTTTCGGCATTTCTACGCGATAAGCATGCAGCAATTGGCTTTCCAGCTTGTATGTCTTCTTATACTCATCATTGATCTTTCGATTACCATATTTGTAATCACCTATAATAGCATGTCCTTCTGATGCCAAATGCGCACGAATCTGATGCGTTCTACCAGTAATTAAATGCACCTCCAAAAGGGTACACCTTTCGTTAGACCACAGCGGCCTGTACTCTGTCTCAATCGGAAGGCTATCTGCCTCTTTAGACTGTAATATACTTACTTTATTCGTATTTTCGTCTTTTGTCAAATATCCTTTGATATATTTTTCCTCTTTTACGTTTCCATGAACCAGACAACGGTAATATTTTCTCAAAGAACGCTCTTTAAAAAGGGCTCCCATCACCTGAAGCCCAACCAGGCTTTTTCCTGCAATTATAAGTCCGCTTGTGTTGCGGTCTAAGCGATTACAGATAGATGGTTTGAAGGAACGTAGCTCCTCCTCAGTAATTTGTCCGCTATCCAACAGATAAGATATCACATGTTCAACCACTGATGTATCCTTCATATCTGCTTTTTGCGAAAGCATACCCACAGGTTTATTAATCATAAGCACATTGGAGTCTTCATAAATGATATCCAATTTTGCTTCCGTACGAACAATCTCTTGCCTTGAAAACTTAGCAATGGTTTCGTCTGCGAGAAAAATCTTTACAGAATCTCCCACCGCAAGTTTCTCATTACCCGTTGCCTTTTTACCATTTAATACAATATTCTTTTTGCGAAGCATTTTATAAATAAAACTTTTTGGTGCTTCATTTAGGTATTTTGCAAGAAGCTTGTCAAAACGCTGACCGGCTTCATTTACACTTACAATAATCTCCTGCATATTTTCTCCATTACAATGAAAGATTCAAGATAACCCGGCGAATTCTCAACTCTCTTTCTTTCTCTTGATCTTTTTCTTCTATGGCAAGTTGATTCATTTCTTGTATTCTTGAAACAAAGGTTTTGTAATTGTCAAAAATTTTCACAGAAACCTTTGTATATTTATTGGAATCTAAATATTTCTTTATATGTCTAGCCACTTCGTTTGAATCTACCTTTTCCTTTGAAGTGTAACCACAAATAGTGTTATCCAAAATCACAATACAATCAACCGGCATAATTTTCTTTTCGCTTGTAAACACCATGTCGAAAGCTGTTGTTAATTGCTCTGCGTTAGCTTTAATTTCTTTTTCCGTCTCACTGAGAACTGACTTATGTGGTGCAATCATAATCACTTCTACCAATGCTTTCGAAGCCGGAAGACATCCAAGTATGGCAACTACTGTTAATAGATTGAATCTATCACCCGTTTGCCATACACCTAGAACAAACAAAGCAATTACAATACCAAACTCAATGACTGTTTTTATAATACAATTTCTTTTGTGTCGACTAATATAGCCGGCATCCCCTTTTTTAATTTTCATTTGTGTCCCTTTCTCTACCAAAATTTATCCATAGCATCTAAAAGTAATCGATGCGGCAAAATCTTGGTTGCTGCCTTTGTTGCTTTCATGGCCGCTCCGTATATGGAAACATCCTTACCATCTCTTGCATCAACAAGAGCCTGTTTTACGACGGCTTCCGGCTTAACCATTGTTGCCTCTTTCATTGGATTATCTTGTTTTCCAGCAGTTTCAAAAAACTCTGTATCCACCGGTCCCGGACATACTGCCGTAACATAGATTCCGTCTTTGAGAAGTTCTGTCCGCAAACTTCGTGAAAAACTAAGCACATAGGATTTTGTTGAAGCATATACACTAAAAGTCGGCTGTGGACAAAAGGCTGCCGCAGATGCCAAATTCACAATCCGACTGCCCTTACACATATAAGGAATACAAATCTTTGTCATGTGAGTAAGTGCCCTGCAATTCAAATCAATCATTTCTAATTGTTCTCTGCAGGAAAGCTCCTTCACTTCCCCTTTTTTGCCAAATCCGGCCGCATTTACAAGCATTCGGACATTCGGTTTCTTCTCTTCTAAAAGCTTCTCCACGATTTCGTAAATGTCAACATCAAGCAAATCTCCCTGCAAAATGCGAACATTGGTCAGCATGCGGCTTTGCAATTCCTCTAAACGTTCTTTTCTACGGGCAATCACCCATATTTCATCCAGCTCTTTATATAAATGTTCTATTTGTCTGACAAACTCTCTTCCCATTCCGGAAGAAGCACCTGTAACAATTGCAATTTTCATGAATCTACCTCTTCTTTTTGTGTACGTTCCGTATTGCTTTTTTCTTCTTCGGAGCCGACTTTCTTTCATCCGTTTTTTTCTGCGTCAGTTGTCCGTATTTTCTATCTTGTCGTGGACGAATCAGACACTTCTTATCAAATCCAACCAAATCCATTCTGTCCGCCACTTTCAAAGCTTCCAAAACCAAATCATAGTTCTTCGGATTTCGATATTGGATTAAAGCACGCTGCATTGCTTTTTCATGCGGATTCTTCGGTACATACACAGGTTTCATAGTCCTTGGATCCACTCCCGTATAATACATACAAGTGGAAATGGTGGATGGTGTCGGATAGAAATCCTGCACCTGCTCCGGCATATATCCCAAATCACGCAAATATTCGGCCAAGGCAACCGCTTCCTTCATGGTGGAACCCGGATGTGAAGACATCAAATAAGGAACCAAGAATTGTTTCTTTCCTAATTTCTCATTTATTTGTTTGTATTTTTTAGCAAACGCCTGATATACACTATTTTCCGGTTTTCCCATCATCTGCAATACCGGGTCAGCCACATGCTCAGGAGCAACCTTCAGTTGTCCGCTGACATGGTGCTCACAAAGTTCTTTAAAGAAACTGTCATCCTTATCCGCAATCAAATAGTCAAATCGAATTCCGGAACGAATAAATACTTTCTTTACGTTTGGCAATTCCCGCAGCTTACGCAATAATTTCAAATAGTCCTTGTGGTCCACCTTTAAATTTTTACAAGGTGTTGGGAATAAACATTGTTTGTTTACACAAGCCCCTTTTGTAAGCTGTTTCTCACATGCAGGTGCACGAAAGTTTGCCGTTGGTCCGCCTACATCATGAATATATCCTTTAAAATCCTTATCCCATATAAACTTCTTCGCTTCTGCTATAAGGGATTCGTGACTTCTTGTCTGAATAATTCTTCCCTGATGAAAGGTTAGTGCACAGAAGCTGCAACCTCCGAAACATCCACGATTGCTAATGAGACTATATTTTACCTCTTCTATGGCCGGAACCCCGCCTAATTCTTCGTAGGACGGGTGGTAGGTTCTCATATATGGAAGACTGTACACTCTGTCCATCTCTGACTGCGACAAAGGTTTTGCCGGTGGATTTTGAACCACGTATAAATGCTCCGAATACGGTTCCACCAAACGTTTCCCGGAAAACGGGTCCGTATTACAATACTGTTTGTAAAAACTTTTCGCATAATTTAACTTGTCTTCTTTCAGTTCATCCCAAGATTCCAAAATCAATGCGTCATACACATTATCTAAGGATTTTACTTTACAAACCGTTCCATCAATATAGGTGATATCTTCAATCGCAAGTCCGCCGTCTAATGCCTCCGCAATCTCAATAATGGAACGTTCACCCATTCCATAGGAAATCAAATCTGCACCTGAATCCAATAAGATAGAACGCTTCAACTTATTTGACCAATAATCATAGTGTGCCATTCTGCGAAGACTTGCTTCAATTCCGCCGATAATAATCGGTGTTTTTTTATACGTCTGACGAATTAGATTGCAATACACAGTTGTTGCATAATCCGGTCTTTTCCCCATCACACCGCCTGGTGTAAAGGCATCGTTAGCTCTGCGCTTTTTAGATACAGAATAATGGTTCACCATTGAATCCATATTCCCGCCAGACACTAGGAAGCCAAGTCGCGGCTCACCATATTCATTTATACTATTTTTATCTTTCCAATCCGGTTGTGAAATCAGCCCAACTCTAAATCCGTGGGACTCCAGAATACGCGTAATAATTGCATGTCCAAAGGATGGGTGGTCCACATAAGCATCTCCTGTTACATAGACAAAATCCACTTGATCCCATCCACGCTCTAGCATATCCTTTCTGCAGATTGGTAAAAATCTATTTTCCATTACAATACCTCATAGGTTTTATTTTTAATATCATCAAAATCCTGAATATAATAATCAGCCAACTCTCTTTTTAAGCTTTCTTGGGGTTTGGAAAATGGGTCCTCAACCGCACAAACCTTCATACCGGCATTCTTACCCGCCATAATTCCCTTTGGAACATCTTCAAACACCAGACATCTGTCCGGTTTCACACCCAGACTTTCTGCTGCTTTTAGATAAACATCTGGCGCCGGTTTCCCTGCTAACGCTTCATCGGAAGTCCAGACAGTATGAAAATATTCTAGTACCTGATTATTTTTCAAGGTTCCTTCTGCTAAATCTCTGGAATTACTTGTAGCAATCCCAAGCTTAACCCCTGCCTCATACATATCTTTGATAAAGGCAAATGCTCCTTTTTTTAGCTGAAGCTGTTTGGTATAGACTTCATAAGCCATTTCATGCCATTCATCTTCCAATTCTTTTCTTGTATGCGGGAGCTCCGGAAACAAGTCCAAAAAATATTGTGCAGTCTCTGAATAACTCTTGCCTTCCATACCTTCATGAAAGCCTTCCGGCTCAGTTAAATGATATTTAGCAAGAAAAAGTTCATCTATGTTCGTCCATATCCACATGGAATCAATCAATGTTCCATCAATATCAAAAATTATAGCATCAATGTTATTTAACATAACTCATCTAACTCCTTTTGTGTCAGCGGACGATATTCTCCTAACCCCAAGCCATCATCCAGTTTTAATGTTCCCATCTCTAAGCGCTTCAGATATATTACTTTTTTACCCACTGCTTCAAACATTCGCTTCACTTGATGAAATTTTCCTTCCTGAATGGTCAATTCTATTTCAGAAATAGCATCCGATTTTAAAACAACCAGTTTCGCAGGCTTTGTGTATTCATCTTCACCAATATCTAGGCCCTTAGCGAATGCATCTATGTCTTCTATTCCTACCACACCTTCAACTCTTGCATAATAAAGCTTATCCACATGTTTTTTTGGTGAAAGAAGTCGATGCGCCAGTTCACCATTATTTGTAATCAATAGAAGACCTTCTGTGTCCTTATCCAAACGCCCTACCGGAAATAAATCCTTACGCTTTTTGCTGTTAATCAAATCCAATACAGTTTTTTCTGTTTTATCAAAGGTTGCCGAAATTACGCCAGCCGGTTTATTTAACATGTAATATTCATAGGTCTCGTATGTTACTGCAATTCCGTTACAAGTCACGTTTTGGGTATCGGTATCGACTTTGATATCTGGATTTTTCACGATTAGCCCATCAACCGCTACCTTTCCCTGACGAATTAATTTCTTTACTTCCGTTCTGGTTCCGATACTCATATCTGCCAGATATTTGTCCAAACGAATCATTACGACATCCATCTCCATCCTGGTAAATATTTGTTCTTTAAGGATCCATTTGCAAGTTTTCCCCATCCAAGTGGATAGCCATCCACCAAAACAAGGAACCAGCCCTTATCTTTTGGCGAAACCAAATCGTCTACATCAATGGTTTCACCCTTCAGATATTTTAAAATACGTTCATCGTCAGCCTTCATACTAACACAACGTTTGTATTCCTCTTTTTTTAAGCACATGGCCAGTGACTGACTCGGTTCAAAACGATTTTTCTTTAAATCTCCCAAATATAAACCGGTACGAAGGAAACGAATCCCTTTCACATTCGGTACGCCTTCCGGCATATAATATACCTTTTCGCTGTAAATTTCCAAACGACTCCAATCCATATCCCAGTCCACATCTGTGAAAAAATCTAAGATTTCTTCCGGCACCTTCTTAGCCCGTTCCTTTATAGGACACGCAGAAATGGATTCTTTTGGTTCTCCTTTTTGTAAAAGAGCAAGATAATGTCCTTCTCCATGCATCTTATGTGGCCATATACGGACTGTTTTTGAAAAACAGCTGTCCTTTGAAGCTGTCACTTCTGGTTTCCCTTGGGCAAACCCTTCATATGGCATAATCTCTTTAATAACAAATTCTGGATACTGCTCTAGCAAATATTCAATCGTCCCTTCGTTTTCCTCAGGGTCAAAGGTACAGGTTGAATATAAAATCATACCACCAGGTTTCAACATTCTAGCTGCCTGCGTAATAATACTTCTCTGTATCTTGGCAAAAAACTCTGGACCATGTTCTTCCCACGCTTTCACCATTTTCTTATCTTTGCGAAACATTCCTTCACCGGAGCACGGCGCATCTATCAGAATTTTATCAAAATATTCTGGGAAGTAGCTTTCTAATTTTCCAGGTTCTTCGCTTAGAACTAACACATTGCCAATTCCAAATACTTCAATATTTTTCAGTAGTCCTTTGGCTCTGGAATTGCTGATATCATTAGCCATTAGTACACCCGTACCATTTAACTTTGCACCAAGCTCTGTTGCCTTCCCGCCTGGTGCGGCACATACATCTAACACCTTATCACCTGGCTCAATCGGAAGTCTGTTAGCCGGTGTCATGGCACTTGGCTCTTGCAGATAATATAAGCCAGCAAAGTAATATGGATGTTTCGAGGCTTGCACAGTTTCCCCATCATAGTAAAATCCATTTTCAATCCATGGAATTGGAGTGATATCAAATGGACAAATTTTTTGAAACTCTTCCACACTGATTTTCTTCGTATTCACACGAAGACCATACAGTCTGTTTTCTTCATAACATTTTATATATTGGTCAAATTCTTCACCAAGAAGAACCTTCATCTTTTCCACAAATGCAACTGGTAAATTCATTGTTTTCCTCCATATCAGCATTATCTTTAAGTATAACATTTTACCTTGCGATTTTCAATATATCTTAACACCCAATATGGATTAATACTCATTTCTTTTCCATTCGGATAAATATAAATTCCAAGATGTAGATGGACAGCAAATTTCCCTGTGGTTCCTTCCGGTCCATATCCACTATCTCCCATAAATCCTAGGATGTCTCCTGCCTTCACTTCG
This sequence comes from Faecalimonas sp., assembly GCA_045593805.1. Taxonomy (GTDB): domain Bacteria; phylum Bacillota; class Clostridia; order Lachnospirales; family Lachnospiraceae; genus Faecalimonas. The sequence goes on from JAZNXJ010000047.1 coordinate 115,464, forward strand.
TCGCCTACATTTAGATTTGCATAGGATTCCAAATGTGCATAATAAAAGTACGCACCACTTGGCGCTAGTATTCCGATTCGATAACCACCTTTATCAAGCCATCCTTTTTTACTCACCTCGCCATCTGTCATGCTTATAACCGGATACAAACCTCTTTCGTTTTTGTTTGCCATGATATCCGTACCTTCGTGTCCCCTTTCACCGCCATAAGTCCGTTCGGACATCCATGAATTAACATAGGACACCGTCATATTTTTGTCTGATTTGAATTCTGGTACAGGAAAATATTTTATATCATTCCAGATAGCTTCTGTAGTTTTTATGTATTTACTATAGTTATCCTTTTTTTCCCAATTCTTTTCCAGTTCTTTAAAAGTATCATCTTTTATTTTTGCTTGCAGGTCTTGATAACCAAACTTGCTCTCCAACAAATAGAGTCCCACATATTTCCCGGGCTTCTGAAGCGTTTGTATATAAGAAATCATTTCTTCACCAATATACTGTTCTCTATATAGAGCTGATGTCAAAATATCCTCTTTTAATCTTGTTTTTCTACTATCTTCCACTAGCTTTCCTGTCAAAAGTGAAATAAAAAAAGTACTTACGACAATGAGTATTAGATATTTATATATTTTTTTAAGCATACAAAAATCCTTTTTTCTTTTACTATATGCGCATAAACAAGCCAATTTCTCATAAAATGTAAAAAATGTACTTGGGTAGGTGCTATGAAACGTTTGAAACAATATTCTTACATGCTTCTTTCAATTGGATTTCTCGTTCTAATGCTTTGTTTTCCAATGGAAACCTTTCATGGCGCAACCAATGGACTTTTATTATGGTTTCAGACCCTTCTCCCAACATTGCTTCCATTTATGATACTATCAAACCTATTAATTCGAACAAACTGTGTGTTTTACATATCACGTGCAATACGTCCATTGATACAGAAACTTTTTCATGTGTCTAATGATGCGTGTTATGCTGTTTTAATTGGATTCTTATGCGGTTATCCAATGGGAGCAAAGGTTATTGCGGATTTACACACTTCCGGTCGAATCACTAGAAAGGAAGGACAATATCTGCTTTCTTTTTGTAACAATACAAGCCCTATGTTTGTCATCAGTTATATTGTCATGCAGACCTTCAAAGATAAAGAGTTGCTTTTAGTTACCCTGCTTATCCTATTCTTGTCGCCTGTTATATGTAGTCTTATTTTTCGTAGGTTTTATCACATTACCTCAACATCTGTCCGTTCATTGCAAACGCAAAATGATATCTGCTTTAACTTTCAGGTGTTTGACGATGCAATCATGAATGGTTTTGAAACAATTACAAAAGTCGGGGGATATATGATACTCTTCTCCATATTATTTACACTGGGCGAAAAGCTACCTATTACATTTTTGTTACCTTTATTAGAAATTTCAAATGGAATTCCATTGATTATGAAATTATCATCAAATTTTACCGTTGTTTATCCATTTGTTTTAGGCTTAACCTCCTTTGGAGGATTATGTGCTGTGGCTCAGACAAATTCCATGCTACAAAACACCGGACTGCGTATATTCCCATACATAATACAAAAGCTGATTACCGCATTGGTAACCAGCCTGATTGCATTACTATATGTTCATTTTGTTTATTAAGACGATTATTCAGCAAGAACGTCAATACCAAATTCCGCTTCCATACCGCGTTCTGATTTTTCCGGAATCTCTAATTCTGCGCGGTTAGAACGTACAATTTCATAGCATTCACGAAGTGAATTAACTAATCCATCGTATTTGGTTGTGTAACTGTCTAATGTATGTCCAATAATACCTTCTGCAGTTGCCATCAAATCATTGGTGTACTGCATAGCTCCAATACGAATATCATTTGCATCGTTAGTTGCATTATCTAAGATTTGTTGAGCCTGTTCTGTTGCTGCTAATACAATATCATTAGCCTGTGCATAAGCGCGTTGCATAATTTCATGCTCACTTACTAATTCTTTTGTTGTAATCTGAGCTTCTTGAATCATGCTTTCAGCCTTTGCCTGAGCGTCAGCTAAGATAGCATCCTTGTTAGCAATGATTTTTTGATAACGTTTGATTTCATCTGGAGTCTTCATACGTAATTCACGTAATAATTCATCCATCTGATCTTTGTTCACGATAATTTTAGTTGTTGACAATGGTTGAAACTTACAACTGTCAATGTATTCTTCGATTTCTTCAATAATTTGTTCGATACGGCTACTCATTTTATTTGCTCCTTCTCTCTTTTATCTTTTCTGTTACTTTTTCCGCCACAAATTCTGGTACAAACTGTGTAATATCGCCACCAAAACTTGCGACCTCTTTTACTGTTGTAGAGCTAAGGTACGAATAATCAAGACTAGTAGTTAAAAATAAGGTTTCTACATCAGCATTCAGTTTGCGGTTCGTCTGCGACATCTGTAATTCGTATTCAAAGTCAGTAATTGCACGTAAGCCTCTTACAATCACCTTTGCATCCATTTGTTTAGCAAAATCGATTAGCAACCCTTCAAATGGAACAATTTTCACGTTCTTTAGATTTTTTGTGACTTCGGATAATATTGTAACACGTTCTTCGACAGAAAACAACGGCGTTTTTGCTTTATTTTGCAATACACCGACAATTAATTCATCAGAAATGCTCGCAGCGCGCTCAATTATATCTAAATGACCATATGTGACAGGGTCAAAACTGCCTGGATAAATTGCTCTTAACATAAAGTTTACGCCTCCTTTTCCAAAAAAATGTGCTTATTTGTTTTATACTCTTTTTCTTTAATAATTGCAAATCCTAATTCAGCAACATATGAAAAATCTGTACCTAGAGATGCTTCTACAATGATAATACCATCGTCAGATATCAATGTAGAACCACTTAAATATTCAAGGACTCTTTTCTCGTATAATTGATTATATGGAGGATCCATAAAAATATAGTCAAAGGTTTTGTTTCCTTCCATGCGACTCAAGGCCTTTACCGCATCTGTTTCATAAAGTTCAGCTCTATCACTTAATTTGGTGTACTTCAAATTGTCTTTAATGCACTCCATTGCTTTCTTACTCTGTTCCACAAACACAGCACAGGCAGCCCCACGACTCAAGGCCTCTATCCCAATAGCTCCGCTTCCGCTAAATAAATCCAAAAAATTTGAATCTGCGATATATTCAGAAATCATATTGAATAGTGTCTCTTTTATCCGGTCTGTGGTCGGTCTGGTTTCCATACCTTCAACAGTCTTCAGTTGTAATCTTTTCGCACTTCCTGCAATTACACGCATAATCCATGCCTCCCATAAGATTTCTTGTAAATTATACAAAGAAGAGATTATCTTGTCAAGAAACCGAAAAAAGAGTGCAACCCTTTCGAGTTACACTCTTTTCTACTCTTATCTAATCTCTCGATTATTTACCAGACATTTGTCTTTCTTGTTGTTCGATCATTTTCTTAACCATATAACCGCCAACTGAACCATTCTGTCTAGAAGTTAAATCTCCGTTGTAACCTTCTTTTAAAGGTACTCCAAGTTCACTTGCCACTTCATATTTAAATTTGTCTAATGCAGCTTTTGCTTCTGGAACTGCTGCTCTGTTTGATGAACGACTTGACATATTCGTTTCCTCCTCATTCTTTAGATTACTTTTTCGTAACTTTATGTTACAACCTTAGTATGTGAGGAAATGAGAAAGATACACTAGAAGTTGTTTCTTGTTTTACCATTTTTTGAAATCTTATAACGTGGTTTCTAACATGCCTTCTTTGATGTAAAAATTCAAATAATTTTTCAAATTCTGATTCTCTTCCATCTCCAAATGAGGGTCACGTTTCATTAGTTGAGCCGCAGCCTCACTGGCACGTTGAAGTACCTTTGCATCTTGAAACACATCAGCCAGTTTAAATTCTAAAACACCGCTTTGTCTGATTCCAAATAAATCTCCCGGACCACGTAGTTTTAAATCTTCACTTGCTATGTAGAAACCATCATTTGACTTATTTAAAATGGATAACCTTTCTTTTGTATCATTCGTCTTGGAACCACTCATAAAAATACAATAGGATTGATGTTTTCCACGGCCAACACGCCCACGAAGTTGATGCAACTGGGCAAGACCGAATCGCTCTGCATTTTCTACCATCATTACAGTTGCATTTGGTACATTAATACCAACCTCAATCACGGTTGTAGATACCAGTATTTGAAGTTCATTTTTTGCAAACTGTTCCATGATTGTATCTTTTTCAGTCTGTTTCATTTTTCCGTGCAGATGTCCTACTTTAATACTGTTTCCCAGCTCCTCCTGAAGCATTCTTGCGTAATCAACCACGTTTTCCACTTCCAAAAACTCGCTTTCTTCAACCATTGGGCAGATAACATAACATTGTCTACCTTCTGCAACTTGTTTCCTCATAAATGTATAGGCCGTATTCCGATAACTGGTATCCACCACACAGTTTTTAATTGGCAAACGGTTTGCCGGAAGCTCATCAATCACAGATATATCCAAATCACCGTACAAAATTATAGCCAAGGTTCTTGGAATCGGTGTGGCACTCATAACCAAGATATGTGGTGCTTGTCCTTTTTCAGCCAACCTTTCACGCTGTTTTACGCCAAAACGATGCTGCTCATCCGTTACAACCAAAGCTAAACTTTTATACTGCACCTTTTCTTGAATCAACGCATGAGTACCTACAATAATGTCTGCCTCCCCAGATGCAATCCTCTCATAGGCTTCTCGTTTTTCTTTGGCAGTCATGGAGCCTGTAAGTAACTCCACCTTAAGTGGAATATGATATTGTTCAAATATTTCTGTAATAGACGCATAATGCTGCTTTGCAAGAACCTCAGTAGGTGTCATCATTGCACCTTGAAATCCATTCGTACCTGCTAGCACCAATCCAAGCAATGCGATAATTGTTTTTCCTGAACCAACATCCCCCTGTACCAAACGTGACATCACTCGCTCTCCTTGCATGTCAGCAAGGATCTCTTTCCACACTTTCTTTTGTGCATTGGTGAGCTCGTATGGAAGCTGTTCAATCAATTGCTCCACTATTTCTGTTTTTGGAAAGGTAAAAGAATTCTTTGTCTTTTCATTTGTTTCCTTCATTTGACGAAGGGCCAATATAAATATCAGAAATTCTTCAAACACAAGACGTTCCCTTGCCTTAAAAAAAGAATCCTTATCCTTTGGAAAATGAATCTGTCGAATGGCATAATTATACTCTGCCAAATGATGCTCCAAGCGAATACTGTTTGGTAAAAATTCTCGTTTTAAATCCAAATATTCTAACGCCTGTTTTACAGCCTTCATCATCATGTTATTTGTCAGTCCATTTGTCAGTGGATAAATCGGCTGCATAGTATCTTCTTTTTCGTTATACTTCGAACTTGGGAAGAATATTTCTGGCTGTTCCATGCATAAAGCACCCCTTCGATTCACAATGCGTCCTCGAAGCGTAATCACGCCGCCTCGCCCAAGCGTATTCTTTAAAAATGGCATACGAAACCAAGTGGCTTTTATAACGCCCGTCAAATCTTTTACATGAATGAATGTAATCTGCAGATTCTTCGCATTATTGACCTGAACTTTCCCATATATGGTTCCAGTAATCGTCGCAACTTCTCCTTCTACTACTTCACATATTTGTATCGGTTTCTCATAAATATCGTAGCTTCTCGGATAAAAACGTATCAAGTCACCTACAGTATGGATATTTAGTTTTTGAAATAATTTTTCAGACTTTTCCCCAACGCCTTTTAAGTCGCGCATTCTTGAATATTCGTTCATACAAAACTCCTATATTCAGAAAAGAGAGTTCGCCTCCGAACTCTCTTTATAAATCTTATTCTACTGCAATTACATAGTAATAAATCGGCTGTCCACCCAAATGTGTATCAACATCAACATCCGGATATAATTCTTCAATTTCTGCTGTTAATTTTTCAGCGTCTTCTTCTGAAACATCAGTTCCATAATAAATACTAATCATACCTGATTCATCATCTACTAATTCAGCAAGCATCTCTTTTGTTGTTTCGGCAATATCTTTTCCAACAGAAAGAATACCTGAGTCACCAATTCCCATGATGTCATCTTTGTGAATTTCTTTATCATCAATACGTGTGTCACGAACAGCATATGTTACCTGACCTGTCTTTACATATTGAATTGCCTCAAGCATTGCTTCTTCATTTTCTTCCGCCGACATATCCGGTACAAAATTGATAATGGCTGTAATACCTTGCGGAACTGTCTTTGTTGGAATTACAATCACTTCTTTATCCTTTACTAAGGATTTTGCCTGATTCGCAGCCAAGGTAATGTTCTTGTTATTCGGGAAGATATAAACATGTTTGGCATTTACTTCATCAATTGCATTTAACATATCATCTGTACTTGGGTTCATTGTCTGACCACCTTCAATGATATAGTCAACGCCTAATTCTCTAAAGATTTCGTTTAATCCTTCACCGATAGAAACTGCAATAAAACCGAACTCCTTCTGTTCTGCCTTTGCTTTTTCTTTCTCCTGTTTTGCAACCTTTTCAGCTTCACGAATTAATTTTTCTTCGTGTTCTTCGCGCATATTGTCAATCTTCATTTTTGTAAGCTGACCATAGGTTAATGCTTTTTGAATTGCAAGTCCAGGATCATTCGTATGAACATGAATTTTCACAATATCGTCATCAGCCACACAAACAATCGAATCACCGATAGATTCCAAGTACGCTTTGAAATCTCTCTCATCTTTATCTGTGAATGCTTTTTCTGTCATAATAATAAATTCTGTACAATATCCAAATTTAATCTCTGCATTAGTATCTGCGCTTACCTTAGTTACATTTACAGATGTACTTGGTGCAATCTTGCTATAATCGATTTCTTTACCAAGGAAAGCATCATATGCACCTTTAAGAACCTCAACGAGACCCTGTCCGCCAGAGTCAACTACTCCAGCTTCTTTTAATACCGGAAGCATCTCCGGTGTCTGAGCCAATACTTCTTCTGCATGTGCAATGACTTGAGGAATAAATTCTTCTAAGTCATCTACTGTTTCAGCAAGTTCCAATGCCTTATCAGCAATACCTCTTGCAACAGTAAGAATGGTACCCTCTTTTGGTTTCATAACTGCTTTATACGCCGTTTCTTTTGCTTTTTCACATGCTGCTGCAAGTGTTAGTACATCGATTTCTTTTGTGTCACGAATGGCCTTTGTAAAGCCACGGAACAATTGCGATAAGATAACACCTGAGTTACCACGAGCTCCACGAAGCGAGCCTGAAGAAATTGCTTTCGCCAAAGTCTCCATATCCGGATTATCAAGAGCTGCTACCTCTTTTGCCGCTGCCATAATTGTTAATGACATATTTGTTCCTGTATCACCATCCGGAACAGGGAAAACATTTAATTCATTAATATATTCTTTCTGTGCTTCTATGTTTCCTGCACCAGCCAAAAACATCTTTGAAAGCATTTCTGCATTAATTGTCTTTGTTGCCACACTCACGTCCTCCTTAATCAATCACTCTTACGCCTTCAACGTAAATGTTGATTTTATCCACTTCCATACCTGTGAATTCCTCTACTCTATATTTTACATTTCCAACTAAATTTTCACATACTGTCGAAATGCTAACGCCATATGAAACGATAACATGGAAATTAATTGTAAGCTTATTGTCATCTGAAATTTCCACTTGGATTCCATGTGTCAGGCTTTCTTTTTTGAGTAATTTTACAAGACCATCCTTCATGCTGACTGCTGCCATACCAACGATGCCAAAGCATTCTACAGCAACAGTTCCTGCATATTTTGCAACCACCTCAGGATCAATTGTAATTACACCTAAGTCTGTTGTCATACTTCCTTTCATATCTGTACCTCCAATTCTATAAAGGTTTCATACATTTTCACGTACTTAACGTGTATATTATACTCTGTTTTTTATCATTTTACAACACTTTTCATTTTTTTAAAAATTTACTTGCATAATTTTACTTTTTCTGATAAAATACCTTTGTTGTGTGAGTCTGTTATGACTATTAATATCGTTAGGAGGTGCAATCATGGCTAAATGTGCTATTTGTGAAAAGGGTGCTCACTTCGGAAACAATGTAAGTCACTCTAATAGAAAAACACCAAAAATGTGGAAATCAAACGTAAAATCTGTAAAAGTTAAAACAGAAGGCGGAGCTAAGAAAATGTACGTATGTACTTCTTGCTTAAGATCAGGAAAAGTTGAAAGAGCTTAATAAGCATAATAAAAACGAGATGTTTGGAGTCATCTCGTTTTTTTGTCGTTTAACAGCAAAATAAATTATATCCCAGGAGCAAGCAGATTAGAATAATCAACACTTCCACAAATGAACTTGGCAATACCATTGATATTACCATACCTACTGCAATAAAGAATATTGCAAATCCAAGAACTCTTTTCATGCCATGCTCCGTAATTTTATCTTACTATAGTATATGCTAAATACTTGTCTTTATTTCTCTTCTGCTTTATCTAACATTTCATCGATATCTTTTTCTGTCACTTTATCTTCTTTTTTCTCTTTCACTCTGTCAATCACATCCGGAACCAGGTCAAGAAGTTTAGTAATGGTATCTTGATTCTTAATATTCACAAGTTTTGTCTTGCCGTTTTGAATCACAAGAACTGCGCTCGGGCTAATCTTTCCGCCAAGTCCTCCAGCGCCTCTTTCTTTCTTATCTGCATGAAATGCTCCTGCACCTACTGCAAATGATACATCAACCAACGGCAAAATAATTGTATCACCAATATGAATTGCATCACCAACTACTGTTTTTGATGAAATCACACTATCCATTCCATTAAATAATGCAGATACTGTTGAGTTAAATTTGTTATCTTCCATTTTTACTTCCTCCTAAATTCCCTTTTTATATTTATTGTAAGTGTTCAATTGTTCAGAGTACACCTCAAAAACACATAGTGTTTTCTCGGTGTGGCGTATCCGCCAAATTAAATTTTATAAAACGCACTTAAAAATGCAAGCATTTACGTCCGTTTTATAAAATTCAACTTGGCTCTGAACAATTTCACATTTTTATCAAAATATGCCCTGCCAAGAACCAGTAACAAATGCACGAGATGAATGCGACCTTTAAAATATATATCTCCCTCTATAATCTCTCGTTCAAATTCCGGATATACTTGAAAGTGTTCCCCATAAAATGGATACAACATACTTAAAACCGCCAGTACACGCCCTGTGTTATAAGGGTCTTCCAAACCGAAACGTAAGTATCCCTTTATTTTATCCGGCTTAATTTTTCTTATAAAGAATAATAGTTCTTTTTTCAATCGTAGAAACGCCTGTATGTGAGTTTCATCCATTAGAAATTCTTTGATATTTTTTATCTTATCACAGAATTCTTTAATTGTACATTTTATCTTTTTAATCCAGCTTTCTTTTTTTTCTTTTGACGAAATTCTTTTTCCAGATGTTTCGCCATCTTTTTCAGCCGACGTGTTACTAGAAGAGGCCTCCTTCTTGGATGTGGTTTCCTTACCGAGAGACGTTTTCTTATCTTGAGTTGACATCTCTACATCGGCATCTGTGTAGATATCACCATCATCGATATGAACATCGTCCTCATTTGTCCGAAATTTTTTCCACCCAACTCGAACCTGCCAATCCAGCTTTTCCTCTTGGTATGTTATATGCGCTGATATCAGATGCAAGAGCCAGTGAGCTTTTGCCTCTGTTCTGAGTCCCTTCATTCCATTCGTTGTTTCCGTCTTCATCCGGTAACGAATCGGTACTAGCAGAACTACACCGATCAGTGTTAATGTAATTCCTAATATTACCAACAGTATAATGCCTATTATTTTTAGTATTAAAAATAGTATATGTAGCATTTTAACACCTATACGTTTCCTTCTTCATACTTTTGTTGTTTCTGCAAAATATAATTTCTAATATCTACTCCGCTAGTCTCATCATACACTTCTTGCGTAATCTTTTCAACTAATTCTAAGCTTTCTGTGTAACCACTCGCAATTCCAACAACAAACAAATCGTTCTTGGACATTGCTTTTTGAATCAATAGAACGGAGTTAAATATTTCTAAATGATTATTATCATTTTTTGTTAAGGCAATCAAATAAATCTCCAACTGCCACTTATTCTTTTCAATCTTCTTTTTGATTTTTTCTAGCTTATCTTTTGTATGCTCATCCGTATATAGCGCATAATAATATTTCATAATCTTCCCTCTAAATCTAATAATACGCATTTAGTATTTTTTTCGCCACAGAAACTGCACTCATCCCCGAATTGTCCGCACTTTCAACAACAATGCTAATCGCAAGGTCCGGATTATCCGGATTCGTAAATCCCATAAACCATGAATGTGCTTTTTCTTTATCACTGCTGTATTCAGCGGTGCCTGTTTTTCCTGCAACGGTATATTTCTCACTTTGCAATGCACTTGCCGTTCCACTTTCCACGACTTCCAACATATAGTCTTTCAAAACAGAAGCTTCCTGCGAAGTCATAAGCTCCGTATATTTTTTTGGCATGTTTTTCGCAACCGACGCTCCTGTATGACTTTCAATTCGATCCACCAAATATGGTTCCATTAAGATGCCGCCATTTCCGATTGCAGATGCAATAAGCACCATATGATAAGGGCTGACCAAGGTTTCTCCCTGGCCGATGGCAGTCATCATAACCTCAGAGGAAGAATCCTCTTTCACTAATTGAAACTTACTCTGTGAATACGGAAATAAACTTGGCAATTTCGTATTAAACAAGAGTCCTTTTGCTGTTTTTTGCATATCAGAAATATTCAAATTCAACCCTATGTTTGAAAAGGAGGTATTACATGAATTTGCAAGTGATGCAGCCAAGTCCTCATCCCCGTGTTTCCTGTTTTTTGCACAGTGAATAACCGTACCTTCATATTCAATTTCGCCCTCACAGGTATAACTATAACTGTTATAATCTTTGTTTTCTCTCATGTACTCCAATGCAGTCACTAATTTAAATATAGATCCCGGTGCATATGCACCTTGTGTAGCCCGATTAAGAAGCATACTTCCGGAGCTGTTCGCAATCTCACTCCAGTCTTCCGAAATGTTATTGGGATTAAAATCCGGTTTCGACACCATCGCCAGGATTTTTCCTGTTGTCACTTCCGTAATTACAACAGCGCCTTTGTAATCCCCTAGCGCATTATATGCGGCTTCTTGCAGGGTCATATCCAATGTAGTAATTACATTGTCACCAATATTTTTTTCTTCCTTTAGCTCATGAACAAATTGTTCCATAAAGTTCGCATTTGAAGTAAGCAAATGAAAGTTTTCAATAGATTCCAGTCCGGATTTACCTTTGGAATCATAGCCCACCACATGTGCAAACATATTTCCATATGGATAGATTCTTGTTTCCGTGCCATCCTCTTGTACTTCTGTTTTGGCAAGCACATTTCCTTCATTATCTAAGATTTTACCACGTACCACACGGTCTGCCATAGAATCTAACCTAACGTTGTATGGACTATTGATAATGTCTTTGCTCTTTACAACATTGAAATACACCAAATAACCCATCATTGCAAGAAAAATAGTCACAAACAGATATGTTACTCTAACGAACTCGCGATTTCCTGCTCCCTGCTCCTGTTCCTCGGCTTTTTTGCTTTTGCGAGCCGCGGTTTGTTTCCTCCCGCGTTCCGGATCGAGGTTGAGGGATATGATTTCTATTTCGTTGTCTGACGTCCTCCTGGGCGTATTTTTTTTGTCTCTTTCTCTCAATATTTTCTTCCTCGTCTTCTTTCAGTATATATAATCCCTGAATAATTGCAAACATAATTAATGTGCTTAGAACTGAACTTCCACCGTAACTAACAAGTGGTAGTGTGACTCCTGTCGAAGGTATAAATTTTGTCACACCTCCAATATTTAAGAATGTTTGGAAGATATAACATGTACCTAATCCTAATGCAACAAACTTGTGGAAACGACTGCGTAGCTGCATTGCAATATTTAAAAACATGACATAACAGCTAACACAGATTAAAATAGTACACAGTGCAAAAATCAATCCCATTTCCTCTGATATGGCAGAAAAAATAAAATCCTCATCTGCTACCGGTATAGCATCAGCTTTTCCCTGAAATAATCCGGTTCCAAACCAACTGCCTGTTCCAATTGCAAAAAGTGACTGCGCAACCTGATAACCTCCTTTATCATAGACTGCAAAAGGATCTTTCCACACATTGACACGCACCCTAACATGAGAAAACAAGTGATACGCTGCAACTGCAGCGATACTGCCGGCACCAAGCCCCGCAAATGTATATATAGGCTTTCTTGTAGCAACATACAACATCACCAGGTACACAGCAAATATAATCAATGCGGCTCCAAGATCTTTTGATACAACTAAAATCAACACATGCATTGCTGCCACAATTGTTGTCACAACTACATTTTTAAATCCTGTCGAACGATAGAAACTGGATGCAGCGAAGAATACAAAAAGAATCTTTACAAATTCTGATGGCTGTATTCCGATTCCAGCAATGGTAAATCCTAATTTAGCGCCTCCTGAAACCTGTCCAACAACAACCACTGCTGCCAATGCAACAATACCTATAAAGGCATATAATACTCTTAAATCTGCCAGACTTTTTGCTTTTCGAATAATTACTGGAACAAAAAGGCTTAAGATTGCAGCTCCTGCAACAATCACACTTTGCTTCACAGCCTTGTCATAGGATAATCTGGTAATCATAATAAAACCAATTGTAAGAAGCATGCACATATTATTGACAACAAGCCGCGACACCTTCGGATATAATTTCCGATAAAGAAAAATAATACTGGTCAACATCAGTACCTGAGCCAAATAAAAAATCAATATTTTATTTTCACCTATTTTCAAATACATGCCTGCAAAAGCCATAAAATGAATCATAAACATCACTCTGTTTTGATTCCTTAGTATTTTCTTTTTGGCTTTTGGGTCTTCATATCCAAATACCGCAAAACATTGGTATGTGTAAATGGCTATGAAAATAATCATCATGTATTTTGCACATCCTACTATAATGTTAGCCAACTCTTCACCTACTTAATTCCTCGTTTAAAATGTCCTCTTGTGAACTCAAAATCAGGCTCTATTGCTTGTCCGCCTTTATAGAACACTTCATTGTATAATTCCATAATCTTTCGCATTGATTGCCTGTTTTCTGTTGTAAAATGCAATCGTATCGCTTTTGGATTCAATTCTATGATTTCCATTTTTTGGTCGGTTAAAACAACCGGCGCCGTATTATAAATAATATTATAACAATAATCACAATGATTTTTTACAGCAAACTGCTTGTTATATCTATCTTTGATAAAACATGTTCCTTTTTGCTTTTTGCAGCCTTCTGTGGTCTTTTTCACACACTGTGCAGAAACCATCATCGGAAAATATCCATAGACAACAAGCTCACTATTTTCCACTCCAACCTCTTTTAACTCTCTGAAGTTTAATTCAAGAGGTGCTGTCGTGGACTCTATCATCTCATTTTTCCAAAACTCTTTTGCATATTGATTGAATTGATATAAATTATAATCCGTAACTATTTGTCCTGCATATCCGTGATTTTTTAAGAATACATAGCTTTCATAATTTCGAATCAGCACACCATCCCATGACGCCTCAAAGATATTTTCGTATGCTTCTTCGTATTTACGAATTGTCTCTTCCCTAAAAACATGTGGCATTCCGAGATAAATCTGTTTACCACTCTGGTGAGTTCTATCAATGATATTTGAAACGTCCGAATTTAACCATGCTTTATTCAGCGCATTACAATCCAAATAAATACGCTCTGCATACTCAAAATTCAAGGCTTCCTCCCATTGCTCCAGATCTTCTACATATACATACATCGGCATACTGTTTTGTCCCTCTTCGGATACTGCAGTATGCAAGACCTTCTGTTTTCCTTCTCTTCGGTATTCAGATAGAATTCGTTTTTCTAAAGCTTCTATTCCTGTCCTTCTAAGCTCATTTAGCACCTGCATCGGCATGAATAGGTTTCCATCTAGTTCTATTTCCAATTTATCAAACTCAAACAAGGTATTTCCCGTTTTACGCATTTGCTTTTGCACACGCTCTGCGTTCATCGGCTGGTTTAGTGCTTCCTGTGCTTTCTCACCAGTCACCTCCACAGTATAATCATTATATTCAATCAACAATCTGGAAGCTTCTTTAACAGAAAGGTTTAATCGTCCATTCATTTTCATCTTTCTTTTAGAATCAATAATACTTGTTTTAATCCATTGTAACAAGCTTTTATTTCTTGTTCTGTTCAAAATATGATTCTGTGAAAACTTCTGGTTCTTATGTGTTGTAATAGTTGTGGTTTGCCCTTTTAAAACATCCGTTCCAAAGGTAAAGGTTTCTGCTCCATCCGGCAGTTCAATCACATCTCCTTTATGAATGTCCACAATTGCTTTTACCGTGACATTACGTCCCTTGCACTTCATTACCTGAAGTGCCGGTACTCCCGCATGATTTGGCCGTTCTAAAGATAGCATTTCTCTGCCATTCTTTGTATGATAGTATCCACCATGAAAACCCCCACGATTGTATAAATCCATCAACATCTCACTGTCTTTTTCTTCCACACGGAATGCTTTTTTTCCATATTTCAAATACAAGTCCACGTATTTACGATACATAGCAGTTACAAGCGCAACATACTCCGGTTTCTTCATACGACCTTCTATCTTAAAGGAATCTATACCTGCCTCCACAAGTTCAGGAATGTATTCAAGTGTACAGATATCCTTTAAACTTAGCACATACTGTGTATCCTTTAGATTGCCTGTGCGATAAGGCAAACGACATGGTTGTGCACATTGGCCTCGATTACCACTTCTTCCTCCAATTAAACTGCTATATAAACATTGTCCCGAATAGCAATAACACAATGCTCCATGTACAAAACTTTCAATTTCCAAATCTGTATTCTTTGCAATCTCCTCAATCTCGGAAAGCTGCATTTCTCTTGCAGTTACAATTCGCTCTGCGCCGAGACTTTTTAAAAATTGTGCTCCAAGCACATTTGTAATTGTCATCTGCGTGCTTGCATGAATAGGAAGGTCTGGAAATTGTTCTTTGATATATGTCAATACTCCTATATCCTGTACAATGACAGCATCTATTCCTTGCTTATAATATGGCAGCAAATAATCATATAATTCAGTACTCAACTCATGTTCTTTGAGAAGGGTATTAATTGTTAAATAAATTTTTTTTCCATGTAGATGAACATAATCAATTGCTTCCAAAAGTTCCTCTTCCGTCAGATTATTTGCATAAGCACGCGCGCCAAAACGAGTGCCGCCTATATAGACCGCATCTGCCCCTGCAGCAATTGCCGCTTTTAAACTTTCATATGAACCTGCTGGTGAAAGGATTTCCACTCTTTTTTTCATATATCCCCCTAATTGAAAAATAGAATCTCGCAGTCGAGATTCTATTTGCCGTGATTCTTTCTCTCTGCATCTAATTTCACAATCGTCATCTGAAGTTTTTGATTCTCTTCTTTCAACTTCGCTAACTCATGTTCCAAATTCTCACAACGAATTTGTGTTGAAATCAGTTCATGCTTTAAATCATACATTTCTTTATCTTTTTGTTCAACGTCTGTCTCTAAAATCGTTCCTTGCTTCTTCGCTTTGAAATAATCATCTGCAATATTAAGAGCAAGTAAAATACTTCTATTATCAGCACTTTGTCTGCGATAACTATCCATGCTTTGACACTCAGCTATCTTATGATTCAGATATGTAGATACTTTTTGTAAATAATCTTCACTTTCAAATCCACTTAACGTGAATACTTTCCCACCGATCAATACTTCTGTACTATTCTTTGAAGATACCATGGTAGCCTCCTTAAACGTTCCTAATCATCTTTTTATTATAAACTATCCCCGACAAAAAACCAACTGTTTTATTGATTTTCATATGGAATTCCCAAATGATGATAGGTGCGCTCTGTTACCATACGTCCCTTAGGTGTTCTTTGAATAAACCCATTCTTTAATAAGTATGGTTCGTATACATCCTCTATCGTACCTGCATCTTCTCCTACCGATGCAGCTAATGTATCAAGACCTACAGGTCCTCCCTGGAACTTTTCAATAATTGTAAGTAAAATATTGCGGTCACTGTGATCAAGTCCATATTTATCAACATCTAATAGATTCAGTGCATAGTCTGCCACTTCTTCTGTAATCACACCATCGTATTTTACTTGTGCGAAGTCACGAACACGCTTTAATAAACGATTTGCAAGTCGTGGTGTTCCTCTAGAACGTCTTGCCATCTCAAGAGCTCCATTTGGTTCAATCTCTACCCCAAGTACTTTTGCAGAACGAAGAATAATTGTCTGAAGTTCCTTCTCTGTATAGAATTCCAAACGCTGTACCACGCCAAAACGATCTCTAAGAGGAAGTCGGAGGCCA